>NZ_CP151587.1:470000-1148321 GCF_038396845.1 Gymnodinialimonas sp. 57CJ19
CATCGCCTCATCCAGGCGCAACCCTTCGCGGTAGGGCCATGCCAGAACCGGCACCCGGACGCCCGGCATCTCCTCGGGGCGGTTGGCGGTTTCAAACGCCACATGGGTCGCGCCGGACTGGACGCCAACACGGTTCAACAGATCGGCCAGCTCAAACCCGTTCCACGGCACGACCATTGACCACGCCTCTACGCAGCGGAACCGGTAGATGCGTTCTTCGATCTCAACTTCGGACAGGATGTCCTCCATTGAATAGGTGCCGGGGTTGTCGACCAGACCGTCAATCTCGACGGCCCAGGGCGAGGTCGTCAGGGTGTGGGCGTTCTCTGAGGGGTCCGATTTCCCGGTCCCGAACTCATAGTAGTTATTGTAGGTGGTGATCTCTTCCCAGCTATTGGGCTCCAGCGCGTCTTGGGCCTGCGCTGCGCCGCCGATCAGACCCGCCCCCAACAAGCCCCCCGCGCCTGCCATGATCTGGCGGCGGTTCAGGAACTGATGTTCCGGGGTGACATCGTCATAGGTCAGTTTCGAGGTGTAGCGGCGCGCCATGATGGAAGGTCTCCTTATCCTGCATTCAGGTATTGATGCCTCATAAGTAGCGCTCCGCCCAATAGGTGACATGGATTATCACGGAAGGGTTAGACGGGCGTGATCCCTTCGCGCGGCGAGGAAGGACCGGCGCGCATGGCGCGGCGCAGCCTGAGGAGCAGTCTGCCGAAACTCATTCCGCCGGAAACAAACGGTCCATCGGCAGGCTGCTGCCATCGGGTTGCACCAGCCGCACGTGTTGTCGGCGCATCCGGCGCGGCTCGCTGACACCGACGGAATGGGCGATCACCTCTACTTCTTTCACCATGTTCCTGGCGTAATTGGCCACACGCACTTTCTTGTCGGCGACATTCAATCCCTCCTGGAACCTGGGGTTGTTGGTCGTGATTCCCGTGGGGCAGGTATTCTTGTGGCACTTGAGCGCCTGAATACAGCCCAGCGCGAACATGAACCCGCGGGCCGAGGTCACGAAATCCGCACCGGCGGCCAACGCCCATGCCACATCGCCGGGGGTCACCAACTTGCCGCTGGCCACGATGCGGATGCGGTCCTTGAGACCGGCCTTGGCACGGATATCGGCCAGGATCGGCAAGGCCTCTCGGATCGACATGCCCACAAGGTCCATCAGCGGCATCGGCGCCGCCCCCGTGCCGCCCTCTCCGCCGTCGAGCGTGATGAAGTCTGGCGCGCTTTCGACCCCGCGCTCCTTGATGACGGCAAAGAGGTCCGCAAAGACCTGCGGATCGCCCATCACCGTCTTGATCCCCACAGGCTTGCCCGTGACCTGCCGGATATGGGCAAGCAGATCCAACAACTCCTCCACGTTCGACGCTTCCCGGTGCCGGTTCGGGCTGATCCCGTCGACGCCTTTTGGCAACCCGCGAATACTTGCGATTTCATCGGTGATCTTGGCGGCGGGCAGGATGCCGCCCTTCCCGGGCTTCGCGCCTTGGGCCAGCTTCAACTCGAACATCTTTACCTGAGGTTTCGCCGCCATCTCGGCCAGCAACCCGTCATCCAACGCGCCCTCGGAATCACGCACCCCGTATTTGGCGGTGCCAATCTGGAACACGACATCGCAGCCGCCCTCCAGATGGTAGGGTGACAGGCCGCCTTCCCCGGTGTTCATCCAGCATCCCGCCGCCTTGCATCCGTGCGACAGCGCGGTGACGGCGGGCTTGGAAATGGCCCCGTAAGACATGCCCGACAGATTGAAAAAACTTCTCGCCATATAAGGAGTGTCACAATGGGGCCCGATCATCAGCGGTTCCGAACTGGAAAACTGGTCATCAAGGGGCGGAAACGCCGAAGGCACGAACAGCGGCGTGCCCACCACCGCGATGTTCCGGGTAGAGCCGAACGGCATCGTTGATGACTTCCCCTTCCCCGCGTGTTTCACCCATTCCCTTTGCGCCCGGTTAAACGGCAGTTCTTCGCGGTCCATTGCAAAGAAGTATTGCCGAAAGAATTCCCCCAGGGTGCTGAACAGGCTGCGAAAGCGGCCCAACACCGGATAGTTGCGCCGGATCGCATCGCTGCGTTGGGTGCGGTCGATGATGAACAGCACCACCACCACCGCTGCCGCGATGCCAATCGCCAGCCAGAAGGCGATCGCCATGGCTTCAAGGAAGACCGAAACGCTCTCCATCGTTGGTAGGTCCATGTCGTATCCTCCAAAGTGTCTGCCATGCACCATGGCCAAACTGTTCGGCCCTTCGCAAGCGCCAGAACGCGGCGTGGTGTGATCTTGATGTGCCCATGACCTAGGCCCGGCGGAACGCTTGACCACAAAAAAGCCGCCCCACGCAGAGAGGCGTGGGGCGGCGATTGATATACCATTGATCTACCTTCTCCGGATCTATCCGGGGCGGATCTTGGTGAAGCGTGGGTTAATGCACCACAGCTTCGTCTGGCTTGGGCCGGTTCGATGGGGCCACGCGGTCGCCCACGATCAACCCATCGACCCCGGCAGTGACCGAGATGTCCGATCCGTCGTGGACATCCCCGGCCAAGATCATCTCGGCCAATTGGTCCTGCAACGCCCGCTGGATCACCCGCTTCAACGGCCGCGCACCGAAGACAGGATCATAGCCCTCATCGGCCAGCCATGTTTGCGCGCTCTCATCCAACGAAAGCTGGATCTTACGCTCGGCCAGACGGCGCTCAAGACGGCCCAACTGGATTTTGACGATCCCGTCCATGTCCTCGCGGCTGAGGCGGTCAAAGACGATCATGTCATCCAGACGGTTCAGGAACTCGGGCCGGAAATGCGCCCGTACCGCTTCCATCACGTCGCTTTGCGCCTGCGCCGCGTCGGCCCCTTCGGGCAGATGGCTCAACGCTTGGCTGCCAAGGTTCGAGGTCAGCACGATCAACGTCTGCTTGAAGTCCACCTGACGCCCCTGACCGTCGGTCAGGATACCATCGTCAAGCACCTGAAGAAGCACGTTAAACACCTCTGGATGGGCCTTCTCGACCTCGTCGAACAAGATCACCTGATAAGGCCGGCGCCGGACCGCTTCGGTCAGCACGCCGCCCTCATCATAGCCCACATACCCCGGAGGGGCGCCGATCAGACGGGCCACAGAGTGCTTCTCCATGAACTCCGACATGTCGATGCGGACCATCGCCTGATCGTCGTCGAACAGGTACTCGGCCAGCGCCTTGGTCAGCTCGGTCTTACCCACGCCCGTCGGCCCCAGGAACAGGAAGCTGCCCAAAGGCCGCCCCTCGTCCTGCAAGCCTGCACGCGCCCGGCGCACCGCCCGAGAGACCGCGCTTACCGCTTGCGTCTGGCCGATCACCCGCTTGCCAAGCTCGTCTTCCATGCGCAGCAGCTTTTCACGCTCGCCTTCCAGCATCTTGGCCACGGGAATACCCGTCCACCGTGCGACAACCTCTGCGATCTGCTCAGGCAACACGGCTTCCTCGACCAGCACATCCTCTGGCTGCGCTTCTGCGGCCTCCAGCTCCTTTTCCAGCTGCGGAATGACGCCGTAGGAAAGTTCACCCGCCTTCGCGAGGTCACCATTCCGCTTGGCCTGATCCAGTTCAGCGCGCGCGTGATCCAAACGCTCCTTGATAGAACGCGCAGATTCCAGTTTGTCCCGCTCGGCCTGCCATTGCGCGGTCATCTCTGCGGACTGTTCCTGCAAGTCGCCAAGCGCCTTTTCCAGGGTCTCAAGCCGATCCTTGGACGCCGCATCGCTTTCCTGCTTCAGGGCTTCCGCCTCGATCTGCATTTGCAGGATCTGGCGGTCCAGCGCGTCGAGCTCCTCGGGCTTGCTGTCCACTTCCATCCGCAGACGGCTGGCCGCCTCGTCCATCAGGTCGATGGCCTTGTCGGGCAGAAACCGGTCCGTGATGTAGCGATGCGACAGGGTCGAGGCCGCCACCAGCGCAGAGTCGCTGATCCGCACACCGTGGTGCAGTTCATACTTCTCTTTGATACCGCGCAGGATCGAAACGGTGTCTTCCACCGTCGGCTCTTCCACCACAAGCGGTTGGAACCGCCGGGCAAGGGCCGCGTCCTTCTCCACGTATTTGCGATATTCATCCAGCGTCGTGGCACCCACGCAATGCAACTCACCCCGCGCAAGCGCAGGCTTGATCAGGTTGGCAGCATCCATAGCACCGTCGGATTTACCGGCACCGACAAGTGTGTGCATTTCGTCGATGAACAGAATGATCTCTCCGGCGGCATCGGCGATTTCCGTCAGGACGGCCTTCAGCCGCTCCTCAAACTCGCCACGGTACTTCGCGCCCGCAATCAATGCGCCCATGTCCAGCGACATCAGCGTCTTGTTGCGCAGGCTTTCCGGCACGTCGCCGTTGACGATGCGCAGGGCCAGACCCTCGGCAATCGCGGTTTTACCCACGCCCGGCTCACCAATCAGAACCGGGTTGTTCTTGGTGCGGCGCGACAGAACCTGCATGGCGCGGCGGATTTCCTCGTCACGGCCAATAATGGGGTCAATCTTGCCTTCACGCGCGGCCTCGGTCAGGTCGCGGGCGTATTTGTTGAGAGCGTCATAGTTGTCTTCCGCCGATGCGCTGTCAGCCGAGCGTCCCTTGCGCAGATCATTGATCGCCGCATTCAGGGATTGCGCGTTCACGTTGCCCTCATCCAACGCCTCTTTCGCGCCGGATTTGACCATCGCCAAAGCCGTCAGCACACGTTCAACCGGCACAAAGCTATCGCCTGCTTTGGTGGCGACCTTCTCGGCCTCGTCCAAGACTTTGCCAAGCTGCTTGTCCATATAGACCTGCGCCCCGTCGCCGGTGACGACAGGCAGTTTCGCCAACTTCGCATCAAGGCTTTCGCGCACCCGTTCCGGGTTGCCGCCCGAGCGGCCAATCAAATTGGTCGCCAAGCCTTGGTCATCATCCAGCAGAGCCTTCAGAAGATGTTCGGGCATCAGTTTCTGGTGGTCTTCGCGTTGCGCAATGGTTTGGGCGGCCTGAAGAAAGCCGCGTGCGCGATCAGTGAACTTTTCTAAGTTCATGGTGTTTCTCCTTACGTTAAGCGCCCGGATCGCAGCACCCGCTTAAGCGGCATACCGACTGTGGGCCTCGCTCAATCATATGGGAACCGGATGGCTGGTTCGCAACAGGGGAACAGCGGCTATCCTTTTCCCCGCGATAACACCCCCGCGCGGCCCCATATCGAGGGCAAGAGACGTTATTTCCCTTTTCCGTCTCGGGCTGCGCTGCCCTCCCCACACCGGCGCAGCCGACTCTATACGCCGTGGCATTTTCCGCGCGCGTCGATCCGGGTCGCTGTCTTGGTGTTCGGCGGCCCGGATCATTTACCTTTGGTAAAGGGTAAGGGGAACCATATCTCGACATAAAGCGTTTCGTCCTTACATAGTGCCCACAGTCGGTGCCTTTGTGACCCGCCTAGCTGGAGTGATGCTCATGACGATCAATTGCCTTAGCCTCCACCGCGTCGCCTACGACGCTGCCACCCGCGCCTTTCACGCCGAAGCACAATACGTCGATGCCACCGGCATCAAGCGCCGGGGCGTCGTTTGGCACGGTCCCCTCACTGCCGAGTTCAAGCGCATCACCGGTGGTTTGCGCGACGCTGCCATGAGCACGAAGAAACCGGCCTAAGTGGACTTCCCCCCAAGGCGCGTTTAATCAGCGCCTAATCAGGGGGAGATGCAGAATGTCGGACGATCGTTTAATTGTGGCACTAGACGTGCCCAACGTAGTGCAAGGCCTCGCGCTGGCCGAGAAACTGGGCGACACCGTGTCGTTCTATAAAATCGGTCTTGGTATGTTGACCGGCGGCGGCTTGGCTTTGGCGAACGAGCTGAAGCAAGAACACGGCAAACGCATTTTCCTTGATATGAAGCTGTTCGACATCAGCGCCACGATTGAAGCCGCCGTACGCGGGCTGGCGCAGTTCAACCTCGATTTCCTGACCGTCCATGGTGACCCCCATGTGGTCCGCGCCGCGAAAGAGGGTGCTGCCGGCAGCGACACCAAGATCCTTGCCGTGACTATCCTGACCTCTCAGGACCGAGGCGATCTGGACGATTGCCTGATCCGCGACGGCGCCATTCCTGATCTGGTGGTCGAGCGTGCGGGCCGCGCGTTGGAGGCCGGGGCCGATGGCGTCATCTCTTCGCCGCAAGAGGCCGCCATGATCCGCGCCCTCCCCCAAGCCGAATGCCGCTTGATCGTAACCCCCGGCGTGCGCCCCACAGGCTCCGCGTCCGGCGATCAGAAACGCATCGCGACACCTGCCCAGGCGATTGCCGACGGGGCCGACCACATCGTTGTGGGCCGCCCGATCTGGCAACACCAAGACCCCCGCGCCGCGGCGCAGATGGTGCTGTCAGAGCTTTCCTGACCCTAACCGTGCGGCGGGATCTTCACCGCCGCCACGTTCTCGGCGGCAAAGCAGATCGCGTCGGGCAGCCAGAACCGCGCCTCCAGGCTGCGGTGCTGGGTTCCGGCGAAGCCGATCCGGGGCGGTTCCATGTTGATCTCTTCCCGGCCCAAGGTGGGATGGGCCATATCCATCAACACACAGGCCATCGCGGCGATGCCTTCGGGCGTCGCCTCCAGAATCAACTGGTCCGCTTTGGCCGGGGCAAACGCCATGCGATCGGCGTCGTCACTCCACCCCAATGCGAAGAACGGGCGGTCCAACTCCTCTACCCGGTGAACCGGGGCCATGTCGCTGCTGGCAAAGGGATGCCGCCACACTTCCTGCGGCCAGTATTCATAGCTGGCGAAGGTGATCGGCGCGGTTTGTTTCAGCTTGTGATCCCGAGGCATCGGCCGCGCGATGCGGGCGTAGAACACTTGCACGTGGCTTTCGGGATGAGTCAGGGTCAGCCCCGCCCAGTCGCGGTCCGACAGCAGCAGATGCATCAACCACAACCCGATGCGGCGGTAGCCCTCAGGATCGGCGACAGCGTTGAAACCGGGGGCCTGATCGACAATCTCGAAGGGCATATCCCCGTCGCCCGCCCACCCAAGGGACCGCTTGAAGCCGGTATCCACAGCGAAGCCATCAAAGACACTGTGGTCGGCCAGATTGTCGGGGAAGTCAGCGGCCATGAAGATCAGGTCGTCATCGGCCGTCAGCGCCGCCGCCTTTTCAGACAGCGACACGTAGTCATTCAAGTCAGTCATTGATGTCGTGGTCGAAGTTTTTCACCTGCCCCTGGAACACGCCCAACCAGCGGCGCAGCCCCAGCCAGGCCACCAACGAGCAAAGCGCGAAGACGATCGCCAGGGCGGGGACCGACATTGGGACGCCCACCAACAACAGCACCGCCACGACGCCCGCGCCGATGCCGAAACCCAACAACACGTAGGACGGCAGCAGGACCTCTCCCACCGCCAGCGCCACGGCGGCGACGCCCCACACCCACCATTGCGACCAGAGCGGGTCCATCACCCACGCCCTTTCAGCATCTGGAACGCCTTGCCGAAGGCATCCGCGGCATCGGCAGGCACGACGATCGTGCTATTGCCCGCCCCCGATGCCATCTGGGCAATGCCTTTTACCTGCTCCAACGCGATGTTGTATTGCACCGCTTCCAAGCCGCCCTTGGCGATAGCTTCGGCCACAACGCCGGTGGCGTAGGCTTCCGCATCCGCCGTAATCCGGCGTGCTTCGGCTTCCTGCTTGGCGGCGTACAACTCCGCGTCCGAGGCCAGCTCCACCGCACGGCGTTCGCCTTCTGCACGGGTCACCGCAGCGCGGCGTTCGCGTTCCGCGTTCAACTGCTGAAGCATCGCGTCGCGGGTGGCCTGGTCCAGGTTCACGTCAAGAATCTCGGCGCGCGTCACCTCAATCCCCCAATCGTCCACCGCAGATTCCACCTGCGCCTTGATCGAGGCGATCAGGGCAGACCGGTTCGATTGCACCTCGTCGAGGTCCATCTTGCCCATCTCGGCCCGGACGATACCGGCCACGGTTGTGGCAATCGCGCCATCCACATCACGGATACGGTAGACTGTCTTTTCCGGCTCCAGGATGCGGTAGAAAACAGATGTGTCGATCTTCACCAACACGTTGTCCTTGGTGATCGCGTCTTGTTCCGCATTGGGCAACTGACGCTCCAACACCGACACCTTATGGGCGACCCGGTCCAGAAATGGCACGATCAGGTTGATCCCCGGCCCAAGCACCGACTTGAGGCGGCCAAAACGCTCCACCACATATTTCTCGGACTGCGGAACAATCCGAATGCCCAGATAGATACATAGAATAATGAATAGGGCGATTGCGATGGTCAGCACGCCGCCACCACCAAGCCCGCTTAGAATGTCTTCCAGCATGGATAAAATACCTCTGATTTGATCTTCAGGCTTCATAATATAACGATATGGGCCATTGGCGGCGTTACAGCCAGCCCAAATCGACCTAAGGGAAACCCGCATTTCAGCCGACAAAGGGGCGCTTCATGGCACTTCGCGCCGCAAATCCCGATGATCTCTTGCAGGTCGAGGCTCTTGTTCGCGCGGCCTACACCCCTTGGATTGCCCGGATCAACGCCACCCCCGGCCCGCTGAACGACGACTACGCAGACGCAATCGCACAGGGTTTGGTGCAAGTGTTTGAGGCCGATCGCGGGGTCGAGGCGTTGCTGGTCCTGATCCCTCAACCCGACGCCCTGCTGCTCGACAACCTGGCCGTGCACCCGGACGCCCAAGGCAAAGGCCACGGCACGTATCTGATGGGCGTGGCGGCACAGGCCGCGATTTCCCAAGGGTTTGACCGTATCCGGCTTTATACCCACGAAGGGATGGCCGCCAATATCCGCCTCTATCAACGCCACGGCTACGCCATTACGCACCGCGTGACAGAGCGTGGATTGAACCGCGTCTATATGGAAAAACGCCTAAGCCAGCCGGATACGTAGCGGCCCCTTGCCGGGCATCCGCGCAATCTCTCCGCGCACTTCCAGCTCCAGCTTCACCGTGACCACGTGCCAGCCGAGTTTCCCAAGGCTCTCCAGCTGATCCCCGCTTAACTCGGCCCCCACCGCATCGCGCAGGTCCTTGTTGGCCATCCCCTCTGGCCCCGCCGCGCCGACAACCTTCAAAATCGCCTCGCGCATCAGGTCAAACTTCCACGCCGGGATATTCGTGGTCCCGTCGCGCCCTTCTGCCGGTGTTCGGCAAGCGACCCTTGGTTCCTGCGCCATCTGCTGTCTCCTCCATCTTCCCGAACCCTATTGTTTTTGGCAGCAGCCCGCCTCCCCCATCTTTCGACGCGCTCCGAATGGGCGTATCATCCCCCCATGCCAAGCCTCTGCCGCGATTGCCTGGAAACCTTTGATGAGGCGCGTCCCCCGACGCGTCGGTGCCCGGCGTGCCGATCTCCGCGCGTGGTGACGCATCCGGAACTGTTCGACCTGTCCATCGCCCATATGGATTGCGATGCGTTCTACGCCTCGGTCGAGAAGCGCGATAACCCGGAATTGCGTGACAAGCCTGTCATCATCGGCGGCGGCAAACGCGGCGTGGTCTCGACCGCCTGCTACATCGCCCGGATCAAGGGCGTGCGCTCGGCCATGCCGATGTTCCACGCCCTGAAACTCTGCCCCGAAGCCGTCGTGGTGCGGGGCCGAATGGAAACCTACGTGGAAGTCTCCAAACAGATTCGCACCCTGATGGAAGAACTCACCCCCGCCATCGAACCGCTGTCCCTGGATGAGGCCTTCATGGACCTCACCGGCACCGCCCGTGTCCACGGCAAGCCCCCCGCCGCGATGCTGGCGCGCCTCGTCAAACGCATGCGCGATGAGATCGGGATCACCGGCTCCATCGGCCTGTCTCACAACAAGTTTCTCGCCAAGATCGCCTCCGACCTCGACAAACCCCGGGGCTTCTCGGTGATCGGCGCGGCCCAGACCCAAGACTTCCTGCACGACAAACCCGTGCGCCTGATCTGGGGTATCGGCGCCGTGGGCCAAGCCTCCCTCAACAAGGCCGGCATCCATACCTTCAGCGACCTGCACCGATGGGACCGCCAAGCCCTGCACGACCGCTTCGGCACCATGGGCGAACGTCTCTGGCACCTCGCGCGGGGCGAAGATCACCGCCCCGTCAAACGCGACCGCGCGGTGAAAGGGGTGTCGAATGAAACCACCTTCAACGACGACATCTCAGACGTTGACCTGCTCGATGGTCACATCTGGCGCATGGCCGAGAAGGTATCCGACCGCCTCAAAGCCAAGGAAATCGCCGGGCGCACCGTGACCCTCAAACTCAAACGCGCCGATTTCAAACTGATCACCCGTCGCGCCACCCTGCCCGATGCGACCCAAACTGCTGACCGTATCTACGCCACCGCGCGCGCCCTCTTCGACCATATGGACCACCCCTCCATGGACTTACGCCACCCCGGCGTGGGGCCCTACCGCCTCTTGGGCGTCGGCGTCTCGGACCTCGCCCCGCAACACCTGGCCGACCGCGAGGGCAACCTGCTCGACCCGCAAGAGGCCGCCCGCCTCAAGGCCGAACGCGCCACCGATGCCATCCGCAACCGCTTCGGCGCCGACGCCATCCTCAAAGGCCGCGCCCTCCGCTAGACCGCCTCCCCCCTTCACCTTGGCCATACACCTCCGGGGTAGGTGCTCTTTTCCCCGAAAAGGGCACCAAGGGGCAGCGCCCCTTCCTCTTGAAAATGGAAATCCGCGTCAGCGGGCAATTCTCTGAAGAATCACTCCGCCGCCAAGGGCACCCGGCCCGGCATTGCGCCGATCACCCGCGCCAGAACCTGCGCCATCGTTTGCTTCATCGCGTCAAAATTCCCGTTGGGCCGCACCATCCGCTCCTCCATGTAGAGGCTCCGATCAATCTCGACCTGTACCGCGTGATGGCCCCTCGACGGTCGCCCATAGCGCTGCGTGATGTGGGCGCCCGCAAACGGCGCATTGCGGCTCACGATCAACCCGGCGTCCAGAAACCCCTGCTCCAGCACATCCACCACGTCACCATCAGCCGATGCGCCGAACCGATCGCCCAGAACGATCTGCGGGCGGGGGATGCCGGGGCGGGTCACGGCGTCCAAAGCCTCGTGGGGCATGGAGTGGAAATCCAGCAACACCGCCTGCCCAAACTCTGCCCTCGCCTCCTCCATCAACCCGTCCAGCTTGGCGTGATAGGGCGTCCAAATCTGGGAAATCCGCGCCTCAGCCTCAGCCCTTGTTAGCTTTCCGCGGTAAATCGCGCGTCCATTGGCAACCACGCGCGGCACCACGCCCAAGCCCGAATTGATCCTTGGCGACTGCGCGCCCCGGGCCACTCCTTCCACAAGGGCCGGGTCCAACTCGTTGGCGTCTCGGTTCAAATCAAGGTAGGCGCGGGGCCATTCCGCGGCCAGCAACGGCGCCCCCAACGACGGCGCATCGGCCACCAGACAGTCCACGAACGCATCCTCCGAGGACCGGATCACCCGCTCATCCAGCACCGATGCCGCCAAAAACGCCGGCGCGTAGTGGCGCCCGGAATGGGGCGAGGCGACCACAACAGCGCTGGTTGTTTCGCGCGGCAACTCAAGACGATAAGCGGGGTGCATGGGGGCTCCGGCCACAAAAAGACACCTCTCAGTATAGCTTGAGTTTTTGCCGCTCCAAAAGCCCTTGCGCGTGGGGGGGCAACCTTTTATACGCCCACTCACCCACGCGGTCCCCGCGCCCGGTCTATGTCGTCAGACTAGCCCAAATGGCGCGATCCAAAGGGGTAAGGGCGATTAGCTCAGCGGTAGAGCACTTCGTTGACATCGAAGGGGTCACTGGTTCGATCCCAGTATCGCCCACCAACCGCGACTTTTCTTTTGAAAAGTCTGCGGCGGCTGCATTTTTCTTTGAAAAATGTCAGCTTACCAAGCACGATTTTTCTTCGAAAAATCTGTGCAGCCGAATTTCGACTTTCCGCAAGAAAGTCTGAAATCGGAAAGACGACAAGGGCCATCACGGTCCGCCAAGAATTCACCGAACGCCTCGTGCGTTCAGACCGAAACCAGGCGCAGCTGACGCGCCGCGACGAAGGAGAGACCCATGAAGGTCAAGAACTCACTCCGCTCGCTCAAGAACCGCCACCGCGACTGCCGCGTTGTGCGCCGTAAGGGCCGCGTCTACGTCATCAACAAGACGCAGCGCCGGTTCAAAGCCCGCCAGGGCTAAGGTCATTTGAGCGACCCAGAATTTAAAAAGCCGCCCCTTTCGGGCGGCTTTTTTCTTGGCCGATAACTCCGTGCGACGTGCCCGGCAATAAGCCGCTCCGGCTGCAAACCGCCAAAACCTTGGGGTCAGGTTCTCCGCCATATCCTCGCGGCCCCGGCTTCGCTAAAAAGCCTCAAGACACGATCACCGAAAGGCCCGCGCCATGACCCTACGCCCGATTCTCTTTGCTGCCCTTCTGGCCGCGGCACCCGTGGCTGCCTTGGCGCAAAACACGCCCACCTGTGATCCTTCCACCACCTCCTGCCCCAGCCCCACTGCGGGCGGCACGGCGGGTGTGAACGTCGACCCCTAAGCCCTATCGCCCCTCGCGGGCCTGCAATTGTTGCATGGTATAGCTCTGCGCGATGGGCCCCGCATCGCCGGGGATGAACCGAGGGTCCTGCCCCACACACCCCAATCCACAAAGCTGCACCGCCACGGCGCGGCGATAATCCACGAACCACAACCGCCCGCCGGGGGTGGCGATATAGCCGTTGACCTGTTCGGCAATGTCGCCGCGCATATCGTCCGTGCTTGGCACTTCGCTGTCGGCGGAAGGGTCAAAGCCCGCGTGGGTGTGGAAACTGGCAACGACCTCGACAAAACGGCTCTCGTCGGCACGGCTCAGACACCCCCAAGTGTCGCCACGGGTCACTTCCGTTGCGGTCAACTGACCGCCGGGCAAGCGCCCGATATAGCCGCAATACTCTCGATTCTCTGCGAAGCTGCGGGCTTGCAGTTGCAGCAACGCGCCTCGGGCGGCGGCCAGTTCGGCGGCATCTTGCGCCGTCGCCTGGCTGGCCGCCAAGAGGATCGTGGCCGCAATCGCTGCGGCCACCAAAGTGGGTACTTTCACTCAACGACTCCGTTCAGTTGCAAGATACCGCCCACGGTTTCGGCCAGCAGACGCACCACAACGTTCTGAGCGAGATAGCCGGTCACGTCCATCCCCCGCGCTTGCTGGTACCGGCGAATCGCACGGCGGGTGCGGTTATCAAAACGGCCATCCACACGTCCCGGCTCAAGACCCAACACCTGCAAGCGCTGCTCGATGAGAGAGCGGGTGACAGGCGGCAAGTTCAACGCCGCCTCGCGGGCCTCCAGCTGCGCGATCTGCTGCGGGGTGAAGCCGCCACCGTTGCCGCTTAGCTGGTTGATCCGCCCCTGGGCTTGCTGCCGAAACGCGCCATTGGGGAAGTCGTTCAGGTAGCCGCGATAGGCGGGCACCGTATCGTTGCCACGGGCCGTATCCCATGCGGCGCGGTCCCGGGCTTCGGCCTCGGCGCGGGCGGCGCGTTCAATCTCGTCCAGGCGCGCTTCGGCTTCCTCGGCGAACAGCCCGTCAGGGTAACGCTCCAGATAGGACCGCAATCCGCTTTCGGAAACGCCCTGCCCGGTTACCTGCCAATAAGCGCGGTCTGCCCGTTCGCGAGCCTCTCGCGCCTCTTGGGCGGCCTCTTCCAGCTCTGCGGCGCGGGCGTTGGCCTGCTGCGCCAGCGCGTTCACCTGTGGCCCATCGAGATACCCGGTGACCGAGTAGCCTCGGGATGTCTGCCAGCCACGGATCGCATTGCGCGTGCCGGTGCCAAAAATGCCGTCGATGCCGCGCGTGTCGTACTCCAGGATCGACAGGCTGCGCTGGATTTGCTGGCGCTGGTTGCGGTTCAGCCCCAAGGCTTCCTCTGCCGCGCGGGCAATGGCGGTGGGGTCGTTCTCGAACGCATTGACCCGTGCCTGCGCATCGCTGGCGTAAAATCCGCTAGGATACCGCGCCAGGTAAGCGCGGTAGGCGCCCAGAGTGTCCAACTCTACCGCCGCATTCCATAGCGCCACCTCATCGGCACCGGGCTGTGTCGGGTTTTGTGGCGTCGTGGGCGGCTGTTGCGGCGCCGGGCCGGCCGTGGCCGCAGGGAAATACGGCACGGCAGAGGAGACGAACCCGAAGGCCCTCAGGTTGCCCACATCGCGCACCGCCTGCGCCAGATCGGTCCCCGGCATCATCAAATGCGCCGTGGTGAAGCTTGCCAGATCCTCCGGATCGCCCGCCAGAACGGTCACGCCCTGGGGCGCATCAATGCGCCCGACGCCCGCCCCAAGGCCGGTGCCCAGATCAATCCTGCGGCGCTCCAGCCCCAGCATCACGACGGATCGGCCCGGCGCATTGGCGGCGACCTCCATCAGAACCGAGACACTCAGGCCATCGCCCCCCACCGTCGCCAGAGAGGTCTCGTTCGCTTGCGACCCCAGCAGCCAGCTATCGCTGTCGGAGCGGGCAAAATGGCCCACCGCCGCGATCAAGATGCGCTCGTCCTCTCCGGCTTCCAGCAGTCGCGACAAGCCTTCACGCAGGTCAGCCCCGTTACCATCGGTCACCGTAATCACGTTGAACCCCGCATCCAACAGCCGCGAGCGGAGCTGCTCCACCGGCTGCGCGTTGCGCAGGTTTTGCGCGTGGCGATAGCTGTCGTTCACCATCAACAACGCCGTATCGGCATGGGCCAGCGGCGCGGATAGCGCACCGATCAGCGTAGAAAGAAGCGCCGCAGACAGGGCGCGGGGGCGTAAAAGCATAGGAACAATCTCCGGATCAGAATCGTTTAACTTTTGAACGCTACCACGGTCATGCGCCGTTAACGGATAACGAAACTCCGGGAACGGGCCGCAAATGGCCGTCATTCAATAGCAAGCGGCGCTGAACTGCCGAAAACCACACGTTGTCGCGATGGGGCCTAGTACGACCGCCGAAAGCGCCCATCTAATGAAACGAACCAGACCACCCGCCCTTTAAGGAGGCGTCGAAGATGTCCAGATTTACCCTTGCAGCCGCCTCGGCCCTGTCCCTTGCCGCGATGTTTCCCGCCGCGCCAGCTTCGGCACAGTTTGAGCAGCAAAGCGTGCAATTCTTTCTTGCCGCCGATGTGGACGGGGATGAGCGTTTGACGCTTGACGAGTTTCGCACCTTCATTCGCCTGATGGCCGACGCCGGCGCGCCGATGTCGGTGCGCATCGACCGCCTTTCCGCGTTCCGCGTCGCGTTCGCTCAGGTGGACACCAACGGTGACGGCCTCGCCACGCCCGCTGAACTCCGCGCCGCCGAAAGCCGGAACTGATTTGCTCCCTCAGTCGTAACTGCCTCAGTCGTAACTGCGCTGATCGTCGATCACCTTGCCATCGTTGGGCAAGCTGCCAGAGGCCAGCACCTCGACGCTCCCGCTCAGCTTCAAGGTGGCTTTCACCGCCTCGGCCAGCGCGGCTTCGTCGGTCCCCGTGGCCTCGACCTGCACGTGCATCACGTCTTTCTCGCCGTCCCGGCGCGCGATGACGCGGGCCTTTTCCACGCCCGTCTTGGCGACCAGGTCGGCCACCTGTTCAGGGCGCACAAACATGCCCTTGATCTTCGTCGTCTGGTCGGCGCGGCCCATCCACCCCTTGATCCGCTTGTTGGTCCGCCCGCAGGGGCTCTGCCCCGCCATGATCGCGCTCAGATCGCCGGTGGCAAAACGGATCAGCGGATAATCGGGGTTGAGAGAGGTCACAACGACTTCCCCCACTTCGCCCTCTGCCACCGGATCTCCGGTGCCGGGGCGCACGATCTCCACGATCACCCCCTCGTCGAGGATCATTCCCTCCATCGCCGCGCTCTCATAGGCGATGTTGCCCAGATCCGCCGTCGCATAGCACTGCAAACAGGCGATGCCGCGATCCGCATATTCCTGCCGTAGCGACGGGAACAATGCGCCCCCGCCCACAGCCGCGCGGGTGAAATTCAACGTCTCTCCCATCTCCTCGGCTTTATCGAGGATCACCTTCAGGTAATCCGGCGTGCCCGCGTAGGCGGTGCAGCCGATGTCCTTGGCGGCGCGTACCTGAAGCTCGGTCTGGCCGACGCCCGCGGGCAGAACGGCCGCGCCCACGGCCCTTGCGCCACTCTCAAAGATCATGCCCGCCGGGGTCAGATGATACCCAAAACAATTCTGGACGATATCACCCTTGCCGATGCCCGCCGCGTGCAGGAAGCGCCCCATCCGCCACCAATCGTGGCTGACGCCTCCGGGCTCATAAATCGGGCCGGGGGATTGGAATACATGGGCCACATTGCTGACCGCCATGCCGCCGAATGGCGGGTTCTCGGCCTGCCTTGCCACCAGATCGGACTTTCGCAGAACCGGCAGACGGGCCAAGTCGTCCAACGAATCCAAGGCGCCGCCGGGCACCAGGCCACCGTCTTGGGCCTCGGCCTCGCGCAGCCTGGCCAATTGCGCGTTCACGACGACCAATTGCTCTGCGGCTCGCTGGTCTGCACTGCGCGTCTCTAGCGTGTCGAAATGCGGCTGGCTCTTGTCTGGCATTTCCTTGGTCCTTTCACGCGCGCCCTCAGGCGATCACATCATTTCGGCAAAAACGGTGGGTCGCCCCCGGCGCAGCACCCGCGCGCCCAACAGCTCAGCTCAACCAGCGCTTGCGGCGCCGGTACGACCGGACATCGCGGAACGACTTTCGCCCATCATCGGACATGCCCAGATAGAACTCCTTCACGTCGGGGTTCTCCCTCAACTCCGCCGCCGGGCCGTCCATCACCACGCGACCGCTCTCGAGGATATAGCCGTAATGGGCAAATCGCAGCGCCACATTGGTGTTCTGCTCGGCCAGCAGGAAGGTCACCCCCTGCTCTTCGTTCAACCGCTTCACGATACCGAAAATCTGCTCCACCAACTGCGGGGCAAGACCCATGCTCGGCTCGTCCAGCAAGATCGTCTCGGGCCGCGACATCAACGCCCGCCCGATCGCGCACATCTGCTGCTCTCCGCCGCTGGTATAGCCCGCCAACGAGGTGCGCCGCTCCTTCAGCCTTGGGAAATATTCGTAAACAAGGTCCAGATCCGCCGCGATTGCCCCGCGCCCATCCTTGCGCGTGTAGCTGCCCGTCAGCAGGTTCTCCTCAACGGTCAGATGTTCAAAACAATGGCGTCCTTCCATGACCTGAATAACGCCCCGCTCCACCAGATCCGAGGGGTTCAGATCCTGCACCTTCTCTCCGCGATACGAAATCGCGCCCTTGGTGACTTCCCCGCGCTCGGAATGCAGCAGGTTGGAAATCGCCTTCAACGTCGTGGTCTTTCCCGCGCCATTGCCGCCCAGAAGCGCGGTAATCCCGCCCTTGGGCACCTTCAATGACACGCCCTTCAACACGAGGATCACGTGGTTGTAGATCACCTCAATATTGTTGACCTCCAGCAGCGTCTCTGCCTGTGCATCAACATCAGTCACCTGATCCAACATCGCGTCCGTCCTTGTCCCATCGGATGCGCGCAGCGGCCTCTCTTGGCACTACCCGCTCCTTCATCTTGGCAAATACAACTCAATTCCGACGGCGACCCAAACGCCGCCGCCGGAGTTTTCAGATCAGCTCTCGCCGCACTGAGATTCGATCCCGTTCTCAGTCGCATATTGCGCGGAATCTTCCGCAACCAGCGGATCAATGACGCTATCATCGGGGGCGATAAAGTCAGTCAGCGTGACCCACTGTGATCCGTCCCACTGCTGCATAATCGCCATGCCGCTGCCACCGTGGTTCTCGCAAGAAACCGAGAACTCAGGCCCGATACCGGGCATGCCCAGTTCTTCCATACGCGCGTTGGTGATGTTCAGCGCTTCCATGCCGTCGCGCATCATAGACGCGTCGATGTCTGCCACGCCGTGGATCTCCTGCGCCATGGCCGCCGCTTCGGCTGCCAACATCGCCGCATACATGCCGCGCGTGTAAAGCACGTTGCCCAGGTTGCTGCCGTCGCCCGCGTTCAGACCGGCGTCGATCACCATCTCCTGAATTTCAGCAAACACGGGCATATCGCCCAAACGGTTCATGTTCAGGGACCGGTAGCCCGCGGCATCTGCACCCGCCGATTCAACGTCATGATCGGCACCAGCCCACCAGTTACCGATGAAGTTCTCCATCGGGTAGCGTGTATTGATGGCTTCCTGAATGGCAACCTGGTTCATCACGCCCCAGCCCCACATCACGACGTAATCGGGACGCTCCCGGCGGATTTGCAGCCATTGGTTGCCCTGCTCTTGACCCGGGTGATCCACAGCCAGCTGAGTCAGTTCAAACCCGTGCATTGCACTCAACTCTTCCAGCGTGCGGATCGGCTCGCGACCATAGGCCGAGTTGTGATACAGCAGCGCGATGGTCTGCCCTTCGAGGGAGCCGTCGTTCTCTTCCAGCAGCTGGTTCACGATCACCGAGGCCGCGTCCCAGTAGTTCGCCGGGTAGTTGAAGACATGGCTGAAGACGTCGCCATTGGCGGCAGAAGTCCGGCCATAGCCCATCGTGTGCAGCGGGATGCCGTCGGCGGTGGCGCGCGGGATCAACTGGTAGGTGATGCCGGTGGACAGCGGCTGATAGACCAGCGCGCCCTCGTCGCGGGTGCTCTCGTAGCATTCCACGCCGCGCTCGGTGTTGTAGGCGGTCTCGCACTCCACCACGCGGGCCTCGACGCCGCCGATGCCGCCGTCACGGGCGTTGAGCAGTGCGAAGTAGTCCTGATACCCGTCCGAGAACGGAATGCCGCCTGCCGCATAGGCGCCCGTCCGGTAGCTGAGGTCGGGGAACACAAGGTCCGCCATCGCGGGCGTACCAGCCACCATTGCGCTGGTCACAGCCAGCAGTGTCAGTTTTTTCATCGGGTCATTCCTCCCATGGATTAGTTCCGATTTATTCCTTCCCCACGCCTCCCAGCGCCGGGGTCTTCAATGTGACCGCTCTTTGGTCGGTCTCCTCACGGCGCCCCCTAGTGCGGGAACGGCCACAATCTCAATTTCTCTTTTGCCAAGGCCCACAGCCGGGCCAGCCCGTGGGGCTCCACGATCAGGAAGAACATGATCAACCCGCCCACGATCACGAACTGGAAATGCGCGCTCAGCGCCGTGTCCATCCCGAAGGTATCGACCAGCAACACCTTCAACACGACCGGCAGCAGAACCATGAACGCCGCGCCCGCAAAGCTGCCGAAGATGCTTCCCAAGCCGCCAATGATGATCATGAACAGCACGAGGAAGCTCTTGGTGATGCCGTAGGCTTCCCCCACTTCCGCCGCGCCCAGATAGACGGTGAACAGCAGCGCGCCCGCGATGCCCACATAGAAGCTCGACACCGCAAAGGCCGTCAGTTTTGCCTTCAACGGGTTCACCCCGATGATCTCGGCGGCGATATCCATGTCGCGGATCGCCATCCACTGCCGGCCCACACTGCCCCGCGTCAGGTTCCGCGCGACCCAGGCCAGCACGAAGACGAACAGGAAGCAGAACAGGTACTTCGCCCAGGATTCCGCATTCGGGCCGGTGACCGGCACATTGATGAAGTAGAAGAAATCCCGCTCTGGCGCGCTGATCTGGCCCGAGGCCGAGTAGTTGTAGAACCACGGCACCTTGTTGAACAACCAAACGAGGAAGAACTGCGCCGCCAACGTCGCAACCGCCAGATAGAACCCCTTGATCCGCAAGCTCGGCAAGCCAAACGCCACGCCAACCATCGCCGTCATCACGCCGCTCAGCAACGTGACCGAGATCATGTCGAGCCCCGGAAACGCGGTCATCAGCTTGTAGGACGTATAGGCCCCCACCGCCATGAACCCGCCGGTGCCAAGGCTGACCTGCCCGCAATAGCCCGTCAGGATGTTCAGCCCGATCGCCGCGATCGCATAGATCAGGAACGGGATCAGGATCGAATTCGCCCAGTAATCGTTCAGAACGAACGGAATAACCAAGGCCCCGACGACCAACACAAAGTAGTAGCGATAGCGATCAAACAGGATCGGAAATGTCTGGCTGTCTTCGCTGTAGGACGTTTTGAAATCGCCCGCTTCCCGGTAAAACATGGCTCAGACCCTCTCGATGATTTTTTCGCCGAACAGGCCCTGGGGCCGGAAGACGAGGAACAGAAGCGCCAATACGTAGGCGAACCAGTTTTCCGTGGCTCCGCCGATCATCGGACCGACCGAGAATTCAAACAGCGCCTCTCCGACGCCAATGATAAGCCCGCCGACAATGGCGCCGGGGATCGACGTGAAGCCGCCCAGCATCAGCACCGGCAACGCCTTCAGCGCGATCAAGCTAAGCGAGAACTGCACGCCAGACTTGCTGCCCCACATGATCCCCGCCACCAGCGCGACGATTCCCGCCAGCGACCAGACCAGAACCCACACGTAGTTGAGCGAGATCCCAACGCTCAGCGCCGCTTGGTGATCGTCCGCCACCGCCCGCATCGCGCGGCCATTCTTGGTGTATTGCGAATAGGCAATCAGCCCCATCACAAGGATCGCGGCGATCAGCGTGGCGGCAATATCCAGATTGTCGATGAAGAAACCGTAGCCGAAGACTTCAAACGTGGTGATGTCGATCCAATCGTTGATCCCCTGCGGCAGCCCCACGTCGAGGTTGCGAATCTCGCTGCCCCACATCAGGTCGCTCACGCCTTCAAGGAAGTAGGCCAGCCCGATCGTGGCCATGAACAGAATGATCGGCTCTTGGCCCACCAGATGTTTGAACACGAACCGTTGCACCAGATAGGCAAAGGCGATCATCACCAGCACCGTCAGCAAGATCGCCCCCAGCGCCGGGACGTGCCAGCCGAAGTGGTGGATGTCGGTGCCGAAGATCTCGTTGATCAGATGCGCAAAGGGCACCCTGCCGTCCTGAATGCCCACCAACGTCATCGCCGCAAACAGCGCCATGACCCCTTGGGCATAGTTGAAGATGCCGGACGCCTTGAAGATCAAGACAAACCCAAGCGCCACCAGCGCATACATCACCCCGGTCATCAGCCCGTTGAGCGTGACCTCCATCGCGAAAATTAACTGGTCAGGCATGTCTCAGCTCTCCAAATTCGTTTCAATGACGGTCAGGTGCATCGGCGTGGCTTCCCGGTCGATTTCGATCTCTAGGCGCGGCTCTCGCAGCGTCGTCGTTTGAAGGGTGGGGGGCTGACGATCGATGCGAATGTAATCGCCCGACGCAACTGCCGCTTCGGCCCAGGGCACGACTTGCGCCTCGATCGGGCCGTTGATGGCGCAATATTGGACGACTGCACCGGGCAAGGCCCGTTGCAATTCCCATGCCGCGTCGTCTGGGCGCCAAGTCTCCCACGCCGCGCGGTGCGGGACGCGGGTTAGCCCGGTCACATCGGTTTCGCGGACCTCCAGCATCGGCGTCAGGCAACGGGCTTGGAACGCCTCGAAACTGCCTTCGATCTGCGCCGAGGCCGGGGCCGCCAGCGCAAACGCGGCGACGGCCGCCGTATGCACGAAAAGTGCGCCCCGTGTGTACAGAATGTGTACAGCCGATTCAGTCATGGGCCACGCCCAGATACGCGTCGATCACCTCTTGGTTGTTGCGCACCTCATCGGGCGTGCCGTCGCCAATCTTCTTGCCGTAATCCATCACCACGACGCGGTCGGAAAGGTCCATCACCACGCCCATGTCGTGCTCGATCAAAACGATGGTGGTGCCGAACTCATCATTCACGTCGAGGATGAAGCGCGACATGTCTTCTTTCTCCTCCACGTTCATGCCCGCCATCGGCTCATCCAGCAGCAGAATCTGCGGCTCGGCCGCCAAGGCGCGGGCCAGTTCGACCCGCTTCTTAAGACCATAGGGCAAGCGGCCCACGGGCGTTTTGCGGATGGCTTGAATCTCAAGAAAATCAATGACTTCCTCAACCTTCGCACGGTTCGCAACCTCTTCCTTTTCGGCTTTGCCCCACCACATAGCCTGGCCCAGAAGGCCCGAATTCATGTGGTTCAGTCGCCCGGTCATGACGTTGTCGAGAACGCTCATCCCCTCGAACAGCGCGATGTTCTGGAACGTGCGGGCGATGCCTTGGCGCGCCACCTGATAGGGCCGCATCGAGGGTCGTTGCGCCCCGCGATACATGACCTGGCCTTCTTGCGGATTATAGAAGCCGCTGATGACGTTCAGCATCGAGGATTTCCCCGCCCCGTTCGGGCCGATGATCGCCCGAATCTCGCCTTCGCGCACGTCGAACGAGATGTTCTTGATCGCCTCAACCCCCCCAAATCTAAGGGTAATTTCGCGCATCTCCAAAACCACAGGCCCAATCTTGCGCCCATCTGCGGTTACGTGACCTTCTGCCTGATCAAGCATTATTCAAATCTCCGACCCTGTGGGATGGTGGGTGGGGCGTCGTGCGTTCAGCACGCGCGTTTTGCGCAGCAAACCCACCCATCATTCCGCCGCCATCTGGGGGTTGCCCACGTTAACCGTCGCTGCATCAATGATCTGCAAAGTGGCCGTGATCTTGCCCTTCCGGCCATCCTCGTAGGTCACTTCCGTCTCGGTGTACTGCTCTGTTTTTCCACCATAAAGCGCATCCAGAAGGTCAGCGAACTTCTCTTCCACGATCCGACGGCGCACCTTGCGCGTACGGGTCATTTCACCGTCATCGGCGTCCAGTTCCTTGTGCAACACAAGGAACCGCGCGATCTGGCAATGGGCCAGCATCGGGTCTTCGGCGACGGATTTGTTAACCGCTTCCACATGCCCCTTGAGCGAGGACAGGACCTGCGGATGCCCCGCCAATTCCTGATAAGACGCATAGGCGATATTGTTGCGCTCAGCCCAATTGCCGACGGCGCTCAGATCAATGTTGATGAAGGCAGTGCAGAACTCTTTTTCCGCCCCAAAAACAACGGCTTCCAGAATGTCAGGGTAGAACTTCAGCTTGTTCTCCACGAACTTCGGCGCGAACAGCCCGCCTTGGGCCATTTTGCCCACATCCTTGGCCCGGTCGAGGATACGCAGATGCCCCGAGCCTTCTTCGATAAAGCCCGCGTCACCGGTCGCGACCCAGCCTTCGGGATCTTTGGTCGAAGCGGTGCTTTCGGGGTTCTTGTAGTATTCCACGAAGGTGCCCGGAGAGCGGTAGAACACCTCTCCATTCTCGCCGATCTTCAGCTCCACCCCCGGCGACGGCACGCCAACCGTATCGGGGCGCACTTCGCTGTCGGGTTGCTGTGTGATGAACACGCTGGCTTCGGTCTGGCCGTAGAGCTGTTTCAGGTTGATGCCCAAAGCTCTATAGAAATCAAAGATTTCCGGCCCAATGGCTTCGCCCGCTGTGTAACCCACGCGGACCCGGCTCATGCCCAGGGTGTTCTTGAGCGGCCCGATCACCAGCGCCGTGTCGATGGCGTAAACAATCCGGTCCCCAAGGGTCACGTGCTTGCCGTCCAGAATCCTTGGCCCGATGATCTTGGCCCGCGCCATGGCGCGATCGAACATGCCTTTCTTCAGCTTGCCGGCGTCTTCCATACGGATCATCACGCTGGTCAACAGCGTCTCGAACACACGCGGCGGCGCGAAGAAATAGGTGGGCCCGATCTCGCGCAGGTCGGTCATCATCGTTTCCGCGCTTTCGGGGCAATTGACGCAGAAGCCCGACCAATAGGCCTGCCCGATGGAGAAGATGAAATCCCCCACCCAAGCCATTGGAAGATAGGCCAGAACCTCGTCTTCCATCCGCAGGTTATCGAACTCGCACGACGCCTTGGAGGTCTCGATAATGTTGCGATTCGACAGCACAACGCCCTTCGGCTTGCCCGTGGTGCCCGAGGTATAAAGCATCACACAGGTGCTGTCGTAGGTCAGCTCGGCCTCACGGGCCTGCAATTCAGGCAGCAAACGCTGACGCGCGGCGCGGCCTTCGGCCTGCACGTCGTCCAGCGCATTCATCATGGTGTGGTCGTATTTGCGCATCCCGCGCCGGTCCAGGTAGATGATCTGCTCGATCCCTTGCAGGGATTCCTGCGCCTCAATCACCTTATCGACTTGTTCCTGATCGCCGCCGATGACGAAGCGGGCACCGCAGTGCTCCAGCACGTATGTCATTTCTTCCGCGACGGCGTCTTGGTACAATGGCACCGGCACGCCGCCAGCCATTTCAACGGCCACGATGGACCAATATAAAGCGGGACGGTTGCGGCCGATGACGGCGACATAGTCGCCCCGGTTCAGACCAAGGCCGATCAGACCGAGGGACAATGCCTCGATCTCTTCCAGCGTCTCGCTCCAGGTCCAGCTTTGCCAGATTCCGTATTCCTTTTCGCGGTACGCCGCGCGGCCCGCGAATTCAGCCGCATTGCGGCGCAGAAGCGCAGGCACGGATTGCAGCGCGCCTGTCGACGGTTTTGTATCAGCCAAACTATCCTCCCTTCGCCGACCCTCCCGGCCGACATGTGTTCTGTACGCTCTCTGGTTCGGAGCGTTACGCGAACAGCACCACCGTGGCACAAAAGAGTTGTCGGTCAAGAGTTACGTGACTTTGTCGCAATTCTATCAAATTGTAACAGCGCCTCGGGCGGCCTTGGCGGCAGCGCCTTGGACCGTTAGCCATAAGGCCATGGCACGTGACCGAAAAACGGAATCTTTTACCCGCGCAGGACTGAACCTGATCCAACAGGCTTTGTCGATTTACGACGCGGATCTGCGGCTGGCCGTGTGCAATCGTCCGTTTCAGGAGATGTTCGGCCTGCCGCCCCACCTTGTCACCCCCGGCGCTCGTTTTGATGAAACGCTCACCTATCTGGTGCGCCAAGGCGAATACGGTGAGGTCGATGATGTAGAGGCTTTCGTGCAGGTCCGCGTCGATCAGGCATTGGCGTTTCTGCCGCATTATGTTGAACGAATCCGCGCCAATGGGCGGGCGATCAGCGTCGAAGGTTCCCCCTTGCCCGACGGTGGCTGGGTCACGGTGTACACGGATATCACAGCGACCAAACGGCAGGAAATGCTGCTTCGGGCCCGGTCCGAGGAATTGTCGGATCAAGTCCTGACCCATACCGAGGAACTGGCGTTGACCAATCGCCGCCTGGCCGCCACCATCAGCCAGCTGCAAGAGGCCAAAGCCGCCCTGACCGAGATGGAGGCCCGCACCCGTCTGGTCACGGAAATGACCCCCGCCCATATCGGCCACCTCGATGGAAACGGGAAATACTCCTTTACCAACAAACGCCTGTCGGTGGTTTTGCCGGGGCGGGCCAACGACATTATTGGCGAATCGTTTGAACAGGCCTTGGGGGCCGAGGTCGCAGCCCTCCTGCGCCCCGCGCTTGCCCGTGCCAGTGGGGGCGATCCGTCGGTGCAGGAGTTCACGGACCCGGAGTCGGGCCGCCGTATCCGCACGGCCTTCACCCCCGATGAACATGCCGATGGCGGCGTCTACCTGCTGTCCACCGATGTGACCGAAGAAACCCAGGCCCGCACCGCGCTGGAACAGACCCATAAACGCGAATTGGCGGTGCAATTGACCAGCGGTCTTGCCCACGACTTTGCCAATCTACTGACGATTATCCTTGGTCTTCAGGCAAGGCTGGAAAAACTGCCCCTGCCCCACGGCGCCCATGAGCTGACCGGTGCGACGCGCATGGCGGTGCGGCGCGGCGGGTCGTTGCTCGACAAGATCGCCAATATGACCGGCGCGCGGAACATGCGGGCCGCCCCCGTTGTGGTGCAGGATTTTCTGGACAGTTTTACCCCTCTGGCCGAAGCGACGCTGCCCGATGGCGTGTCGATCTCGGTCACCAATGATCTGCCCCACCCGGCGCTGATGCTGGATGCCGGCACCTTGCAGGATGGCTTGCTTAATCTTGTGTTGAACGCCCGTGACGCGATTGGCATCGCGCCGGGGCATATCGCGCTGAAGGCTCGCAGCGTGCTGGATACCTGGCTGGAAATCACCGTCAGCGACACCGGGCGCGGTTTTTCGAAAGACGCATTGGAACAGGCGCTGAATCCGTTTTTCACCACCAAGGGGGATGAGGGGTCGGGTCTTGGCCTGACCATGGTCTATGATCTGGTGAAGCTGGCGGGGGGCACCTTGCGGCTTTCGAACACCCGCGATGGGGCCTGCGTGACCCTGCGCCTGCCCCTGCGCCCCGCCGAGGCCGAGGCGCGTCCGCGTCTGATCCTTCTGGTGGATGACATCCCCGACATCCGTACCCACGTCCGCGATCTGTTGACGGATTTGGGCCATCAAGTGATCGAGGCCGCGTCGTCGGAAGAGGCTGATTCCCTGGCCGATCTGCCGGGCCTTGATTGGGTGTTGTCTGATATCAATCTTGGAGGCACCGACGGGGTCGCCTTGTTGCGGTCCATCTCGATGCGCCAACCGGCGCTGAAACTGGCTTTGATGACCTCGCTCCCGCCCGATGATCCGCGCTATAGTGCCGGGGCAGATTACTGGCCCGTACTGCGTAAACCGCTCGATTCCGCGGCATTGATGCACCTGTTGGCCTTGGAGGCCCCGCAATGACCGAGCCCCTCGTTTCCATCCTTGATGATGAGCCGCAGATCCGCGCGATGCTGTCGGAAGCCCTGCAAGACGCAGGCTTTCGCACCGCCACCTTTGGCCGCGCCACCGAATTTGAGGCCGCTCTGCGCCACACGACCCCCGACGTCTGCCTTGTGGATCTGGGTCTTCCGGACCGCGATGGCCTTGCCGTGGTCCACCGTCTGGCGCTTGAATCCGGGGCGGCGATTATCATCATCTCGGGCCGTGCGCAGGTGCAGGATCGGGTGACGGGGTTGGAGTTGGGGGCCGATGATTACATCATCAAACCGTTTGATCCCGCCGAGGTGATCGCCCGCGTCCGCGCCCGCCTGCGCAGCCCCAAAGCCCCCGACCGCGCCCAGAACACGGCGCGTTTCAACGGTTGGACGGCACAGTTTGAAAGCTATGTGCTGACCGATGAAAGCGGTGCGGAAACCACGTTTTCCCATGCGGAAGGAGAGGTGTTGCGCCTGTTCCTCAACGCGCCCAAGCGATTGATCTCCAGGCAACAAATGCAGGAAAGCCTTGGCGGCGCTGCGGGCGATAGCTTTGACCGGGCCATGGATGTGCGGATTTCACGGCTGCGCACGAAATTGGGCGAAGACCCCAAGAACCCGCGCCTGATAAAAACGATCTACGGGGCGGGATACATCTTTCTTGGCGATGTAAGCTGGTCCTAGCGCGACCGGGAAACGCCTGTTAGCGTTGCGCTTATGGATATGATCGCACTCTCGTTTTACGCCGCCATCTGTGGCCTGCTGTCCCTTGCGGCCCCGGCCTTTGGCACGCCCGGTATCCGCCTTGCGGTTGGCGCGGGCGTTGGCATTGCCGCCGCAGCGGCCCTGCCCTTCATTCGCAGCACGGTGGGGTACTGATGCATCTTTGGGTTCGCGCGGAAGAACGCGCCAATGAACGCCGCGTGGGTATCACGCCGGCCGGTGTCGCAAGGCTGATGGCCGAGGGGATGCGTGTCACGGTGGAAGACAGCCCCACCCGCGTCCTACCGATTGACGGCTACCGCCAGACGGGCGCGGCGATTGCGGCTGCCGGGTCGTGGCGTGATGCGCCAGATGATGCGGTGATCTTCGGCCTGAAAGAGCTGCCCTTCAATACCGGCCCCTTGCGCCATCGCCACATTCTGTTTGGCCATGCCTTCAAGGGCCAAGCCGATGGGCTGGACCTACTGGCGCGGTTCAAGGCGGGGGGCGGCGCGCTCTATGATCTGGAATACCTCGTCGATGACCGGCAACGCCGGGTTGCGGCCTTCGGCTATTGGGCGGGTTTTGTGGGGGCCGCGCTTAGCGTTGCGGCATGGGCCGCACAACACGGCAGCAGCGCCATGGGCCCCGTCACCCCATGGGACAACCAGGAAAGTCTGGTGGCCGATATCCAGGATCGCCTTGCCGCCGCCAATGCCCCCAGCCCCACGGCTTTGATCATCGGCGCGTTGGGGCGCACCGGAACAGGCGCCACGTCGTTCCTGTCCCAGATCGGCGTCACCCCAACCGCTTGGGACATGGCAGAGACGGCGGGCGGCGGCCCCTTCCCCGAGGTCTTGGCCCACAATATCTTCCTCAACTGCATTCTGGCGATGGACGGCGTGCCTGTCTTCGTGCCCGCCGATGCGCCGCAGACGCCCCGCGCCCTGCGGGTGATCGGCGATATCGCCTGTGATCCGACCTCGGACTTCTCTCCGGTGAAAGTCTATGACCGCATCACCACCTGGGCAGAGCCGCTGCTTCGGGCCGCGCCCGAGCCGCCCCTTGACGTGATGGCGATTGATAACCTGCCCTCACTTCTGCCGCTGGAAAGCTCTGAAGATTTCGCAGACCAGCTGCTGCCCCACCTGCAATGCCTGCCAGATATTGGCCGAGGCGTTTGGGCGCGGGCCCATGAAACCTACCGCACCGCGCTTTCGACGCTGTAGGCCGCAACGGAACCTTTCGCCAAGAAAGAGTGATCCACTCTAGGCGCTGCGCCGTAACATGCATAAGCTGTTTACGAGCGACCACTATGTTTAAGCGTTGGTCTCGCGAAGGACGCCGAGTAAGGCGTGCTTAACGGATACACCGCGTGGAATGATCGTGACGGCAAAAGAACCCTCTCCCGCGTATTGGGCCGCCAAAGTGGCCGCCATTGCGCAGAACCAAGATCAAGACGCCTTTGCCGAGGTCTTTCGGCAATTCGCCCCTCGGGTGAAGGCGTTTCTGATCAAATCCGGGGCTGATCCCAGCCTCGCCGAGGATTGTATGCAGGACGTCATGGCCACCCTTTGGCGCAAGGCTCATATGTTCGACCCGACACGCGCCTCCGTGGCGACGTGGATCTTCACGATTGCCCGAAACCGCAAGATTGACCTGTTGCGCCGGTCCGCTCGCCCCGACCCGGAAGAGCTTCCCTGGGGCCCCGATCAGCCGCCCGACCAGGCCGATGTGATCGCCTTCCAGCAAGACAGCGCGCGCCTTGCCAAAGCGTTGCAGGACTTGCCTGACAAGCAACGCACACTTATCAGGCGGGCCTATTTTGGCGATCTCTCTCACGCCGAGATTTCACTGGAAACCGGCCTGCCCCTTGGCACGATCAAGTCGCGAATTAGGTTAGCGCTTGAACGGCTCCGACACGCAATGAACTGAAACAGACCGAAATTTGATACCTTGATGACAGATACTCACCATTCCGCCCCTGACGATGTGCTGATGGGCTACGCGACCGGAACACTGGCGAAAGCCTTTGATCTGGTGCTGGCGACGCATGTCTCGCTCAGCGACGACGCGCGGGCGCGGCTAGAGACATTCGAAGCCTTGGGCGGTGCCGTCTTGGACAATATGGACGCCGACGATCTGGACGCCGCCCCCGTCGAAGAGGCCAGCTTCGAACAGACAATGGCCAAGATCATCAGCGCCCCCGCGTCCGAGCCAACGGCCCCCACCGGCGCGATCGCAGGCACCTTCCCAACCCCGCTGCGAAACGTCGTAGGCGGCGATGAGGACGCCCTGCAATGGCGGTCGCTTGGGGGCGGCGTGAAGCAATACGTGCTGCATTCAGACGACGGCGGCACGGCCCGCTTGTTGCTGATCCCCGCAGGCCGCGCCATGCCGGTGCACAGCCACAACGGAGCCGAAATGACGCTGGTGCTGAAAGGGTCATTCCGCGATGACGGCGGTGTGTTCGCCCGCGGCGATCTAGAGGTCGCCGACACCCAGGTCACCCACCAACCCATCGCCGACCCCGGCGAAGATTGCATTTGCCTTGTTGCCACCGACGCAAAGCTCAAGTTCCAAAGCCTCCTGCCCCGCTTGGCGCAACCCTTCATCGGGATCTGATACAGGGTCAGCCTTGCATCGAAGTTGTGCGGGGCCCTCTTTTTCTTGGCCCTTGTCAAAACGTGGATTTTGCGCGACCAAAATACGACATTCTATTTGGTGTTCTCCATGTCCCTTTCGATACAAGACCCGCCTCTCCCCAGTCTTGCCATGTACCGCAAGCTACGGGCCTATGGCGCCTCAAAAACGATGCTGCGCCGGATGGAGCTGGATCTGATCTCAAAACTTGAACTGACCGGGACGGTCTTAGACTTCGGCGGCGGAACGACCGCCAATTACGTACCGTTTCTGGATACGCGGGCGGTGGTTCGATCCGTCAACATTTCTGACGAATTCAAACCAACCGATCTGATAGAATTCGGCGATCCGATTCCCTATGCCGATGGCCATTTCGATGCCGCTATCACGCTTAATGTGTTAGAACATATCTACGATGATGTGGCCGCACTCGAAGACATCACCCGCGTGCTGAAGCCAGGTGGTACACTGCATATAATCGTGCCTTGGATTTATCCTGTTCACGGCCACCCCGATGATTTCAACCGCCACACCCCCAGCTGGTGGGGCGCAACGCTGGCACACCTCAACTACTCTCATACATCGTTACTCCCCCTTGTGTTCGGGCGACGCACCTCGGCCCTGACGGTCCGGGGACGCGGAGACAAGGCAATCCGAGGTATCGTCGAAACCCGCGCCGCGCTCTCTGATATTGCCGAGGCCAGAGTCCGTTTCGGCAAGCAAGGCACTTATTCCGGGCGGCGTGGTGAAACCGTATGCTCTTCAGCCCCGGGCTGGTACATCCGCGCTCAAAAGGCCTCCTAGCAGCGATCCCTTGGCCCTGCCTATGCACCCTACTGCGCTTTCGTTACCCTGCACCGGCGCACCCCGGATCACGACCCGGCAAAAAGGCAAGCCTCGCAGATGTCCGCAATCCAAATCGTCTTTCTCAGCCTCCAAGGTCTCATCTTCATCGCCTGGGCGGTTATGATGTTCCGTACCCTCTTCCGCTTCCGCCGCCGTAGCGTCGATCAAACCGGGCGGATGTTCCCCTCCACGGGCAATTTCATCACCCAAGCGAAATACTGGCTTTCCAGCGCCGAAGACCGGACAGAGCGCCACATCTTGCTTGCCCTGACCATCGCACTTATTGCCCTGAATATCCTGTTCTTCATTTCAGCGCGGTAGCTCCCTTGAACCCCACTTTCACCTATGCGCCGCCCGACACCCCGCTGGATATCATCCACGAAGATCACGAACTTCTGCTCGTTAACAAACCTGCGGGCCTCCTCTCGGTGCCGGGCAAAGGAGAGCACCTGGCCGATTGCCTGATCTCTCGCCTGCAAGCGGCCTTCCCCGAAACGCTCCTCGTGCATCGCTTGGATATGGATACTTCCGGCGTCATGGTCTTCGCCCGCACCCCTCACGCGCAACGCCACCTCGGCCTGCAATTCGAGAAGCGGCACACCAAGAAAACCTACGTCGCCCGCGTCTGGGGCCATGTCGCCGAGAAAGAGGGCCACATCGACCTCCCCCTCATCGTGGACTGGCCCAACCGCCCCCTGCAACATGTGAACTTCGAGACCGGCAAACCCGCGCAAACCGATTGGCGGCGGATGCGGTTGGAAGACGACGGCACGACGCGCATGCGGCTATACCCTAAAACCGGGCGCTCCCATCAACTTCGCGTCCATATGTTGGAAATCGGCCATCCCATCCTGGGTGATCCGTTCTACGCCACAGGCCCGGCCCGCGACTTCCCGCGCCTGATGCTCCACGCTGAAAGCCTGAAACTGCGCCACCCCGATGGCGGCATCGGCATGACATTCCGCGCCAAGGTGCCGTTCTAGAGGCAACGCCGTGATTTCACCTTGGCCTTACACCTCCCGCCGGAGGCTCCCGCGTCCCACAACGCACACATGCGCCCGCGTTCCCCACCCCGCGGGAGGGTGGGAGGGGCGATGCTCGCATTTTGCCCCGCAAAATCGCGGGCCAGCGTCTCCCCCCTCGGACAGGGTCACCCCCAGCCGGAAATCCCTTTAGAATACTTGAAGATCAGTTCTTTCAGGACATTGACGTAACCTTCACGCTTTCTGGCGAGGCCGACAACGGCCTCGTATTTGGGGCGACCGTCGATCTTGATGAAGTTGCCGGAGGGGCTGGCGGCGACACAGACGACGACTTCGGTTATTCCGTTTTCATCTCTGGGGGTAATGCCACCCTGACATTGGGTGACACCGACGGTGCACTTGATGCCGCGCTGACCGAGGCTGGCGACATCCTCAACCCAGGCTCGATCAACGACGACTCAACAAGCCACTGGGGATATCGGGGCTCGTATCTAGACGGTACACATGACGGTCAGATCGCACGCTTTAGCTACGCCTATGATGCATTCACAGGGCACTTGTCGGTGGAAATGGACGATGACGATTCGGGCGGAATGTTGGATCCGGTCTATGCGGTTGGCCTCAGCTACGAACGCGACTACGGAAACCTGAACATCCGCGCCGGTGTCGGCTATCAAGGAGAGTCCGATTATTTCGTGCAAAACTTCGAATTTGTCGGGTCACCATTCTGGACTGTCGGCTTTCTCGATAGCGCGGAGTTTGGCGGTAGTCTTTCAGCCATTTGGACGTTGCAGGGCAGTGCGGTGGACACGATTGGCATTGGGGTGCAAGCCACGCGCATTACAGGCTTTCCATTGGAAGCCTACCATCATGCAATCGGCTTCGGCCTGACGTCTGGTCCCTACAGCCTCCACGCTAACTACGGCATTTTCGACGCGGAGCTGGCTGCACTAGCCAATGACTTTTTCAGAAGCACCGGTTTGGGCGTTAGCGCCGGCTACGATCTTGGCGGCGGCGCTTCCGTGCTGGCGGGTTACAACTCATCAACCTCAGAGCTTTTTGGAAATCCTTTTGTGGACATTCAACAGTATTCACTGGGTTTCAGCTTCTCCTTCTGATCGGGGCGATCCGCAGAATGAAAAAGGCGGGCCGATCATCGGCCCGCCTTTTGCGATTCCATCGGTGGAGTGACTTCATCCCCAGCCGGAAATCGCCTTGGTCTCAAGGAACTCGTGCAGGCCAAATCGTCCGCCCTCTCGCCCGTTGCCCGACTGCTTGTACCCCCCGAAAGGAGAGCCCTGGGCAAAGCCCTGACCATTGCCCTCAACCATGCCCGAGCGCAGCTGAAGCCCAACCCGGCGCAGCTTCTCAACATCGCCCGTCTGCACATAGTTGGTCAGGCCGTAGTCGGTGTCATTGGCAATCGCGATAGCCTCTTCCTCGCTGTCAAACGGCATGATCGACAGAACCGGCCCGAAAATCTCTTCGCGGTAGATCGTCATATCCGGCGTTACATCCGCAAAGACCGTCGGGCGGATGTAGTAGCCGCGGTTCAGGTTTTCAGGCCGCCCTGTGCCGCCCGCAATCAGACGCGCGCCTTCATCAATTCCCACCTGGATCAGGTCCTGGATCTTGTTGAACTGCAACTCGCTCACCGCCGGGCCAATGTGGCGACCTTCCTCGGACGCCGGACCGACAGTCACTTTTGCCGCCGCTTCCGCCGCCTGCTCTACCGCCTCGTCATAGCGCGCGCGTTCCACCAGCATCCGCGTCGGCGCGTTGCACGACTGGCCCGTGTTGCGGAAACAGCGGATCACGCCTTGCTTCACGGCCTTCTCATCGGCATCGGCGAAGATGATATTCGCGCCTTTACCGCCCAATTCCAGCGAAATCCGCTTGATCGTCTCGGCCCCCGCCTTCGAGATCAGACGTCCCGCCCGGGTGGAGCCGGTAAAGCTCACCATATCCACGTCCTTGTGGACAGACAGCTGGCTGCCGACGCCCGGACCGTCGCCGTTCACCATATTGTAGACACCCGCAGGCACGCCTGCCTCATCCATCAACTCCGAGAACAAGATGCCCGACAGGGGCGAAATTTCCGATGGTTTCAGGATCATCGTGCAACCGGTCAACAACGCGGGCACCACCTTCAACACAATCTGGTTCATCGGCCAGTTCCACGGCGTAATCAGGGCGCAAACGCCAATCGGCTCATAGACCGTGCGCTCGGTCGGCGCCCAATCGCCCAAGGGGTGGTCCCAGACGAAATCCTTGGCGGCCTTGATGAACCCACCCAAATGCCACGAGCCCGCGCCCACTTGCTGCGCCCGTGCCAAATCCTGCGGCGCGCCCATTTCGCGGCTGATGGCTTGGGCCATATCCTCGGAACGGGCGTTATAGACCTCCAGCAGCTTTTCAGCCACGGCGATGCGGTCAGCCGGGGACGTCTGGCTCCACGATGCAAAGGCACGGCGGGCGGCAGCAACGGCGGCATCGGTATCAGCCTGATCGCCAAGCGAGATCGTCTCGCACACTTCCTCGGTCGACGGGTCGATCACGTCCATGTCGCGGGGCTTGGCGGGCGCCACCCATTTGCCGTCGATGTAGAAGTTCTTTGCGTTGCTCATGGTCGCCTCCTGTAAGATGTCGGGGGGAACCGTGACAGGGCGCGTAGGTCTTCGCAAGACCCACCGGACCAACATCCCCCCAATCATTGGAACAACCGTTTTCCGCCCTCCGGTCGGCCCCGAACAGCACACCTGATCTGTGATATTGTCACTGTTAACCGCGCTCAGAATGCTTAGGTTTGCGTCAGACACACAGCACGCAACAAAGGAGCTACACTATGGGCCTGCGTATCAACGATGAGATCCCGAACATCACAGTAGAAACCGACCACGGTTCCATGTCGCTGCACGATTTTGTGGGTGACCAATGGGCGATCCTGTTCTCTCACCCCAAGGATTTCACCCCCGTCTGCACGACCGAATTCGGTGCCGTGGCGCAATTGGCCGATGAATGGGCCGCGCGTAACACCAAGGTCATCGGCGTTTCCGTCGATGGTGTGGAAGAACATAAACGCTGGAAGTCGGACATTCAGTCCTTCGCGGATGCAGAGCCGACTTTCCCAATCATCGCAGACACCGAGCTGGCCGTATCGAAAGCCTTCGACATGCTCCCGGCCGAGGCGTACCTGCCCGATGGCCGCACCCCGAACGACACCGCCACCGTGCGCGCTGTCTTCATCATCGGGCCAGACAAGAAGCTGAAACTGTCGATGACCTATCCGATGAACGTGGGCCGTAACTTTGCCGAAGTCCTGCGCGCCCTCGATGGTCTTCAGACCGCCGCGAAAGAGAACGTCGCCACCCCCGCCAACTGGACGCCCGGCCAGGATGTCGTCGTGCCCGTGGCTGTCTCCGATGAAGATGCGGTTGCCAAATATGGCTCCATCGACACCAAGCTGCCGTACCTGCGTATGGCAAAACTGCCCGGTTAACCTGACCGATATCCGTAATCCGGGCCTTGGCCCGGGGGGCGGAGGCCGGGCCAAGGCCCGGTCTACCCATCAAAACCAAAAAAGCCCCGGCATTGCTCGGGGCTTTTTCATGGAATGTCGTTTTGATCCTAGCTGTGCAAAATGGCGCGGTTACCAGTGCGCACGTTTTCGGCCAGCGCAATCACATGGTCATTGACCAGACGCACACAACCGGAAGAGGCCGAGGTGCCGATGGACCAGGGCTGCGGGGTGCCATGAATACGCAGGTATGTGTCACGGCCACCGGCAAACAGGTACAAGGCACGGGCGCCAAGGGGGTTGTTCGGGCCGCCGGGCACACCGCCCGCATACTGGCCGTAGACCTCTGGCTCGCGCGCGATCATGTTGGCGGTGGGCGTCCAGGACGGCCATTCGGCCACGCGCTGAATGCGGAAGTTGCCGGGCTGATACAGGCCAGCGCGGCCCACGGCCACGCCATAGCGCATGGCGGTGCCGCCTTCTTCGATGTGGTAGAGGAACCGCGCCGTCGGATCGACGTGGATATCCCCCGCGCTCAGCCCGCTATTGGCGGCTACGCGCGTCGGCATGAAGCGCTGGTGCAGGCCCCAAGGGTTCGGCCCGGTGCCGCCCGCGGTATCTGCGGCTTCGTCAATCTCGATCCCCACGGCATCTTGCGCAAGCGCGGGCGCGGCAATCGCGCCGGAAAACAGCGTGGTCGTGGTAATGATGAAGTGGCGGCGGGTCAGCATGGCAGTCTATCCTAACGGAGATCGTGTGGAATCACTTAACCCTAATGTTTCAATCCAACGGCTTGCGGACAAGTCCCTAACCGGTTGCTTTTGGTCACATCTGCGTAAGGATTCCCAGCCCAATGGCCAATTCCGGCATCAAATCGCCGATTATTCGGGGGACAAGACAGAATCGGGCGGCCCCAGAGAACCGCCCGAACTTGCGCTACTTCATCGAGTTCATGCCGAACATGTTGCCTTCGGTGTCTTGGCAAAGGCTGACGAAACCGAACTCTCCGATGGAGAATTTGGGGCGGATCACCACGCCGCCTGCCTTAGCCACCCGCGCTTCTTCCACCGCCACATCTTCCGACGCGAAGTAGATGATCGTGCCGCCCACACCCGGCGAGGCGAAAGGCGCTTTGGTCAATGCGCCCGCAGCACCGTAAGCGCTCATGTCGGCGGGGAAGCTCTTCATCTGGGTTTCGCCGGTGGGGTCTTCCATCGGCTCTAACGGACGGCCAAGGACGGTTTGGTAGAAGGCGGCGGCCCGGTCGAGGTCGTCCACGTAGATGTCGAACCAAACGATGGCGTTCATGTTGCTCATGGTCTTTTCCTTTTTCTGTTTCTCAGGTGTCGGGGCTTATTGAGCCGCGATGTTTGGGGCTGTGGCTGGAACGGTTTCGGCGGTGTCCAAGGTGAACCCTTCATCGATCCAGCCCGTGATCCCGCCGATCATTTCCTTTACCGGCAGGCCAAGGGACGCGAGGCGCACGGCGGCCTTGTTCGCGCCGTTGCAATGCGGTCCGGCGCAATAGACGACGAACAAAGTGCCTTCCGGCCAAGAGGTCATCTTGCGTTCCGTCATCTTGCCCACGGGCAGGTGAATGGCCGTGGGCACATGGCTCGCGCGGTACAATTCGGCGTTGCGCACGTCGATCAGAACAAAGTCCGTGGCCCCGGCGCTGAGCGCTGCGTTGGTATCCCAGCAGTCTGTCTCAAACGTCAGGCGCGCCGAGAAATGGGCCAGCGCGTCCTGCGCGTTTGCGGCAGGGGTTGCGGCGACGGGGCTAGGGGAAGTCGGTGTCATGTCAGGCTCTCCAAGTTTGTTTCTGTCCCTAACTTGGCAAATGCGCAGGGATGTGCATATTGGCGGAATGGACAAAGAACAGTCAAAATCCGCCAAAGTGACCGATGACCGCCCGCTCGTGTGTGTTCTTGCCTACGATGGCTTGTGCATGTTCGAGTTCGGCATCGGGTTAGAGGTCTTCGCCCTGCCCCGCCCCGAGTTCCCCGATTGGTATCGCCATAAGGTAGTGGCCGCCGAGCCAGGGCCGCTTCACGCCACGGGCGGCATCGCCATCGCGGCAGAGCACGACCTTCCGGCGCTGCACGATGCCAGCCTGATCCTTGTGCCCGGCTGGCGCGGGATAGACACTCCCGTCCCCGATGATCTGTGTGACGCGCTGCGCAAGGCCCACGCCAACGGCGCGCGGATCGCCTCCATTTGTTCAGGCGTTTTCGTGCTGGCTGCCGCCGGGTTGCTGGATGGGGCCGAGGCCACGACCCACTGGCGCTATACCGATGCATTGGCCGCGCGGTATCCGCAGATCAACGTGCGCCCTGACGTCCTGTTCGTCGATAACGGCACCATCCTGACCTCGGCCGGGTCCGCGGCGGGGATCGACCTGTGCCTGCATGTTGTCCGGCAAGACTACGGCGCGGCGCGGGCCAATGTGGTGGCCAAGCGGTTGGTCATGGCCCCGATGCGCGAAGGCGGGCAGTCGCAGTTCATCCCCGCTCCCGTCCCGCCGGAACGCGGGGGCCAGATCTCTGCGCTGCTGGATTCGGTCAGGGCACAGTTGGACCGGCCTTGGTCCATCGCCGATATGGCCAACCATGCGGGCCTGAGCGAACGGACGCTACTGCGCCGCATGGTGGAAACGACCGGAGAGACGCCGCAGAAATGGCTGATGCGCCAGCGTGTGGCCTTTGCGGCAGAGATGCTGGAAACCACAGAGCTTAGCCTTGATGACCTGTCGATGACCGCCGGATTCGCCAGCCAGGAAACCTTCCGCCGTGTGTTCCGCACGATCCGGGGCATTACCCCCTCTCAGCATCGCAAAAGCTTCAGCACACCGCACCGGTTGAGCGCATAAAGCAGAACGCTAAAGCTGAGCCCATGAAAAAGGCCCCGAGCGTTTCCGCCGGGGCCTTTTCCTATTCTGTGGAAGGAGCGCTTATTCAGCCGCTGCTTCTTCGCCAGTCGCCTGATCTACCATTTTCATGGCCAGACGAACCTTACCGCGATCGTCGAAGCCGAGCAGCTTGACCCAGACTTCCTGACCCTCGGAGAGGACATCGGAAGGGTGGTTCAGACGCTCGTTCTTGATCTGGGACACGTGCACCAGACCGTCGCGCTTGCCGAAGAAGTTCACGAAGGCGCCGAAGTCGACGATCTTCACGACCTTGCCTTTGTAGATCTTGCCTTCTTCGGGCTCTGCCACGATCGAGTGGATCATGTCGTAGGCCTTCTTGATGGCTTCACCGTTTGGCGAGGCGATCTTGATGATGCCTTCGTCGTTGATGTCGACCTTGGCGCCAGACACTTCCACGATCTCACGGATGACCTTGCCGCCGGACCCGATCACTTCACGGATCTTGTCGGTGGGGATCTGCATCGTCTCGATGCGCGGCGCGTGCTCAGAGAACTCACCCGCTTCGGTCACGGCTTTCGCCATCTCGCCGAGGATGTGGAGACGGCCAGCCTTGGCCTGCTCCAGCGCCTTTTCCATGATCTCCTGCGTGATGCCGGCGACCTTGATGTCCATCTGCAGGGACGTGATGCCCGCTTCCGTACCGGCCACCTTGAAGTCCATGTCGCCCAGGTGATCTTCGTCACCCAGAATGTCGGACAGGATGCCATAAGAGCCGTCATCTTCCAGCACCAGACCCATGGCCACACCAGCAACCGGTGCCTTCAGCGGAACGCCCGCGTCCATCATCGACAGGGAGCCACCGCAAACGGACGCCATGGAGGACGAGCCGTTGGATTCGGTGATTTCCGAGACCATGCGCACGGTGTAGGGGAAGTCGGTTGCCGCAGGCAGAACCGCCTGAAGCGCACGCCATGCCAGCTTGCCGTGACCGATTTCGCGACGACCGGGAGGGCCCACGCGACCCGCTTCACCCACCGAGTAGGGGGGGAAGTTGTAGTGCAGCAGGAAGTTGGATTTGAAGTTGCCATGCAGCGCGTCGATGAACTGCTCATCGTCGCCGGTGCCCAAAGTGGTCACGCAAAGCGCCTGCGTTTCACCACGGGTGAACAGGGCAGAGCCGTGGGTCCGGGGCAGAACCTTGGTTTCCGAGACGATGTCGCGGATTTCATCCAGCGCACGCCCGTCGATGCGACGACCGTTCTTCACCACGTCGGAACGCAGAACCGTGGATTCCAACTTCTTCAGGGCGGCGGAGAGGTTCGGATCCTCCAACTGCTCTTCCGAAAGGCCTTCCTTCACGCTTTCCTTGACGGCGGAAACCGCTGCCTGACGCTCCAGCTTGTCAGAGATCGCATAGGCTTCGCGCATCTTCTCCTCGCCAGCGGCGCGGACAACTTCGAACAGCTCGGAATAGTCGGGCGCTTCAAAGTGGAACGGCTCTTTCGCGGCGTCTTCGGCCAGATCAATGATCAGGTCGATGACGGGCTGGATGCTGTCGTGGGCGAACTTCACCGCACCCAGCATCTCGGCCTCGGAAAGCTCATAGGCCTCCGACTCGACCATCATCACGGCGTCCTTGGTGCCGGCCACAACCAGATCGAGCCGCTGCTCGGGGTTGTTGCGCAGATCGTGCATGTCGTCGATCTCTGGGTTCAGGATGTATTCACCATCCTCGAAACCAACGCGGCAACCGGCAATCGGGCCACGGAACGGCGCGCCGGAAATGGTCAGCGCGGCAGAGGCGGCGATCATCGCGACCATGTCGGGATCGTTAACCAGATCGTGGGACAGGACCGTACACATCACCAGGGTTTCGTTCTTGAAACCGGGGACGAACAGAGGGCGGATCGGACGGTCGATCAGACGTGCTGTCAGCGTTTCTTTTTCGGTGGGGCGGGCCTCACGCTTGAAGAAACCGCCGGGCACTTTACCGGCCGCGTAATATTTTTCCTGGTAGTGAACCGTCAGCGGGAAGAAATCCATTCCCGGCTTCGGAGCTTTTGCGAACGTGACGTTCGCCATAACGCTGGTCTCACCCAGCGTCGCAATTACAGACCCATCGGCCTGACGCGCCACACGGCCCGTTTCCAGTGTCAGCGTCTCTTCGCCCCACTGGATCTCTTTCTTCACAATGTTGAACATATGCGTTTCCTATACGAGGGCACTCCGCGCCCCTGCGCGGTCCCTCATCAAAATGGCGGCCCCATTGCCGCCGACCCCCCTATCATTCCATGCGCCGGGGTCAGGGCGTCACGTCTCAGATGTGGTGCCCTTACAGTAATTTTTCTTGTTTGGAAACCGTCTCGCGCATAGAGACGCGCGAACGGCGAACTAGCTGCCGAAACGCCGTGCATTGCCGTATCAGAATAACAGCTATCCAAGCCGAACCAATCTGTTACTTTAAATAACATTCTTTGAGCCCGAGGAATGCTTGATTGGGGGACTTCCATGCGGCCTGATAGTTGCAGAATGCCTAAACCACTTGAGAACGAGGGCGACTTTCCGAGCGTCACCCCTCAGGATCACGAACAGATTCTCGGCAACATCCAGCGTCTGAGCAGTCTGGCGCGAACCGGTTTGATGGATTCGGACAAGGAAGAAGGCTTTGACCGCCTTTCGCGGCTGGCATCCCGTCTGCTTGACGTGCCGGTCAGCCTCGTGTCTCTCGTCGATGACAACCGACAGTTCTTCAAGGCAGAAGAAGGTTTGCAGGGGCCGGTCGCGCAATCACGCGAAACGCCGCTGTCGCATTCTTTCTGCCAATACGTCGTCACTACGGAACAGAGCCTCTCTGTGGTCGATGCGCGCGAGCATCCCTTGCTGTCCGACAATGGCGCGATCAAGGACCTGAACGTCATCGCCTATCTGGGCGAGCCGCTTCACGCCCCGAACGGGGCGGTCATCGGCTCTTTCTGCGCGATCAGCGACCAACCCCGCACATGGACGGACGAGGACCGCAAGATCCTGCGCGACGTCACGGGCCTTGCCGAAGACCAGATGCGGTTGCAGGCAAACGCCCGGCGCAACCTGATGCTGGTCGAGGAAATGAGCCACAGGCTGAAGAACCTCTTCACGGTGTCGAGCAGCCTTCTTCGCTTGTCGGCACGCGAGGCCGAAGACAAGGCCAGCATGGTCAAACTGCTGGAGGGCCGGATCACCGCATTGGCCCGGTCCCACAACCTGGCGCTTGGCAAGGGACGTGATAACACAAATGGTCTGAAGGCTTTGTTGAACGCAGCCCTTGCGCCCTATGCCGATGCTGTAGGGCTTGAGGTGCAACTGTCCGGTCCCCCGCTTGACCTGTCGCCAGAGGCCGTGACCTACATTGCGCTGACCTTCCACGAGCTGGCCACGAATGCCGCCAAGTACGGGGCGCTGAGCCGTCCCGGCGGTGCGCTTCACGTGACGTGGAACCAGACCGACGAAGGCATCGAATTGTTCTGGGAGGAACGCGCCGAGGTCGAGAACCTCAAAGCATCCTCAGGCTTCGGGTCAGATCTTCTGAACGATGCGGTCCAGTTCGGCCTTGGCGGAGAGCTTCAGCGCGACCTGAAGGAAACCGGGATACATTACCGGATTACCCTGCCGGGAACCGTGCTCAACAACGTATCGGAGGCTTGATCCGATCCTACCGCGCCCGACCCCGGTGCGGCATGGACGGCAGCCCCCACGCCTTACGCGCGGTGACAAGGCGCAGGTCCTCCGGGTCCATCCCAAGGGACATAATGGTGTCACGATCAAAGCGGGCTTTGGCGGTGTCGCGGCGGTAGGGGGTGCCGAACAGTCGATCAATCCAGCCCATGCCAAAGCTGACGTGGAAATTGCTGTCATGGTCGTTGAAATGGTGGCGCAGGTGGGAATGGGTCACGCGGGTGCCGAACCAGCCCTTGGGCACCTTCAAATGCGCCAGGGTGTGGCAATATTCGTAGAAGGTGAACGCCGTGATCGAGCCCACGAACAGCGCGGTCGAGGCCCACAACAGCGCAGGCGCGAAGCCCATGAACGGCCAGAGTAGAAGCGTATGAAGCGCCACCGAGGCGACGCCAAAACGCACCGCAAACCAATTATCTCCCCCGGTAAAGAACTCGGGATTGGTAGGGAATTCGTGATGGCCGATATGGGCACGGTAAAGGTCATTGAACAGCCCCTGATCGGCGGGCGGCGCCCGGTGATAGACGAAGCGGTGCAACACGTACTCCACGATGAATTGCACCACGACCCCGTAAGCCAGCGCCAGCAACAGCCACGGCGTCCAGAACACGGCCATCGCCACAACGGCCACCAGCCAGAACGGAAATAGCCGCTGCAAGCCGCCCATGTGGATCAAAACGCGCAGGGTCGGGATCATCGCTGTGGTCTCCTTGGCTAAGTCGCTCAAACGCTAAGAGGCGGCAGCGCAACGGTCAATTCAGGCCGCAGCGTCACACAGCACGGCACCAAAGCCCCCACCCTGAAACTTTCTGGACGAATTACCGGTTCAACCGTGGTAGACCGCGCAAAACCGAAAACGGACAGGCCAGTTATGAATATTCTCCAAATCACCTCCTTGCTGATCGTACTGGCGGGCGCCTTTGGGGCGATTAACTATCTGTTCCTGAAGTTGCCTTCGGCCATCGGCATCCTTGTGGTGGCGCTATTCAGCTCTTTCGCCATCCTTGGGGTGGATTGGGCCTTCGACCTGTTGATCGCGGATCAGGTGCGCAGCGTTGTGCTTGGCATCGACTTCTCCGACGCGCTGTTGGAGGGGATGTTGGGCCTGTTGCTGTTTGCCGGCGCGTTGCATGTGAAACTGTCGGATCTGCAAAAGGTCTGGCCGGTGGTGCTCTTGATGGCAACGATGGGGGTGGTTTTATCCACCGCTATCATCGGCGTGGGGTTTTCGTGGCTGACAGGGATGCCGCTTCTGGTGGCGCTGGTCTTCGGGGCGCTGATCTCTCCCACCGACCCGGTCGCGGTGCTTGGGGTGTTACGAGAAGCGAACCTGCGCAAGCAGTTGGAGACACAGATCGCGGGCGAAAGCCTGTTCAACGATGGCGTCGGTTACGTCGTGTTCCTTGTCCTCGTGGGGCTGGCCTTTCCCGGCGACGATCACCACGGCAGTGGCGTGGCCGCAGCGGCGCAATTGTTCTTCCAGGAGGCCGCGGGCGGCGCGGTTCTGGGCCTCGTCCTCGGGTGGCTTGTGTTCCGGGTCATGCGCCACATTGATGACCCTTCGCTTGAGGTCCTGCTGACCCTTGGCCTTGCCTTCGGCGGGTACGAACTGGCGATCTACCTGCATGTCTCGGCCCCGATCATGGCCGTTTGCGCCGGCCTTCTGATTGGCGACGTCGGCGCGCGCGATGGCATGTCCGAAGATACCCGCCGCTATGTCGATGCGTTCTGGATGCTGATTGATGAGATCCTGAATGCGGTCCTTTTCCTGATGATCGGGTTCGAGGTGTTCGCCGTGGTGTTGGACACCGACATCCTGACAACCGCCGTCCTGTCCATCGCACTGGCTTTGGCGGGCCGCTTGGCCGCCGTGGCGGTGCCGGTCCTGATGCTCAAGCCGTTCCGCACATTCGGGCCGGGGGTGATCCAGATCATGACATGGGGCGGGTTGAAGGGCGGCATTTCCGTCGCGCTGGCGCTGTCTCTGCCCGATAGCGAATGGAAACCGCTGATCCTGACCGTGACCTATGTGATCGTGATCTTCTCGATCATTGTGCAGGGCCTGACCGTGGCGCGCCTGGCAAACAAAGTGGGCCGAGAACCGGACCTGATGTAGGCCGCCCCGCCCGCTCGTGATTGGCATGTCAGGCGCCCGAGGCCACACAAACAAAAAGGGCCGCCCCAAGGCAGCCCTTCCCAACTTTGCATCAAACCGCGGTTTAGCGGCGGATGCCCAAGCGCTTGATCAGGTCCTGATAGCGGGCCTCATCCTTGGCGCGTGTGTAGTCCAGAAGCTTCCGGCGCTGCGCAACCATCATCAACAAACCACGACGAGAGTGGTTGTCTTTCTTGTGGCTTTTGAAGTGCTCGGTCAGGGTCGTGATACGGCTGGTGAGGATGGCAACCTGAACTTCAGGGGAACCGGTGTCGCCTTCTTTGGTGGCGAACTCTTTCATCAGACGTGCTTTTTCTTCAGGCGTAATCGACATCGGGGTCTCCTTTAAGGATTAAGGGTTATGGCGCAGGCCGGGATGTCGTCCAGCAAGGCCCATGGAGGGTCCGGCCGAGGCGAACCCCGGCACAGATGCGCGCAGCTACACCGAATCGCGGGCTGAGGGAACCCCTTCTGTGAAAGGCCCTGTCGCCACGCCTGCTGTTAACCAGTCCGACAGAATCACCGCGAATTTTCCAGAAATCTTGGGTATGAAGCAGCCGAGGCTTTAGCTTTCAGCAATGCCTTGTCCATAGAAATGGACCGTCAGGTGATCCGACCTGCGTTTAGGGACAGCCGGATTCGGCCACCCACCCGCGCGATCATCCAGTTTGTTGCCAGAAGGCATGGGCCCGGCCCGCCGCACAATGTTCGCGGCCCGCCACCTACTTTCACGCCCGCAACTTCAACGCCCGCTGTCAACGCCAGGACCGGAAAGCCCGAGGGATCCATCATGATCGTCGCAGGAAGTCTACTTGCATTGCTCCTTATGGGGCTTGCCCTTGATGGGTTCGTGAACCCCGTCGAAGGAAGCCCTGACGATTCGTCGCCCGATGACGACCCCGGTGCGAACGATCTGGAAACACCCGAAACGGGCACCGGGCTGACAGACCTTCTGGACGCCGACGCGGCCGCGATGGACGCCGCAAACGCCGAAGAAGAAGAGACCGCGGACGACGCCCCCGAAAGCGCCCGCGCCGAAGCGGCGGAACTTGAGGCCGCCGAAACCGCAGAGGCCACCGCCGATTCCGACTGGTCCCGGGCAGAACCTGCCGAGGACGACAGCGCCTTCGTGGAAATCAGCGCCACCGCAGACATCGAAGGCGAAACCGTCGCCTATGTGGAGTATTTCAGCACCGACACCGACACGCTGGTGCTGGAATTTGACGGTACCGCCGAGAACGCGCCCGCCATTGATGTCGAACATGACCCGGAAGAGGACGCCACGCTGGTCTTCGCCAATGGCCTTCCCGTCACCTTGGTTGATGGCACGACCCCCCTCACAGAAGATCACGTCCGTGTTGTGATGTCTGACGCGGCCGACACCCCGGCCACATCGCCCGCGGCAACCGATGAAACAGGCGATCGCGCGCAAACGCCAGACGTGCCGCAGACTCTCCCTCTCGGCGAAACACCCTCCTCCACCGAGGGGCGCGATCCGGGCAGTGATGGCCCCTTGATCCAGATTGAAGACCCGCTCCCCCGTGCCGATGAACCCTCCGTCGTGGTGACAGAACCCGCCAACGAAGATCCGTTGGAAGCCAATGAGCTCGACACGATTCTGGACCAGATCACCAAGGACCTTGCCGGAATTGGTGGCACCGACGAGATGCTGCAAGCCCGCGTCGATATTGATGCGGCCTTCGGCACCGGCGGCGATGATGCCCTGACCGGCACGTTCAACAGTGATGAACTCTCGGGCGGCGATGGCGCCGGGACGCTGTATGGTGATGAAGGCAACGACACGCTGTACGCCGGTGGCGGCAATGATGAGCTTTACGGCGGCTCCGGCGCCGATGATCTGCAAGGCGAAACCGGCGTTGATTTCCTGAACGGAGGAGAGGGGAATGACACCCTCGACGGCGGCAGTGACCGTGACCTCCTGTTCGGCGGCGAAGGGGATGACGTTCTGCACGGCGGCGGCGCCAACGACTTCCTGCAAGGGGGGCTGGGGATGGATACCCTCAACGGTGGCTCCGGTGACGATACGCTGGATGGCACCTTTGGCGAAGGCTCCAATGACCAGGACGACGCCGATGTGCTTTGGGGAGGCTCTGGCGACGATCACATCATTCTGGGGCAAGGTGACCTTGCTGTTGGTGGCGCCGGCTCCGATACATTCACCGGCGGCTCCTACATCGAAAGCGCCGAAGTCGCGGGCCGCGTGGCAGACTTTGATCCCTCCGAGGACCGCATCGAAGTTATCTTCGACCCCTCCGTGAACCCCGATCCAACCCTGGAAGTCCAGGATTTCGCTGACGGAAGCGGGGCGAACATCATCCTGAATGGAGAAATCATCCTCTCCGTGGAAGGCGCCCAAGGGCTCGATCCCAATATGGTCGTCCTCCAGGCCGTCGCCTGACACGTCGGGGCCATCCGCCTCCGACGTGGCCGCTCAGGCCTCCCAAACCTGCAGCTGCACCTTGTAGCCGATATAAAGCGGATGCTTCGGGTGCCCTGCCTTCGACAACCCCAAATGCAGCAACTCCCGCCCCGTCCCCTTCAACAACGCCGCCACTTCCGGCCCGCGCCCCCGGTGCTCTCCATGGGTGCCCCAGGCGCAAATCACCCGGTCAGCCCAATCCAGCCCCTGCAACAGCGCGGCATCGTTTTCAGGCCCGACCGGGTCTTCCGCCCGGCGCATGTCCCTTGGATCCGTGGCGCGATAGGCAAAGATATTCAGAACCCGAAACGCCCCATAGCCAAGCGCCCGTGACCGTCTCTCGCAACGCTCCACCGTGGGATCATTCTGAACCTCTGTCGCGGTCGATGGGTTCAACATGATGAACAACCCCCTCTCCCCGGCCTCATCCCACACACGGGTCAAGGAATAACGATAGGCCTCGCAATCGGAATAGACCGCGACCGAGGCCGCATCCCCCTTCAAATGCTGACGCTCGATCATCATTTCACCTTTTCATAAATATCGAATCCCGCGCCATCCACGCGCATCGCCCGCTCCATTGAAACGCCGGGCAGGGCGGCGGCGGGGTGGGTGGGTGGGCGCTGCCGCCCTGCCCGTCCCAACCTCACAAATTGAACACGCGCTCAGGGTGTAACTCGCCCGCGCGGTAGCGGCCCACGGCAACGGGCACGCCATTCAACGTTGCCCAAGCCAAGTCGCCATATTCCACGTTTCCCGGCAACACGCCGCCGGGGTTGCCATTGCGCAACCTTGCTGCACCCGCCTCGGTCGCTCGCAGCTCAGGCAATGCGTGCAGCGCCATGCCCACGGGGTGCAACAACGCGTCGATCTCCTCGGACCGCGCCAGTGCCTCGACCCGGTCAAGGCCCACGGCCTCCTCTATATCAAACGGCCCGACCCATGTGCGCCGCAACCACAAGACATGGCCCAAGCAGCCCAATGCCTGCCCCAGGTCCCGCGCGATCGAGCGCACGTAACCGCCCGACCCGCAAACGAACTCCAGATCCACATGATCGGCATCGGGGCGCCCGATCACCTTCAGGCTTTCCACATACAAATCGCGGGCCGCCAGTTCCATCTCGCCACCGCCGCGCGCAATGTCATAGGCGCGTTCCCCATCCACCTTCACAGCAGAGAACTGCGGCGGGACTTGTTGGATATCGCCCACAAAGGCGGGCAAGGCCGCCGTAATCTCGGCATCACTGGGCCGCGCGTCAGAGGTTTCAATCACCTCCCCCTCGGCGTCATCGGTCTTTGTGGAAACACCCAGACGGACCCGGAAATCATAGGCCTTCAGATCATCTCCCATATAGGCAATGGTCTTGGTCGCCTCGCCCAACGCCACCGGCAACATGCCGGTCGCGTCCGGGTCCAAGGTGCCTGCGTGACCGGCCTTCTTGGCGTCAAAGCACCAGCGCACCTTGTTGACCACCGCGGTCGAGGTCAGCCCCGCAGGCTTGTCCACCAGGACCCAACCCGAAATATCGCGGCCTTTTTTCCTACGTGCCATCTAAGTAACCCCGTCTAAAATCAGGATGGCGGGCTACCCGTCGCCATGGCCTGCGTCAACCGCCCCATCCACGACGACACCCAGGATCGGCCCCACCGGAAACCCGAGATCCGAGCGTCCAATTTCGGGCGCATAAAGGCGCGAGACTCGGCCATCGAAGTAAAGCGCGTTCGGCGTCTCCAGATAATCCCGGAAGAACCGCGCGAAGTGATGGAAGTTTACGGCTTGGTCCGAGATCACCATCCACATCCGGTCGCCCTCGGCACTCACGCCGACGCCGTTGCGTATGTTGTAGCTATCGCTGTCGCGCAGAAAGCGTGGATGCAATTCCCCGTCAATGACCAGCATCGGCCCCGATTGCGTCGCATGGCGGCAGGGCGGAGGGTTTTCCGCGAAGGTGCGGCTCTCAACAACCGCGGCTTGGCCGTCCTCCAGGCACAGCACGCCATTGGGCAGAAGGCCAAAATTACCCGGCCCGTCCGAGGTTATGATCCGCATCTCCTCTTCCCCGTTTTCCACGTAGAGCCCGACGGGGGACCGATCTTCGTGGAACATGCCCGCGTTCATGGCCACATCCAGCCGCGCCCCTTCCGGCAGAAGGCTTTCCACGCGGCCAAAGGTGCCAAGCACCTCGCCGGCTTCATCGCGCAGGAACAGGCGCACATCCGCATCGGTCAACGCGACCTCGCAGGCGGTGAATTCTGCGTCGTCAAAAAGCACCGTTTCACATTGAGCGGCGCTGATCGTGGGGGCAAAAAGGAAGGTCGCCAACAAAAGGGTGCGGATCATGCGCCCCCCTCTTCGTCATCCTCATCCCGCACCAGTTCGACATCGCGGCGCACTTCGGCACGCGACAGCATTTCGCGGGTCGCGTCCATCTGGTCGAACGTCTGATCAATTACAAAGCGCAGGTCCGGCAGATACTTCAGCTTCAGGTCTTTGCCCAGAAGCCGCCGCAGCTCGCCCTTGTTGCGCTTCAACGCCTCGATCGCCTCGTCCTTGCCCGATCCGCCCAAAGGCATCACGTAGACCGTGGCGATCTTCAGGTCGGATGAGGTCCGCACCTCTCCCACGGTGATCGACATCGCGTTCAGGACCGGGTCATGCACCTCGGCCCGCGCCAGCACAGTGGACAATGTGCGGCGGATCAATTCACCGACCCGAAGCTGTCGTTGCGACTTGCTTGGGCCGTTCTGGTTCTTACTACGTGCCATGGCTCGAATTCCCCTTGCCCCAGAGGTAGGCCATGAACGCGTCCCCCGCAAGCTGGCGCTTTCCTGTTCGGCCAGGTTCCGTTACGACCAAGCCGGAACCGGATGGAGGCGAGAATGGCCAATTCAGAAGCAAGCGTAGGCATCGCCGTGATGGGCGCATCGGGCCGCATGGGGCGAATGTTGATCGAAACGATCTCTGCCTCGGACCGGGCCCATCTGGTTGCCGTGACCGAACGGCCCGGCCACGATTGGGTCGGCGCGGATCTGGGAGAGGCCCTGGGCGGCGCGGCCAACAATGTGCCGGTGGTGGATGATCCCCTAGAGGCCATCGTGAAAGCCCAGGCGGTGATTGATTTCACCTCCCCCGAGGCGACCGTCGCCCATGCGAAGTTAACGGCGCAGGCCCGGGCCGTGCATGTGATTGGCACCACGGGCATGTCCGAGGCGGATATCGATACGCTGGACGCCTGCGCCCGCCACGCCTGCATTGTGCGGGCAGGAAACATGAGCCTTGGGGTGAACCTTCTGGTCCGGCTGACGCAACAGGTCGCCGCCGCCTTGGACGAGGATTTCGACATCGAGGTCGTGGAGGCGCACCACCGCCACAAGGTTGATGCCCCCTCGGGCACGGCACTTATGCTTGGTGAAGCCGCCGCCGCAGGGCGCGGCGTGGCCTTGGGCGACGTGAAAGACAGCGGGCGGGACGGGATCACCGGCGCACGGACCCGGGGCGACATCGGCTTTTCCGCGATTCGCGGCGGAGATGTCGTGGGCGAGCATGACGTGATCTTTGCCGCCGATGGAGAGCGGATCGTCCTGCGCCACCTGGCCACCGACCGCGCGATCTTCTCTCGCGGGGCGCTGAAGGCCGCGCTTTGGGGGCAAGGACGCGCGCCGGGGCACTACTCGATGATGTCGGTGCTGGGGCTGGCCTGAGGTCGCGCGCTGCCGGGGCGGGGTCGAAAACTCTTGCAAGAGTTTTCCCCAATCCCTTGCAAGGGATTGCGCAGATCCTTGCAAGGATCTGGTCCGACGGCGCAGTTAGAAATCGACGGCGATGCCTTTGCGCTCCCAGTCGCCGTAGCGCACGGGCTCGGGCCCGTCGCGGCCGCCAAGTTCTGTCGGCAGCGTGGCCTCTTTCGTCTTCGCGCGGCGCTCTTCCGCCTCGGCGAGGGCACGGGCCGCTTCTGGGGTCAGGTCCTTGGGATCGCTCATGGCGGGGCCTCCGGCTTGTGTGTCATTGCCACCTGATATACGCGGCAAAGCTCTTGGAACAAGGAAATCCGCCCATGAAAGCGCGTCCCGCTGCCCTAATCCTGCTTAACGCCGTCCTGAGGGATCGTCAGATCCTGGGTCAGGTCGACGTGCCTGCCGAAGGGGCCGAAGCTGCGCGGGCAAGCCGTTTGGCGCTGGCCGTTCTGCGCAATCTGGGCGCGGTGGACGCGGTGTTAAAGCCTTACACCCAACGCAAGCCACAGATCGGGGTGCACAACATCCTGCGTCTCGGCGCGGTGGAGTTGTTGGTGAACGGTGAAGACGCCCACGGCGTCGTGAGTGATTTGGTCGGCATCTCCAAGACCCAGCCCCACACCCGCAAAGCGCAGGGCATGGTGAACGCGATTCTACGCAAGGTCGCCACGGAAGGGCCCGAAGTTTGGGCCAAGACCCAGCCGCAGCGCCTGCCACCCTGGCTCGACAAGGCGCTGCGCAAGCGGATCGGGGCCGAGGGGATCAAAGCGATCGAGGCCGCACAAGCGCAGACGCCGCCAATTGATCTGACCCCACGCGATGCCGATTTCGCGCTGGAGGGGGCGGATGTGCTGCCGACCGGCTCATTGCGACTGCACAATCACCCGCAGGTCAGCGCTTTGCCCGGATATGCCGAGGGCAAGTTCTGGGTTCAAGACGCCGCCGCCGCCGTTCCGGTAAAGCTGCTGGGTGACGTGAAGGGCAAGAAAGTGCTCGACATCTGCGCCGCGCCCGGAGGCAAGACCATGCAGCTGGCCGCCGCCGGGGCCGAGGTCACCGCGCTCGACATTTCTGGCCCGCGCATGAAGCGGGTGGCCGAAAACCTTACCCGGACGCAGCTTTCCGCAAGCCTCGTCACAGGGGATGCCTTTCAGCATCAAGGCACCTACGACGCCATTCTTCTGGATGCGCCTTGTTCCGCCACTGGCACGATTCGCCGCCACCCCGATCTGCCTTTCGTCAAATCCGGCGATGAGATCGAGCCGTTGACCAAGCTGCAAATGCAGATGATCGACCATGCCCTGACCCTGCTCAAACCCGGCGGCACGCTGGTCTATTGCACCTGCTCGTTGCTGCCCGTCGAGGGCGAGTTCCAGATCAAGGCCGCCCTCAAACGGCACGACGCCCTCTCGATCATCCCAACCGATCCCACCGCCATCGGTGGCGATGCGGCTTGGGCGAGCGAAGAAGGGGGGCTGCGCCTGTGGCCGTCCTTTTGGGCGGATAAAGGCGGGATGGACGGCTTCTATATGGCCGCACTGCGCCTGTCGTGATATTGCCCCGCTGACCCCGCAAACAGGCAGCCCAACCCTATGTCCGCACCCGTCCCTCCGTCCCCCGCAAGGCCGCGCCCGCCGCAGGGCAGGGGTGCGCGGTTAACCCATCGGTGGGCCGCCCGGGCCGCTGGCTGGGGGCCCCGGATGCAGGGTTTCCTGTGGCAACCCGAGGTGCGCTTCCCCGGCTCTGCCGCCCGCGGTCGGCAGTTGATGGCCGGTAACTTCCGCCTGGGCGGGGCGTTGATCGAAGCGCCCGATACCAGCCCTTGGGACATTGCCGCGCCCAATGATGATTTCGAAGCCGCGTTGCACGGGTTCTATTGGCTCGACGATCTGGCCGCTGTCCCTGACGGCGCGGGCCGCGATACCGCGCAGCTTTGGCTGTCGCAATGGGTAGAGCGTTACGGCAAGGGCCAGGGGCCGGGGTGGAGCGCCGATTTAACTGGGCGTCGGCAAATCCGCTGGATCACCCATGCGCTGTTCCTGATGAACGGTCAGCGCCCGCCTGAGACCAAGCTGTTCCACCGCACGCTGTCTCGGCAGACCAACTTTCTGGCGAAACGCTGGCACCGCGCCTCGCCGGGATTGCCAAGGTTCGAGGCCCTGACCGGGTTGATCTATTCGGCCTGCGCCTTGATCGGGATGGAAACGGTTCTTGATCCCGCGCTGCAAGGGTTGGCGCAGGAATGCGCCACGCAGGTTGACGCACAAGGCGGCATCGTCACGCGCAACCCCGAAGAATTGCTCGAGGTCTTTGTTCTGCTCACGTGGATCGCGCAGATCCTGCAAGAAACCGGCAAGCGGGCCGATCCGGCCGTGGATACCGCGATCTTGCGTATCGCGCCGACGCTGCGGGCCATGCGCCATGCCGATGGTAGCCTCGTGCGGGCCCACGGTGGCGGGCGTGGCGCGCCGGGGCGCCTGATCGGAGCGCTGGTGCAATCGGGCGTCCGGCCTGCGAGGATCAAGGGCTTAGCCATGGGCTATGCCCGCATGGCCTCGGGCCGGGTGACGGTGATCGCCGATGCCGCGCCGCCAATGATGGGACCGGGATCAACCAATGCCCACGCGGGCACCTTGGCGTTTGAAATGGCCTCGGCCAATCACCCCGTTATCGTGAACGCGGGCTCTGGCGCGGCGTTCGGGGCCGACTGGCGGCGGGCCGGACGGGCAACGGTCAGCCATTCCACCGTGTCGCTTGAGGGATATTCCTCGTCCCGGTTCGCTCACAAAGCCTCAGACGTCCCGCCCGAGCGGCAGGGTTTTGCCGAAGGGCCGACCGATGTGTCGATCCAAGTGTCGGAAATCGCCGGGGGAGAAGGCATCGTGCTGTCCCACGACGGCTGGCGACGCACCCATGGGCTGGTGCATTTGCGGTCCCTGACGTTGGAAGACAACGGCAACCTGTTGCGCGGCGAAGATGGGTTGGCGGCGCTGGACGGCGATGACCGCAACCGGTTCACCCGGGTCAATCGCAACCTGCCCTCGGACGTGGGCCTGCGTTTTGCCGCAAGGTTTCATTTGCACCCCGATGTGGTGGTGGAATTGGACATGGGCGGCGCGGCGATCTCGCTGACACTGCCCACCGATGAGGTCTGGGTCTTCCGCCACGGCGGCGAGGCCGAGATGTCGATCATGCCCTCGATTTATTTCGACGACACCCGCCTGAGGCCCCGCGCGACAAAACAGATCGTTTTAACGTCTCGGGTCAGGGGGTATGGAGCGGCTGTCAGCTGGTCCATCGCCCGCCCCTCTGCGTTGCTGCCAGCCCCAGACCTGTCCTTGTGAAGACCACGGGGACGCTGCCTTGAAGGATTGCCCATGACGAACCCCGCCCCCCTGAACCGTGCCCTGCTGTCCGTGTCTGACAAGACCGGCCTGATCGAATTCGCCAGTGACCTGGCTGCGCGGGGGGTTGATTTGCTGTCCACCGGGGGCACCGCCAAGGCGTTGCGTGAAGCGGGCCTGCCGGTGCGCGATGTGTCCGAGGTGACAGGCTTTCCCGAGATGATGGATGGCCGCGTCAAGACATTGCACCCGATGATCCACGGCGGCCTTTTGGCCCTGCGCGACAACAAGGATCACCAAACGGCGATGCAGGAACATGGCATTGGCGCGATCGACCTGTTGGTGGTGAACCTCTATCCGTTCGAGGAAACCGTGGCCAAGGGCGCGGATTACGACACCTGCATCGAGAACATCGACATCGGCGGCCCGGCGATGATCCGCGCGGCAGCCAAGAACCACGGCGCGGTGACGGTCCTGACAAGCCCCGCGCAATACGCGGGCCTGCTGGAAGAGTTGGACGCCGAGAAAGGCACGTCGTTCCCGTTCCGCCAGCGCATGGCGCAAGCGGCTTACGCCCGCACGGCGGCTTATGACGCGGCGGTCTCCTCTTGGATGGCGGGCGCGGCCGGGATCGAGACACCCCCGCATCGCGCTTTCGCGGGCACCTTGGCGCAGGAAATGCGTTACGGCGAGAACCCGCACCAGAAGGCAGCGTTCTACCACGACGGCTCGGCCCGCCCCGGCGTGGCCACGGCAGCGCAGCATCAGGGCAAGGCGCTGAGCTATAACAACATCAACGACACCGACGCGGCGTTTGAGCTGGTGTCCGAGTTCGCCCCGGCGGACGGTCCCGCCGTGGCGATCATCAAGCACGCCAACCCTTCGGGCGTGGCGCGGGGTGCCACTCTGGTCGAAGCGTACCGGGCAGCGTTTGACTGCGACCGGACCAGCGCGTTCGGCGGTATCGTGGCCCTGAACCAGAAGCTGGACGCCGCAACCGCGGAAGAAATCGTGCAGATCTTCACCGAGGTCGTGATCGCCCCCGATGCCGATGAAGACGCCAAGGCGATCTTCGCGGCCAAGAAGAACCTGCGCCTGTTGACCACGGGCGGCTTGCCCAACCCTCGTGCGCCGATGGTGGCCTACAAGCAGGTCGCGGGCGGCTTGTTGGTGCAAGACAAGGACACCGGGTTCGTGGCGGCGGATGATTTGAAGGTGGTGACGAAACGCACGCCGTCCGATCAGGAAATGACCGACCTGCGCTTTTCCTGGACCGTGGCCAAGCACACGAAATCCAACGCGATCATCTACGCCAAAGGCGGCGCGACGGTGGGGATCGGCGCGGGCCAGATGAGCCGCGTTGACAGCTCGACCATCGCGGCGTTGAAGGCGGCCCGAATGGGCACGGAATGCGGCATGGCGGACACGCCCGCGAAGGGCTCGGTTGTCGCATCTGATGCGTTTTTCCCCTTTGCCGATGGCTTGCTGGCAGCGGCAGAGGCGGGCGCCACTGCGGTGATCCAGCCCGGCGGCTCGATGCGCGATGACGAGGTGATCGCCGCGGCAGATGACGCGGGCTTGGCGATGGTGTTTACAGGTATGCGCCACTTCCGGCACTAACGGCATTTGGGGCGCAACGGCGCCTCGGCTCATGCCTCCTCGCCGGTGCGGCGGGGAGAGATAGGATAAAACGATGAGGCTTGTGATATTGAGCGCGGCGTTCTGGTTCGTGATTGATCAGGGGTCCAAGTATGGCGTGCTCTATGGCCTCAACCTGATTGAGCGCATCCATATGGAGGTGTTTCCGCCGTTTCTGGTGTTCCACCTTGGCTGGAATACGGGGATCAACTTTGGCATCCTTGCGGGCGGGCCCGAGGTGACGCGTTACGGGCTTGTGGTGCTGGCGCTGCTGATCTGCGGCTGGTTGCTTTATTGGGCGAAGACCGGGCTGACGCGGCCTTTGGCGCTGATCAGCGCGGGCGCGGTGATTGGCGGAGCGCTTGGTAACGCGCTGGATCGGGTGATCCACGGGGCGGTGATCGACTTTCTCAACATGTCGTGTTGCGGGTTCCAGAACCCCTATACCTTCAATATCGCCGATATCGGCGTGGTTGTCGGGGCCATTGGCTTGCTCCTGTTCGCAGATCCGGCAAAAAAGGCGGCGTAATGCCGGGATGGAGATAACCCCGTGACGGGCGTTTGAAGATGCGCTAGACCAAGCGCCAAGGAGACTTCGATGGCTATGCGCGCAACACTTCTGGTTCTGATGACCGCCACGATCGGGCTGACCGCCTGCTCGAACGGCACGCCCACGCTTATGAACCTGCGCAACACCGAGTCCGGGCCCGATGAATTTGCCATCGTCCCCACCAATGATCTGGAATTGCCCGCCGATCGCAGCACTCTGCCAACGCCCACCTTGGGTGGCACCAACCGCGCTGATCCGACGCCCGAGGCCGATGCTATCGCAGCCCTTGGCGGCAATATCGCGCGCGCCAATGCCAACGCAGGCGGGCTGATCAACCACGCGTCCCGCTTCGGCGTTGCCCCCGACATTCGCGGCACCCTTGCCGCCGAAGATCTGGCGTTCCGGCAGAATAACGGTGGCCGTGTGCTGGAGCGTCTGTTCCAGAACAACGTCTACTTCCGGGCCTACCGCCGCCAAGCCTTGGATCGCTACGCCGAGCTGGAGCGGTTGCGCCGTTCCGGTGTGCAAACCCCAAGCGCCCCGCCGCCCGGCCTCTGACGCCCCCGGATATCGCCCGCCCCCAATGCCCCCTCTGGCCCCCGCCAAAGGGCTCTTTTGCGCTGATCCAACGGCAAAGATCGACCGTGGCCTACGGCATTCCTTACTGCCTTCCGCGTCACGTCTGCGTCAGGAGTGTTGATGCGCCCGTGAAACCCCATACATTCACTCCCAACGATCCAAAGCCCCGGAGACCTCCTTCATGATCCGCCCCCATCTGGCAGGCCTCGGCCTTGCTCTCGGCCTTACAGCCCTGCCGCTTGCGGCCAATGCCGCCGGTGAAGTTACCGAATTCACCCTTGATAACGGGATGCAGGTGGTTGTGATCGAAGATCACCGTAGCGCTGCTGTGACCCATATGGTCTGGTACCGCGCGGGTTCTGCCGATGAAATGCCGGGCCAATCGGGGATCGCTCATTTTCTTGAGCACCTGATGTTCAAAGCCACCGACGATCTGGAATCCCGTGAATTTTCGCGCATCGTTGAAGAAAACGGCGGGTCGGACAATGCGTTCACTTCCTGGGATTATACCGCCTATCATCAGCACATCGCCGCGGATCGTCTGGGTCTGATGATGATGATGGAAGCCGACCGGATGCGTGATTTGGTCTTTGATGAGGATGAAGTCGCCACCGAGCGGCAGGTGATTCTGGAAGAACGCGCCCAACGAACCGACACCTCGCCCGGCGCCTTGTTCAACGAACAATTGTCGGCGGCCACGTACCTCAACCATCCCTACGGTCGCCCGATCATCGGCTGGCGCCACGAGATGGAAGAGTTGAGCCTTCAAGACGCCCGCGATTGGTACGGGACGCACTACCATCCCAACAATGCGATCCTTGTGGTAGCGGGCGACGCCACCCCCGAAGAGGTTCGCGCCCTGGCCGAAGAACATTACGGCCCGATCCCCGCGAACCCCGATATCGCAGCCGCCGAATCGCGCGAGCGCCCCACCGAGCCGCCCCACATCGCGCAGCGGCGCGTGACCTACGAGGACGCCCGTGTCGCCAACCCCTATGTCTCGATCGAATACCTCGCGCCGGAACGCAACGCGGGCGATCAGGAAGAGGCGGCAGCGCTGACGCTTCTGGCGGAAATCCTTGCAGGCTCGGGCTTCACCTCGGTTCTGCCACGGGAAATGCAGCTGGATGATGAACGCTCGCTCTTCGTGGGGGCCTATTACAGCGGCACCAGCCTTGATGAGACGACCTTTACCCTGATCAACATGCCCCTTCCCGGCACCTCTTTGGAACAGGCCGAGGCCGATCTTCTGGCCGAGATTGAGGAATTTCTGGAGGAAGGCATCGACCCCGCCCAGTTCGAGAGGATCAGGTTCCAGATCGAAGCCTCTCGCATCTACGAGGAAGACGATGCCTCGGGCCTTGCCCGTGCCTATGGGCGGGCTTTGACCTCGGGGCTGACCGTGGCCGATGTGCAGGCTTGGCCCGATGTGCTGGCCGCCACGACGATTGAAGACGTCATGGACGCGGCCCGAGAGATTTTCGGCCAAGACGCCACAACCATCGGCTACCTGATGCAGCCACCCCAAGATGAAACCGCCACCGCCACAGAGGAGGCATCCCAATGAGCGCTCGCCTGAAGCTGACCCGCCTGACCGCGCGGATCTTTGCCCCCTTGGCCGTGGCGCTGGCGTTTGCCGCACCGCTTCATGCCGATATCGTGGATATCCAATCGGTCACGTCCGAGGGCGGGATTGATGCCTGGCTGGTGGAAGATACCTCCATCCCCTTCGTGGCGCTTGATCTTTGGTTCACCGGCGGCGGCTCCATCGACGCGCCGGATGCGCGTGGGGCTGTGCATCTGATGACGGCCCTTCTGGAAGAGGGCGCGGGGGACATGGATGCGGCCACTTTCGCCGCTGAACTTGAAGGGCTTGCCGCCTCTTTCAGCTTCGACGTGTACCGCGATGAGCTGGTCATTTCAGTCCAGATGCTGACCCAGAACCGTGACGAGGTTCTGGCGCTTCTGCATGACGTGCTGATTGCCCCGCGTTTTGACGAAAGCGCGATTGAACGGGTACGCGGACAGGTCTTGTCGATCCTTGAAGGCGACGCCAATGACCCCGATACGATTGCCGGTGCCGAGTTCAACGCGCTGACCTTTGGCGATCATCCCTATGGCTCCCGTCTTGAGGGCACGCCGGAAAGCGTCGCCAGCCTGACCCGCGACGATCTGCTGGCCGCCCACCGCAGCGCACTGGTGCGCGACCGCGTGTCGGTCGGTGTGGCAGGCGACATGACCGCCGAAGACCTTGGGCCGATCCTTGATACGCTTCTGGGCGATCTGCCGCTGACTGATGTGCCCCTGCCCGAGGCGGCAGAGGTGTCAGACGAGGGCGGCATTACCGTGGTGGATTTCGAGACGCCGCAATCCTCCGTCTATTTCGGCCACGCGGGTATTGCCCGTGACGACCCCGATTTCTTCGCGGCCTTCGTGATGAACCAGGTTCTGGGTGGCGGGGGCTATCGGTCCCGGCTGATGGAAGAAGTGCGCGAACAGCGCGGGCTGACCTATGGGATCAGCACATGGCTCGGCCTCAGCCGATCCGCCCCCATGATGCAGGGCGGATTCTCATCCTCCAACGCTTTGGTGGCCGAGGCGATTGACGTGGTGCAGGCGCAATGGGCCGAGATCGCCGCCAACGGGATCACCGAGGCCGAGCTGGAGGCCGCACAGCAGTATATGACCGGGGCCTATCCGCTGCGCTTCGACGGCAACGGCACGATTGCGGGCATTCTGGCCGCGATGCAGGCCGACAATATGCCGATCGACTATATCGCCAGCCGCAATGACAATGTGCGGGCCGTGACAGTGGAAGATATCCAACGGGTCGCCGCAGAGCTTGTTGATAGTGACGCATTGCGCTTCGTGGTGGTGGGCCAACCCGAGGGGCTTGAAGCCTCCAACTGACGGCGGCAACGGGGCGGCGGGCCGAGGCCCGCCCGACCTGGCCTAAGCTGGCCGAAGCGTCTGTCACCCCGTTAACCAACCTACCCAGCTTAGTCCCTGGTGAGGCGCGGAATCGGTTCCCACCCCAAGGCCGCCTGTGCTACAGGTAGCGCCATGGCACATCCCACCCCCAACATATCCACAGGCATTGCCGATTCTGGCCGCCCTGTCATCCGGCAACTGGATGAAGCTGCCATTAACCGTATCGCCGCGGGTGAGGTGGTGGAGCGTCCAGCGTCCGCCGTGAAAGAGCTCGTGGAAAACGCGATTGACGCGGGCGCACGGCGCATCGTGGTAGAGGTCGCCCATGGCGGCAAAACGCTGATCCGCGTCTCCGATGACGGCTGCGGGATGGAGGCAGATGACCTGCCCATGGCCTTGTCGCGCCATGCAACGTCAAAGATCGACGGCACGGACCTTCTGAACATTCACTCGTTTGGGTTCAGGGGAGAGGCGCTGCCCTCCCTCGGGTCTGTCGGACGGCTCTGTATTACGTCCCGCGCCTCGGACGCGGGCCACATGATCCGTGTGACGGGCGGAGCCCATGAGGCGGTGAAGCCCGCAGCGTTGAACCGGGGCACCGTGGTTGAATTGCGTGATCTGTTTTTTGCCACGCCAGCGCGGCTCAAGTTTCTGCGCACGGACCGGGCCGAGATGCAGGCGATTTCTGATGTGGTGAAACGGTTGGCGATGGCCGAACCCTCCATCGGGTTCACGCTGAAGGATGTGACGGAGGTGGAGCGCGTGACGTTCCGCGTCGATCCCGAAAGCGGCGATCTGTTCGATGCGTTGCGTGGGCGATTGACGGCGATCATGGGCCGAGAGTTCACCGACAATGCGCTGGCCATTGATGCCGAGCGCGAAGGGCTGCACCTGAGGGGCTACGCCGCCCTGCCCACCTATTCCCGCGGCTCCGCCGTGGCGCAATTCCTGTTCGTGAACGGGCGGCTTGTGCGGGACAAGCTGCTGATCGGGGCGCTGAGGGCGGCCTATATGGATGTGTTGAGCCGAGACCGGCATCCGGCGGCCGTGCTGTTCATCGGTTGCCCGTCCGAGAGGGTGGATGTGAACGTGCATCCGGCGAAATCCGAGGTGCGGTTCAGGGAGCCTACCGCCGCACGGTCGTTGATTGTGACGGGGTTGCGCCATGCCTTGGCCGAAGCCGGGCATCGCGCGTCGTCCACCGTCGCTGACGCGACGTTGCAGGCGTTTCAGACGGCTCCTCAAGCGCCTCCTGCGGAGCCGCTTTCCTCGCCGCGCGTCTATCAGATGGACCGGACGGGCCAGCAGCGCGGTTTCGCGCCGATCCGGGGCATGGAGGAAGCGGCCCCGTCTTGGTCCGCCCCCTCGGCCCGCGTCGATGAAGCGGTGATCGACAGCGACGGTCCCTTGGGCGCCGCAAGGGCACAGGTCCACGAGAATTACATCATCGCGCAAACCCCCGGCGGCATTGTGGTGGTGGATCAGCACGCGGCCCACGAGCGGTTGGTGTACGAGCGGTTAAAGACTCAGATGGCCGAAAACGGTGTGGCGAGGCAGGCGTTGCTGATCCCCGAGATCATCACCCTTGGCACCGATGCGGACCGTCTGTTGGATCACGCGGCAGAGTTGGAGCGGTTTGGCCTGGTGATTGAACCGTTCGGGCCGGGCACCGTGGCGGTACGCGAAACCCCGGCCATTCTGGGGGAGATCAATGCCGAAGCGATGGTGCGCGATATCCTGGATGAATTGGCCGATCTGGGCGACAGCCAGACGGTACAAGCCCGGGTCGAGGCGGTGTTGAGCCGCGTGGCCTGCCACGGCTCCATCCGGTCAGGGCGGCAGATGCGGGCCGATGAGATGAACGCCCTGCTCCGCGAGATGGAGGCCACGCCGCTATCGGGCCAGTGCAACCACGGGCGGCCCACCTATGTGGAGCTGAAACTGGCAGATATTGAGCGGCTGTTCGGGCGCACGTGATTACTCTTGGCGAGATTTCGGTGGATCTGAGCGATCCGGTTGTATGGGCCGTTGTGGGCGGCGCGGTGGCGTTGGTCTTGTTGATGGTGCTGATCCTGTCGGGGTTGAAGGCCGCAAAACGATCCGCCTTGGCGGTGGAGCCGCTGGCGCACCACATGGCGGCATTGGGAAAGACGGTGCAGGCGTTAGGTCAGGGACAGGAGCGGCTGGCCGGTGGTTTGGCCGCGGTGTCGGACCATCAGGCGAGAGCACAGGCCTCGTTGCAGGAGGCGATGGAGCGGCGGTTGGAGGAGGTGCAGAAGGGCATGTCCGAAACGCTGCACGGGACGTCAACGCGCACGGCGCGGAGCCTTGGGGAATTGCAGCAGAAGCTGGAGCAGATCGACCGGGCGCAGGCGAAGATCGAAAAGCTCTCGGGCGATGTATTGGGGTTGCAGGATATCCTGTCGAACAAGCAACGGCGCGGGATGTTTGGGGAAATCCAACTGAACGATATCGTGTCCGGCGCCCTGCCACCGGACGCCTACGCGCTGCAAGCGACGCTATCGAACGGAAAGCGAGCAGATGTGTTGATTCATCTGCCGAACCCACCGGGGCCGATTGTGATCGACGCCAAGTTCCCGCTGGAGGCCTATGAGGCGTTGATGAGAGCCCCCAACGCCGAGGCTCAAGCACGGGCGTTGCGAGAGTTTGGGGCGGCGGTCCGGGTGCATATCAAGGCGATCTCGGAGAAATACATCATCGAGGGAGAGACCGCCGACGGGGCGCTGATGTTCCTGCCCTCAGAGGCTGTCTACGCCGAGTTACACGCACGCCTGCCCGAGGTCGTGAGGGCGGGGTTTGACGCAAGGGTCTGGATCGTATCGCCCACCACCTGCATGGCCACGCTGAACACAATGCGGGCGGTGATGAAGGACGCAAGGATGCGCGAGCAGGCCGGAGAGATCCGCAAAGCCTTGAAGCAATTGCACCGCGATGTGGAGATTGTCGGCGAGCGGGCGGGAAAGCTGGAAGCGCATTTGCGGCAGGCCGGGGACGACGTGGCCGGAATTTTGACCGCGTCGTCCCGGGCCGGGAAGCGGGCGGAGCGGCTGGATAACTTTGACTTTGAAGAGATGGCTCCCGATGGCGCAGGTGTGGTGCCCTTGCCGAGAGGATGACAGGGTGGCGGCCCAGAGTTTTGCAAAACTCTGGGAAAACTCTTGCAAGAGTTTTGGGGAATTCCTTGCAAGGAATTCCATGGCGCGGTCAGGGGCAGGAGAAGGTGTCGGTCAGGATTGCTTGGAGGGCGGTTGCGTCCTCGGCTTTGAAGGCATCGGGCTGATTGCTGTCGATATCGAGGACCGCGATGATGGTGCCGGAGGCGTCGCGGACCGGCAGGACGATTTCAGAACGGGTGGAGGAGGCGCAGGCGATGTGGCCTGGGAAAGCATCAACGTCTGCGACCAATTGCGTTTCACCGGTCCGGGCCGCCGCGCCGCAAACCCCCTTGGAGAACGGGATTTGCAGGCAGCCGTGACCACCTTGGTAAGGACCGATTTTGAGCAGGTTCGGTTCCGTGACACGGTAGAATCCGGTCCAATCGAAGCGGGGGTCTGCGTGGTGCAGCTCACACGCCACCGTGGCCATGAGGGCCACGGTGTCGGTTTCGCCTTCGGTGAGGGAGGCGATCGTTTTGGTAAGCGTTGCGTAGTCGGCCATGGTGGGATTCGATATTTGAGAAAAGGTGAAGGGTTAGTCGCGCTCGATTGCGATGGCGGTGCCTTCGCCGCCGCCGATGCAGATGGCGGCGATGCCTCGTTTCAGGTTACGTGCCTCCAGGGCGTGGAGCAGCGTGACGATGATCCGCGCGCCAGAGGCGCCGATGGGGTGGCCCAGGGCACAGGCGCCGCCGTTTACGTTTAGCTTTTCCCGAGGGACGTTCATTTCGTGCATGAAGGCCATAGGGACGACGGCAAAGGCTTCGTTCACTTCCCATAGGTCCACGTCCTCGGTTGTCCAGCCGATACGGTCGAGCAGTTGCTGAGTGGCCGGGACCGGGGCCGTTGGAAAGAGGGACGGCGCATGGGCATGGGAAGCGTGGCCAAGGATGCGAGCACGCACGGGCAGGCCTTGGGTCTTGGCCGCGGAGGCACGCGCCAGGGTGAGGGCAGCGGCGCCATCGGAGATCGAAGAGGAGTTGGCGGCAGTGACCGTACCACCTTCGCGGAAGGCCGGTTTGAGTTGGGGAATCTTGTCAGGCCGCGCATTGCCCGGCTGTTCATCTGTTGTGACCTCGGTCGCGCCTTTACGGGTCTTGATCGTGATCGGGGTGACCTCGTTGGCGAAGGCGCCAGAGTTCAGTGCGGCCAGCGCGTTTTCCAGGGAGCCGAGCGCGTAGGCGTCCTGGGCTTCACGGGTGAACTGGAATGCTTCCGCGCAATCTTCCGCGAAAGTCCCCATGAGGCGGCCTTTGTCGTAGGCGTCTTCGAGACCATCGAGGAACATATGATCCAGGGTCTTCTGATGGCCGATGCGCGCGCCGTTGCGCATGGAGGGCATCAAGTAAGGGGCGTTGGTCATGGATTCCATCCCGCCTGCCACGATCACATCCGCCTGCCCGAGGGCCAGCGCATCGTAGGCCATCATTGCCGCCTTCATGCCCGAGCCGCACATCTTGTTGAGGGTCGTCGCGGGGACGCTTTCGCCCAGTCCCGCGTGGAAACCTGCTTGCCGTGCGGGGGCCTGGCCCTGGCCTGCGGGAAGAACGCACCCCATCAGCAGCTCATCCACCTGTGCGCCTCCCAGCGCCGCTTTGATGGCCGCGCCGCCCAATTCGGCTGCGGTCACGGGTGAAAGTGCGCCTTGGAAACCGCCCATGGGCGTGCGTGCGGCTCCGGTAATGACAATCTGTTCCATCGTTCCTCCAAATCGCAGCGGTGCGAAAACGAAATAGTAAGACTTGTTGCCTAGGTTCGTAGCAAATGCCGAGCACGAGGAACATGCGATGAATTTGACCTACACCCAACACGACACCGTAGGTGTTGTTCACATCGCGGAGCAGCGCCTCGACGCGAGCATTGCGATTCAGTTCAAGGAAACTTTTCGGACGCTCACTGCCGCCGGGGGGGACGTGATTCTTGACCTGAGTGAAGTCGAGTTTCTGGATTCGAGCGGTCTTGGCGCCATCGTGGCCGTCTACAAGGCGTTGGGCTCGGGCCGGCACATGGCCCTTGCCGGTCTGCAATCGCCTGTTGAAAAGGTGATGCTGCTGACCCGGATGAATTCGGTGTTCCCGATCTTCGCCAGCCTGGATGCAGCACTGGCGGCGGCCGGACCCACTGCCGCAGAATAGTCTTGGAAGCTGTATCAGCCGCCGAATGCCCGAATCTTCCCACGGGGCACTGGGTTCGTCGCAATCAAGGACAGTCCGATGACACACACCAAAGCGCCTGACGTTTTTCACCGATTCCAATCGGGGACGGTGCAAGTGCGTCATGCTCTGGACCGTGCCAGAAATGACGTGCGCGCGGCAAAGGTTGATTCTGTGACTTGCGACACGTCTCAGATCATTCTGGGAGAGGTTCTTAATAACGTGGTCGAACACGCCTATGGGTTTGAGGAAGGCCACCCGATCGAGATGTCGATTTGGCTGCGCGACGACGGGCTTTGGTGTGAAATTCTGGATCACGGCGGCCCGATGCCCGACGGCGTGGCGCCCGCCGGACGACGTGCACAGTTCGTTCCCGAGAATCGGGACGATCTGCCCGAAGGGGGATTCGGTTGGGCGATGGTCCGTGAATTAACCCAAGACCTGAACTATCGGCGCGCAAACGATACTAATGAACTGGTTTTTTTGATCCCCCATACGCAACCTTGGCCGGGGACTGGCGGGACATAGGGGTGTAGCGCTGGCTTGGCCTGTCCGATCCCCTCTCGCATTGCGAAACTTGCGCGTAGATCGAACGCGCTGACCCTCATTTATTCACAGACACTTACCGGCCCCTCGCCGCAGAATTGCAAGAGCCGTAGAATGGCTTTGGCCGTCCACCGGCCAAAAACCTCTGAGCTTGCAAAGGCCCTCGCACATTTTCCACGGTGTCAGGCTTCTCCGCCACACAAGTGCCTCATTTTCTCCCAACCGACGCCCCGTTGGACTATCATATCTGTTCTTGTAGCTGCAGAGGCTTCCCTCGGTGCCGAGCATTAATGCCCCCACCCAGTGCGCGATGCCGAGGCCCTCTGCAGCCACATCCCCCCCTCCGCTGAAACGCCCCCTTGCCCCCCACGCCTGTCGGCTTAGGGTTCGGGGTTCCAACAACACGAGGGCCAAGATGCGCGACTTTCACCAACCCGGACGATCCGCCGTTTACGCCGACCAAGGCATGTGTGCCACGTCGCATCCCCTGGCCGCACAAGCTGCAATTTTCGTTCTGCAAAAGGGCGGTAACGCTGTGGATGCCGCGATTGCGGGCGCGGTGCTGCTTGGCATTTGCGAACCGCAAAGCACTGGCATCGGCGGTGATATGTTCGCGCTGGTGGCGCAACCGGACGGAGAGATCATTGGCCTCAACGGCTCGGGGCGTGCGGCTGCGGGGCTGGATGCAGACGCTATCCGCGCCCATCACGACACCATGCCGCTCTATGATATCAGCGCCGTCACCATCCCCGGCGCGGTAGATGGGTTCTGCCGCCTTCACGCCGATCACGGCCAGCTACCTTTGGCCGACGTTCTTGCCCCTGCCATCCATTACGCTGACGCCGGCGTGCCGATTGCCCCGCGTGTGGCCCTTGATTACGCAACCTCGGGCGAGGTGTTGCAGGGCGCGGGCCGCAAGCATTTTCTGCAAGACGACAAACCCCTGCCGATGGGCGCTCGGTTCAAGGCGCCCGGTCAGGCCGAGGTGCTGCGCCGGATCGCCGCCAAGGGACGCGCCGGATTTTATGAGGGAGAGGTTCTGGACGACATGTTGAGCAGCCTCAAGGCACTCGGCGGCACCCACACGGCCGAAGACTTCGCCAAGACCGCTTGCGAATACGTGACGCCGCTACGCTCCACCTACCGCGACGCGGAACTGATCGAGCTGCCGCCAAACGGCCAAGGGGCGGCGGCGATGCTGATTCTGAACATGCTGGAAACCTACGCGCCGCAAGATGACCCCTTCGGCGCGCAACGGGCGCATCTGGAGGCGGAAGCAACGAAACTCGGCTACGACGCCCGCGACCGGTTTCTGGCCGATCCCGGTCACGTCACCAAGCTGGATCACATGCTGTCCAAAGACACCGCCATGAGCCTTGCCGCGATGATTGACCCCGATGAGGCGATGGACGATCCCCGCGCCGCCTCGGACAACATCCACAAGGACACGGTCTATATCACCGTGGTCGACAAGGACCGCCGCGCCGTGAGCCTGATTTATTCGGTTTTCCATTCCTTCGGGTCGGGCTTTGCCTCGGACAAGTTCGGCATTCTGTTCCAGAATCGGGGCGGCGGCTTCACCCTGAAGAAGGGCCACCCGAATGAGGCCGGGCCGGGCAAACGCCCGATGCACACGATCATTCCCGGCATGTTGAAGCTGTCCGATGGCTCGCTCATGCCGTTCGGCGTCATGGGCGGCGCGTGGCAATCCACGGGCCACGCGCGATTCGTGTCCAACGTGGTGGACTACGGGATGAACCCACAAGCGGCGATCGACGCCCCCCGCGCCTTTGCCGAAGCCGGAGAGGTCAAGGTGGAGCGCGGCTACGGCCCCGAGATGCGCAGCGCGATGGAGGGCAAAGGCCACAAGCTGATGACGCCGGTGCAACCTATCGGCGGGGCGCAGGCGATCCGTATTCATCCCGATGGTTTGCTGGAGGGCGGCTCGGACCCGCGCAAGGACGGCATCGCGCTGGGGTATTGAGCACGTCGTCTCAATAGCCGCAGGGCGGGAACCAACCCGCCCTGTGGTAAAATGCTGTCAGGCTGCCTTACTGGCGCGGGCCGAACAGTCGGTTCAGCACGTTGTTCACCGCATCCCCAATGTTTCCTTGGCCTTGGCCTTGGCCACCACCACCAATCGGCACCCGCGTGCCTTGCGGCGTGATCGGGCCACGGATCACACCATCGGCGTCGGTGCTTAGCACCTCTCCGGTATTGGGGTTGATCGGAACCTGCTGGCCGTTGCCATCAACAAAGAAGTCGGGTTGATCGGTCCGGGCCTCGGCGATGGGGTCGATCATCGGCAGGGGCCGCACGGGCAGATCCTCATGGATTTGCTCCATCGCTTGTCGCCAGATTTCCGCCGGAAGGCCACCGCCGGTCACGCCAGACAGCGGGCGGTTATCGTCGTAGCCCATCCAGACACCCGCCACATAATCCGCCGAGAAGCCCACAAACCACGCGTCCCGCGCGCTGTTGGTGGTGCCGGTTTTACCCGCCACGGGACGATCCGGCAGCGCCGCACGTCGGCCCGAGCCATCGGCGACGACGCGGCTCATCATATAGGTCAGTTGCCGGGCCGAGGATTCCGAGATCACGCGCTCGCGGATACCCGTTTCCTGCTCGAACATCGGTTCGCTTTCGCCCATCAGGCGCAGTTCGGTCATGCCGTAGGGCCGCACGGCGGAACCGCCGTTCAGGATACCGGCATAAGCGCCCGTCATCTCGATCAAGGTGGATTCGGACGCGCCCAGTGCCAGGGCGGGGCCTGCGGCAAGGTCGCTTTCGATGCCGAAATCGCTTGCCACCTGGCGCACAAGATCGCGGCCCACTTCCTCGGACAGGCGCACGGCGGCGGTGTTGAGGGAGCTTTGCAAAGCCTCCGTCAGCGTCACCATGCCGTAGAACTGACGGGTGTAGTTTTCGGGGCAATATTGCCCAGATCCCGGGACGTTCAGGCAAAGCTCCGCATCAAGGATCATGTCGTCAAAGCGCCAGCCCAAATCCAGGGCGGTGGCATAGACGAACGGCTTGAACGCACTGCCCGGTTGCCGCACCGCTTGCACTGCCCGGTTGAACAGGCCGCCGCCGGAAAGCTCGCGGCCACCGACCATGGCCCGCACCGCGCCGTCCGCGCTCATCACCACAATCGCGGCTTCGGCTTCTGATCCTTCGCGCACCTGGTTGGCAAAGACGTTCTGGATCGAGGCTTCTGCCGCCGCCTGAATGGCGGGGTCGAAGGTGGTGCGGATAATCACGTCTTCGGTGGTGTCGCCGGTCAGGAAATCGGGGCCCACGGACATGATCCAATCGGCAAAGTACCCCCCGGTGTCTTGGGTCGCTGCCGCCGACAGGGTCGCGGGATTGGCACGGGCGCGGTCCGCAGACGCTGCACTCAAGTAGCCTTCGCGCTCCATCAGGTTCAGCACCACATTGGCCCGTTCCTGGCTGCGCTCAAGGTTGCGGGTGGGGGCGAACCGGGACGGGGCGGCCAGAAGACCCGCCAACATCGCCGATTGCTGCGGGTTCACCTCGGTCGAGGAAATGCCGAAATAGCGTTGCGACGCGGCCTCAAACCCACGCGAGCCGGCGCCAAGGTAGGCACGGTTCATATAGAGCGACAGGATCTCCGCCTTGGAATAGCGCAGTTCCAGCGCAAGGCTATAGGGCACCTCCTGGATCTTGCGCCACAGGGTCGTGCGTCGGCAATCGGCCTCATACTCGGCCTCTGTCTCAAATTCTTCAGGGTCATAGCCGTGACCGAGGCACAGAAGTTTCGCCACCTGCTGCGTGATGGTGGAGCCGCCATGGCCCGACAGGGGCCCCCGCCCTTCGCGCAGGTTGATCCGGATGGCCGACGCGATGCCGCGCGGCGAGACGCCCAGATGCCGAAAGAAGCGTCGGTCTTCCGTGGCAACAACGGCATTGACCAGATGTAATGAGGTATCAGTGGGCGCAATCGCCCCGCCGAATTGCTCTCCGCGCCAGGCGAAGGTCTCGCCGTAGCGGTCCAGCATGGTCACCGATCCCCGTTGACGGGCATCTTGCAGCGCGCCCACGTCCTCGGGCAGTTGCGTATAGTAGTAGCCCGTCGCGACGGCGAGGATCAGACCCACCACGACCGCACTGCGCCAGATCACGCTCCAGATCAGGCGGAAGATGAAGCGAATGATCCGGGCGAAAAAGCCCAGAATACCGCCACGTTGGGGCGATTTGCGACGCGGCGCGGCACGTTTTCGGGGCTTTCGCGCGCCGCCACCTCCGTTGCTGCTTTTGCGCTTCGGAGTTGCGCTCGCACGTCGGTCGGCCACCAGTCGCCGCCTGCCATTACCAGAAGGGCTCATATCACTCTTGCCTCGTATCGGGGGCCCGATTGTCGCTTTCGCTGGGGCCTACCTCATTTAGCCATGACGATAGTCAAATTCTCGGGGAAAGCGAAGGGGTGGCGGAACCCTGCCCATTATTGCGCTGCACAAATAAAGGGCATCTCCACAATATCGAGCAAAAAAAATGCAAAACCCGCGCTCAGCCCCCTTGGGAGCGGCCCGTTTCATTGCCCTCGTTGGGTCATAGGCCCTGTCTTATCCCCATAAGCGCCCCGCTTCCGCGGGCGTGAGGGACAGTCAACAACCGTAAAGGGGTGACAGACAGTGAAACTCATCATTGCAGCAATCAAACCGTTCAAGCTGGAGGAGGTCCGCGAAGCACTGACCACCATCGGCGTGCGCGGCATGATGGTGACCGAGATCAAGGGCTTCGGCTCTCAATCGGGCCACACCGAAATTTATCGCGGCGCGGAATACGCCGTGAACTTCGTTCCAAAGGTGAAGCTGGAGATCGTCGTCGTGGCCTCCATGGCCGACCAGGTTGTGGAAACGATCCGGTCCACCGCCAAGACCGACAAGATCGGCGACGGCAAGATCTTCGTGCTCGACGTGGAAAGCGCCATGCGTGTGCGCACCGGCGAAACCAACGACGACGCGCTGTAAGTGCTGACGGGTAAGGGAACCAAACCTATGAAAACCAAGTATCTTTTTCCAGCCATGGCGGCAGCAGCAATTGCGCTTCCCACCATGGCAGCGGCCCAGGATGAGGCCGCGCTACACACCTCTTATATCTTCACCACATTGCTGTTTCTGATCGGCGGCTTTCTGGTGTTCTGGATGGCCGCGGGCTTCGCGATGTTGGAGGCGGGCCTTGTGCGTTCCAAGAACGTGGCGATGCAGCTGACCAAGAACATCGCCCTCTTCTCAATCGCGGCCATCATGTACTGGCTGATCGGCTTCGGCATCATGTATCCGGCCGACTGGCTGATCGAAGGTTGGCTGGGTCCCTTCTTTGCCATCACTTCGCTGGAGCCTGTTGGCCTTGCCGACACGGAAACCGCGCTGGATTACGCCTCCGTGGGTTCGGACTTCTTCTTCCAGCTGATGTTCTGCGCCACGACGGCCTCCATCGTGTCCGGCACGCTGGCTGAGCGTATCAAGCTTTGGCCCTTCCTCATCTTCGTGGTTGTTCTGACAGGCCTGATCTACCCGATCGAAGCATCCTGGCAGTGGGGCGGCGGCTGGTTGTCCGAGGCGGGCTTCTCGGACTTCGCAGGCTCCACGCTGGTTCATGCCGCAGGCGGTTTCGCAGCGCTGGCCGGTGCCATCATCCTTGGGCCCCGTTTGGGCAAATACAAAGATGGCCGCGTAAACCCGATTCCCGGTTCCAATCTGGCGCTGGCAACTCTGGGTACGTTCATCCTGTGGCTTGGGTGGTTCGGCTTCAACGGCGCATCGCAACTGGCGATGGGCACGATTGCAGACGTGGCGGACATCTCTCGTATCTTCGCCAACACCAACATGGCTGCCGCCGCCGGTGCTGTCGCTTGCTTGATCCTGACCCAAATCATGTACAGCAAGGTTGACCTGACGATGGTCCTGAACGGCGCGCTTGCCGGTCTGGTCTCCATCACCGCTGAGCCTCTGGCGCCATCGCTGTTTGCCTCGCTTCTTACCGGTGCTGTTGGCGGTGTGATCGTTGTCTTCACGGTGCCACTGCTCGACAAACTGAAGATCGACGATGTTGTGGGTGCGATCCCTGTTCACCTCTTCGCTGGTATCTGGGGCACGCTGGCCGTGGCCTTCTACACCGGCAACTGGGGCGCACAGATCATGGGTATCGCAGCTATCGGCCTCTTCGTTTTCGTGATCTCCGCCGCTGTCTGGGCGATCCTCAAAGCGACCGTGGGCATCCGCGTCAGCGAAGAGGACGAGATCAACGGTCTCGACCTGGCAGAGCTTGGCATGGAGGCCTATCCCGAGTTCTCCAAGGGCTGATTTCGACCATAAAGTACGGCCAGGGGCGTCTCTAACGGGGCGCCCCTTTCCATTTCTCATCGGCGGCCGGCAGGCGTTTCGGAACCTTTCGAGTGCAGCCCGCGTTACTCCCATGAACGACAGACCAACGGTGCCGATGCCGCTCATCGGTTTGCCGCGGACGTGCAGAAGCGCCGCGATCTACAAGGAGAATTCCCATGGGTGAATTTGCAGACAAGGCCAAGGGTGCCGCCAACAAAGCCGCCGGTTCCGTCAAGGACAAGGTCGGCGACATGACTGACAACGAGAAGTTGCAGGCCGAAGGCAAGGCGCAGAAGCTGAAAGGCGAAGCGCAGCAGACCAAAGGTGAGGTCAAAGGCGCCATCGACGACGCCTAGTCTCCCCGCGCTATATCGAAATTGAAAAGGCGACCTCGCTTCCGGCAGGGTCGCCTTTTTTCTTGTGTCAAAGCGGCTGCGCGGTTCAGCGGGCCGCGTCGATGAAGCAGGCGGTGCGCTCGGCCATCTCGGCGGGGGTCACGTCGCGGTTGAAGAACTCCGCAAAGCCGGTTTCGGGCAGCATCAGGTAGGTGAAGGCCGTGTGATCCACGAGGTAGTAGGGATCACTGCCGTCATCATGGACCTGATAGTACACCCGGTACGCGCTGGCGGCTGCGTGGGTCTGCTCGGTTGTGCCGGTCAGCCCCACCATGCGGGGGTGGACGTTTTCCGTGAAGGCGGCCAATGCCTCGGGCGTGTCACGGCTTGGATCGACGGTCACAAAGGTGGGCAGGACGCTGTAGCCGCCCTCTTCCAGGATATCGACGGCCTCGGCGTTGCGCACCGCGTCGAGGGGGCAGACATCGGGGCAGAACGTATAGCCGAAGTACATCAGCGTAGGCTCGGTGATGACATCCGCATCTGTCACCGTTTCTCCGGTCTCTGAGACCAATTCAAACGGGCCGCCAATGGTGCCGCCGCCCCCTGCAACAACCCCTTGGCGGCATTGCGCGAATTGGTCGTCATCTCCGGCGTTCGCCACAAGAATAGCAGCGCCTGTTCCAGCCAAAAGCACGCCGATCAGCGCAGCAGAGGCGAGGGCAAAGTTCCGTGTCATATCAAAAAGCCTCGTGCAAGGAGAAGTCATCGCGTTGATTACCTAGCCAGACGCGCCTAACAATTCACAAGCGCGTAGATGTGACAGGATGCCCTGCCCAATGGCGATCAGTGAACCCCTATTAGACCCAGCCTTGCGGTTGGTCCAGCAAGACAGCCGCGTCGATTGGGTACGCCTGCGCACGCTGTTGGTTTTGCGTTGGTTGGCGATCCTGGGACAAACCGTGGCCGTGGTGACAGCGGCGTTCTATCTGGGCCTGAGGGTGGAGCTTGGCCTGTGCTTTCTGGCCATCGGAGCCAGCGTCGCGTCGAACCTCGTGGCGATGTATGTGTTCCCCGAAAACCAACGCCTCAGCGACCGGGACGCGATGCTGACGCTGCTGTTCGACTTGGCGCAACTGTCGTTCCTGCTGTTTCTGACGGGCGGGCTGAACAACCCGTTCTCGTTGCTGATCCTTGCGCCCGTCACGATTTCGGCCACGGCGCTGACCATGCGCTCCACGGTGATCCTGGGCCTTCTGGCGATCTTTCTCATCACCTGCCTCGCCCTGTGGCATCTGCCGCTGGTCAGCCTGACCGGAGAGGTCTTGGTGCTGCCCGGCCTGTTCACCGTCGGCTTCTGGGTGTCACTGGTGATCGGCATCTTGTTCCTGTCCGCCTACGCCCGCCGGGTCGCGTCGGAAACCCACCGGATGAGCCAGGCCCTGCTGGCCACGCAAATGGCGCTGGCACGGGAACAGAAGTTGACCGACCTTGGCGGCGTTGTGGCCGCGGCCGCCCATGAATTGGGCACGCCCCTGGCGACGATCAAACTGACAGCGACCGAGTTGATGGACGACCTGTCGGACCAGCCTTTGTTGGCCGAAGACGTGGCCTTGATCCGCGATCAGACAGATCGGTGCCGCGATATCCTGCGCTCGATGGGGCGGGCGGGCAAAGACGATATCCACATGCGCCGTGCGCCCCTGGAAGCCGTGCTGCAAGAGGCCGCCGAACCCCATTCCGATCGCGGGATTGCCCTGCATTTCGACGTTGATCCAGTGGGCGACATCGACGATTCCACCCCCGCGCTCCAGCCGCAAATCTGGCGCAAGCCCGAGGTGATTCACGGCCTACGCAACCTTGTGCAGAACGCCGTGGATTTCGCGGAAGAGCAGGTCTGGATCGAGGCCGATTGGGATGAAAACTACCTGATGGTTTCCATCACCGATGATGGGCCCGGCTTCCCCCCCGATCTGCTTGGCCGCCTGGGCGATCCGTTCCTGCGGCGGCGCGACCGCGCCCATAAAGATCTGCGCCCCGGCTATCAGGGGATGGGGCTGGGGCTTTTCATTGCGAAAACGCTTCTGGAACGCTCGGGCGCAGGTGTGCGCTTCATCAATGCCGCGGACCCGTTTTTGACCTCGGACGACACAAAGGGGCGCTCGGGTGCGCGGGTTCAGGTGACTTGGCCCAACGCTACGATTCTTGCCGAGAGCGCTCAGGCCAGCGGCGCATTGGGGCCCAATGTACCCATAATAGACTGAACTATAAGGGCATTGTTTCCATTTTCGAAACGCCGTGCCTGATCCGCCGTTCAGCAATTAACTTGCCGTTAACCGTTTTGCGCCAAGCTACCCCTCGGGGCAAAGAACGGGGTACATGTGTTGGACAACGCGACAACTCTTATTTTTATAGTGATTTCCTTTGTCACTGCCGCCACGGCCGTGGCGCTGACGACCCGGCTCTTGGCCCGATATGGGCGTACGCCCGCCCCGGTTGGGGCGTCTCAAGGCGCGACGAGCGGCACCGACGTACTGCGCCGTTATCGGTTCCGAGAGGGGTATTTGCTTTCCGATGTGGACGCCGACGATGCCTTCCTTGAAGCTGGCATTGATCGAACCGCGGCCTATAAACGGCTTGTTGCCGCGCTTTTGCCCCTGAGCCCGGACCTGAAATCTCACCTCTCTGCCTTGCACGATCGCAGTGATCCCTTCTTGATTGACGGGCGCATTGGCAAGGATGCCGTGTTGATCGGCGGCCGGATGGAGGACGACGACGTTCTCACCCTCTCCATCGGGCCCGCCGATGAGAAGGACGGCCGCCATACGGTTGAAGCTGCCACACTGCACGCCCTCAAGTCCGAGCTCTCAGACCTGCGCGCGTCCCTCGACACGGGCGTTGTCCCGATGTGGAAAGAGGATGATAACGCCCGTGTCATCTGGGCGAACGCGCCGTATTTTGACTTGGTCGAACGGCTCCGCGATGGGGAAGCTCCGGGTTGGCCGCTGCCCCGCGTCTTTGCCTCGGAGCTGGATGTTACCCCGGCAGAGGGCACCGTTCGAAGATGCAAGATCGCAATGCCGGACCGGGATGAGCCGACGTGGTACGAAGTCAGCCGTGATCGGTTGCCCGGCGGTTCTGCCCTGTTCACCGCGCAACCTGCCGACCGCCTTGTGCGGGCCGAAGGCAGCCTGCGGCAGTTCCTGCAAACCACCACCAAGACTTTCGCCGCTCTGCCCGTGGGCCTTGCCGTGTTTGACCGCAAACGTCAGCTTGTGACGTTCAATCCCGCGCTGGTGGCGCTTACTCAGGCGGGGCCGGAATTTTTGTCGGCGCGGCCCGATCTGCGCTCATTCCTCGATCAACTGCGTGAGAAAAAGCGGATGCCCGAGCCGCGCGATTACCGCAGTTGGCGCGATGAGATTGCCCAACTTGAAGAGGACGCCGAAAATGGCACCTACCGCCAGTTGTGGGAACTTCCCGAAGGCAAAACCTTCCGCGTGATGGGGCGCCCGCATCCTGACGGCGCGATTGCTTTCATGTTTGAGGACATCAGCGCAGAGGTCACCCTGACCCGGCAATTCCGCGCTGATCTGGAAATGTTTCAAGCCGTCCTGGATGCCGTGCCCGCCGCGATCGCTGTGTTCCAAGCCGATGGCGCAATGATCGGCGCCAATGAAGGCTATGGCAGGTTGTGGGGCCAGGATCCGCAAATCCTCGCGCAGATGCCACATCTGAACCAGGCCTGTCAGGAATGGGCGGACGGCTGTAAACCCAGCCCGGTTTGGGGCGATATCCGACAGTTTGTCGGCCATGAGGTAGAGCGTGCCCCTTGGGTGGAAGAGGTTGAAACAAAGGCTGGCCTGAGGCTGGCGGTGCGCATGGCGCCGACACGCGGCCGGGCCACGGTGGTCCAGTTCCTGCCCTTGGACGTCAGCCTGACGGACCCCCTGGCCGAGTTGGCCCCTGACACAGTCACGCCCCTGCTGGACGCCGCAAGATCACAGGTCCCCGAAGACACCAAACGCCGCGCGTAGGGTTTCGATTCAAATCCCCTGCGAACCGGTTTAGGCTGTGGCCGATGACGCAGCCCATGATCTCTTTGCCGGAAACCGATGCCCCCACGCTGCCCGATTGGGCCGTGATCGCCTCGGTTGATCTGCCCTCTCCCGATGCCACCGATGCCCTCGCGGCGCGGCTCTCGGCCTGCCTGCATGCGGGCGATACTTTGCTGTTGTCGGGCGGGCTGGGGGCCGGGAAAACTCACCTCGCGCGGGCCTTGATCCGGGCCTATCTGGGCAACCCGCTGGAGCCGGTGCCGAGCCCCACCTTCACCTTGGTGCAAACCTACGAAGGCGCGGGCGCCGCCCTGTGGCATTCTGATCTTTACCGTCTTGGCGATCCTTCCGAGATCGACGAACTGGGCCTGCTGGAGGCCATGGAAGATGCCATTTGCCTGATCGAATGGCCGGACAGGCTGGCCCCCGACTGGCCCGAGATTGCCGCGCTAGTACACCTTGATCGGCGCGGCGATGACACCCGCGAAGCAGCGCTTTATGGGCCTGAGGGCGCGGACCTCGCACGGCGACTTGCGGCGGTGCTTCCGGGATGAGCCACGCCCCATTTCTTGCAAGCGCCGGGTGGGCGGACGCCACGTCTGTGCCCTTGGCGGGCGACGCCTCGACCCGGCGCTACCTGCGCCTGACCCTCGCGGAAAAGACCGCCATCTTGATGGACGCACCCACCGCCACGGAAGCGGAACGCGCCAGCTACGTCGCCTTTCGCACCATCCGCGCGCACCTGCGCAGCATCGGCCTGTCCGCCCCGCAAGAGTTTCACGCGGACCCCGCCAAGGGCCTCATCTTGATGGAGGATTTGGGCGACCTCAGCCTGTCGCGCCTGCTGGAAAACACCCCCGATGCAGCCCGCGCGGCCTATGAGGCGACCGCGATCCTGATCGACCGCCTTTCGTCTGAAACGCCGGCAAACCTAGCCGCGCCCGACGCCGAGGCCATGGCGCAGATGACCGCGCTTACCTTTGATTTCGTCGAGAACAGCGACAGTTTGCGCGAAACGATATTGGCCGGGCTGACCGACGCGCTGAAGACCCATGCAGCGGGCGCGCGCACCCTGTCCCTGCGCGATGTCCATGCGGATAACCTGATGTGGTTGCCGGGTCGCACCGGTGACGCGCGGGTCGGGTTGCTTGATTTCCAGGACGCGATGTTGCTGCCGCAGGGGTATGACCTTGCCTCTCTGCTTGACGATCCGCGCCGCGTAGTTCCCGAAGCGTGGCGGGCCGAGCTGATCGCCACCCACAGCACCCCCACCCGCATCGCCACGCTTTCGTTGCAACGCAACCTGCGCATTCTGGGCATCTTCCGGCGGCTTTCCACCGTCTATGGCAAGCCGTCCTACGCCACCTATCTGCCACGCACCCGCACCCTTGTGGCGCGGGCCGCCGACACCTTGCCCACCCTCCGGAAACCTGTGGCCGAGTTGCTCGACCGAACAGCCCATTGGACCGCCCCATGAGCCTGCCTTGCCTGATCCTCGCCGCGGGCTTTGGCACGCGAATGGGGGCGATGACCGCGACGCGTCCCAAACCCCTGATCGAGGTCGCGGGGCGCAGCTTGCTGGATCACGCGCTGGACGCCGCAAGGGGCAGTGGCCCGATCACGGTGAACGCCCACTACCACGCCGATCAGATCGCCGCGCATCTGGCGGGCAAAAACGTGACGCTACAACTGGAAACGCCCCATATTCTTGACTCCGGCGGCTCGGTGAAACGGGCCGCGCAGCAGATGGCCGACGGCCCCCTGGCAACGCTCAATGCCGACAACGTCTGGACCGGAGAGGCCCCAATCCAACAGCTCGAAGCCGCCTTTGACCCCGCCCGGATGGGCGCTCTGTTGCTACTGGTTCCCCGCGCCGAGGCCGTGGGCCGCATCGGCGGCGGGGATTTCGCCATGGACCCTGATGGGCGGCTGAGCTTCGACAAATCGCCGGATACTTACGTCTATGTGGGGGCGCAAATCCTGGACCCCGGCCCTTGCCTATCGGACCCGCGCGATGTCTTCTCGTTGCGCGATATCTGGCAGGAATACGCAGCGCAGGGGCGCTTGTATGGACTGATCCACAAGGGCCGATGGGCCGATGTCGGACACCCTGACGGGATCACCTTGGCCGAGGAAATGCAGCATGTTGTTTGAGCCAACTCCCGATGCCCGCGTTTTTGCGACGCCCCTTGGCGTGGATTTCTGCGCCTCGCTCATCTCAGGGTTGGACGCGCTGCTGCACGGCCAAGGGCCCGAGGCGATTGCGCGGATCGAAATTCACGTGGCCAACGCGCGGATGCAGCGCCGGTTGCAGGCGCTTTATGCGTTGAAGGGGCCGGGGTTCCTGCCCCGCATTCGCCCGGTGTTGGCGCTGGCCGAAACCGCTGATCTGGAAGGGCTGGCCCCCGCCATGACGCCCCTGGCATTGCGGCTGGAACTGGCGCAGCTGATCGCCAAACTGATCGACGCCAACCCCGACCTTGCCCCCCGCGCGGCGCTTTATGAGCTTGCCGACAGTCTGGCGGATTTCATGGGCGAGATGGTGGAAGAGGGCGTTACCCCTGACGAAATCGCCAACCTCGACATGGGCGACCATTCCGAACATTGGACCCGTGCGCGGGACTTTCTTGGCATCGCGCAACAGGTGATCGCGGCGGGCGACAGGCCCACGCCCGAGGCACGCCAAGCCATGGTCGTGGATCGCCTGATTGCCGAATGGCGGCGCAATCCGCCAAGCCATCCGGTGATCGTTGCGGGCTCTACCGGATCACGCCGCGCCACGTTCCGGCTGATGGAGGCGGTGGCGAAGCTGCCCCAAGGGGCGGTGATTTTGCCAGGCATCGACCGCGACATGCCAAGCGCCATTTGGAACGGCTTGCTGGACGGGCGGCGCAAGGGCTTGGCGGGCGAAGATCACCCTCAATTCCGGCTGGCGAAACTGCTTGATGCCATGGGGCTGGACCCGTCACAGGTGCCGGTTTGGGGGCAGGAAACCCCGGCCGAGCCGCACCGAAACGCCGTTGTCTCGCTGGCGCTACGCCCGGCGCCCGTCACCAACCAATGGCGGACAGAGGGGCCGAGGCTTGCCGATGTGGGCGGGGCCATGGCCGGGGTGACACTGCTCGAGGCGCCCTCCCCCCAGATGGAGGCGACGGCCATCGCGTTGCGGATGCGAAAGGCGGTTCAGGACGGGCAGCGCACCGCCTTGGTGACCCCCGACAGGCGGCTGGCCCGCAAGGTCACGGCGCAATTGGACCGCTGGAATATCACGCCCGATGACAGCGCCGGGCAGGTCTTGGCACAGACCGCACCGGGGCGTTTTCTGCGGCAGGTGGCCGAGGCGATGCACAGCCCTGTCACGTCCGAAGCGATGGTGGCGCTATTGAAGCACCCCCTGTGTCATTCCGGCACGGAGCGGGGCGAACATCTGCGCCGCACCCAGGATCTGGAGCTGCAAGTGTTGCGCCGTGGCCTTGCCTTTCCCACCCGCGATGCGTTGATGGACTGGGCCTGTGCCCGCGACAAAGACCCCGACGCGGTGGCTTGGGTGGACTGGCTGGCCACCAATTTGCTGGCCGAGGTGGACCGCACCCCCCTGCCCTTGGCCGAGCGTCTGGCCCTGCACAAGACCCGCGCCGACGCCTTGGCGGCGGGCACAGGGCAGCCCGACGCCGGAGAGCTATACGACAAGGAACCGGGCGTTGAGGCCGCGAAACTCCTGCGCAATCTGGAAGCCGATGCCCCTTCGGCGGGCGCAATGTCGGCGCGGGACTACGCCGATTTCTTCACCTCTCTCGCCCATGACCGGGAAGTCCGTTTTGCCCTGCGGCCCCATGCCGATGTGCTGATCTGGGGGACGCAGGAGGCGCGGGTTCAAGGGGCCGATGTCACCATCCTTGCCGGGTTGAACGAGGGCACATGGCCGCAAGCCGCCAGCGCCGATCCTTGGCTCAACCGGCCCCTGCGCGACAAGGCGGGCATGCGTCTGCCCGACCGGGTGATCGGCCTGTCAGCCCATGATTTCCAGCAAGGCATCGCGGGCGGAGAGGTCTGGCTTTCACGCGCCAAGCGCGATGACGAAACGGACACGGTCCCGTCGCGTTGGTTGAACCGGTTGATGAACCTGCTTGGCGGGGCCAGCGCGACGGCCGCGCAAGCGTTGAAGGATATGCGCGAACGGGGCGACAAGTGGCTCGCGCTGTCTGAAACCCTCACCACTCCGGATGAGAAGGTGAACCCCGCCCCACGCCCCGCTCCGGCGCCGCAGAACATCACCCGCCTCACCGCGCTGTCGGTCACAGATATCGAGCGTTTGACCCGCGACCCCTACGCCATCTACGCCGCCCGCATGTTGCACCTCAGGCCGTTGGACCCGCTGCGGGCCAGCCCCGACGCCCGCCTGCGCGGCACCGTGTTCCACAGCATCCTAGAGCAATTCGTCAAAGCCACGCCCGAGACCCTCCCCCCCGACGCGAGCGCCGTGTTCATGGAGATCGCCACCGAGGTGCTGGAGCAACAGGCCCCCTGGCCCGCCGCCCGCTATCTTTGGCATCAACGGATGCAGCGGCTTCTGCCTTGGTATCTAATGCAAGAGGCCGATTTCCGAGACATTGCCGAGCCTTGGCTGCTGGAAGAACGCAAAACATGGAATGTGCCGGGTCTGTCGCTAACCCTCAGCGGGATCGCGGACCGGATCGATGCATTGCCCGACGGGTCGGTGGCGATTTACGATTACAAGACTGGCAACTTGCCCACCGACGGCATGGAAATCGCCTATAACAAACAACTGTTGCTCTTGGCGTTGATGGGTCAGGGCGGTGCCTTTGCCGAGCGTTCGCTGGACGTGGCGCGGCTGGCTTACGTGGGACTTGGGACCAAGCCCGAGGTGCGGGTGCAGGCGTTTGACGCCGCCCTTTTGGCCGAGACCCAGAAAGGCCTGACCGAGTTGATTACCCATTACCGGCAACCCGACGCCGGTTTCCCGTCGCGGCGGTCGCCTAAGAAAACCACCTACGGCGGCGATTACGACCACCTCGCCCGATTGGGGGAATGGGACGAAACCAAAGAGGCCGAGGTAATCCGCGTCGGCGAACAACAAGGGGAGCGTGCCAATGGATGACGCCACCCGCGCCCAGACCCGCGCCGCTGATCCCGGCACCTCCACGTGGTTGGGGGCCAATGCCGGGTCCGGCAAGACCCGCGTGCTGACCGACCGCGTGGCGCGGCTGTTGCTCGACGGGGTGCCGCCTGAACGCATCTTGTGCCTGACCTACACCAAGGCCGCCGCGATGGAGATGCAGAACCGCCTGTTCTCGCGTCTTGGCGCTTGGGCGATGAAGGATGACGCGGAATTGGCCGCGATGCTGGCCGCAATCGGCGTGCCGGACGCTCGGCTGGAGCCCACGCTTCTGGACGAGGCCCGCACGCTGTTTGCCCGCGCGATCGAGGCGCCGGGCGGGCTGAAGATCCAGACCATCCATTCGTTCTGCGCCTCGGTCCTGCGGCGTTTCCCGCTAGAGGCCCGCGTCAGCCCCGCCTTCACCGAAATCGACGACCGCGTGCAAGTGCGCCTGTTGGCCGACCTTCTGGACGACATGGCGGAAACCGACGAGGGCCGCGAAGCGCTTGGCCATGTCGCGCCGTATCTGTCGGGCGACGATGGCGCGATGAGCTTGGCCCGCGCCGTTGCCGGCAAGGCCGAGGCCCTGAAACACCCCGCCGATTGGGATACGATCTGTGACTTCGCGGGGATTGATCCGGGGCTGACCGAGGCCGATATCATCGGCGCGGTGATTGCCGGGGAGGAGGCCGAACTGGCCGCCCATGTCCTGCCGCATCTGGAGGCGGGAAGCCGCTCTACCGGGACCGCGCATCGGGTCTTGTCGCAGGTCAATTGGGACGCGCCGAGCCTTGCGGACCTCGCGCAGTTAGAAAGCGCGTTCCTGATGGGGCCCAAAACCAAAACCCCCTATGCGCCCAAAATTGACAAGATCGGCAATGCGGCAACCCGCAAGGCCATCGGCAGCGCGATGGAACCGCTGAACGCTTTGATGGAGCGCATCGCAGAGGCCCGCCCCCTGCGCACCGGGCTGGTGACGGCGCAAAACACCCACGCCTTGCACCAATTCGCGGCTCGGTTCCTGCCCCTCTACACCCGCGCGAAAGAGGCGCGGGGGTGGCTCGACTTTGATGACCTGATCGACAAGACCCGGAATCTGCTGAACAATTCCAAGGTGGCGCAATGGGTGCTGTATCGGCTGGACGGCGGCATTGACCATATTCTTGTGGACGAGGCGCAAGATACCTCGCCGCGGCAATGGGAAATCGTGCAGCGCTTGGCCGAAGATTTCGCCGCCGGGGAAGGCGCACGGGAAGACGTGCAGCGCACGATCTTTGTGGTCGGCGATAAGAAGCAATCCATCTATTCGTTCCAAGGCGCGGACCCGTCGGAATTTGACCGGATGCGCGACCATTTCGAAGCCCGCCTGCAAGAGATCAATGCCCCCTTTCAAGACGCTGCATTGATCCATTCGTTCCGCTCTGCCGCGCCGATCCTGGCGCTGGTGGACCGGGTCGCGGCAGGCCTTGGCGCACCGGGGTTGGGGGACCTGGTTGAACACCGCTCGTTCTTCGACACCAAGCCGGGGCGCGTGGACCTTTGGCCCGCGATCGAGCAGATCAAAGGCGGAGAGAAGCCCGCGTGGGACGACCCGCAGGATTTGGTCAGCGAGGATCACCATTCCTCGGTTCTGGCGCAGACCGTGGCCGAGCAGATTGGCGCGATGATCAACACGCCGCCAATGATCGAGGTGGATGGCGAAACGCGCGCGGTCACAGCGGGCGATATCCTGATCCTCGTGCGCCGCCGCTCGCCGCTGTTTCACAAGATCATTGCGGAGTTGAAGCGGTCGGGGCTGCCTGTGGCGGGGGTTGATCGGTCGCAACTCACCTCGCCCTTGGCGGTGAAGGACCTGATGGCGCTGTGCCGGTTTCTGGCCACGCCCGAGGATGATCTGTCGCTGGCTTGCGTGTTACGCTCACCCCTGTGTGGGCTGTCGGAGGCGCAGCTTTACGACCTTGCCCACAATCGCCCCGGCTTCCTTTGGTCAGCGATGCGCGACCGCGCCGCCGACTTCGCCCAGGCCCACGCGATCCTGAAAGACCTGCGCGACAACGCCGACTTCCTGAAGCCTTACGACCTGCTGGAACGCGCGTTGATCCGGCACAAGGGACGCACCCGCCTGATTGCCCGCCTCGGCCCCGAGGCCGAAGACGCCATGGACGCGATGCTGGCCCAAGCCCTTGCCTATGAGGCGACCGAGGTGCCCTCGCTGACGGGGTTCGTGGGCTGGCTCGATTCGGGCGACGTGCAGGTGAAACGTGATCTGTCGCAAGCCACCGGGCAAATCCGGGTGATGACGGTTCATGGGGCGAAGGGGCTGGAAGCGCCCGTGGTGATCCTGCCCGATTGTGCGCAACCCAGTGGCGGCGGGGGCCGAGGCGTGCGGCTGTTGGAACCCGAGGGCGGGCCGGTGGTTTGGCAGCCAAGTAAGGGCAACGAAACCGATGCCGTTCTGGAAGCCGTGGAGGCCAAAAACCTCCGCGAAACGGAAGAGGCGAACCGGCTGCTCTATGTGGCGCTGACACGGGCCGAAAGCTGGCTGATCGTGGCCGCGTCGGGGCAGCTTGGGGCCGAAAGCAAACCGGCCTCGTGCTGGTACAAGATCGTGGCCGACGCGATGGACGGGATGGGGGCGGTGCCGCTGAATATCGCGGGCCTGCCCGAGACAGGCTTGCGCCTGCAATCGGGCGCTTGGCCCGACGGTAAGAAGCCCGAGGCCAGCGATCGGACCCGTGCCGTGTTGCCCGACTATGCCACCGCTGACGCGCCGCCCTCGGTCAAGGACAAGCCCGCACGCAAACCCTCGGACCTGGGCGGGGCCAAGGCGCTGCCCGGCGTGGGCGACGACACGCAAACCGCCATGTTGCGCGGCACAATCACCCATTTGCTGCTGGAACACCTGCCCCGCCTGCCCGAACCCGCTTGGCCCGCCGCCGCCCCCGGCATCGCGGCGCTGGAAGCCCCGGACCTGACGCCGGACGCGCTTTCTCCGATGTTGGAAGAGGCCACCCGCGTGCTGACCGACCCGGCGCTGTCGCATCTGTTTACCGATGCCTCCCTCGCGGAGGTGGAGGTCACGGGATATTCCGACGCGCTGCAATCGGACGTGATCGGCATCATCGACAGGCTGATCGTAACGGACGAGCAGATCACCGCGGTGGATTTCAAAACCAACGCCACGGTGCCCGCCAGCGCGAGTGACACGCCCGAAGGGGTGCTGCGCCAGATGGGCGCTTATGCAGAGCTGCTGGCCACGATCTACCCCGACCGCGAAATCGCGACCGCGATCCTTTGGTCGCGCAGCGGCACATTGATGGCACTGCCACACGATATCGTGTCTGACGCGCTCAAACGCGCAAGCAGTGCTTGACGCTCCGGGGGACCGTCCATAGGTTCAGTGCCCGACATAACCCCGCCTGGAGGGCACAAAGCCATGGCTACCACTGCCGTTACCGACGCCACTTTTGACACCGAAGTGAAGCAGTCCGACATCCCCGTTGTTGTTGATTTTTGGGCCGAATGGTGTGGCCCCTGCAAACAGATCGGCCCCGCTCTGGAAGAGCTTTCCGACGAATATGAAGGCCGCGTGAAGATCGTGAAGATCAACGTGGACGAAAACCCCAACTCTCCCATGCAACTGGGCGTGCGCGGCATTCCTGCGCTGTTCATGTTCAACGGCGGAGAGGTCGTTTCCAACAAAGTAGGTGCCGCCCCCAAAGCCGCCTTGCAAAAATGGATCGACGAGGCCGTCTAAGGCCCGTTTCGGCAATATTCTTGAAGGGCGTCCTGATCTTGCATCGGTGACGCCCTTTTTTGTTGTGAATTGCCTGTTTGTACACCTGCGACGGTTTGACCATTTCTCCATTATTCCTATAACTTGGGGTCAGACCCCTCAGGAGACGACATATATGGCCACGAATGATCGCAACCTCCGGGAAATCGGGCCCGACAAGTCTCTGCTTCTCATTGATGATGATGAACCGTTTCTGCGCCGTCTGGAACGCGCGATGGAGAAACGCGGGTTCGAGGTTGAAGCCGCAGGGTCTGTCGCCGCTGGCACCGCCATCGCCACGGCCCGTCCCCCCGCCTACGCGGTGGTTGATCTGCGGCTGGAGGACGGCAACGGACTCGACGTGGTGGAAACCCTGCGTGAAAAACGCCCCGATGCGAGGATCGTCGTGCTGACAGGCTACGGCGCGATTGCGACGGCTGTGGCGGCGGTGAAAATGGGCGCGACGGATTATCTGTCCAAACCTGCTGACGCCAATGACATCACCTCGGCCCTGCTGGCCGAAGAAGAGGAGATGCCGCCACCACCGGAAAACCCCATGTCCGCAGACCGGGTCCGGTGGGAACATATCCAACGGGTGTATGAGCTGTGCGATCGCAACGTCTCGGAAACGGCGCGACGGTTGAATATGCATCGCCGTACGTTGCAACGCATCCTTGCAAAGCGCAGCCCCCGGTGAGGGCGCTGTCGCTGCTGGCCGTCGCCTTGGTGGCGGGCTGTGTCGGCACAGGCGCGGCCCCCGTGGCCGAGGGGCCGGTGGTGCCGATCCGCTTTGACAGCGGCGGGATTGAGGCGGTTGGCACCGGCCAGCGCATCGACTTTGGCCGCGATCAGGCGGGCGTTCTGGAAACCATGACCCGCCTGCAAGGCCGCGCGCCCGTAGCGCTGCCCTGCGACCATTCGGCAAACACTGCGTTCCGTTGGCGCGATGGCCCGCTTCTGGTGTTTCGCAACGGCGCCTTCGCCGGGTGGAGTATTCCTGACCCCGCGCAATCGGCTGATGGCTCTACCCAATTCGGGCAGACCTGCGTGCCTTTGGGTTAATCCCGCCTGCGCGGGGCGCGTTTTTCCACAGACAGACCTTTGAGCGGCGATGACACGCCCGCCAGAAGGAAGCCGAACAGGTTGCTGAACCAGCTTTTGCGGGGCTGTTGGTAATCGTCTTCAGGGTCATCCACCAAGTCGCGCTGATCGTGGGGGATGATGGTGCCTTCAGCGATGGCATCCAACAGGGCGATAGCATCGTCGTATTGCCGATCCAGCACGTAGATTTCCAACGGCCCGAACGCCAAAGAGTTCATCGGCAGGGTCGAGGTCGTCTCTAACCCCGGCGCGATGACGGTGAAATCCGCCCCCTCCAGCGCGGCAAGGGCCATGCGGATCTCCATCGGGTCAAAGCTGGCCGCGACACGGGTGAAGCCGTTGAAACGAGACATGGAAAACCCTTGATCTAGCTGGCACTGGCGATGCCGCCGCAATCGCGGCGCAGCCAAGTGACAAAGGTTTGCGCCCGGCGACTAAGGGGGCCGGGCAGATGCAGCAGATGATAAGCGTAGTCGGTATTCTCCTCCTCTGCCAGAACCTCCAACCGGCCATCGGCGATGTCGGTTTCCACCAACGCGTGGGGTTGCGCCGACACCCCGGCCCCGGCGCGGCAGGCGGGCAGGAGCAGGGCGTTTGACGGAAGCTCGGTGGTCACGAGGGTCTCTCGGTCGATGCCAAGGTTCAGCAGGCGTTTGTTGAACTCTGTATGGGATTGGTCGATCAGCCACGGCAAAGTCAGGACCCGGTCCCAGGCCGCCTGACTGGACAGGTCCGAAGGGCTTGGACCAAAGCGGCCGGGCTGGCCCACAACGACCATTTTCGCATGGGTCAGCACAATCCCTTCCAGGCCCGGCCAGGGTCCGGTGCCGTGGCGAATGACTAGGTCGATTCCTTCGCGGCGCAGGTCCACAACGTCTTGCGAGGTTTGAACGCTGAGCGGCACGTCGGGATGAGCGGACCAGAAAGCGGCGAGGCAGGGCATCAGCCAGTTTTCGGCGAAGCTCGGCGTGGTGGAGAGGGTGACGGGGCGATCCTCGCGCCCGCGCCTGAGCGACCTGACACCTGCGGCGATTTCCGCGAAGCCCGCGCCGAGGTCACGGGCGAGTTCTGCGCCCATCTGCGTGGGCACCATGCCCCGGCCCGAGCGGCGCAGAAGGGGGTGGCCGAATTCGGTCTCCAAGGCGCGAACATGGGCCGCGATGGCGGCATGGGTCACGTTGAGCGCCCGGGCCGCCTCGGACAGAGAGCCAAGGCGGGCGGCGGCCTCGAACGCACGAAGGGCCGAGAGGGAGGGGATGTCACGCCAGTCCATATGATACCTCAGATAACATATCATCAGTATTGCGGATTCGGAGATGACACCGCAAGAGCGTATCAAGATGGCACAACCTTAGAAAGGAACGTGACATGTTTGGAATTCTCGCCAAAAGCCTGAAAGTCGCAAGCCGCACAGACCGCCCCTGGGGCGCACCCAATCATTGGGTGGAGCACGACCACCGCAGCCGCGCCCAGAAGGAGCGCGACAGCCAGGACCAGCGGCGGTGGCTGCGGCAGACAGGTATCATGTAAGTTTGAAATGGCATTGCGCGGAGCGACCGCGCGATGCCTGCCCCCCGTGCAAAAGGGGCGTTTAGCGGCGCGTCACAGGTCGTGCCGTTTGAGGATCTTGGTGACGATCGTGCCGTCGCCCATTTGGTAGCCTTCGATCTTGCCGTAATCCTCGAACCCGCGGGACTGGTAGTAGGCCAGCCCGCTGGTGTTATCGGCGCGAATGTTGGCGTTGATCCACGTGTACCCAAGGTTTTTGGCGGTTTCGCGCATGGCGTTGAACAGCTTGGACCCGATGCCGAGGCCTTGGCGGCCCGGTTTGGCGAAGGTGGCGATCTCGGCGGCTTCGGGCGGCAGGTAATCTCCGCCGGGCGCGATGTATTGGAAACCCAAGATCTCACCCTCCTCGGTTTCGGCGACCAGCCACGCGCCGTTCGGACGGCTCATCCATCCAAGGATGTCTTCGCGGTTTATGTCACCGGTGATCGCGGTGGTGCCGCCAATGGCGATCACCTCACGCAGGAGAGCGGCGATTTCACCGGCGTCTAGGTCATGGGCGGGACGAATGATCATAGGGACTCCAGCAGGGCTTTGTGGCGGGCGGTGAAATCCTGGCGGACGTCCGAGGGCGGGCGAAGGTGGAGGTGGAGGCCGTCGATGATGGTGGGGTCGGGGTGACCGAAGAACTTGTCGGCCTCGGCCGGGTCGAAACCGGCGAGTTGAGTGGCCTCGAGCCAGGCGGAGATCTTGTCGGCGCGTTTGATCAGGGCTTTCACCGATTTGGGCAGCACGGCAGGTAGGCCGAAGCGCAGGTGAATGGCGGCGGTCAGGCGGTCATCCAACGCGCCGTAGCCGGGGCCGACGGCGGCCTTCACGGGGGAAATCATATCGCCAATGACATATTCCGGCGCATCATGGAGCAGGGCCGCGAGTTGCCATTTGGCGGGGCCTTTGGGGGCAAGGCGGGCGTGGATGTCGGTAACGAGGATAGAGTGCTCGGCCACGGAATAGGCGAAATCTCCGCGGGTTTGACCGTTCCAGCGGGCCACGAAGGCGAGACCATGGGCGATGTCCTCGATCTCGATATCCATCGGCGTCGGGTCCAGCAGGTCTAGCCTGCGGCCTGAGAGCATACGTTGCCAAGCTCTCGGTTGTGATTTGGGCATGGGGTGCTCCGGCTTGTTGGTGGGGTGGTTGTAGCAAGTGTTGCTGCGGGGGCCAGCCCCCACACCCCCGGAGGTGTATGGCCAAGGTGAAAAGGGGCGGGGCGCGAGAGTTTCCAGGGACATGTGCTTCTTGGGGTCTGAGCGCAGGGTAATCTGGGTCGTGTATGTTCTGGTTTGGGGCGGGCAAGGGTGCCCAGGCACGCCGCATTGCCGGGACGCAAGGGGGCTGGTATGGGAGCGCCAAACATTGCTTTTGATGAATGCCCGAGGAGGCAACGACATGGACGACTATATCGTCAAGGATATCGCGCTGGCGGACTTTGGCCGCAAGGAACTGGACATTGCCGAGACCGAGATGCCGGGCCTGATGGCGCTGCGCGAGGAATATGGCGCGGAGAAGCCTTTGAAGGGTGCGCGGATCGTTGGCTCTTTGCACATGACGATCCAAACGGCGGTTCTGATCGAGACGTTGGTCGAATTGGGCGCGGATGTGCGGTGGGCGTCGTGCAACATCTTCTCGACCCAGGATCACGCGGCGGCGGCGATTGCGGCGTCGGGCGTGCCTGTTTTCGCGATCAAGGGGCAGAGCCTTGAGGAGCATTGGGATTACCTGGACCGCTCTTTCCAGTTCGAGGATGGCCCGAACCTGATCCTCGACGATGGTGGCGATGCGACGCTCTACATCCTTCTGGGGGCCCGTGCGGAAGCGGGGGAGGAAGTGATTCCCGTTCCCGGGTCGGAAGAAGAAGTGGCGATCAAGGCGCAGATCAAGAAGCGTCTGGAAGCAAGCCCCGGCTGGTTCACCAAGATGCGCGAGCAGATCGTTGGCGTGTCGGAAGAAACGACCACCGGCGTGCACCGTCTGTATGACCTGCAGAAGAACGGCCAGCTGCCGTTCCCTGCGATCAACGTGAACGACTCGGTCACCAAGTCGAAGTTCGACAACAAGTACGGCTGTAAGGAATCGCTGGTGGACGGCATCCGCCGCGCCACGGACACGATGATGGCCGGCAAGGTTGCCGTCGTCATGGGGTATGGCGATGTGGGCAAAGGCTCTGCCGCGTCGCTGGCCGGTGCCGGTGCCCGCGTGAAGGTGACGGAAGCCGATCCGATCTGTGCATTGCAGGCCGCCATGGACGGCTTCGAGGTCGTGCTGCTGGAAGACGTTGTCGCGGACGCGGACGTCTTCATCACCACCACTGGCAACAAGGACGTGATCCGCATCGAGCATATGCGCGAGATGAAGGACATGGCGATCGTGGGCAACATCGGCCACTTCGACAACGAGATCCAGGTTGCCGCGTTGAAGAACCACAAGTGGACCAACATCAAGGAACAGGTGGACATGATCGAGATGCCCTCGGGCAACCGTCTGATTCTGCTGTCCGAAGGCCGCCTGCTGAACCTCGGCAACGCCACCGGTCACCCGTCTTTCGTGATGTCGGCGTCCTTCACCAACCAGGTGCTGGCGCAGATGGAGCTGTGGCTGCGCGGCGATGAGTACGAGAACCAGGTCTACATCCTGCCCAAGAAGCTGGACGAGAAGGTCGCGCGGCTGCATCTGGCGAAGATCGGCGTGAAGCTGACCCAGCTGGATAAAGAGCAGGCCGACTACATCGGTGTGCCGCAGGACGGCCCGTTCAAGCCCGAGCATTATCGCTACTAAGAGGCGGATATGGGACGCTCTCTAACTCTATGCTTTTTGCGAAAGCTGGAGCCCCCCGAGTCAGGGTCACATCTAATGCGCGCCAGACAACTGGCGCGCATTATGTCCGCTCATAGTAGTGATGCCCTGCAGGTTATTTCTCGATCGGTGATCACTCACAATCGCGCGCTCCGGGCGCTGTCCATATCTGCTCTACCGAACGATGTTGTGTTTATGGTGCCCAAGCAAGTTCTTTGGTACTGGACAGAGGCAGATTTCGAGAAACTGCACGCCAAGGCACGCGCTGTAATCGTGGACTACGTTGACAGCAACATCGACGCGATGCACGCCTGTGGCATCGACGTACATCTATCTACATCGTTTGTTGGAGAGCAGGCTCTAACAAAGTGGATAGCTCAAACCAATGCCTCTGGCGTAGCGCGCACTCTGCTTCACAATGTAGATGAACGATTGCAACGCCTACCACCGAAGAACAACGCGGCCAGCCTGGAAATTCTCTATGTTGGCAGCCCACGCTCTACCCATCTACCCGACGCCGCCCGAACAAAGATGCGAGTGCTAGAGGGGGGCACGCCGAAAGAATTCGCCGCGGCGCGCATGGCGCTTACACAAGCGAATGCACATTTCTGCGTGCGCCCTGATCCTAGCCACCTTCTTAGCCGCAAGTACAAGCCGTTCACGAAAGGCTTTACAGCGGCTTGGTGTGGTGCCTCAATGCTTGTGAACCGCTCTGTCGACGACGCCGAGCTCCTTCTTGGTTCCGACTACCCGTTTATGATCGACACCCCATCCGACAAGGACATCATCGAAGGGATTCAGCATATGGAAGACGCCGTGGGCGGTCCTGAGTGGTTGGAAGCGTTGGATCGAGGTAGAACTTTGGCAGATCGTGTCAGCCCTCAAAACCTGGCAGTCGAATTAGAAAATATTGTAAGAGAGGTTGCTGCTTGATGGCTTGGTTCAAAAAACAACGCGCGACGCGCGAAAAAATGCTTTACTCTGAAGGCTTCCCGACTGCGGAGCGTCCAAGTTATCGCGCCGTTCTGAGCGCTCTGGAAATGCAATTGCAAGCAGAGTGGTACCTTGAAATTGGCTCCCGAACCGGGACGTCTTTAGCGGACCGGACCTGTAATTTCATCGCTGTGGACCCAGATTTCTCACTGGGTAACAATGTCTTTAACAAATCGGAAACTCAGTTTTTCTTCCAAGAGGAAAGCGACAAGTTCTTTGCCCGAGATTTTTTGAGCATCAACAAAATTGTCCCTGAACTTGCCTTTGTCGATGGTATGCACTTAATCGAATACATTCTTCGTGACTTCCGCAATGCGGAGGCTTCGATGTCTTCAGATGGTGTGATTGCATTACATGATATCTTGCCCTTCAATACTCGTATGACGACCCGTGACCTGACTGCCTTGGACAAGCTGGACGCGTGGACGGGTGATGTTTGGAAGATCATCCCAATCCTTCAACGCTGGCGTCCGGACTTAACTCTGGAAGTCATCGGCGCGTTTAAGACTGGTCTGCTGGTTGTGCGGAATCTGGATCCGAATAATCGCGTTTTGTTCGATGCCGAGACAGACATTCTCGGCGCATTTCAGGGTACGGAGCTGTCTGACTATGGCCCCAAGACCTTATTTGATTCTTTTGAACTAACCGCGCCCGCTACGTATATCGCCGCGATAGAAGGATAGCTCGGTCAAAACCGATTGCGTGTACTCAACACTTGTTGCCCCATAACCGCAGGGGAGGCAGAGCAGGCTTTTCCCTGCAACTTCCCCTTTCTTGCAACCGCTGCCTAAGGTTAACCTCTGCCCGAGCCCCGCCCGAAGGCCGGGCGAAGGGCCTAAACGACCAATGGGGGACAACAGTCTTATGGGAAAACGTGACGATCTGATCGCGCAATACGCCGACGACCTGCGCAACAAATGTGGCATGGAGCCTGATATGGCTCTGCTCGAAAAAGTAACAAAAGGCTGCGGCCCGGCGATTTACAATGCGGATGCGTCCACGGTGGCAGGCAGCCAGCCGGCAGAGCTGGAGACCGTGAAGAAGAACTTCCTGATGAAGAAGCTTGGCCTGCCCGACGGGCCAAACCTGATGGACGGCATCAACTCGGTCATCGAGACCTATGGCAAATCCGAGCGCAATAAATATCGCGCCGTTGTCTACTACATGCTGACCAAGCACTTCGGCAAGGAATCCGTCTACGGCTAAGGCCTGACGGCGTTGCAAGGCAAGGGCCTGCCCGAGAGTGGGGCGGGCCTTTTTCGTAGGGAAGACAGCATGTTAGAGCTGCGCCCGCATTGCGAATGGCGCGATGTGGATTTGCCGCCCGACAGCGCCGACACCCGCATTTGCAACTATGAATTCACCTATTGCGCCCGCTGCGTGGCGGCCGTGCTGCGCAACGTCTCCCCACCTGCGGCGGCGGTTTTGTGCCCCGGCCCATCCGCCCGAAACACGCCCATCGCGACGGGTTGAGCTTTTGGCTTGGGCATCACCCCGCCAGCACCACACGCAAACATTCGCGCTGGTCCGAGCCAGAGCTTCGCACGCTATGTGACCGTTTGGCTGATACGCCGCCGGACCAGCGTTAGACTTTGCCTAAAATCCTCTGGGCAATTCTTTTGCGTTTCCGCGCACACACAGCGTATCACCCCAATGTCTGGCCAGCACGGCGGACCCATATTCTGATACACGAGCGGAGCGAGGCCGCGCGTGGGTGGATGGGGGGTCCTGAGGGGTCGGGATCCCCCATTTTCATTGCGAGCCTGTCTGTTCCAATTGCGAGCCTGTCTGGTCCAATAGAAGTCTGTCCGTCCTAAAAGGATCACGCGCGTCTGCCGTAGATGTGAGTAGCCTCAGGCAAAGGTGCTGGGGTAGCCTTCGGGAGATCAGTCCTATGGAGACAGACCAATGCGCATTTTTCCCGTCCTTACCTTTTGCATGGGTCTTGCAGGGCTTGCCGGCTTGGCAGCGCCAGCCGATGCCCAAACCACAGCGACGGTCTTGAGCTCCGGCCAGCTTCAAGACGCCGACGCCCGCCATCAAGGGGCAGGCATCGCGGCCCTCGCCCAAACCGCAGATGGGCGCACGATCCTGCAATTCGCGGATTTTTCGGTCACCCCCGGCCCCGATCTGGAGGTGTGGCTGGTGGCCGCCGAAAATCCCGGCACCTCGGCGGCGGTTTTGGCCAGCGAGTGGGTCTCGCTTGGGTCGTTGTAGTCGCCAAACGGCACCCAGACCTATGAGATTCCCGCCAGTGTTGACGCCAGCACCTACGGCAGTGTCGTGATCTGGTGCGAGGACTTCAGCGTCTTGTTTGCAACTGCCACCTTGCGATAGCAGCCAGCCGAAGGGGGGCGGCGGGCTAGAAGCCCTCCCTAAAACCCACCCATTGCGCAAACCAGCGCCCATTCGGCGTCGGTCACCGGCTGAACCGATAGGCGAGAGTTCTTAACCAGCACCATCTCGGCCAACTCCTCCCGCGCCTTGATCTGATCGAGCGTGACGGGCGTGGGCAGGGCCTTCACCGCTTTGATATCCACGCAGTCCCATCGGTCATCGTCGGTGGTGCTGTCGGGATGGGCCTCGGCGATGACTTCCACGATCCCCACCACGGCCTTTTCCGATTGCGAGTGGTAAAAGAACCCGAGGTCGCCCACTTCCATGTCCCGCATGAAATTGCGGGCCTGGTAGTTGCGCACGCCGTCCCATTCCTCGCCCACATCGCCCTTGGCAACCTGGTCGGTCCAGCCCCAGACGCCGGGCTCGGATTTGAACAGCCAGTACGCCATTAGCCGATCACCTTTTTCCACTGTTCGATCCGCACCTTCTCGAACAGGCCCGCCTTGGCGTAGGGATCGTTGTCGGCGAAGTCGTAGGCCTCTTGCATCGTCTCGACCTCGATCACCAGAAGCGTGCCGGACATGCCGCCGTTTTCGTCAATGAACGGCCCGGCCATGACCAGTTTACCGCTGTCTTTGGCATAGGCCAGATGGGCGTCACGATTATCAAGGCGGGTTTGCAGGTGGCCGGGTTTGTCGGTGGCGATCAGGGCGCAAAGCATCGGGGGGTTACTCCGGTTTCAAAGGTCGTGACAGAAGGTGGCTGAGGGCGCCGTCAATGTCGAGGGTGCCGTCAGCCAGCGCCGCGACGGTATCGGCAATCGGCGTATCTTCCGGCGAGGCAGCCAGCTGCCGGGCCGTGTGAAGGCCCTCGACCGTGGTGCCTTCAGCCAGGCTTTCCCCGGTGGCGAGCGCGTGGCCAAAGCGGAAGTTCCGCGACTGGGTGGAGCCGCAGGTCAGCACCAGATCGCCAAGGCCGGAAAGGCCGGTCAGCGTCTCGGACAGGGCGCCTTTGGCGGTGGCGTAGCGCGTCATTTCAGCAAAGCCGCGGGCAATCAGGGCGGCGCGGGCGCTGTCGCCCAACCCCTTGCCGATAACGGCTCCGGCAGCGATGGCGATCACGTTTTTCAAGGCACCGCCAAGCTCGGCCCCGACCACATCCTCGGTCCGGTAAAGGCGCAAGGCGGGCGTGCTCAGCGCCTCTTGCAGGCGTTCGCCTTGGGCGGTGTCAGCGCAAGCGATCGTCAGGGCGGTCGGCAGGCCGCTGGCGATATCCGCCGCAAAGCTCGGCCCGGTCAGCTGCGCCACAAAGGGCGCCGCATCTGCGAGGAGGGCCGTGGGACCACGGCCCGAGGAGCGGTCGATGCCCTTGGCGCAGGAGACGGCAACCTTTGCCTTCAGGGGCGTTTCAGCCGCGAAGCGGCCCATGCTTTGGGTTGGCACCGCGATCAGCGCGATGTCGGCGTCACAGGCGCCCGCATCCCCCGTTACCCGCAGGTTGTCCGGGAACTTCTGCCCCGGCAGCCGAGGGCTTTCGCCCGCCGACAACGCGGTCGCATCCCGCGCCCAAAGCGCCACCTCAAGGCCCGCTTTGGCGTAGGCAATCGCCAGCCCGGTCCCAAACGCCCCTGCCCCGAAGACATCCAGCCTCATGCCTTGGCCCCCTTCTTGCCCGAGCCGATCATCGGCGCGGCATCCGTATCCAGAGGCCAGCGCGGGCGGGCCGACAGGTCCATCCCATCCACCCGCCCGCCTTCAAATGCCAGAAGACCCGCGTAGGCGATCATCGCGGCATTGTCGGTGCACAGCGCCAGCGGCGGTGCGACGAAGGGCAGGTCGGTGACGGCCTCCAGCGCGGCTCGGAGCGTTTGGTTCGCCGCAACGCCGCCCGCCACGGCGAAGGCTGTGACCTCTCCCATCGCGAGGGCACGGCGCGATTTCTCGGCCAGCACATGGGCCACGGTTGCCTGGAACCCGGCGCAGATATCGGCGCGGTCTTGTTCGGTCAGCCCGCCATTTTCGGCGACCAACCCGTCACGCAGTCGCAAGACAGCGGTTTTCAGGCCCGAAAAGCTAAGGTCACACCCCGGACGATCCAACAGGGGACGGGGCAGTTTGAACCGTTTCGCGTCGCCTTCAAGCGCCGCTTTCTCGACCGAAGGGCCACCGGGTTGCGGCAGGCCCAACAGGCGGGCGACTTTATCAAACGCCTCTCCCGGCGCATCGTCGATGGTTCCGCCAAGGCGCGTGAAGCTTTCAGGCCCCTCCACGCGCAGGAACTGGCAGTGACCGCCCGAGACCAGAAGCAGAAGGTAGGGAAACGCCAACCCATCGGTGAGTTGCGGCGTCAGGGCGTGTCCCGCCAGGTGGTTCACCCCCACCAGCGGTTTGCCCAGACCCAAGGCCAAGCCCTTGGCCGCCATCACCCCGGACAACACGCCGCCGATCAGCCCCGGCCCTGCTGTGACGGCAATGGCATCCACATCGTGCAGGGCAATCCCCGCCGTCGTTACCGCCTCTTCCACCACCAGATCGAGCGTTTCGGCATGGGCACGGGCTGCAATTTCGGGAACCACGCCGCCGAAGGCCGCGTGCAGATCGGTTTGAGAGGACACCACGTTGGACAGGATCGCCACATCGCCCCCCGTGCCACGCAAAATCGCGGCGGCAGTGTCGTCGCAGCTGCTCTCGATACCTAGAATGGTCAGTGCCATGACGCTCGTCCGACTAATTGGCCCGATTGTATGGCCGTTGCCTGCGAGGTAACACTGCGGCCCATGCAAGTCCACCAGACGCCCACGCTCCTGCTGACCCGCCCCCGCGCCGCTTCCGAGCGATTTGCCGAGGGATTGCAGGGCGCGACTGTCGTGATTGCCCCGTTGATGGAGATCGTTGCCACCGGGGAGAGCGTGTCGTTGGATAGGGTGCAAGGCGTGATCCTGACGTCCGAGGCGGCAGTAGCCTTTCTGCCGCCCGCGCGGCTTCCCGCCTATTGTGTAGGCCCCCGCACCGCGACCGCCGCGCAGGCTGTTGGACTCGCGGCCGAGGTTTGCGGCCCCGATGCCGAGGGGCTCGTGAACGCTTTGCGCAATCGGCACCTGAAGGGGCATTTGGTGCATGTGCACGGCACCCATACCCGAGGCGATATCGCCGGGCGGCTGACCTCTGACGGATTGGTCGTGACCGGGATCGCGGCCTACGACCAACGCGCCACAAAGCCGCTGCCCACGTTCCATAAGGCGTTGGCGCAACCGGCGCTGGTTGTGCCGCTGTTTTCACCGCGCAGCGCGGGCCTGTTTGCGGAGGCCGCAGTGCAGCTTCGCAGCGACACGCAGATCCTTGCCCTCAGCCAAGCGGTGGCCGAGGCTTTGCCCTCGTCCATGCAGGACCAAACCCATGTGATCGCCCACCCTACGGGCGCGGAAATGCTTAGGGTCATGGAACGATATGGGGTGCAAAGGAATTCCCCCTAGAAGCCTCCGCGGCGTCATGACAGTTTGGACCGGGCTGACTCGGCCCCTTCACCACGCTAAGTATGCGAGTGCGAGTAACATTTAGCAGGGGGCCACCACCTATGGCGAAAAAATCGTCTACCCGTACGGGACGCGAGAAATCCCAAGACGAGACTGTAACGCCAGAAAATGGCGCGGAAACCGATGGCGCGGGTGCGGGCGCGGGCGCAATGGGTGGCGATACGGTCTTGGTGGGCGATGACACCCTGGGCGAAGACAGTGTCGCGGCTGAACCTGCGGCCGGCGACCAGGTCACGATTGAACCCGGCGACACGACAGCGGCAGAGGTCGATGCTGACGACCCGGCACAAACCGAGATCCTCGATGCGGAACCGAAGCCGGAACCGGCGGCAGAGGCTGCCTCTGATCCGGCGCCCGATACCGCCCCGAATACGGACGTGGCCCCCGTGCCTGCCCCCGTCATCCACAAACGCGGACCGGGTATCTTTGCCCTGCTGCTTGGCGGTGTGGTCACCGCGGCTTTGGGCTATGGCGCCGCGATTTACGGCTACATCGGCAACATGGACACCAGCGCCACCGATACGGCCCTGGCCGAGGCTTTGGCTGCGATTGATGCCCAAGAAAACACGATCACCGCGCTACAGGCGGAAGTCGCAACCCTTGCCGCAGCGGAGCCTCCGGCTGTCCCAGAGGTTGACCTTTCGGGTGTAGAAGGCGCGATTGCGGGCGTGGCCAGTGATGTGGCGGGTTTAAGCACCGGGGTCGAGGCGCTGACAGGCCGCGTCGTGGCCTTGGAGGAACGGCCGATTTTCACCGGTGAAGTCGCCGCAGATACCGCCGCAATGACCGAAGCGGTTGAGGCGCTGGAAGCCCGCGTTGCCGCCGAGCAAGCCGCCGCCGCAGAGGCCGTTGCCGCCGCAGAGGCCGCGCAAGCCGCCGCCGCACAAGAGGCGCAAGCCGCCGCCGATGCAGCCGCCGCCGCCGTGGCAGAGGCCGAGGCTAACGCCGCCGCCACCGCTGCCGCGACCCAGGCGCAGGCCGCGCTTAGCCGGGTCCAGGTTGCCATGGCCGCCGGGGGGCCGTTCGCCGATGCCTTGGCCGACATCCCGGCCGATGTGCCCGAGGCGCTGTCTTCCGTGGCCGAGACCGGGGTGCCGACGCTGGAAGACCTGCAAGCCAGCTACCCCGCCGCGGCCCGTGCCGCGTTGCCGATTGCGCTGCGCGAAACCGCTGGTGATAGCACCACGGACCGGGTCGGCGCCTTCTTGATGGGCCAGATCGGCGGACGCTCGGTCGAGCCGCGCGAGGGCGATGACCCCGATGCCGTGCTCAGCCGCGCGGAGGCCGCCGTGGCGGCCGGGGATCTGCCAGCGGCCCTGTCCGAGTTGACCGCGCTGCCAGAAGGGGCGCAGGCGATGATGAACGATTGGGTTGCGCAGGTCGAAACCCGCGTTGCCGCTGATGCTGCGCTGGCGGAGCTTTCTGCCGCGCTTGAAAACTAAGGGCCCTTCCACAGGCCACCCGCGCCCTCAGGGGCCCAATGAAGGATCGCGCCGAATGCTCTGGTCGCTGCTAAAAATCATGGTTTTCATCCTCATTGTCGTGGGGGCGGTGTTCGGCATCACCTACCTGACAGAGCTGGATAACCTTGGCCTGCTCATCGTCCTTGGGCGGGAATTTGTCATCACACCTCTGCTTGCGGTGGTGGGCGCGCTGGTGCTGCTTCTTGCGGTATGGATCCTGTTCAAGGTTGTCGGCCTGATCGTCGCGACCCTGCGTTTCCTGAACGGCGATGAAACCGCCGTCAGTCGCTACTTCGACCGCCGCTCGGAGCGGAAGGGGTATGAGGCGTTGAGCGACGGCATGATGGCGTTGGCCGCCGGCGAAGGCCGCCTGGCAATCCGCAAGGCCGAACGCGCGGGCAAATACCTTGGGCGACCCGAGTTGACGAACCTTGTGGTGGCTCAGGGCGCGCAGATGGTGGGCGACAAGGCGCTGGCGACCGAAACGTTCAAGGCCATGGTCACTGACGAACGCACCCGCTTTGTCGGCGTGCGCGGTCTGATGCAGCAAAAGCTGGACGAGGGCGACACGGATACGGCGTTGAAGCTGGCTGAAAAGGCCTTGGTGCTGCGTCCCAAAAACGCCGATGTGCAGACGACGCTGATCTCTTTGCAATCGCGCTCCGAAGACTGGCAAGGCGCCCGTGGAACGCTGGCTGCTGCCCTGAAAGCGGGCAACGTGCCGCGTGACCTGCACCGCCGCCGCGATGCGGTGCTGGCGCTGGCCCATGCCCGTGACGCCATGGCCGAAGGTCAGGTTGTCACCGCCACCCGCGACGTGGCCGAAGCCAACCGTCTGGCCCCCGGCCTTGTGCCAGCCGCCGTCATGTCGGCCCGGATCGACGTGGAAGCCGGGCGCAAACGCCAAGCCGTAAAAACCATCCGCAAGGCCTGGGATCAGGCCCCGCACCCGGACCTCGCTGCCGCTTTCGCATTGATCGAGCCGGACGAGACCCCGGCCCTGCGCCTGCGCCGCTTCCGCCCGCTGCTGAACAAGCACCAGGGCCACGCCGAAGTGCGGATGCTGGAGGCCGAGTTGCACATCGCGAACGAGGATTTCCCCGCCGCTCGCAAGGCGCTGGGTGATCTGGCGGAAACTGCCCCTACGGCGCGGTCCCTGACGATCATGGCCGCCGTTGAGCGGGGCGAAGGCGCCCCCGACCGGGTGGTGCGCGGCTGGCTTGCCCGCGCCGTGACGGCGCCGCGCGGCAACCAATGGATGTGCAACAACTGTGGCCATGTCCACGAAGACTGGACCCCGGTTTGCGCCAATTGCGAAAGCTTCGACACGCTGGAATGGGCCGAGGCGCGTCAGTCGGAGGCCTCCCTCGCGGGGCCAACCCAGATGCTGCCCCTGATCGTGGGGGCGCTGGAGGACCGTAGCGAGGAAGAAGACGAAGAAGAAGCTGAGGTCCTGGCAGAGGAGCCCGCTGCCCCCCAGGACCCTGCCCTGTTTGACGCGGAAGACGCCGAAGTGGCCGAAAATCCGGATACCGAAGCCGTAGAATCGCGAAATTAGGTCTATTCAATCGCCGTGCGCCTTGCTATCAGCGCGCGCGATACGCCGCAGTAGCTCAGCTGGTAGAGCACATCATTCGTAATGATGGGGTCGGGGGTTCGAGTCCCTTCTGCGGCACCACTTTCCACTCCGGACATGGTCAGAGACATCCCATGGGTCCGCCGCGCGGGTGCCCGAGTGTATCGAAATACAACGGCGGCGTCGGGGTCGCTTGCAGGGACTGATGCTGTGCGCGCGCCCTGCTGTGCCTAAACAACGCCCCGTTCCCATCTGAAAAGCGCCATAGTTCCCACCTAGACATTAATGAACGAGGGCCCGTCCGAGCATTTGCCGACGCGCCATGTAACTTCGTAACGAGAGCATCCGATACGGCCAAACCCGTTTGGGAGCCGTTCAGATACTGAAAGTAACTTCCGAAGCTTAACTCATTGTCCGAGGTTCAAACCGATGACCAATACATTGCCAAAGGTTCTTCACGTTGATGATGACCTCGACATCCTGGAAGTCTCCAGGTTGGCGTTGGAAACCGTCGGCGGTCTGGAAGTTGTTCAGTTTTCTTCCGGCTACAAAGCGGTGGAGAACGCTACGACCCTTCACCCGGATTTCTTCTTGCTGGACGTGATGATGCCCGGAATTGACGGGATCGAGACGTTGCAGAAGCTCCGCGGCATACCGGAGTTCAGCGGCACCCCGGCGGTTTTCATGACGGCCAAGGCTTCGCCCGATGACATTGCCGCCCTGCTTGAATGTGGCGCGGTGTCGGTTATCAAAAAGCCTTTCGATCCCATGACCTTGGCGGACGAGATTGTCGATCTGTGGCAGAACTCGCGCCAGAGCATCGCCGCCGCCTGATCGCTGTAAACCACCACCGAAGGCCCCTTCCTTGGTTGAGAGGGGCCTTTTTTGCGGCCCCGCGGCGCCGCCTTCAACGATCCCCGCAGCCCTGCGTGGGACCTGCTTTCCCTCCCCCTCCCCCCTGACAAGAGAGCACAGGCAGCAACGTGCCAATGCATCAAGGCCCGGTCGCGCGTTGGCGACGGGCCCTGCATTTTGCGATCTTGTTTGGCCAGACCAGGCGCACCGCAGTGCGACCACGCCAAAACCGTCAGGCGGCGTGGTCCAGCGGTTTCCCTGAAGGGTCGTCCGTAGCGTTGTCAACGTGCAGGCGGTCAAACTCCACGAAGAACGTGGTCCCGACCCCCAACTTGCTGACGTAGTCGATCGTCGCGTTGTGCCTCTCGACAATCTGCTTGCTGATATTAAGGCCAAGACCCGTGCCCCCTACCCGGCGAATGTTGGACGAATCCACTTGGCTGAACTTGCCAAAGACGCAATCCCGAGCGCCGCTTGGAATGCCCGAGCCTTCGTCTTGCACCGAGATGCGGACACGGTCGTCGATGGTCTCCACCCGCACCTGCACCACGTCCCCCTCTTCCGAGAACTTCGCGGCATTGGACAGCAAGTTGCCCATCACCTGGATCAGACGGATTCGGTCGCCGGAAATCTTGCAATCCTCTTGGCAGAAGTCAGTTGTGACGCGAATGCCCAGTTTGCTGGCAAACCCTTCCGTGGATTCGACCGCATCTTGCACCAGGTCGTTCGCATCCACTGGTTTGAAGTGGAACTTCAGTTCTCCTGCTTCAATCTTCTGCATATCGAGGAGGTCTTCGATCAGGGCCGCAAGGCGTTGGCCGTTCTTGGTCGCAATACCCACAACGGGTTTGAGGTTGGGGGGCAAAGTGCCGAGCTTGTCGTTGTTGATCAATTCAAGCGACCCGATGATCGACGTCAAAGGTGTGCGCAATTCGTGGCTGACAGTCGCGAGAAACCGGGATTTTACCTCCAAGGCCGCTTTGGTGCGCTCGTTTTCTTCCCGGATCAGCTTCATCTGCTGAAGCCGCTCTTTGTAGCTAAGGTAAAACTTCGCCGAAATGTCGGCGATAAAGTAGAGCACGAAGATGATCGTGAAGAATTCCAACCAGATCGAGGAATCGAAAGACGGCATGAAACGCACCACATCAAGGAACGCGATACATAGGAAAGCAACGGCATAGACCGACAGGCGAAGCAGAAGAATGCCAACCATTTGGCTGTTGTACATCGCCGCAAAGACAGAGGCCGAGAACAGGAAGAACAGAGGCGTGAAATGACCGGGCGACGTTTGCAGGAATGCAATGTTCACGATGAACAGGCCAATCGCGACGCTGCTTAAAACCGTGTTGCGGGCGATGCGCCTTAGAATGCGCCCTCCCATGACCGGATCTTCGCCGTCCCATGACCGGGATTGACGCCCCAGAATCACATCAAGCATTTCGGTGATCGCCACCAAGGCGTAGCAGGTGAAGATCGCGTAGGGGTCAAAGTAGAGCGCCGTAAGAATTGCCGCCCCCAGAAAGCTGACCTGCCGCTGCCAAACCAGTTGGTTTGCAAGGGTGATATAGTCCTTGATGTGCTGCTCACGGCCTTCAGAGTTGAACCAATCGCCCCTGTTTGCCCACATTGTTTTCAACTGCTGCATAATGCTTCCACCTCTTTCGTAGGGTTAGAAGTACCTGAGAAATGCGACTAAATTTGTTCATTCGCGCGGCGGGACAGCGCCTTTTTACCCCGTTTGGGGCAGAGGCGTGGCAGATAAATCAACGAGACATAGGCAAAGCACAGCCCCGGTCGGGGCCATGACTTTGCCTTGAAAGGCGAACGCCAAGGCTATCAGGCAGCCTTTGGATTCGCGATCCTGAAGGAAGGATAGATCCCGGCAAGCTCGGGGAATGCGATGTTGGCATGGGGCACCTCGTCCACCGGGCCGAACACCGGGGTGCGGGCAAGAACGGCCGCGCGCTGCTCTCGCACCTTGGCGGTGAGAAGCTGGATCGGCTTCTTCAGGCCCGGATAGCTGCGAGGTTCTGACACGATCTCGTACCCCAGGTACCGACGGTAAAACGCCGAATGCTCGGCCCGCACAGGGGCAAGGGCCAGGTCGATGTCATAGAACATCGTGGCAAGGAACGGGATGCGCAGCGCAAGAAAGTGCAACGGAACGCGGCGCTTGCGGGCGGCAGGGTCGATCACGAAACGGGTCGAATCCAGCGCCGTTTTACTAAGATTGATGTCGTCCATGATCTCGGGGAAGACTTCCAGCGTCGGAGAGGCATAGGAAAGCTGGGACAAAAGATGCAGCCGGACAGCGGCGAAGATCTCTCCGTCGTATTCAACCGCGACGTGGACGCAGTTCGGGGTTTCGTCGAACGGGTCCGTCATCATCTGCCGCTCATTCGCGGGAATGGACTTTTCGGCGCGGTAACAATTGTAGCGCAGGCGGTACACGTCCTCGAGGTCTTGGTCCGAGCTCAGCACCCGGTAGCGAGCGCGTTTGAGTGCTTCGATGACTTGATTATTCATGGTCATCCTCGCCCGTGCCTACCGGTGCCCGGCACACCAAAAGGTCGCTGTAGCCGCGATACACCGTGTCTTCGCGGTGGATTTCAAACCCCGCCGCCGTGACAGCCGACGCGAGTTCTTCCGCACTATGGGTCCAGTAGACACCCTTTTGTTGCGCGTCGTAGATCGCGGAATTCTGCTTGGCGATTTCGCGCCCTTGCCAGAAAATCCGCAAAGCGCCCAACAAGCCGTGCTTGGCCTTGATGCTGCGAAACAGGTAGCGGCGCCAATCGGCCACATCCATGTCGCGCCCCAGGTCCACAAGGAACAGCCAACCGCCGGGCCGGAGCAATCGGCGCAGATCCTTCAGGCGCTGTTGCGGATTTGGCATCGCGTAGATCGCGTGAACGCAAACGATCAGGTCCGCCTGATGGGATGGCGAATAACTTTCGAGCGCGACATTGTCGTAGGTGATATTTGGATGCGCCGACATTTTGGCTTTTGCCGCGGCAATCATGCCGGGATCGGGTTCGGCCAGATGTATTTCGGCGTCGGGGCAGGCAATCGCCGCCCTTTCGGTGTAATTTCCCGTGCCCCCGCCAATGTCATAAATCAGCTTTGGCGTTTCAATTGAGGCGAGGAATGTATCGAACGATGCAAGGATCGCCTGATACTCTGGATTGTGTTCAGACAGCAGATCATATGCCGTGGCATAGGCGCTCCAATCGGCCCGCACCGATTGGTCTGCTGTTTCTGATTGATAGACGTCAAGGGGCATTGCCCCGTCAGCGTGAGCGCGTGACGGCATGGGAAGAGTCTCCAAAATTCAACTGCGTGCGAATGAATATGCGACTCGTTACCCTGCCCAAAATGTGCCTTCAGATTGCCACATTTGCAAGGCCATTTCAGGGGCGCGCGTCCTTTTGGTCGCTGATTTTACTCAATAAATGATGAGTCAGCAAAATAGGAAACCCGCAAATATCACAGCGTTTCCTGGTGTTTTCGAAGGAAAAGACGCGCGGACCTCGACGTCGCAAAACGTGGCGTAAAAATGGCAAAATTGTCAAAAATTAGGCAATATTTTCATCGACGGGCCGGAAAACAGCCCCATTTATCGGAGAGCAATGAGGCAGCGCGATGGGCGCAGCAACGTTGGAGTCGGTATGAAAGTCGAATCTATCTATGGGGATCCGGTCACTCTGTATCTTATCGCTCATTTCGTGGGCTTCGCCCCTCATGACAACGTCAACGCCGCCCCTTCCAACCGCGTGATACATGCAATGCGCCGCAAGGCCGCGAAGGAATAGGTCGCGCCCTTCGCCAAAGAATTCTGCGCCAGATGCGCGGCGTACTTTACAGAAGCGATCACGACAGGCTCTAATCGGGGTCAATGGAAGACCCACCAAACCCGCCCCAGACCTGCGATGTCGTCATTATTGGCGGCGGTCCGGCTGGGTCGACCATGGCCGCCCGACTGGCGGAAATGGGGCTGGATGTCGTGCTGTTCGACAAAGACGTGCACCCAAGGTTCCACATTGGCGAAAGCCTTTTGCCCCGAAACCTGCCGATTCTTTCGCAGCTTGGCGTGCTAGACGCGGTCGAGGCGATCGCGGTCAAGAAGTTTGGGGCCGACCTTGCCCTGCCCGACCGCGAAGATTACCGAAAGTTCGAATTCGCCGAGGCCAACCCAAGTCACCCCCACGCTTTTCAGGTCAAGCGGGCAGAGTTTGACCACCTGCTGCTGCAAAACGCCCGCAAGGCCGGGGCCCGGGTCATGGAAGGGGTTCGGGTTAAGGACATTAACTTTGAGCCGGCTGAAAGCGTTAACGTGACAGTAGATGGGGCCAAGCCCGTTTGGCAGGCGCGGTTCGTGGTGGATGCCAGCGGGCGGGACACGTTTCTGGCCGCACGCATGAAGACGAAAGAGCGCGACCCAAACCACAACAGCGCCGCCGTGTTTGCCCACTACCAAGGCGTGCAAAGACGCCCCGGAACCGACGCAGGCAACACCAGTGTCACCTGGTTTGAGAACGGGTGGTTCTGGACGATCCCGCTGTCGGAAGGTGTCGATAGCGTGGGGGTCGTGTGTGACCCGGAATTCCTGAGGACCCGCAAAGGCCCCTTGGACGAGTTTCTGTCTGAAACCATCGCCTCTTGCCCGCAGATGCGCCACCGGATGGCCGACGCACATCCGATCTCCATGGCGCAAGCGGCGGGCAACTTTTCGTACAAATCCAATAGGATGCATGGAGACCGTTACCTGTTGATCGGCGATGCCTACGCCTTCTTGGACCCGATGTTCTCCACAGGTGTATATTTGGCGATGGAAAGCGCGATGCGGGGGGCAGAGGCCGTGCATACCTTCCTGACAGAGCCCGAAACAGGTCGCCTGAAGCTCGACGCGCATGTCATCAGCATGGAGCGCGGCTTGGGGCGGTTGTCGTGGTTTATCTACAAGTTCAACACGCCTGCGACGCGGAAACTTTTCATGTCGCGTCTCAACCCCCTGAACATGCGCAGAGAGGTCATCAGCCTGCTGGCCGGCGATGTCTTTGGGCGCAGGTCCGGCGGTATCGGGGTGCCCGCTTTCAAGCTGGCTCATCGGTTACTCAGCGTCGTGTTGCGATAGGGCGCCCGGATGCAGAACCCGCCAAGACCCAAGGAAAGCTGGCTAATTTTCGATTTGCTGTTAACGCTTGAAGGGTAACGGGCATTTCCCCAAGCGACCCGAACCCCACGAAGGGCCCTTCATGACGACACCCTATCTGCACGGCCTTTCTACCGCACTTCCGCCCCATTGCCTGTCGCAAGACGATGTGCGCGAACGCGCTGCGATTATTTTTGGCGGCAAATACCCGCAGTTTGACCGCCTCGCGAAATCCTTCGAGACGGCGGGCATTGACCAGCGCCACTCTGTCGTTCCGATCGACTGGTTCTCGGAGGATCACGGGTGGGAGGACCGCAATGCCGCTTTCATGGTTGGGGCGAAGGCAATGTATATCGAGGCCGCGCGACGCGCCCTTGACGCGGCGGGCTGGCAGGGTGCGGATGTGGATTGCGTCGTGTCCGTATGCTCGACCGGTTTGGCCACGCCGACGCTGGACGCTCAGGTCTTTTCAGACATGGGATTTCGCCAGGATATCATGCGCGTGCCGCTATTTGGCCTGGGCTGTGCGGGGGGCGTTTCGGGCCTGTCGGTGGCGCAATCCATCGCGGCGGGAAAGCCCGGCGCAAGGGTGCTGCTTGTGGTGGTCGAGACCTGCTCTCTCTCGTTTCGGGCGGACCGATTGCAGAAGGCAGACATCATCGCGGCGGTCCTGTTTGGCGACGGGTCTGCGGCGGCCTGCGTCAGCACGGAAAAGCCAAAGAACGGCAGCGTTATCGCGCTTGGGCAGGGGCATCAGACGATGTGGCCCGACACGCTTGGAATCATGGGGTGGGACGTGGACGAAACTGGTTTTGGCGTGGTCTTTGACCGCTCCATCCCCGGTTTCGTGACCGAGGAATTTGCCGAAGCCGCGCAGGGCGCATTGACCGCCGCAAACCTGACCCATGATCAGATTGACCGCTACGTCTGCCACCCCGGCGGGGCGAAGGTCGTGGAGGCCATTGAGGGCGCGTTGAACTTACCACAAGGCTCGCTGGTGGCGGAGCGGGAGACTCTGCGCGCTGCCGGAAACATGTCGGCGCCCACGGTGATGTTCGTGCTGCAATCGGTGCTGGACGCTGGCACCACGGGGCAAATGATGGCCTGCGCGTTGGGCCCCGGCTTCACGGCGTCATTCCTGCCGTTTCAGGTGGAGGCCGCCGCGTGACCGCAACATATCTGTTCCTCGGCTTCATCATCCTGCAACGCCTGAGCGAGCTGTTCATCGCCAAACGCAATACCGCGCGTCTTCTGGCACGAGGCGCCTATGAAGTGGGGGCCGCGCATTACCCTGCCATGGTCGCCATGCATTCGGCCTGGATCATCTGCCTTGTTGTCTTTGGCTATGACAATTCGGTGGCTTACGGCTGGCTGGCCATCTTCGCGGTGCTACAGGTCTTGCGGGTGTGGATCTTGGGCAGTTTGGGCAGTCGCTGGACCACAAGGGTCATCATCTTGGAAGAGCCATTGGTCGTGCGCGGGCCGTTCAAATACGTGTCGCATCCCAACTACATGCTTGTGGTGGCCGAGATCATCGTCGCACCGATGGTACTGGGCCTGCCATGGGTAGCGCTGGTGTTCACCGTTCTGAACGCCGCGATGCTGTGGGTGCGGATCGGGGTGGAGCACAAGGCCCTCGCGCCCCTACGCTAGAGACGCGCGATGCGCCGTTGCACGGGCGCGGGCTTTGCCGCAAACAAGCAACGACACCGCAGGGGAGGGAACACCGCATGGCTGTAAAACGATTGCTGACGGAATTTGGCATGGGCAGTTCGCTGCGCCGCCAAGATTACACCCAAGCCGCTGAACGCGCTGTCAAAGGTGCTTTGTGGCACAACTCCATCAATCTGGCAGAGCTGTTCGGGAAGCAGAAGGAAGAGATGCAGATCACCGTAGAAGTCGGCGTTCAGAACCCCGATGCGTTGGAGACCGACAAGATCGCCGCGATCTTCCCCTATGGGCAGGTGACAGTCATTCCAAGACAGGGCGGGTTGGACGTGCCCCGCAATGATGGCGGCAAACCAACGGTCATCGCCAACGTCGCGATCTCTGTTGCCTTGGAACTGGGAGAAACCCCATGAGCGAGCAGCGTTTCATCATCGAAATGGGCATGGGCAACGATCAATATGGCCAAGATTACACCAAGGCTGCCGCCCGCGCGATTGAAGATGCCATCCGCCATTCCGCCATCCCGATGTTCGAGGCAACGGGCCTGTCGTCGGACCAGATGCGGGTGCAGGTCACGGTGGGGGTGCAGGCGCCCGAGCGTGTCGATTGCGCGGCGCTGGCCGAGAACCTGCCACGGGGCCAAGCGACGGTGACAGCGGTGCAAGGTGGGTTGGACGTGACGAACCCTGACACCGGCAAGGTGTTGGTCATCGCCTCTGCCGCGGTAGAGGCGTTCTTGCCGAAACAGGCCGAGAAGGCCTCCTGAGAGGGGGAAGCCGCGCCTGTTGACAGAACGACAATGGGCGTGAATATGTCGCCCATGACCACCAGACTGTCCGAAAAAGAACGCCAGATTGCCGCCGCCGCCCTGCGTGTGTTCACGCGTTATGGCCTGAAGCGGACGACGATGAGCGATGTCGCGGAAGAAGCCGGTGTTGTGCGCCAGACGCTCTATAACGTCTTTGCGAATAAGGACGAAGTGATCCACGGGACGTTGCTGTATTACACGGAAATGCTCCGCAAAACGACGTTGGACGCCTGGAAGGGCGAAAGCGATCTTTCAATCAAGCTCGACCTATTGTTCGAGCATTATATCGTCGCATCTTGGGATGCGGTCCGGGCGACGCCCGACGCCGGAGACCTCGAATCCGGTTCTCACGCAGCGGCCGAGCGGGCCATGGTCGCCGCAGAAGCTGCGCTTGATAACATGCTGGCCGATCTGTTCGCCCCCCATGCCGACGCCTTGGCGCGGAATGGGCAGAACGTGGCGGATTTCGCCCCGTTCGTACGCGCGGTCCTGATGGGGTTCAAACACAAGACGAGGGACCGCGATGCCCTCCTGAAAAATCTGGCGGCGTTCAAGGCCCTGGTCGTACTCTCCACCACCTGACAAGCAATTTTACACTTCTTGACTATTTGTCCAAATCGGGCAATATCGCGCCAACTTTTGGAGGTCGATATGCGCTTGAACGTGAACGGTGAGGTAAAAGAGGTCGATGTCGCGCCAGACATGCCGCTTCTGTGGGTCTTGCGCGAAGAACTGAACATGCCGGGCACGCGCTATGGCTGCGGCGTCGCGCAATGTGGCGCTTGTACGGTTCATATCGACGGGCAAGCCATGCGGTCCTGTCAGATGCCAGTGGGCGACCTGGAAGGGGCGCAGATCACCACCGTGGAGGGGTTGGCACAGGCCGACACGCTGCACGCCGTGCAACAGGCCTGGATTGACCATCAGGTGGCCCAATGCGGCTACTGTCAAAGCGGGCAGATCATGCAGGCCGCCGACCTGCTGTCCACCACGCCGAACCCGACCGACGAAGATATTGATTTCGCCATGTCCGGCAACCTGTGCCGATGCGGCACCTACCCGCGTATCCGTGCTGCGATCCACGCCGCCGCCCGCGCGATGGAGGGTTAAGGGATGAGCAAGCTCAAGACCTTCACCCGCCGCGCCTTCCTTGTCGGCTCTGCCGCTGTTGCAGGGGGCGTCGCCTTTGGCGCGTATCTGGTTGTTCGCGATCCAGAAAACCCAAACCTTCAGAACCTGCCCGAGGGGGCCGCGTCGTTCAATCCATGGGTGCGCATTGACGCCTCTGGCGTGACGCTAATCACCCCGCACGTCGATATCGGGCAAGGGGCCGTGTCCATGCAGGCCGCCTTGATTGCCGAAGAAATGGATCTGGAATGGGGCGGGTTCAATGTCGATTTCGGCCGCCCTGCCCCGGCCTATTGGAACACGGCCATGGCCGCAGATGGCGCGCCGGTTCTGCCTTGGGATGACAGCTTTGGCGCACGTGCCATGCGATCTACGATGGGCGGTCTGCTGAAGGTTATGGGGATGCAGGGCACCGGCGGCTCGTCCTCTACGCCCGATAGTTTCGTGAAACTGCGTGAAGCTGGCGCGATGGCCCGCGAGACGCTGAAAAGCGCGGCCAGCGCGCGCACGGGCGTTGCCGTGGCTAATCTGCGCACCGAAGCGGGGGCGGTTCACCTGCCCGACGGCACGGCGATTTCTTATACCGACCTTGCCGCTGAAGCCGCGCAGATTGATCCGGTGCAAGACACGCCGCTGCGCGACCCATCCACGTGGCGCCTGATCGGCCATGATATGCCGCGCCTTGATATTGAAGCGAAATCCACCGGCCAGCCGATGTATGGCATCGACCTGGAGCTACCGGGCATGGTGCGGGCCAGCGTGCGGGTGAACCCGCGCAAGGGGGGCTCCCTGAACGGGTTTGACGCCACGGCGGCCGAGGCGATGCCCGGCGTGGAGCAGATCCTGGAGATCCCCGGCGGCGTTGCGGTGATTGCCACCAATACGTGGTACGCCATGCAGGCGCTCGATGCGATTTCCTACGACTGGGGCCCTGCTGATTATCCGGCAGAGCAAGCCGCCCATTGGGCAGCTCTGGAGGATAGTTTCACCGAGGAAACCCTCGACAAGGAATGGCTCAACAGCGGCGATGTGGAGGCCGATATGCCCGGCGCCGAGGTGCTGGAGGCCGAATACCGCGCCCCCTATGTGGCACACCAACCACTAGAGCCGCTGAACGCCATCGTGCTGGTGGAAGACGACAGCGTGCAGGTCTGGACCGGCCACCAGATGCCCCGCTTCCTGCAACAACAGGTGGCCGCCATTACCGGCCATGACGCGGACCAAGTGGTATTCCACAACCAATATGCGGGCGGCTCGTTCGGACATCGACTGGAGTTTGACTACGTCAAACAGGCCACCCGTGTTGCGATGCAGCTACGTGGCACCCCAGTTAAGATTATTTACAGTCGAGAATCGGATTTCGCACAAGATTTTCCAAGGCAAATCACCATGGGCCGTGCCCGAGGTGCGGTGCGCGATGGGCAGGTCATCAGCTACGACACGCAGATCGCGGCCCCTTCTGCCATGCGCTCGCAGATGGCCCGCCTCGGCCAGCCGCTGCCCGGGCCTGATGGCCAGCTTGCTGCTGGTATCTGGCAGCAGCCCTACGGGTTTGAGAATGTGCGCATGCGCGGCTACGCGGTCGAGGGGCTTTCGCCCGTCTCGTCGTGGCGGTCGGTCGGGGCCTCGGCCAACGGCTTTGTCGGCGAAGGCTTTCTGGATGAGTTGATCCACGCCGCCGGGGCCGACCCGCTGGCAGAACGCATACGTCTTTGCACCTTGGACGACGTGAGCCGCCGCGTTCTGGAAGCCGTCGGAGAGATGTCCAACTGGGGCGAGGCACTGCCCGAAGGCACGGGCCGCGGCGTTGCTCTGGTGCATTCCTTCGGCGTTCCCTGCGCCGAGGTGGTCGAGGTGACCAACACCGAAAACGGCATCCGCCTGGACCGCGTCTGGGTCGCCGCAGATGTGGGCCGTGTCGTGGACCCGGTGAACTTCGAAAACATCGTGAAGGGCGGCGTCATCTGGGGCCTTGGCCACGCGATGAACTGCGAGATCACCTACACTGACGGCATTGCGGATCAGACGAATTTCCATTCTCACGAGGGGATGCGGATGCATCAGGTGCCCGAAATCTTCGTGCGTGGGTTGGAAAACGGCGGTGTGCGCGGGATCGGAGAACCCCCTGTTCCGCCTGCTGCCCCTGCCCTGGCGAACGCGATTTTTGCCGCCACCGGGCAGAGGTTGCGGGAAATGCCGTTCTGGAACCACGTCGATTTCGTCTGAACGCTTTAGCTTTGCCCGAATCGACTTGTCTGTAAGGCTGCTGTTGGGACAATCAACGGGACCTTTATGAAGCCAGAAATTCGCACGGCGCTGCAATCCGTCGGGTGCGCCGTGGCCTTCAACGACGGCGACCTGCTGCGCGAAAAGGGTGCTTTCGTGCCCGATATGCTGCTGATTACCAGCGGTCAGGTCGATTGCGTCGTGTCCGAGGCGGACGCGGTTCATTACACGGTCGGTCCCGGCACGATTGTGGGAGAAATCGGGTTTCTGACCGGGCAAGGGGCCACCGCCACGCTGCGCGCTGTCGGCCCGGTCAAGGCGCTATCGCTGAACGCGCGGTCCTTGCAACGGCTCCGCCAGAACTCTCCGACCATAGCGGCCGAGGTTCTGCGCCATCTTGCAACGCTTCTGCAAGAACGCGCCGCCCAGAACGAGGCGTTGATTGCAGAGGTTGAAGGTGGCTCTGACAAGATCGAGGTCGTGCGCTGCTCGACGCTGGATCAACGGCGCACAGCGCAAAGGGTGCGCTATGATGTGCATTGTCTGGAACGGGGGCTGGCCTGTGCATCGGCCGATGACGCAGAGGGGATCATCACCGACGCGTTTGATGTAACGGGCACGTCTTTCATTGCCTTCACCGGGGTCCAGGCGATCGGGATGATGCGGGTGAACGCGGGGCCGGATTGTGATGAGTCGTTGCGACGTTTTCACGGGCTTTCCCACGATGCCGATGCGGCACAAAACAGCACGATCATCACGGCAAGTGCGATCCACGAAGCCTATAAAAACGCAGAACTTTTCAGCCAGTTCATTGCCGCCATCGCGACCTTCGCGCAGGCTTCTGACGCGACACGGCTTTGCGCCGATTGCCCCCCCGGCGCCGAGGCCCATTATTTCGCCTTGGGGTTCCAGCGCAGCGGTCCCGACGCGCCCTTGCCCGAGCTTGGCTTGTCAGTGCCCCTGATTCTGACGGCACTTTCCGATGCGGAAATTGGGAGCGGTTAAACCTCTGTTCACGTCGATGTCGTAAGCCTTCTCTGACCTTTGAGGAGCATGGCCATGGCGGACGACGACCTTCGCCCGATTATCATCAAGAAAAAGAAGGTGATCTCTGGCGGGGGGCACCATGGTGGCGCGTGGAAAGTTGCCATGACGTCCCTTTCCTTAGATTCAATAGCGTGCGTTTTTCACGCTGTTCACGATCCGACGCCCAGTTTGGGGCATCGATTGAAACGTCATTCTGACGGGTGTGGCCCGGTGGTTTGGACCACGCCACCTCATTGGGTGCGGGTTCTTTTTGGGGGCAAAGACTAAACAACATCCTAATCGCCCTGCCCCCATTGCAAACGATTTGAACTGACTTCGATCTAGCGCCGCACGACCGAGCCGGAGGGCGCCGGAGCACCCTTCTGGCTTTGGCCATCAGCGCCATAAGTCGTGAGCTGCGACGATCGGGCCGACTGCAAATGCGCGCGCGCCGTCGCAACCCCTGCTTGTGCCGCCATGAGAAGGCGCGCGTTGCGGGCAGCTGCGCCCTGAATGCCTGTGACAACTTCCAGATCACCGCCTTCCCGGCGCAATCGCTCAAACGCGCGAGACAGCTTCGGCGCCATCTTCCCCAAGGCGTCCAAGTCACCGGCCAACAGCGCATGGTGTTGCTGGTCCAACATATCCGCGACCGTTTTGGCCGCATTCTTGCGAAGGCCGATCATTGGGCAGCCTCCGCACGGCGAACGAGAGAGTCGAAGATGGATTCCGCCAAGCCAAGCCCGCCTTGCGCCGACAGCGCGTTGGCATGTTCGGAACGGAGCATGGAGCTGAATTGCTCCTCCCCTATACCGCCGCCAAAACTGTTGTCGTCTCGCGCTTCGCCAAAGCCCGCGTGTTTCAACATCTCGGCCAGGAAGGCCGCTTCAAGATCTTCGGCCACGGTTCGCAATTCTGCGTGGGGGTCCACGGCGGCGGGCATTTCTTGCGGTGTCAGTGTCGTAGAGGGAATCGGTAGGGTCATGGAAGTATCTCGCATTCGAGGGATTTCTTTGAAGTTGGCAGATGCGCGTAAACAAATCGTAAGGGGATTGGGCGTAGACAGGGGACGTCAACAACAATGACGGACAGCCAGAATGGATGATCTGCTCCAAAGCCCCCTTATGTCGGGGCAAGGTACATTTGCCTTCACCCGCCCTGATTCTGAGGTCACCGCCCTTGAAGGCGCGGCCTTTGGGGCGACTTTCGATGCACTGCTTACAGGGCCCGTCGCGCCTGTTCCGCATTTCCCGGACTCGATCGCGCTTTATCCTCAGTTGGATGTCGCTGCGCCGGGACCATCGGAGGGCACGATTGAAACGCCGCTCATGTTGGCTTCCGAAAGAACGACCCTGGCATCCGACGAGACGCCTATCCTTCCGATGGGCGTTCCGGTTGATCCTGCCACCGACCCCATCCTGAAAGGCGCGACGGCGGCTGATCTCGCCTTCAACGCGCAGATTGCTGGGGGAGCGTTCGTCGCCGACACAGGTGACGCGCCCCTTCGCACACTGCCGATGGCTGCGCCTGTCATTCCCGCTAGTCCTGCGCCACATCAACCCGTGTCCGTCGTGCAGAGTGTTGTGAACCAACCTCCTCCGACGAGCAGTAACACCGTTGCCGCCCCTCATGTGGCTGAGCTTTCTCAGGCGGTGCCGGTGGCTAAAGCAACCGGCCAAATGCCGCCCCTGGCCCCCACCACGACTGAGGCCACACGTGCGCCGCAGGTCAACGCGCAGGGGCTGCCAGCTGCGGCATCGCCTGAACCTCAAACCCTCCCCGTCGGGCCGGAACGCCCTGGTCGCGCGACTATGACGGGGCCGCTGACGATCCCTGATGTCGCACGGGTAAGCCCTCAGACGGCACCGCTCACGGTTCCCCCCGCGGCCCGGGAGGCAGTGCAACCGGGGCCGCAAACGCTACCCGGTGTGGAGCGTTCGACCCCGCAAGTCATGCCGCAGACACTGCCCGCGGATAGAAGCACAATGCTACAGAACCCTCCCCTCGTGCATCCCGTTGCAGACCCCGCTCCGCGCGACCATCGTGCGCCCGGTTTTGCCGGGCCAATCCCTCAATCGGAACGAACCGCTGTTGTGATTTCGGGCCCGCAGGCGCGTCCCGCAACGACGGAACAGCCTGCCGTACTACGCAATCACCCGGCACCCGTTTTGCCGCCTCAATCCTCGGGGCCGCAAACCTATAGCCCGCCACAGCAGGCGCCATCTGCGCAGCCCGCTGAGGCGATGAGGTGGCAGAGCCTGCCCCAGAGCCTGTCGCAAAGCCGGACGGCGCCTCCGCCCAATGTCCAACCGCAACCAATGCAACCGATTGAGCAGATGGCGCCCGCCGCCATCCAGCGCGGCTATTCGGCGGCCACCGTCACACTCGCGTCTCAGGCCGCGCCACTGACCAGCCCAACCGGAGCCCCCACCTCGGTTCCCACAACCCTAACCGGCCAAGAATCCCCCAAGGAAGCGGCCACAATCCGCGTGGGCGGTTGGACAGTTCCCGCCGCGCGTACGCCTTCACCCTACGTTGTGGTTCCGCAGCAAGCCGCAATCACAACACCCGCGGCGCCGCAAACGCTGACGGGCGGTGCAGATTTACCGATGGATGCTTTACCCGATTTCGATAGCGCCCTTCAGCCGCTGCTGACGCCCGCCTCTTCCACCGCGCTTACGCCCACAACATCGCTTTTGGCCCATGCGCCCTCTACCACCGCGCAGGTAATCGCGCAGCAGATCGCCACGGCGCTTGCCAACCCCTCGGCTGAGGGTGACGCACCACTGGAACTGGCGCTTGATCCGCCGGAATTAGGGCGCGTGCGGATGCAAATGGCAGAAATCGCGGGGGTGATGACCCTGACCATTCAAGCAGAACGGCCCGAAACCGCTGACCTGATGCGCCGCCACCTCGACCTTTTGGCGCAGGAATTCTCGGACGCCGGCCTTGATTCGCCTTCCGTCCACATCTCGCAGGATGGGGCGGAACATCAGGGGCGCGATGACGGCGATACCCCAACTCAGGCTTCTGCCGCCCCCACCGCCTCTACACCGGATGACGAGGCCTTGCCTCGGCCAAGCCGTACCGCCGCTGGCGGCTTAGACCTTAGATTATAGGAGCCACCCCATGGAAATCCTCTCTGCGCTGCAAAGCGCCGCGACCCCCGCTGCCGTGCCGGAACAGCAGACCTCAAGCATCGCGTCGATCACCTCGGACTTCGACATGTTCTTGCGACTTCTGACGACGCAAATGCAGAATCAAGATCCCTTGGACCCGGCTGATTCCACGGAATACACCGCGCAGCTCGCGACCTTTTCGGGGGTCGAACAGCAGGTGGAAACCAACAATCTCCTGCGTGACCTGCAGGCCAGTTTCGCCTCCATGAACATGGGCCAGCTTTCGGGCTGGATCGGGATGGAGGCGCGGGCAGAAGTGCCGGTGAACTTCACCGGGCAGACCACCATGGTGCAGGTTGCCCCCCATGCCCTGGCCGACCGGATGGAACTGATCGTACGCAACGCCGCGGGCGACGTGGTGGCCAACGTGCCCGCCGTTTTAAGCGATGAACCCTTCGCCTGGAACGGTGAGGGCGGCGATGGCACCCCGCTTCCCCATGACACCTATTCCCTGTCCGTCCAAAGTTGGAGCGGGGAGGACATCCTCGAAGAGCGCTCCGCCTTCGTTTACGGCGAAATAACCGAAGCGCAGACCCTGGCGGGAGAGGTTTGGGTCACCATGGAAAACGGCGTCAGCCTGCCCGCAGAAAACGTCCAAGGCCTGCGTCGCATCCCGTAGGCCCTAGAACAGCGATAGAACCCCGGCGACACCCAAGCCAATCACCAGACCACCTAGGCCAACGGCCATACGTTCGGGCCAACGGCTCGGTGGGATTGGCTTTACCGGATGGGCCTGCGCGATCAGCGCGGCTTCGGCCAGTTGCGGCAAGCGTGGACCGAAGCGCGACAGCACCATCGCCGTGCGCGCCAGATCGCGCATCATGGCTTGCGGGCCGATGGACTTGGCAATGTAGGTCTCTACCTCGGGTCGCGCCACGGCCCAGATGTTCAGGTCCGGGTCCAGGGATCGGCCTACGCCTTCCACAACCACCATGGTGCGTTGCAGCAAAATCAGCTCGGTCCGCGTTTCCATCCCGAAACGTTCCGTCACTTCAAACAGATACGACAACAAGTGCCCCATGGATATCCGAGAGGCTTCCATGCCGAAAATCGGCTCTCCGACACTGCGCAGGGCTTGGGCGAACTCTCCGATATCGCGGTCAGCGGGGACGTAGCCCGCCTCAAAATGCACCTCTGCCACGCGGCGGTAATCCTTGCGGATAAAGCCCATCAGGATCTCGGCGTAGACTCGGCGGGTGAACTCATCAATCCGCCCCATGATCCCGAAGTCGAGCGCCACCACATCGCCGTTGGGCGCCACCTTCAGGTTCCCCTGATGCATATCCGCATGGAAATACCCATCACGCAGGGCGTGGCGCAGGAACATCTGCAACACCGTTGCACCAAGTTTGCGACGATCATGACCCGCTGCGTCAATCGCGGTCAGGTCTGACAGCGGCAGGCCCTCGGCCCACCCCAGCACCATCATACGGCGGGTGGACATGCTCCATTCCACGGCTGGCACAGTGAACCCGTCATCCTCTTGGGTGTTAGCCGCAAATTCCCCCGCGGCCGAGGCTTCGATCCGCAGGTCAAGCTCTTGCAGCACGACCCCTTCGAAGTGATCGACCACATCGCGCGGACGCAATCGCCGCGACGCCGGAGACAGCGTTTCCACCAGAGAGGCGATCAGGTGGAAGGCGTCCACGTCCTTGCGAAACGCCCGCTCAATCCCCGGACGCAGGATTTTCACGGCCACTTCCCGGCCCGTTTCCGCCAGCGTAGCGCGGTGAACCTGCGCGATAGAGGCCGCCGCGATGGGATCAGAGAAGGCGCTGAAGGTGGCCTCCAGCGGGCCATTCAATTCCTCGGCCACGACCTTGCGGGCGACCTCCACCGGGAAGGGCGGCAGCTTGTCCTGCAAGACCTGCAATTCCAGCGCCATATCCGGGCCGACGACGTCGGGGCGGGTGGACAGGATTTGCCCGAACTTGATGTAGGCCGGTCCCAACGCCGTCAGGGCGCGGGGCACCGGCGGCACGTTCGGGTCACCCTTCAGTCCCAACCATTTGAACGGCCACCCCACCACACGGGCAGCCACGCGGATCGGGCGCGGCGCGTCCAACGCCTCTAGCACTGCGCCCATGGCACCGGTGCGTTCAAACGTGGCGCCGGTGCGGACCAGCCGCCAAATGTTATGAGGGCCGCGCACTTAGATTTTCCATCCCGAATGCAGGGCTGCAATGCCCATCGACAGGTTGCGGTATTTCACCTGCTCAAAGCCCGCATCGCGAATCATCCCGGCGAAGGTGTCCTGATCGGGGAATTTACGGATCGATTCGACCAGATATTGATACGAGTCGCGATCCCCCGCGATCAGCTGCCCCATGCGCGGGATCACGTTGAAGGAATACAGATCATACAGCTTTTGCATCCCGTCATTGGGAAGCTGGCTGAACTCCAGCACCATCAAGCGTCCGCCGGGGCGCAAGACGCGGTAAGCCTCGGACAGGGCCTCGTTTGTGCGGGTCACGTTTCGGATGCCGAAGCTAATCGTGTAAACGTCGAAGGAATTGTCAGCGAAGGGCAGCGCCATGGCGTCACCGCAGACCCAATCCAGATGATCTGCCAAAGCCTCGGCCTCGGCACGTTTTTCGCCCTCATCCAGCATCGACTGGGTCATATCGAAAACGGTGGCATGGGCACCGGGCGCCCGCTTGAGGAACCGGAAAGAGATATCGCCCGTGCCGCCCGCCACATCCAGCAGCTTCTGGTCATCACGCGGGGCCAGCCAATCCATCATCGCGTCTTTCCAAACGCGGTGGATGCCGACACTCATCACGTCATTCATCACATCGTATTTTGACGCGACATTGGTGAACACACCGTGCACCATCCCGGCCTTCTGATCTTCGGCCACATCCTGAAAACCGAAGTGAGTCGTTTGATCGTCTGCCATAGGGCTTGTCCTTTTGTCGCGCTGCCCCCTCTTATAGGGCGTAGCCAAGAGGTTACAGCACCCCTTCGCCCCATAAGGAAAGAGCGATTTGCCCGAACTTCCAGAGGTAGAGACAGTGCGTCGCGGCCTGGCCCCGGTTCTCGAGGGCGCGCGGATCGTGAAAGCAGCGGTAAACCGCCCCGATTTGCGCTGGCCGTTCCCCGAAAACATGGCCGCACGGCTAGAGGGGGCGACGGTCAAGGCGCTGCGGCGGCGGTCGAAATATATTCTGGCGGATCTGAGCACCGGGGAAACACTGCTGGTGCATCTGGGCATGTCGGGGCGGATGCAGATATCGGGCGAGGTGGTGGGCAGTTTTCATCATACGCACCCCGCCGCGCAGAAGCACGATCATGTCGTGCTGGATACGGACGCGGGGGCACGGATCACCTTCAACGATGCCCGCCGCTTTGGCGCGATGGACCTGATGGACACAGCGACACAGGACCAACATTGGTTGATCCGTGATCTGGGGCCAGAACCGCTTGGCAACGGCTTTGACGAAGCGCATCTGATTGCCGCGTTCAAAGACAAGCGGTCCCCGGTGAAAACGGCGCTTCTGGATCAGCGCATCGTGTCAGGCCTTGGCAATATCTACGTGTGCGAGGCCCTGTGGCGCGCCGGGATTTCGCCGCTGCGTCAAGCGGGCAAGATCAGCGCCCCGCGAGTCGCGAAACTGGTGCCGATTATCCGAGATGTCCTAAGGGAAGCGATCGAGGCGGGCGGCTCCAGCCTGCGCGATCATCGGCAAGCAAGTGGCGAACTGGGATATTTTCAACACACCTTTAGGGCCTATGGCCGAGAGGGCGAACCCTGCCAAGCCCCAGACTGTGCAGGGAAAATCAACCGCAAGGTGCAATCGGGCCGTTCCAGCTTCTACTGCCCGGCCTGTCAGAGATAACTTGAACCCTCCGATGGCGGTGCTAACCCTCGGGGGTCTAATGAAACAGCGGATGAGCACATTCCATGGCCTATGAGACCCTGATCGTCGATGTTGAAGATCATATCTGCCTCATAAAACTAAACCGTCCCGACGCGCTGAATGCGCTCAATGGGCAACTGCTGGAGGAGTTGGGCAAAGCCCTGCGGACCGCTGACGCAAACGACAAGGTGCGGTGCATCGTGCTGACCGGGTCCGACAAGGCCTTCGCCGCTGGCGCTGATGTGACCGAGATGGCAGGCAAGAGCTTTGCCGACGTCGTGTTTGAGGACATGTTCGCCAAGGACGAGCGCGCCATTGGTGCGGTCCGCAAGCCGATCATCGCTGCCGTTGCAGGCTATGCGCTTGGCGGCGGTTGCGAACTGGCCATGGCCTGCGATTTCATCATCGCCGCCGAGAACGCCAAGTTCGGCCAGCCCGAAATTAATCTGGGCGTCATTGCCGGCATGGGCGGCACCCAGCGACTGACCAAGTTGGTGGGCAAATCCAAGGCGATGGACATGCACCTGACGGGCCGCTTCATGGCCGCCGAAGAAGCCGAGCGTTCTGGCCTCGTGTCGCGGGTCGTGCCCGTGAAGAAGCTGGTGGAAGAGGCGATGGCCGCCGCTGCCAAGATCGCCGAGAAATCCGCCATCGCCACCATGGCCGCGAAAGAGGCTGTGAACCGGGCCGAGGAAGTCTCTCTTTCTGAAGGGCTGCTCTTTGAACGCCGCGTGTTCCATTCGCTCTTTGCGACAGACGACCAGAAAGAAGGCATGAACGCCTTTGTTGAGAAGCGCGAACCTCAGTTCCGAGACAAGTAAGACCAATTTGGGTGATTTAGGGATAAAGAGTCTTCCCTTTCGGGCGCTCTTTCCCTAAATCCCCGAACAGACATGCGTGAGAGGCCCGCTTTGGCCAGATTCGTCCGGTACAGAACCCGGAGACGGGACCCCCCGCGCGTTAGATATTGTATACGCCCAAGTCAGGGCCCCGAAAGGATCACACCATGGCAAATTCGCCCCAAGCTAAAAAACGCGCTCGCCAGAACGAGCGTCGATTCGCAATCAACAAAGCACGTCGTTCGCGCATCCGCACGCACCTGCGTTCCGTTGAAGAAGCCATCGAATCTGGCGACCAGGCTGCCGCTACGGCAGCTTTGAAAGCGGCTCAGCCCGAGCTGATGCGCGGCGTCACCAAAGGTGTGATGCACAAAAACACCGCTTCCCGGAAAATGTCGCGTTTGGCATCTCGGGTAAAAGCGCTCGGCGCGTAAGGGCCTTTCGAAGGTCTGTAAATTAGGGGCGTTCCTTCACGGGGGCGCCTTTTTTCGTGTCTAAATAGTTAACGGTCTCAACGCCATAATTGGGCGGGAGAGATTCGATTTCGGGAAGGTTGCGAGTCAAGCGCGAAGACCTGTTGCGACGTAAGAGCGACTCCCGATAACTTGTTCTTGCGAGTCATACGCCTTGGGGGTGGATGAGAGGCACCAAGCCTCTATTTGATATGCGACGCGGCCCGGATGCGGACACATCCGGTGCCATTGGCGGTTTCGTCAGTGCATATCAAATGGAGGCCAAACGGGAGGAAACGCACATCGAAAATGTGCCGCCGCCCATTAACGGTGCTTTAACTTCACCTCGTGATCATACCCTGTGGGACGTGCTTTCAGCACCGCTGGCAAACCGGTGGGCCGAAACGCGTTTGACGCCATGATCATGCCCAATGTTACGGGTAGGATGCCTTGCGACGCAGATACTGGTGAGGAACCGGCCCACGAAAAGGCGCCGGGCGAGAATAGGACGGGACAAAGGCATGACGAACGACACATGGAATAATGTGCGCCAAGAGCTGTTGAAGGTTGTCGGTAAGAACAACTTCTCGGCATGGATTGAACCGATCGCATTCGATCGCGTTGATGAGCGGACGGCACATTTCCACGTTCCCACGAACTTCATTGGCTCCTGGGTCACGAACAACTTTGGCGACCTGATTCTGCGCCATCTGTCCGCCCACGGTGCCTCGGCCGACCGTGTCGTGTTTACCGTGGCTCCGCGTGGCTCGGCTGCGGCAGCGGCACCGGCGAACACCCCAGCCCCCACACCGGTTGAGCCTGTTGCAGCCCCCGCTCCCGTCGCGGCGCCTGCACCTGTGGCGGCGCCAACCCCTGCCCCGGCGACCACCGCCGCGCGCGAAATTTCCGGCACCAATCTGAACCCGAACTTCACCTTCGCCAACTTCGTTGTCGGCAAACCGAACGAGCTGGCCCATGCCGCCGCCCGTCGCGTCGCCGAAACGCTGGACGTCACATTCAACCCGCTGTTTCTTTATGGCGGCGTCGGCCTTGGTAAAACGCACCTGATGCACGCAATCGCCTGGGATCTTCAGTCGCGATTCCCCGATGCGAAAATACTCTATCTTTCGGCAGAGCAATTCATGCACCGTTTCGTGCGCGCCCTGCGGGAACAGGATACGTTCAATTTCAAGGAAACCTTCCGCTCGGTCGATATTCTGATGGTCGATGACGTTCAGTTCATCGCCGGCAAAACCTCGACCCAGCAGGAATTCTTCCACACGTTCAACGCCCTTGTCGAAATGGGCAAACAGATCGTCATCTCAGGCGACCGCGCCCCCGTTGATATGGAAGAGTTGGACAACCGGATCGCGTCACGCCTGCAATGTGGCCTTGTCGTGGATATCCACCCCACCGATTATGAACTCCGCCTGAGCGTTTTGCAGCACAAGGCCGAGATCATGGGCGCGAAGTATCAGCACATCACGTTTGCCGATGGCGTGCTGGAATATCTGGCCCAGAAAATTTCGTCGAACGTACGGGTTCTGGAAGGGGCACTGACGCGGCTTTATGCCTTTGCCGACCTGGTGCGCCGCGAAGTGACGGTTGATCTGGCCAAGGAATGTCTGACCGACGTTTTGCGGGCGACCGACAAGAAGGTCACCATGGACGAGATCCTGAAAAAGACCTGCGAGTATTATAAAATCCGCCAGGTCGACATGATCAGCCAGAACCGCCAGCGGGTGATTGCGCGGCCGCGCCAGATGGCGATGTACCTGTGCAAGCGGCTGACCACCCGCTCCCTGCCCGAGATCGGCAAGAAGTTCGGCGGACGCGATCACACCACGATCCTTTATGGCGTGCGCAAGATTGAAGAACTGATGCAGGCCGACAGCCAGATTGCAGAAGATGCAGAACTGTTGCGCCGCACGCTGGAAGCCTGAGGTTTCGCTATTTGCTGCCCGCTTGCCACTTGACGCTGGCACGCGGGGGCGCAGTATCTTATTCAACTTGTGAATATCTGGGGTCCGAGTAATCTCGCGGCCCCACACTCTGTCGGAGCGAAGCTATGAAACTCTCCATCGAACGCGCCACTTTGCTGCGCGCTGTCTCTCAGGCGCAATCCGTGGTGGAGCGTCGGAACACCATTCCGATCCTTGCCAACGTGCTGATCGAGGCCGAAGGCGACACCGTCAGCTTCCGCGCCACGGACCTTGATATCGAGGTCGTCGACAAAGCCCCCGCGCAAGTGGAACGCGCCGGTGCCACCACGGTATCCGCCGTGACCCTGCACGAGATTGTGCGGAAACTACCCGACGGCGCATTGGTATCGCTGACAGAAGATTCGACCGCCGCTCGGTTGACGATTGAGGCGGGGCGTTCCTCGTTCCAGTTGGCGACCCTGCCGCGCGAAGATTTCCCGGTGATGGCATCGACCGATTACACCGCCAACTTCTCGGCCAAAGCGCCCGAGCTGCGGCGGTTGTTCGACAAGTCCAAGTTCGCAATTTCCACGGAAGAGACACGCTATTACCTGAACGGCGTCTATTTCCACATCGCCGATGGCGACAACGGCAAGGCTTTGCGGGCCGTTGCCACCGATGGGCACCGCTTGGCGCGGATCGATTCCGCGCTGCCCGATGGGGCGCAAGAGATGCCCGGCGTGATCGTACCACGCAAAACCGTGGGTGAGTTGCGCAAGCTGCTGGACGACGACGACGCCCAGATCGCCGTGTCTGTGTCGGAAACAAAGATCCGCTTTGCCACGCCTGAAATCACCCTGACGTCCAAGGTTATTGACGGCACCTTCCCCGACTACACACGCGTGATCCCCACCGGGAATACCCGCCGCATGGAAGTGGACGCAGGCGATTTTGCCAAGGCGGTTGATCTGGTGGCCACGGTGTCATCGGAGCGTTCCCGCGCGGTGAAAATGGCCTTGGATGAGGACCGTTTGGTTCTGTCTGTGAATGCCCCTGATAGCGGAAACGCCGAAGCGGAGCTGGTTGTGGCCTATGCCGACGAGAAGCTGGAGATTGGTTTTAACGCCAAGTACCTGCTGGAGATCGCCAGCCAAGTGGACCGGGAGAACGCAGTTTTCATGTTCTCCAGCCCAGCCGAACCGACGCTGATGCGCGAAGGCAATGATGACAGCGCGATCTACGTCGTCATGCCGATGCGCGTGTAACATCGGTCCGATTGAGTTGTATTTGCCAAGATGAATGAGGGAGCGAGATGAGCCGCGTGTTTGTCTCGTCGTTGGTGTTGTCGCATTTCCGGTCGCACCGGCGCGCGCGCATGGCATTGGATGGGCGCCCGGTGGCGTTGTTCGGCCCCAATGGCGCGGGCAAGACGAATCTAATGGAAGCCGTTTCGTTGCTGTCACCCGGGCGCGGGTTGAGGCGGGCGCAGGCGGAAGAGATCATTCGCAGGCCCGAGGCGATAGGCTGGAAGGTGGCAGCGGAGGTCGCGGGGCCGGGGGTTGGCCACGAGATCGCATTGACCGCAGAGCCGGGGCAGCCGAGGGCAACTCAGGTCGATGGCAAGAGCGCGCCGCAGGTGGCTTTGGCGAAGTTGTTGCGGATTGTTTGGCTGGTGCCGTCCCAAGACAGGTTATGGAGTGAAGGGGCCGAGGGGCGACGGCGGTTTTTGGACCGGATCACGTTGAGCTTTCTGCCCACCCATGCGGAAGCCGTGCTGAGTTACGAGAAGGCGATGCGGGAAAGGAACCGGCTGTTGCGCGATGACGTACGCGATCCCGCCTGGTATCGCGCGTTGGAGGCGCAGATGGCGGAAGCGGGCGCACGGATTGTGGCGGGCCGGCAAGACGCGTTGCAACGGATCAGTGCGGCGCAGGAGGGGGCAGCGACGGCTTTTCCAGCGGCCGATCTGGGAATTGTGACCGAGGTATCTTGCGAGAGTGTAGAGGATTTCACCCTGGCTTTCGCAGAGAGCCGCCCACGGGACTTGGCGGCGGGGCGCACCCTTGTGGGGCCGCATCGGGCGGATATGTCGGCGATCTATCGAGACAAGGGCGTGCCGGCGAAGCAATGCTCCACCGGGGAGCAGAAGGCATTGCTGATCTCCTTGATCCTTGCGAATGCGAGAGCGTTGAAGGCGGACACCGGGGCCGCCCCCTTGGTGTTGTTGGACGAGGTGGCCGCGCATCTGGACGCGACCCGCCGCGCCGCGCTGTTTGATGAGATCTGCGCGTTGGAGGCTCAGGCTTGGATGACCGGCACGGGGCCTGAGTTGTTCACGGAACTGGGCGAGAGGGCGCAGCAGTTTGAGGTGACGGAAGCAGACGGCGAAAGCGTGGTCGCATGAGCGCTCAACCGGAGCCACGGCCATGACCCTCACCCTCAGCCAACTGACGCTTTATGCGGGCGCCCTGTTCGTGATGTTCCTGACGCCGGGCCCCGTATGGCTGGCCACGGCGGCGCGGACGTTGGCCCATGGGTGGGTCGCCGCGATTCCGCTGATCCTGGGCGTGGCCTTCGGGGATCTGGTCTGGTCGCTGCTGGCGGTCTTCGGGCTGGCCTGGGTTGTTGGCCTCTACCCCTGGATCATGGTGGCATTGCGCTGGATTGCCGTGGCCGTTTTCGCGCTGATGGGGGCTTTGCTGATCCGCTTTGCAGCGCGCCCGATCGCAAGCGACAGCTCCCTCAATCGCGCCGGGGCCTGGACGGGGTTTCTTGCGGGCCTTGCCGCCATCCTCGCCAACCCCAAGGCGATCCTGTTCTACATGGGCCTGCTGCCGGGCTTCTTTGACCTCAGCATCATCACCCGTGCCGACATCCTTGCCATTGCGCTCGTGTCTATTGCCGTGCCCTTTCTGGGCAATACCGGATTTGCCTGGCTCGTGGACCGGGCGCGGCGGAAATTCTCGTCTCCGGAACGGCTGGCGCGGATCAATCGGGTGGCCGGTATCCTGCTTATTCTGGTCGCCGTGATCATCGCGGTCACGGCCCCCTAAATCTTGTGTTCATCCCGTGACAATGCTGCCCCAAATGCGTATATCTTGGGCAACAGAACGGGATAAAAAAGACATGAGCGATACACCCGCGAACGGCGAAGACTATGGCGCCGATTCTATTAAGGTTCTCAAAGGCTTGGAGGCTGTTCGCAAGCGCCCCGGCATGTATATCGGCGATACCGACGATGGCTCGGGCCTGCATCACATGGTCTATGAGGTCGTGGACAACGGCATCGACGAAGCGCTGGCGGGCCATGCGGACGCCGTAACCGTCACAATCCACGCCGACAGCAGCGTTTCCGTGCACGACAACGGGCGCGGCATTCCGGTGGGCATCCACGAGGAAGAAGGCGTGTCCGCGGCTGAGGTCATCATGACCCAACTGCACGCGGGCGGTAAGTTCGACAGCAACTCCTACAAGGTCTCGGGCGGTCTGCACGGCGTGGGCGTATCGGTTGTGAACGCGCTGTCCGATTGGCTGGAACTGCGTATCTGGCGCGATGGCAAAGAACATATCGCCCGGTTTGAGCGCGGCGATACCGCCAAGCATCTGGAGGTAGTCGGCGACGCCGGTGGCAAGACCGGCACCGAAGTGCGCTTCATGGCCTCCACTGACACCTTCTCCAATCTTGATTACGTCTTCACCACGCTGGAGAACCGTTTGCGGGAACTGGCGTTCCTGAACTCGGGCGTGCGCATCATCCTGCGTGATGAACGCCCTGCCGAGGCACTGGAAAGCGAACTGTTTTATGAAGGCGGCGTGCGCGAATTCGTCCGCTACCTCGACCGCTCCAAAACCACGGCCATGGAAGAGCCGATCTTCATCACCGGTGAGAAGGACGACATCGGCGTTGAAGTCGCCATGTGGTGGAACGACAGCTACCACGAGAACGTGCTGCCGTTTACCAACAACATCCCTCAACGCGACGGCGGCACGCACCTGGCCGGCTTCCGGGGCGCGTTGACGCGGACCATCAACCTCTATGCCCAGTCCAGCGGCATCGCCAAGCGCGAGAAGGTGAACTTTACCGGCGATGATGCCCGCGAAGGTCTGACCTGCGTGTTGTCGGTGAAAGTGCCGGACCCGAAGTTCAGCTCTCAGACAAAGGACAAGCTGGTCTCGTCCGAAGTGCGCCCCGCCGTCGAAGGCTTGGTAAACGAGAAATTGCAGGAATGGTTCGAGGAGCACCCGAACGAGGCCAAGCAGATCGTCGGCAAGATCATCGAGGCCGCTCTGGCCCGCGAGGCCGCCCGCAAGGCGCGTGAACTGACCCGGCGCAAGACGGCGATGGATATCGCTTCACTGCCCGGAAAGCTGGCCGATTGCCAAGAGAAAGACCCCTCCAAGTCTGAAATCTTCCTGGTGGAGGGTGACTCCGCAGGCGGTTCCGCCAAACAGGGACGCTCGCGCCACAATCAGGCGATCCTGCCTCTGAAGGGTAAAATCCTTAACGTCGAACGGGCCCGCTTTGACCGGATGTTGGGCAGCCAGGAAATCGGCACGCTGATTACGGCACTGGGCACCGGCATTGGCCGCGATGAGTTCAACATCGACAAACTGCGCTACCACAAGGTCGTCATCATGACCGACGCCGACGTGGATGGCGCCCACATCCGCACACTTCTGCTGACCTTCTTCTTCCGCCAGATGCCGGAGCTGATCGAAGGCGGCTATCTCTATATCGCGCAACCGCCGCTCTATAAGGTCAGCCGTGGCAAGTCCGAAGTCTACCTGAAGGACGAACCCGCCTTCGAAGATTATCTGGTTGCCCAAGGCATCGAAGGCGCAACCCTGCGCCTGCCCTCGGGCGAAGAAATCGCCGGGCAAGACCTTGCCCGCGTCGTCACCGGGGCGCGTAACTTCAAACGTATCCTCGATGCCTTCCCCACTCACTACCCGCGCCACATCGTGGAACAAGCCGCACTTGCAGGCGCATTTGATGCCGGCAAAGCGGACGCCGACCTGCAAGGCGTGGCCGACACCGTGGCCAAGCGGCTGGATCTGGTGGCGGTAGAATATGAACGCGGCTGGAACGGACGCATCACCCAGGATCACGGCATCCGCCTGTCCCGCGTCTTGCGCGGGGTCGAGGAAATCCGCACCCTCGATGGGGCCGTCTTGCGCTCGGGCGAGGCCCGCAAATTGTCCGAGGTCTCCCAAGACAGCCGCACGATCTACCAGGATCCGGCGACGCTTTCCCGCAAGGATCGCGAACAGCTGATCCACGGCCCGACCGAGCTTCTGAACGCGATCCTTGAAGAAGGGGCTCGGGGCCAGCAAATGCAGCGCTACAAAGGCTTGGGCGAAATGAACCCCGACCAGCTCTGGGAAACCACCCTGGACCCGGACGCGCGCACGCTCTTGCAGGTCAAAGTCTCCGATCTGGCCGACGCCGACGATATCTTCACCAAACTCATGGGCGATGTGGTCGAGCCGCGTCGGGAATTCATCCAGAACAACGCCCTCAGCGTCGAAAACCTGGACTTCTAATCACCCACCGCCTCGGCCCGTGCCACCCGCATGGGCCAAAGCCCCCTCTCCGCGCCCGCCGATGTTCCCCATCAACCCGCGCCGCCCCCCCCAAATCCGCGCGACCTCTCTCGCACTCCGAAACCGAGCCCCCGGCCGCCCCTTCATCTTGGCCCATACACCTCCGGGGGGAACGGGACCTTTTCCCTCTGGGAAAAGTCTCGTGGGGGGCTGGCCCCCCTCTACCCTCTCCGCCGCCCCCTTTCTCCATAAGGCGCGCCCACGTCAGGCAGCTTCAAACCCCTCAACCAGATGATTCTCCCGCTCCTTCCAGTTCAGGAAATCCGGGATGAATCCTTTCCCGGCCTCCCCCCTCTCTGCCCGATTGATTCGAATCACAGCGCCAAGGGTAAGGGCAGCCTTACCTTAAGCAGATCTTTCGCCGAATCCCGTTTCTCGGCCCCTCTCGGAAAACTGCGGGGAAACCTTACCTGCCGCTCTGACACCCGATAACACGGCCTCTACGGGGCTTTGTCAGACTGCTATCGCATCGTTTTCCGACGTAGCGTCACTCTTGGCTATCACGCATTAAAACTCCTGTAAATCAACACGTTACATCAATGACATCCGATAACATCGCCCTGTTATGACCTTTCTTCTCTTGGAAATTGTCTGACAGCGGCGGAATGGGCCAAAAGTTGGTCATCGGCTCACAGGGCATTACCCAAATACGAGCTGCACAACACGAACCTGAAACACACACCTAAACCAAAACTTTATATTTATAGGAATTCACACAATGAAACTCGCAATCATCAAAACCGCTGCCGCTTCCATCGCTCTGATCGCTACCGTTGGCGCCGCCTCCGCTTGTAACCTCGCAACGGCCACTCAGTTTGGCTGGGACAACCAGGCTGGCGTTCAGCAGTTCGGTAACTGCAACAACACTGCCATCGGCCAGAACGGCTGGAACAACACTGCCGCCGGCATCTCCAACGGTGACTTCAACACAGTGGTTATTGGCCAGGACGGCGCATTCAACACTGGCGTCGTTGGCCAGAACGGTTCCTTCAACGCTGGTGCCGTCCAGCAGGCCGGTGCTTTCAACTACGGTGAAGTTGTCCAGAACGGCGCTTTCCAGACTGGCGCAGTGATCCAGTCCGGCGTTGGTAACACCGGTGTTCTGAACCAGAACGGCGTCGGCAACACGGCCCTGATCATCCAGGCCAACTAAGCCGCAAATATCCGGGCTGCCCCTTCAGCCCGGACCCCTCCGGGGGCGGGATTCCCTTTCTCCCCCTCGCCCCGCTCCCGGAGTAACCTACCTCCAAGACCTTTTTACCCAGACCCGATTTTCATTCACCCACTCGACCCCATTCATTCAAAGGACAGGCCAATGACCAAGTTTTCCAAAATTCACACGGCCCCCAAAGTTGCTGCAACTGTCGCCGCGATCTCCACGGCCGTCCTGGGCTGCACCGCGATCTCTGCTGAAACCGCAGATGTAACCCGCGAAGCCCACGCCCAATCCGTAGCCCCCGTGGCCTGCGCCCTTTCCATCGGCACCAACAACGGTCTGCTTCAGCTAGAGCCGGTGATCCAGGCGACCGAGGCGACCTCCGGCATCTACCAATTGCGCGTCGAAGGCCCCGGCACCCGGATGAACCAAGGCGGGCCCTTCTCGCTTCGTGCCGGTCAGACCCTGGAGCTGGGTCGCATGATGACCAGCGGCTCCGCCGCCAGCCTCGATGCTGAAATGACCCTTACGATCGACGGCCGCACCTATAGCTGCCCGACCTCTCTCTAAGACCTTTCAAGACCAAGACCTTTTCAAAGACCTCTTTTATCCGACCCTTTTTCAAAACCCATTTATCCAAGGAACACTGCCATGTTTAAGAAAACCTTTACCGCCGCCGCCCTCGTTCTTGCCACTGCCGCCACCGCTGTTCCGGTTGCCGCTCAACAGATCAGCTTCGGCATCACCGCTGGTAACCAGCAGGAACGTGACGCCATCGCCGGAGCCCTCGTGCTGTACCAGATCGCCAACGGTGGTGACCCGGTCGAGGTTCTGACCCAAGCAGCCCAGGGCGGCTCGGTTGGCGTCATCCACCAGGAAGGCAACGGCCATAACGGCTCCCTCGCCCAAGGTGGCGGCGGCAATGCCGGCGGCGTCTTCCAGTTCGGTGAAAACACCGACGCCCACCTGGCCCAGAACGGCAACGACGGTGACCTCGTCTTCGTATTCGGCTGGTAGTCCCTGAAACCAGCCTCTCCTGATCGGCCAGTCCGCTGGCCGAGATCCCGGACACTCAACCCTTCCCTAGCCCCCGTTTCCCCTGACGGGTTGGGTGTCCGGCACTTCTCTCCTTTCGTCTCCTAGTCCCGACACGAACATATCACTCAGGCGTGTCCCAAACTCCCTCGGCTCCGGCCGGGGGCTTTTTCGTGTTGGCCTCCTCCCTCCCCCGTGCGAGGTCTCTGCCATGGCCCCCACATCCACCCGCCGCTTCGTCCCGTTTTTGCTGTTGTTGTTCACCGGAACCCTCAGCAATTCCGCCGTGGTGCCGTTCATGGGGTTCTTCCTGATTGATGGGCTGGGGCAGCCGAACTGGATGCTCAGCGTCTATTCCTTCCTCGCCATCGTGTTGACCGTCACCGCAAACCGCGCCTTCGGTCGCCGCATCGACGCGGGCGTCGCGGTATTTCCGCTGATCGGCTTTGCCGCCTCGGGCTATGCGCTGGCGTCGCTGTCGATGGCTGTGTCCCCGACGCTTCCCGTGATGCTGACCGTCGGCGTGATCGGCTACGGGTGCAGTGCCTCTGCGATCTCCACCATGTTCAGCCTCGGCGGCCACATGGCCGAGCGTCACGGCGTCGAACGCAGCCGCTTCAACGCCATCATGCGTGCGACTACTTCAACCGCCTGGATGATCGGCCCCGCCCTCAGCTTTCTGGCCGCCGGACACTTCGGCAATGAGGTGGTGTTCAAAGGCGCCGCCGTCCTGGGCTTGGCTTGGCTGGCCATGTGGTACGTCACCCTACCCCGAGACGTTCAGGCCAAAGCGCCCGCGCCAGCCGCTGACGCGCCGCACCCGGTGCCGCAAGACACCGGCCTCTGGCTGGCGGCGGGCTTCATCTTCGCCATGTCCGTGGCCCACGGCCTAACCTTCACCGCCCTGCCGCTGTTCTTCGTGACCGAGGTCGGCCTGCCCGACTTCGCCCCCGGCTTCGCCTTCACCGTCAAAACATTTGTGGAGGTCTTTGCGATCTTCTCCACGCCCTTCCTCATGGCCCGCTTCGGCCTGCGTGGCCCGCTTCTCGTGACAAGCTGCATCGCCATCGGCGCAATCCTTCTGCTGTCTACCGTCACAACCCTTCCGCAAATGATGCTCGGCTCGGCCCTCGAAGGGCTCTACTATGGCCTCTTCGCCAGCCTCGGGATCAGCTACGTGCAAAGCTTCGCCCAGGATCGCCCCGCCCAAGCCACGGCCATCTACTGGAACACGCTGATGATCTCCGGGCTCCTCTCCGGCCCCGCCGTGGGCCTCATCGCCCAAGCCACCAGCTTCCAAACCGTAATCCAGATCTCGTCCATCGGCGCAGCACTCGCTGCCCTCGTTCTCACGGCAGGCATCCTCCACGCCCGTCGCGGGGCGCGCTGACCCGCCCTTTCACCTTTTTACAAATATCGAATCCCACCGCCGCCCCGACTGCTGCCCTCCCCACCGGAGCGCAGTTTATCCGCGGAAATGGACCTCACCCCGGGCCTTCGCCAGCGCAATCTGCTTTTGCCGCTCCCGGAACCGCTCCCGGTCCGCATCGGTGTGGACATCAATGCACCGAGGGCACGAGACCCCCTCCTCGAAGGCTAAATCCGCCTTCTCCTCGCAGCTGATCGGATGACGGCACGCGCGGCACAGCTCGTAGGGCATCTCTTCCAACCCATGGCCTACGGCCACACGCTCATCGAAAACGAAACACCCGCCCTGCCAAAGGCTCTCTTCCTCCGGCACCTCTTCCAGATACTTCAGGATGCCGCCCTTCAGATGGAACACATCCTCTACGCCCTGCTCTTTCAGATAGGCGGTGGATTTCTCGCAGCGGATGCCGCCGGTGCAGAACATCGCGATGCGCTGGTTGGCGAAACGATCCTTGTTGGCCTCCCACCAGGCGGGGAAATCTCGGAAGGTCTCGGTCTCCGGGTCCACGGCCCCCTCGAACGTGCCGATCTCCACCTCATAGGCGTTGCGCGTGTCGATCACCGCCACGTCGGGCGCCTGGATCAGGGCGTTCCACTCCGCCGCATCAACGTGCGTTCCCACGCTGGCCGGGTCCAGCCCCGGCGCGCCCATGGACACGATCTCTTTCTTCAGGCGCACTTTCAGGCGACCGAACGGCGGCTCTGACGCAAAGCTCTCTTTCCACTCCAACCCAGCACATCCCGGCAAGGCCCGCACATGGGCCAGAACCGTATCAATTCCCTCTCGCGTGCCGGCGATGGTGCCGTTGATCCCTTCCGGGGCCAGCAACAGGGAACCGGTCACGCCGGCCCCTTGCGCCACATCCTGCAACGGCAGGCGCAAGGCGTCGGGATCATCGAACCGGGTGAAATGATATAGCGCGGCAATGGTAAACATGGGCGATCAGATACGCCGTTGCGTGCGCCGCCTCAAGTCGTAGGGTGGCCTTTTACCCCTGACCCTGCGGAGCGCCCCAATGCAGCCAGCCCACCACGCCCTTCTTGTCATTGATGTTCAGAATGATTTCTGCCCCGGCGGCGCATTGGCTGTATCCGGTGGCGACACCATCGTGCCCGGTATCAACGCACTGATGGCCGAGTTTGCTTCGGTCATCCTGACCCAGGATTGGCACCCGGCGGGCCATTCCTCTTTCGCTTCCTCCCATGACGCAGAGCCGATGAGCCTGATGCAGATGCCCTATGGCCCGCAGGTGCTCTGGCCCGACCATTGCATCCAGGGCTCCATTGGGGCGCAATTCCACGCCGACCTTGCAACGGACCGCGCTGACCTGATGATCCGCAAAGGCTTCAACCCCGCAATCGACAGCTATTCCGCGTTCTTTGAAAATGACCATACGACGCCCACGGGCCTAGAAGGTTACCTGCGCACGCGGGGCATCACCGATCTGACGCTGGTGGGCCTTGCTACGGATTTCTGCGTGAATTTCTCGGCGGTGGATGCGGCGAAACTGGGGTTTGCCGTGACGGTCCGCGAAGACCTCTGCCGCGCGATTGATTTCGACGGGTCTCTGACGGCGGCCCGTGCGGGCATGGCGGCGGCGGGTGTGGTGCTGTCCTAGACGCCCGCCTCCACGCCCAACAGATCGCGCAAGGCGGCGCGGTTGCGGCTGATGTCGGCCAAAGTGTAGCGGTCCAGCGTGGCGAAGAACGCGGTCATCGCCTCGGCCAACGGCTGCTTCACGCCGCACATGGGCAGCAGACGGCAACTGCATGGGCCGCTTCCGAAACATTCGACCAGCGCCGTATCTTGCGACAGGCAGCGCACAGCCGCGCCCAGGCGGATCTCGGACGGATCGCGCGCCAGGGTCAGACCGCCGTTGCGCCCCCTTTCCGACACCAGGAACCCGCCCCGCACCAAGCGCGAGCACACCTTGGCCAGATGGTGCTCGGACAACTCGAACGTTGCCGCCACCTTCGCGACCGAGACCCTCTCGGGCGCGGCCGCGCTCAGGTGCACCAACACCCGCAATCCATAGTCTGTGAACTTGCCCAACTGCATGGCGTATATTTAACATTTACAATGCGGATTATGCAATGCTATATAATGCGCATTGTAAATGCTAAATAGGGATTCCCTGCGATGGCGATGGTTGATCTGATTCTTTGGCCCGGCACCAAGATTTGCCAGATGCTTGGCATTGATCCTGAAAAGGACATGGGCCTGATCCGGTCGATGTTTAACATGCTGGTCTATGCGACCGTGATTCTCTTCGCGATGTGGGCTTTCATGTGGTGAACACGCTTGCTCGCGTCGACGTGACCGAAGCGCAAATTCGCCTTGTGTTGGATCGCTTCTATGCGCGCGTCCGGGAAAATCCCGACCTGGCGCCAATCTTCCATCATACCGTCGGCACCGACCCCCAGGTGTGGGAGGCGCATATCGCCAAGATCGCCCGGTTCTGGCGCAATGCCCTGCTGCGCGACCCGGTCTATGACGGCAATCCGATGTTGGCCCACGCAGGCGTGGCAGCCATCCAGCCCGAACATTTTGCCATCTGGCTTGGCATTTTCGACGACGTCCTGACCGAGGTTCTGCCCCCCGATGTGGCCGCCCGCTGGTCCCTTGTGGCGCACCGCATCGGGCGTGGCTTGTCCCTGGGGCTGCGCGCCGCGCGCGCCCGCCAAAGCGACATTCCAGACCTTCGCCTCTAGGCCCTCTTGCCCCGGCGCACGTGCCCTCCTAAACCGTCGTAAACCTAGGTTCAGGAGGGGACCCCCATGACCAATACTATCGTTAACAGCTGGAACGAATGGGACCCTCTGCGTCACGTCATCGTGGGCCGCGCCGATGATTGCCACATCCCTCCTGAGGAGCCGGCGCTGGACGCCAAGGTCCCCGAAGACAGCGACATGCGCGGTCAGTGGGGCAAGCGCCCGCAAGAGACGATTGATCGCGCCAACGAGCTTCTGGACAACTTCGCAAAGCAATTGGAAGACCGCGGCATCCGTGTGGACCGTCCCACTTCCATCGACCATTCCAAGCCCGTCACCACGCCGGACTTCCACACCGACAGCCAGTTCGGCTGCATGCCGCCCCGTGACGTGCTGCTGACCGTCGGCTCCGAGATGCTGGAGGCGACGATGTCCTATCGCTGCCGCTGGTTCGAATACCTCAATTATCGCCCCCTGATGCAAAAGTACTTCGACGAGGATCCGAACTTCCGGCACGAGTCCGCGCCCAAGCCGCGCCTGACGGATGCCGATTACCACCCCGATTACCTCTCGGACAAAATCGGCAATGCGCAGCGGCTGAAATGGGCCGAGGAGAAATTCTTCGTCACCACCGAGGAAGAGCCGCTGTTCGACGCCGCCGACGTCCTGCGTTTTGGCCGCGACCTCGTGGTGCAACATGGCTTCACCACCAACCTCAAGGGCATCGAATGGCTGCGCCGCCACTTCCCCGATCACCGCGTGCATACCGTCAACTTCCCCGGTGATCCCTACCCGATCCACATCGACGCCACCTTCACGCCACTGCGCCCCGGCCTGATCCTCAACAACCCGCAGCGCCGCCTGCCCGAGGATCAGCGTGCGATGTACGAGAAGAACGGCTGGGAAATCGTCGATGCCGCCCAGCCCGCCCACAACGCGCCACCGCCGCTGTGCTACTCCTCCACCTGGCTCAGCATGAACGTGCTGGTGCTGGACCCGAAAACCGTCTGCGTCGAGAAGTCCGAGGTCTATCAGGCCGAGCAGATGGACAAACTGGGCATGAACGTGATCCCCGTGGAGTTGCGCGACGCCTACGCCTTTGGCGGCGGGTTGCACTGCTGCACCGCAGACGTCTACCGCGAGGGCGATTGCGAGGATTACTTCCCGGTGCAGTAGGTCCGCCCATGACCCGCCGCGCCCTCTACTTCGCCGCTGCCGCCGGCATTCCACTCATCGCGCTGACCCTGGCTTTCTGGGGTCAGCCGTGGATCTGCACCTGTGGCACCGTGCGGCTCTGGGTCGGGTCGATCTGGGATACCGGCAACTCTCAACACATCGCCGACTGGTACACGCTCAGCCACATCCTGCACGGCGTGTTGATCGCATTGATCGGCCGCGCGCTGTTGCCCCGCGTGCCGTTCAACTGGCTCTTTGCGACAGCCATCGTCACCGGCGTCGGGTGGGAAATCATCGAGCATACCGATTGGGTCCTGGGCCAATTCCGGGCCACCACCGTGAATCAGGGATACGTGGGCGATTCGATCCTGAACGCCGTGGCTGACTACCTGTGGATGCTGGCCGGTTTCTTCGCCGCTTGGTCCCTGCGCGTCTCGGTGACGCTGGCGTTGGTGGCGCTTCTGGAATTGACCGCGGGCCTGATTGGCCGTGACAACCTCACGCTATCCACCCTGCAACTGGTCTATCCGGTCGAGGCGATTTCTGATTGGCAGCAAGAGCTGAACCCGGATACGCCCTGAATTCCTGCGACACGCCCAAAGCGGCCTCTGCATTGACCTCCGATGCTCTGCCAGTGCCGTGACATCGCCGCTCGTGCCCCCTAGGGTCGCGACACCCTCTTAAAGACAGTGAGCGTTTTTCATGTTTTTCGACTCCACGACGCTCGACGTCCTGGCCCGTGCCATCATCCTCTCGATCGTGGGCTTGGCCTGGGTGATCCTTGTTGTCCGCATCATCGGCCTTCGCACATTCTCCAAAATGACCGCCTTTGATTTCGTGGCGACCGTTGCCACCGGCTCCCTTCTGGCAGGCGCGGCTCAGGCGACCGGATGGTCGGGCTTCTGGCAGGCGGTGATTGCGATCGCGGCGTTGCTCGGGACGCAATTCGCAATTGCGAAACTGCGCATCTCCGACGGATCGGCCATCGCCTTTCTGCAGAACGCGCCGGTGATCCTGATGGAGGACGGCATCGTCAACGAAGCCGCCCTCTCTAAGACGCGCGTCACCCGCGACGACCTGTTCGCCAAACTGCGCGAGGCCAACGTGTTGGACGTGACCGAGGTGCGCGCCGTGGTGCTTGAGACGACGGGCGACATCTCCGTGCTGCACGGCGAAAAGCTGAACGATGATCTGCTTTTCGGTGTCACGCGGATTGACGCAAGCTGATCACCCCTCCGCTCGGCCCTCGGATTGCTCCGACGCACCGCCGTTGCCGTTTGACTTCTGCGCCTCCCGGTCCCGCTCTCTCGCTGGGCGCGGGTCATCGCCCGTGGCGGGCCAACCCTCCCGCTGCTTGGCGCGGTCGCCGTCGGTCTCCTCGGTCTGATCGTGGAACAGGTGCACTTGCGTCGGATAGGGCATGTCGATCCCGTCGTCGTCCAGCGCCTTGTAAACGTTTTGCAGCACCCGGCCGTGGGTATGGATCTGCGACGCACGGTCCGAATTCGTCCACCAGCGCAGGCGCACGACGTTGGCAAAATCGCCAAGCTCCACGGGGATGGTCTCGGGGGCAGGGTCGCTCACCACGCCGTCCGTGTTTGCGCAGACCTCTTCCATGATCCGGCGCGCCTTGTCCCAATCGTCATTGCAACCGATGCCGATATCGTACTCCGACCGACGCGTCTCGAAGGCCGTGTTCACGACAACACTGTCGGTATAGATGTCCGAGTTCGGGATCACCACGCGACGTCCGTCGTAGGTCTTGATCATCGTGGCTCGCGTCTCGATCTTCTCCACCGTGCCCTCATGACCGCCCGAGACGATCTGATCACCCACCTCGAAAGGCTGCCGCAGCAGGATCAATACGCCCGCCAGCATGTTCTGAAGGATATCCTTGAACGCGAAACCGATGGCGACCGAGGACACACCAAGCCCCGCAATCAGATCACCCGGCGTGATCGTCGGCGCGACGACGGTCACCGCCAGCATGAAGCCCACAACCACCAGCGCCCAGCGCAACAGCGACCCACCCACTTCGCCAAGGCTTTCGCGATCGCGGCTTTTGGCCGCCCGCCGCACGAGGGTGCCAACACCCTTGGCGACGAACCAGAACACGACCAACAGCACCACGGCGACGGCAATATTCGGCAACAGTCGGAACAACCCGTCAAGCCAGGCATCAATGCGGTCAAAAATCAGACCGGGGTTCGCGTTCACTTCTTCCATCGGGGATCATCCTTCGTCAGCAATCGCTTGTTAACGCATGGATGCCGCAATGGTTCCCGTCAAAGGGCGACCTGCCACAACTGCACTTTGGTGCCGGAATGATCCACCGGCCCGCCGCCTTCCAGCGCCAGCCCCGTGGCTTTGGCTAGCCCGCCGTCGCTTGTCACGATGCCCACGCGCCAGCCGACGAACTTCTCGGCCAATACCGCGCCCAGCGCCCCGTACAGACCGAACAGCAACTTTCGCTCCCCGATCCGCCCCCCATAAGGCGGGTTCACTATAACAATCCCCGGCGCCACGCCCTCGGGCGGCTCCAGATCGCTGATCGCGCCGCGCTCGAATCTCACAACCTCCGCCACGCCCGACCGCTCCCCATTGGCCACCGCCCCCCGGATCGCGCCATCGTTGCGGTCAAACCCAAAGAACGCGGGCGCCAAAGCAGCACCCTCCCGCGATTCCTCGTTCCTCAAATATCCCCGCCGGAGGCTCCTGTCTCCGCCCAGCGCGCTGCCGCCGACCATCTGCTCAAAGGCAAATCCCCGCGACCGTCCCGGCATCAACCCCAGCGCCAGTTCTGCGGCTTCCAACACAAACGTCCCCGACCCGCACATGGGGTCCACGACCGCCTGCGTCCCGTCAAAACCCATCTCCGCCAAAAACCCCGCCGCCATGGTCTCCCGCATCGGAGCCTTGCCGACAAACTCCTTGTGCCCCCGCCGATGCAGCGCCTCTCCCGTGGTATCGAGCGATATGGTGCACAGATCATCGTCGATCCGCACCTTCACGCTGATCTCACCATCCCGGGCCACCGGAATCCCCGCCGCCTCCAACCCGCCCGAGACCCTCTGAACCGCCGCCTTGTTCACGTAGATCTTTGACTTCCGACACACCGCCTCGACGCGCACCGACACGCCCGGCTGCAACCAATCTGTCCACGGCACCTTCTTGGATCTCTTATCAAGCTGCGCCAAATGCATCGCCCGAAACTCGGCCACGCGCAAAAGCACCCGCACCGCGCAGCGCAGTTGCACATTCGCCCGCGCTGCCTCCGCCAACCCGCCGCCGCAAGTCACCCCGCCCGACACCTGCATGACATGGTCATACCCCAAGGCCTGCGCCTCGGTGGCCAAGGCGGCTTCCAACCCGGGGACCGCCACAAGAAAAAGCTCTCTATTCTGCATCCCGCTGATCTACCCCGTATCCGCCCCCTTTACGAGGGGCCACAACACAGCCCTCCCCACGCCGCTCCTTCATCTTGGCAAATACAACTCTCCCCAACCCCGCCCCAAAGCGCCGCCTTCAAGATGCCCCCGCCGCTCAACGCCGGGCACAACAAACTTAGGGGGAACCGTACCCCCACTCACCACGTTGACCTCTATGGCACCCCGCCAAAGCCGCCCCAAAGGACCCCCCATGACCGACACGCCAAGCCTCCGCGCCCTGTTCATCAACACGACCCTCAAACGCACCCCAAGCGAGAGCCATACAAAACTCCTGCTCAACGCCTCCGCCCACATCATGGAATCCCAAGGCGTCACGACCGAACATCTGCACCTGCTCAGCTACCAGGTTCCCCCCGGCATCTACCCGGATATGACCGACCACGGCTGGGACCGCGATGACTGGCCCGCGCTTTGGCAAAAGGTGCTCGCCGCCGACATCCTCGTCATCGGCACGCCTCTTTGGCTGGGCGAGGAATCCTCCGTCTGTCGCATCCTCATCGAGCGTCTCTACGGCATGTCCGGAGAGTTGAACGACAAGGGCCAATCGGTGTTCTACAACAAGGTCGCGGGCTCGGTGATTACCGGCAACGAAGACGGGATCAAACACGCCGCCATGACACTGGGCTATGCCATGAACCACCTGGGCTATACCACCCCGCCCCAAGCCGATTGCGGCTGGATCGGCGAGGCCGGACCCGGCCCCTCATACGGCGACGAAAAAGACGACGGCTCCCGCGTGGGCTTCGACAATGACTTCACCAAGCGCAACACCACCATCATGACCTGGAACCTCATCCACCTCGCGCGAATTCTGAAGTCCGCCGGCGGCTACCCGAATGAGGGCAACGACCGCACCGCCTGGGACGCCGGGGCCCGCTTCGGCTTCGAGAACCCCGAATACCGCAGTTGAGCTTCACCTTGCGCCCCGGCCTCCGGCTTGCTCTAACCAATCCGCAAACGGAGAGAGAGCCATGGTCGATATCGCCACCCGCGTCTGGAATCACAAATGGAAGATCGACCCGATCGTCCGCTCCCTGATTGATACCGACTTCTACAAGCTGCTGATGTGCCAGTCGGTGTTCCGTAACAAGCCCGACACAACCGTCACCTTCTCGCTGATCAACCGCTCCACCCGCATCCCCCTCGCCGACCTCATCGACGAGGGCGAGTTGCGTGAACAACTCGACCACGTCCGCTCCCTTCGCCTGACCCGCGGCGAGTCGACGTGGATGCGCGGCAATACCTTCTACGGCAAACGCTCCATGTTCTCCCCCGATTTCATGGGGTGGTTCGAGAACCTGCAACTCCCCGCCTACCACCTTGAACGCGTCGGCGATCAGTATGAGCTGACGTTTGAGGGCGCCTGGCCCGAGGTCATGCTCTGGGAAATCCCCGCCCTGTCGATCCTGATGGAACTGCGCGGCCGTGCCGTTCTGGACACCATGGGCCGGTTTGAACTCCAGGTCCTCTACGCCCGTGCCATGACCAAGCTCTGGGAAAAGATCGAACGCCTCAAAGGCGACCCCACCCTGCGCATCGCCGACTTCGGCACCCGGCGGCGGCATTCCTTCCTGTGGCAGGATTGGGCCGTTCAGGCCATGCGCGAAGGTCTGGGCGACAGCTTTGCCGGCACGTCCAACTGCCTCATCGCCAAAAACCGGGATCTGGAGGCCATCGGCACCAACGCCCACGAACTCCCCATGGTCTACGCCGCTCTGGCCGAGGGTGACACCGCGCTGGCCAATGCCCCCTATGACGTGCTCTCCGATTGGCATGAGGAGCATTCCGGCAACCTCCGCATCATCCTGCCCGACACCTACGGCACCCCGGGCTTCCTTGAAAACGCGCCGGATTGGCTGGCGGGCTGGACAGGCATCCGCATCGACTCAGGCGATCCGGCGACGGGCGCCGAAAACGCCATCGCTTGGTGGAAGAGCCGAGGTGAGGACCCCCGCGAAAAACTCATCATCTTCTCCGACGGCCTCGACGTCGACAAGATCGAGACGCTCCACAAACAATTCGCCGGCCGCGTCCGCGTGTCCTTCGGCTGGGGCACGCTCCTGACAAACGACTTCCGTGGCCTCGTGGAAGACGACGCCCTCGCCCCGTTCTCGCTGGTCTGCAAAGCTGTGAGCGCCAACGGACGCCCCACCGTGAAACTGAGCGACAACCCCGAGAAGGCCATGGGGCCAGCGGAGGAGATTGAGCGCTATAAGCGGGTGTTCGGGGTTGGCGAGCAGGAAGCGGTTGCCGTAGTTGTTTAAAAAATCGTTTCGAGAATAGGATGCTCAATGTCTGACAATGCTAAACAGATTCTCGGTGAAGTTGTCGAACAGCGCCGCCAAGAAAGTATGCCTGAATTATCCTTGCCGGATTATTTTGAGATATTCTCTGCAGAGCAAATCACCAAGGATTTCTCGCCGACCTTTGAAGAACTGGAATCAGCAGTAGTTGACGGAGAGCACGATGGCGGCATCGACTCTGTATTCACTTTTGTTAATGGTGATATCGTTCATGAGGACTCTGAACTGTCTGCTTACAAAAAAAATGTAGAAATTGATCTCATCATCATCCAAAGTAAATCATCTGGCGGATTTTCGGAAGACCCAATAAACAGAATTAAATCTTCACTTACTGCAATGCTTGAGCTCAATGCAGACTATGAGACGCTCACGCAATACAACGATATTGTAAGAGAAAAGCTAGATATATTTCGAAACACGTACAGGAAGCTGGCCGCTAGGTTTCCCAAGCTCAGCATACGAATGAACTATGCGTCTCTTGGCGCCGATAGCGACATTCACGAAAACCTAACCAAGAAGCGCGACGAATTAATTTCGGCTGTGAAGCTCTTGTTTTCCGAAGCCACAGTCAACTTTTCCTTTTTGGGCGCGAATGAACTATTAGAACTTGCTCGACAACAGCCGAATGAAACTTTCCAACTTGGGTTATCCAAATCTCTCACCAGTGAAAACGGATATGTAGTCCTTTGCGAATTGGCTGATTTCAATTCTTTTCTTCGAAATGGTGGCGATGTTGTTCGGCATGACCTATTTGAGTCAAATGTTCGAGACTATCAAGGCACCACAGAGGTTAATACCGACATCAGCGAAACTCTAAAGGAAAGTGGCGGTATTGACTTTTGGTGGCTCAACAATGGCGTAACAATCCTTGGAAGCCAAGCTACACTTACTGGAAATAGCGTAACCATTCAAAATCCGCAAATTGTCAACGGACTTCAAACTAGTTCACAAATATCAGCGTTCTTCGATGGCCACGGTGTAGACAACGGTCGATTATTGATGGTTAAGATTGTGTCATCTGAGGATGAAGCCGTTAGAGATCAAATCATCAAGGCCACAAATAGTCAAAATGCGGTTCCTAGGGCATCGCTGCGAGCAACCGACAAAATACAGCGAGATATTGAGCATGTTCTGAAGATGGGCGGCTATTATTACGACAGAAGAAAGAACTATTACAAGAATCAAGGGCGTCCGGCGTCTCGCATCATCAGCATTCCGTTGCTCTCTCAGGCGATGATGACACTACTTAGGCAGGAGCCAAACAACGCACGTGCTAGACCGTCTTCGCTTATAAAAGAAGATTCCGTATACAACTCTTTGTTTTCAGAGGATTATCCAATCGACGCCTACCTTGTTGCCGCAGATGTGACAAGGCGAATTGAGACCGCATTGAAACTGAGATCCGAGCTCGCTGCGAGGGATCGCAATAACCTTCGCTTCTATTGTCTTCTCTGGGTAGCGAGCTGGGCAGCCAAATCGGCCAGCATAAGCGCATCTCAAATCGCTTCACTTAAAGGCAAAGTGACTGAAGCAGATATTGAACTCGGCATCGACAGCGTTGCTGAGCTCTTTTCTGCGGCTGGTGGCACTGATCAATTGGCGAAAGGTTCGGAATTTAAAAGTACTTTGATTGAAACGCTCGAGGCAAATATCAAGAGCCATTTTATCGGTTAGGCGCCCTTCACTCCTCACCAACCCCACCCCGCAACGCCTTAATCTCCCCCCGCCGCTTCTTCGCGTCCACGCGCTTGCGCTTTTGGTTCAACGACACTCGCGTCTTCACCCGGCGTTTTGGCGCGACGAGGGCTTTGCGGATCAGCTCGGCCAGACGCTCACGGGCCACCTCTCGGTTACGGGCCTGAGAACGCTCCTCTGCCACGAACAGCACCAATGCGCCCTCTTTCGTCCAGCGCCTGCCCGCCAGCCGTTGCAGCCGCCGTTTCACGGCATCCGTCAGTGCCGGGGATCGCGCCGCCTCGAACCGGAGCTCGACGGCAGAGCTCACCTTGTTCACATTCTGCCCGCCCGGCCCGCTGGCCCGTACGAAGCTTTCGGTGATCTCCCAATCTTCGATGGTGATGTCGTCCGTGATCCGCAGCATCGGCCTCATCTTCGTATGTACGGGGTGTGTACGCCCCGGTGTACAGGGTGTGACCCGATGGATCACGCACTAAAAAGGGCTGCCCAAGGTGAGCAGCCCTTTCGAGAAATCAGGAGGTGGGCGCGGTAGAGAGCTACGGCTCACCTGGGTTGGGCGTTGGCCCTAGGATTGCCTAACGGCAGACCCCCCAAGTTGTCCCGACACCATTCTCCAATAATCCTCTAGACACTGGATCACCTCCTTCCGATTTGTTTCAACTATCCACAGGTTGGCACACATCTGGTGGATGTCAAAACTTTTTACGCAGGATGTGCGATAATTTTCCGTGTGATGAGTCGAAAAGGCAGCAAAGCGATTAAAGCGAGGGCAAGTTTGACACCCCAATCTGCGATCGCGAGAGAGGCCCAGAGCGGGGCTTCAGGGCCCACGCCAAGGATCGGAAGCGCCTCATTTGCCCAAGCCACGTCACCGGGAAGAAGCGGGGAAAGGGCGGCGGAAAAGGCGATGAAGAAGAACAGCGCCGTGTCGATGCTGGACCCGATAAGGCTAGAGATTACAGGGGCTTGCCACCAAGCGCCGCCGCGCAGACGGTCAAAGATCGCCACGTCGAGAAGCTGAGCCGTCAGGAAGGCGATGCCAGAGCCGAGCGCAATGCGAAGGGTCACAAGCGGGCCGAATTCGCCCATGATCTGCGTCCCGATCAGAGAGCAGACGACACCCACGACGAACCCCACGAAAACCACCTTGCGAGCGGTAGGGGCGCCGTAAACGCGGTTCATCACATCGGTGACAAGAAAGGCGAGAGGATAGGTAAATGCGCCCCAGGTCAGCCATTGGCCGAACAGGAATTGCACAAGGATGTTGGAAGCCACCACGATGGCCGCCATGGCAAGAATGCCGGGCAGAAGCTTGGTCATAATTTCATTTCCGTTTTGACAAGGTAGTCGGAGACTTGGCCCGTTCTGGACAGGCGCGCTGGCTACGCTGCTACGGGCTTTGCGTCAAGCCAGCACGTGCGCCACGGCACGGGCCACCTTCGGAATAGTCTCCGTCGTCAACCCGGCCACGTTCATGCGCCCATCGCCCACAACATAGATGCCGTGATCCTTGCGCAAGGCCTCAACCTGATCCGGCGTGGCCCCGATGAGAGAGAACATACCCCGCTGATTTCCGAGGAAATCAAACCGGTTCGATCCCGTTTCATCCCGCAAGGCCTTGGCCAGAACAGCCCGGTTGAGGTTCATCGTTTCGCGCATCAGCATCAGCTCATCCGCCCACATTTCCCGTAGCTCTGGATCATCCAGAATGACCTGAACCACCCGTGCGCCATGATCCGGCGGGAAGGCGTAGGATTGCCGGTTGAGGTGCGCCATGATCCCGGCGGCCGCCTCTTTCGGGGCGGGGCCTGTGGTCACCGCCATGCAAAGCCCCACACGCTCACGGTAGAGGCCGAAGTTCTTGGAGCAACTGGCCGCGATCAGCACCTCGGGCAGACGGGCGGCAAGGTGGCGGGTGCCAAAGGCATCCTCCTCCAACCCCTCCGCAAAGCCGAGGTAGGCGATGTCGATAAAGGGGATAGCGCCGGTTTTCTCCAGCATATCGCCAACCGCTCGCCAATCATCAGGCGACAGGTCAGCGCCCGTAGGGTTGTGGCAGCAGCCGTGCAGCAGCACCAGGTCGCCCGCCTTTGCTTGCGCCAGATCGGCCAGCATCCCCCCACGATCCAGCCCACCCGTGGCCGCATCATAGTAACGGTAATTTCGCGCGGTCTGCCCCAAGTGGCCAATGATCGCGTTGTGGTTCACCCATGTGGGCGAAGGCACCCAGATCACCGCATCGGGCGCAATCCGACGGGTCATCTCCAACACCTGCCGCACGGCTCCGGTACCGCCCGGGGTGGCACAGGTGGCCAACCGGTCCGCTGGCACCGTGTCGCTCAGAATAAGGTTGCCCAGGGCTCTGGCAAAGGCCGGATCTCCGGCAAGACCAATGTAAGCCTTCGTCCGCTGCCGCGCGGCGATCAACACCTCGGCCTGGCGTACGGCATCCATCACCGGGGTGATCCCCTGAGGGTCCCGGTACACGCCCACGCCAAGGTCCACCTTGTCGGGCCTTGTGTCAGCCGCGAACATCGCCATGAGGCGCAGGATCTTGTCGGCCTCCGGAGCAGTCAGATTCTCAAACATCATTCGACCCGATCAAAGGTCAAGACACGCTCGCGCTCTTCTCGGCGGACCGGCTCGAACCCCATCTTTTGATACAGACGCAGAGCCGCCGGATGGTCCAACGTACAGGTGTTGACTGTCATCTTCTCAACGCCCTCCCTCGCCCACCCCGTGGCAATCGCGGTTTGCACCAGCAAGGGCCCAAGGCCGTCGCCAACAGCCTGCGGCACCAGTCCGAAATACGCGAGGTCACATTCCCCCGGCTCCCGCCAATCAAGCATGAAGAACCCGTGCGGCCAGCCATTCTTGATGGCAGTCCAGATCACGACGTCGGGGCTGCGCACAAAGGCTTGCAACGCCTCTGGGTCTTGCTCGGCTTGCTCAAACCGGTCCTGCCACTCGTACTCGCGCCCCACCGCATCATAGAGCGACAGGAAGTACCAGACCGGCGGATCAATCGCCCGCTCCAGCCGAATATCGCCGGGCAGTTGCGCGGGGCCGTAGGTCGGCCGCTCGGGCATTTCCAGATAGGTGATAGTGAACGGAACGGTCGTCCCCGCCGGGATCATGCGGCTCATCCGGTTTCAACCTTCAGCTGCTCAAACTGGCCCCACTCAGCCCAGGATCCGTCATAAAGCGACACATCCTCTTGCCCCAAACGCATCAGCCCCAGCATCAAGATCGCCGCCGTCACCCCCGACCCGCAGGTGGTGATGATCCGCTTATCGACATCCACGCCGCCGGCCTCAAACGCCGCACGCAGGGCCGCGCCCTCTTTCATCGTGCCATCGGCGTTGAACAACGTCGCATAATGCACGTTCTTAGAGTTCGGAATCCGCCCCGCCCGCAAACCGGGACGCGCCTCAGGCTCCTCACCTCGGAACCGCGCCGGCGCACGCGCGTCCACAATCTGCCAATCCCCCAACTTGCTGGCCGAAGCGACCTGCGTGACATCCTTCACCAAATGCGCCTGCCGCTGCACCGTCATATGACGATCCCGCGCGATCGGCGCCATATCCTCCAGCTCTCGGCCCTCGGCAATCCACTTGGGCAAGCCGCCATCCAGAACCGCAATGTCCGACTTCCCCATCAGGCGGAAGTTCCACCAAACCCGTGCCGCCGAAAACAGTCCCATCCCGTCGTAGACCACAACCTGATGCCCATCCCCAATGCCCATCGCCCGCATCCGCGACATGAACTTCTCCACCGGCGCCAGCATATGCGGCAAGTCTGATCTCGCGTCGGAAATCTCATCAATGTCGAAGAACCGGGCGCCGGGAATGTGTCCCGCTTCATATTCCGCTCGGGCATCGCGCCCCATGTCGGCAAGGTAATACGAGGCGTCGATGATCCGCAGATCGGGATCATTCAAATGCGCCGCCAGCCACTCGGTCGAGACCAGCGTCTTCGGGTCGTCGCCATTAATCACTCCGGCCATGTCGCGCACTCCTAATTCATAGACTCCAAGTGTCCTACGCCGCTCCAAAAAGCCACGCAAGCCTTGGGGGCGCACCGCTCCCCTTCATCTTGGCAAATACAACTCAATCCCTCGCCCGAGGCCCGCACCGCCCTCTCGGCAGACCACGCCCGGCCAGCGTTACCCGTTGTGCTTCAACAACCGTGCCTTCTGGCGATCCCAATCGCGCTTGGCCGAAGTTTCGCGCTTGTCCTGCGCCTTTTTACCCTTGGCGATGCCGAGCTTCAGCTTCACCAAACCCTTGTGATTGAAATACATCACGATCGGCACCAGCGTCATGCCGTCCCGTTGGGTGGCATTCCACATCTTGGACAGCTCTTTTTTCGAGGCCAGCAACTTGCGGCGTCGCTTCTCCTCGTGACCAAAGGTCTTCGCTTGCACGTAGGGCGCGATATATGAGTTCACCAACCACAACTCGCCCTCCTTCACCTCGGCATAGCTCTCGGCGATGTTGGACTGGCCCTGGCGCAGGCTCTTGACCTCAGACCCCTCAAGGATGATCCCGACCTCAAGATCGCTGTCGATTGCATAATCGTAGCGGGCACGCCGGTTCTCGGCGATCACTTTGTAATTCGGGTTCTCGGGTTTCTTGGCCATGGGGCGGGATATAGGCGTTCCCGCGCCCCGTTGCTAGGCCCGTCGCTACGGTCGTGGGCTTAGTTAATCAGCCCTGCGTGGCGCAACGCAGCCTCAATCGCGGCCTTGGTGCTGTCTTCCACACCCACCAACGGCAAGCGCACCTCGTCCGAGCATAGCCCCAGCACCGACATGGCGTATTTCACGCCGCACACGCCGGGTTCTGCAAAAATCGCCTCGTGCAAGGGCATCAGACGGTCCTGATACTGCAAGGCCGTGGCGAAATCGCCCGTGCGCATGGCGGCTTGGAACTCGGCGCAGAGCTTCGGGGCCACGTTGGCCGTAACACTGATGCAGCCAACGCCGCCGTGGGCGTTGAAGCCCAGGGCGCTGGCATCCTCGGCGGACATCTGGATGAAGTCCGTGCCGCAGCTCGCCCGCTGCTTGGACACCCGCGCCAAATCGGCGGTGGCGTCTTTCACACCCACGATCATCGGCAGCTTGGCCAATTCACCCATCGTCTCAGGCGTCATGTCGATGACGGAGCGCGGCGGGATGTTGTAGATGAAGATCGGGATGCCGACTTCAGCCAAGGCAGCGTAATGGGCGACCAGACCGCGTTGCGTTGGCTTGTTGTAATAGGGCGTCACCACCAGCGTCGCATCGGCCCCGACAGCCTTGGCGTGTTCCACATGGCGCATCGCTTCGGCGGTGTTGTTGGACCCGGCACCGGCAATCACGGGCACACGGCCACCGGCGGCCTTCACCACCGTCTCGATCACCTGCTCGTGCTCTTCATGGGTCAGGGTGGGGCTTTCGCCGGTCGTGCCCACAGGCACCAACCCGTTGGACCCCTCGGCAATGTGCCAGTCCACCAGACGTTTCAACGCGTCAAAGTCCACAGCACCATTTGTCATCGGAGTGACCAGAGCGGGCATCGAGCCATAGAACATCATTCGCGTCCTTACATAGGGGTTTGAGTGGCAATTTCTCGCTCCAATACAAGCCACGCGCCCGATTGCCAAGTTCGTGAGTTGCGTCTTTGTGCAACTCCCCTATCTTGGTGCTCTGGGGACAACTAAAGTAGGAGACGCCGCGTGACCATGCGACGCCTGATTTCGAGCCTTGTCCTGTGTTCTTTCGCGAGCACGACCGCCCCCCTCGCCCAATCCGCCCCAGAGGCGCTTTCAACAGCTCTCGCGGCTTACAGCGCCGGTGATCTCGCCGCAGGGTCCGAGGCCGCCCACAGGCTGACCGACCCCGTGGCGCTGGATATTCTGGCCTGGACGCGCCTGCGCCGCGGGCAAGGCAGTTTCGAGGAATATATCTCGTTCCTGGACCGAAACCCCGATTGGCCCGGCTTGCCCTATCTTCGCCGTCAGGGAGAACCCTCTATTCCCGTGGGCAGCGAAGCCGCCGCCGTGCTGGATTATTTCGCCGATGTCTTGCCCCAAACGGGCGCTGGCGCGTTGGCCTTGGCGCAGGCCCTGGCCGACACCAACAACCCGGTGGTGGCCGAGGCTGTGGTGGTCAACGCCTGGACCTCTCTCGTGATGACGGGCACCAACGCGCAGGCTCTGAACGGCGCTTTCGGCGATTGGCTGACCGAAGAACACCACATTGCGCGGCTCGACAACCTGCTGTGGGAAAATTCCGAGACCCGCGCCCGTGCGATGTTTGGCCTTGTCCCCGAAGAGTACATTCCCTTGGCCGAGGCGCGTCTGGCCCTGCGCGAACAGGCCCCCGGCGTGAACGCCCTGATCGACGCGATACCTGCCGCCCTTCAAGGGGACCCGGGCCTTGCCTATGAGCGCTTTATCTGGCGCATGCGCGAAGGCTACTGGGACACCGCCGGAGAGCTGATGGCCGAACGCTCTACCTCTGCGGCCAGCTTGGGACGCCCCGCGGAGTGGGGCCGCCGTCGCGCCGATCTGGCCCGTGACGTGATGCGAGAAGGCGATCACGAGACTTGTTACACCTATGCCGCCAACCACCATATTGATCCCGATGAAGATTATATCCGCTACGCCGATCTGGAATGGATAGCGGGGTATTGCGCGCTGCAACTGGACCGGGCTGAAATTGCCGCGATGCATTTTCAACAGTTCCGCGAGGTTGTGTTCTCTCCGATCTCGGTCGGGCGGGCAGGCTATTGGCTGGGGCGTGCCCATGAAGCCGCAGGCAATGGCGAAGCCGCCGCTGCGGGCTATGCCCTTGGGGCCGAGTATCAATCCAGCTTCTACGGCCAGTTGGCGCAGGAACGTGGCGGGCTTCCCGTGGACCCCGAGTTCCTTGGCACGCGCGATTACGGCGATTGGCGGAACTCCAGCTTTGCCGACCTCGATGTTTTCCACGCCGCGATGCTCTTGCATGAGGCCGGGGAAGTGAACCTGGCTGAACGCTTCTTCACCCACATCACCGAGCGGCTGGACGAGACCGAGGCCGGGATGATGGGCAGCTTGATGCTGGAACTGGGAGAGCCGCACTACGCGCTTCTGGTCGCCAAACGGGCCGCGCAATCGGGCCACGAAATTTTCCCTGCTTACTACCCCCTTGCGGATCTGGAGGATGTCTCACTGCCGATCCCGCGTGCCTTCGCCTTGGCCATTGCCCGGCGCGAAAGCGAGTTTGACCCCGTTGTCGTTTCGGGTGCCGGGGCAATTGGGCTGATGCAGGTCATGCCCGGCACGGGACGCGATTCGGCCGGTGATCTGGGCATCGACTTCTCGGAAAACCGCCTGCGCAACGACCCCGCTTACAATGTGCTGCTGGGGTCAAACTATATCGCCGGGTTGTTAGAGGCCTATGACGGGAACCCCGTTCTGGTGTCGATCGGGTACAACGCGGGCCCCGGTCGGGTGCGGCAATGGGTAGAGCGGTTTGGCGACCCAAGGGAGGCCGACGATATCCTCGACTGGATCGAAGACGTCCCGTTCACCGAAACCCGGAACTACATCATGCGCGTGATTGAGAGCCTGCCGATTTATGAGGCGCAACTCACCGGGGAGCTTCCAACCCTGGGGATGAGCGAGCGGCTTCTGCAATAAGACGTGCCCACGCTTGGGCAGTGAGGCGAAGAAGTGATCAAGGGGATGCCGTTGGGTGTCCCCTTTTTTTGTTTTCGGCGGTCCTTGTCCGAATCCCCCACGTTGGGCCGAACGGGGCAAATGTTGCAGAAATCTCTGCTTTTTTCACGGCCGCGAGACGAGGCTTCACGGGTCCGTGGGATTGGTGCATGGGGGAAACAGGACTGTGCATTCACGCACTAATATTACGCAATTCTCCCGATTACGTGTATGGAAACACTCGGCGGGAAGGTCCATATCTGTGTCATCGGAACGGAGCACAACGCTTCGCTCCCCTAAAACAAACCAACCCAAGGGCCGCGAATAAACGCGACCCACATGAGCCAGAAAAAGGACTAACGTTATGAAAAATATCGCAATCATCGCCGCCCTCGCCGCTTCCATCGCCGCTCCTGCTGTAGCGCAGTCGACCTCGACCGCCTTCGCAATCGCCCACTTCAACGAGTCGGCTGCCTCTGCTTCTGACGTTGTAGACTTCCGTGGCAACGACAGCACTCGCGTCTCCACCGAGGGTACTTCCGCGCTGGCCGAAGCCTTCGCAATCTTCAACCAATCCGCAGACTCCGCGGATGATCTGACAGGCCAAAACGGCGCGACTGTTGTTTCCGGCACACCTTCCTACGGCTCGGACATCTTCGACCGTCTGTCCGCGGCTGACGACGACAACTAAGTCGTAGCGAAATTGATCTCTCCCAGATCGGGGGCGTCCCATTGGGGCGCCCTTTTCGTTTGTCGTGAGACGGGCCGTGCTGTGCGGCCGGCCAACAAAAAAGGGCGCCCCAATGGGACGCCCTTTCTTATAATTAAGTGCTGGGATTAGGAGAGCGACCGCTCGACCTCTTCCCGCTCGAAGATTTCGATCACGTCGCCCGGACGGATATCTTCATAGTTCTCGAACGCCATGCCGCATTCCTGACCGGACTGGACCTCTTTGACCTCGTCCTTGAAGCGCTTGAGCGTCTTGAGCGTACCTTCGTGGATCACCACATCGTCGCGCAGCAAGCGCACCCCGGCAGAGCGTCGGGCGACGCCCTCGGTGACGAGACAACCCGCAACGTTGCCGATACCCGAGACCTTGAAGACCTCTTTGATATTGGCGTAGCCGATGAAGTTTTCGCGGATCTCCGCGCCCAGAAGGCCGGAAGCGGCTGCTTTCACGTCATCCACGAGGTCGTAGATTACCGAATAATAGCGGATCTCCACGCCCTTTTGGTTCGCGGCGTTTCGCGCAGGTGCATTTGCCCGAACGTTGAAACCGATCACCGGGATGCCGGACGCCTCGGCCAAGCCAATGTCGCTTTCCGTGATCGCGCCAACACCGTAGTGCAGCACGCGCACGCGCACTTCATCGTTGCCGATTTTCTCCAGCGTCTGGACGATCGCCTCGGCAGAGCCCTGCACGTCGGCTTTCATCACCACCTGCAATTCGCGCACACCCTCATCCGCCTTGGCATTCGCCAGCAACTGATCGAGGGTTGTAGCGGCACCGGCGGCGGCGCGTTTGTCCTTGGCGGCCTGCTCGCGGTATTCTGCGATCTCACGGGCCTGCGCTTCGGTTTCCACAACGTTGAGAACGTCACCGGCTTCGGGCGTACCGTTGAGGCCGAGCACCTCAACCGGAACCGAGGGACCGGCTTCCTTGACCCGCTCGCCCTGGTCGTTGACCAATGCGCGGACCTTACCCCACTGCTCACCCACGACGAAGATATCGCCTTGGCGCAGCGTGCCTTTTTCCACCAGAACGGTGGCAACAGGACCACGGCCCACGTCAAGTTGTGCTTCGATCACGGCACCTTGAGCGGCACGGTCGGGGTTGGCTTTGAGTTCCAGCAGTTCCGCCTGAAGCGCGATGGCTTCCAGCAGCTCTGGCATGCCTTGACCAGTCATGGCCGAGACTTCCACGTCCTGCACGTCGCCAGACATTGCTTCCACGATGACCTCGTGTTGCAGCAGATCCGTGCGCACTTTCTGCGGGTCGGCGGCAGGGCGGTCGATCTTGTTGATTGCCACGATCATCGGCACTTCTGCCGCTTTCGCGTGGGCAATCGCCTCGATCGTCTGGGGCATCACGGCATCGTCCGCCGCAACAACCAGAACCACGATATCCGTGACCTGAGCACCACGCGCCCGCATCGACGTGAACGCCGCGTGGCCGGGGGTGTCGAGGAACGACAGAACCGCGCCGGATTCGGTTGTCACCTGATAAGCACCGATGTGCTGGGTGATCCCGCCCGCTTCGCCAGAAACGACGTTGGCCTGCCGGATACGATCCAGAAGCGAGGTTTTACCGTGGTCGACGTGACCCATGATCGTGATGACCGGGGGACGCGTGACCATCTTGTCTTCATCGTCCTCGATCGTGTCGATGACGTCTTCCACGTCAGCATCGGACACACGCTGAACGCGGTGGCCGAATTCCTCGACGATCAGTTCCGCGGTATCGGCGTCGATCGGTTGATTCTGGGTGATCATCATGCCGTTGTTCATCAGCGCCTTCACGACGTCTGCGACACGCTCGGACATCCGGTTGGCCAGTTCCGAGACGATGATCGTCTCTGGGATCTGCACGTCGCGGATAACCTTTTCACGATCAACGGAGCCGCCCATCGCCTTTTGACGCTGACGTTCCTGTTTCCGTTTCATCGCCGCCATGGAGCGCTGACGGCCACCTTCGCCACCAGACATCGCCTGATTGACGGTCAGCTTGCCAGAGCGGCGTCCACCGGCGTCGTTGCCCCGGTTGCCACGGTCGTTGCGCTTGTTGTCACGCTCGGGCTCGCGGCGGGCGGGGGCGGCTTTGCCACCACCACGGGGACCGGAAGGCGCGGCCGCTGGATCAGCGGCAACCGCAGCAGGTGCAGCCGGTTCGGGCGGCGCGTTGCGGCGGGCTTCTTCTTCGGCCTTGCGGCGGGCGTCTTCTTCTTCCTTGGCCTTCAGCGCTTCGACGCGCTCGCGTTCTTCACGCTCTTTGGCTTCGGCATCGGCGCGGCGGCGGTTGCGTTCTTCTTCACGCTCCCGCTCGGCCCGCACACGTTCTTCGGCTTCCTGGCTTTCACGCGCCTTGGCGGCCTGCAACGCCTTCAGACGACGCTCCATCTCGGCGTCGGGCACCGACTTGTTGCGTTTGCCGCCTTCGGCGTTTTGCATCGCAGCAGAGGGCGCACCGGGTTTGGGCACCATCACGCGCTTGCGTTTGGTTTCGACCACCACAGATTTGGTGCGACCCCGTGAAAAGCTCTGGTTTACGCGGCCTGACCGCGCCCCACCGGAGAGGCCAAGGGGTTTTTTTCCATCTTCGTCGCTCATGCGTTCCGTCTGTCCTTCTCGGTGGTCTGGCCACCGTCTGCGATGCGCAGTCCCTGGAGTTTCCGGGCTTCCTCTACAACACGAGGGGCCAAGCCACCAGCGGCAAGCGCGCCATGTATCACACTTTGGCGTCCGAAAGCCAAACCCAATTCCTGGGCGGTCAGAATGCCAAAGTATCTGGCCCCTTCCGGGGTCCACAGTTTCGATTTGCCGCGTTCCGACCCATCGGAGGCCTGAAGCAGCACGCCGACGTTTTCATTCGCCAGCCAGTCCTTCACTTTCTCAAAACCTGCGACCGCTTTCCCGCTCTTGCGAGCCAAGGCGATCAAATCGGTTACGCGGCGCGTCAATTGCTTTTCGACCAGCTCCACAAGGTCCGGGGACACTTGCACAGGCTGTTTTGCGGCGCGCGAGAACAGGTTCTTCTTCACGGCAAGTTCCAGCGCGGCACGATCCGCGCTGACCCACATGCCACGGCCGGGCAGCTTTTCCAGCGTATCCGCTGCAACCTGCCCATCGGGAGACACCACAAAGCGGATGAAACCGCGCTTTGGCGCGATTTCCCCGGTTGCGATACACTTCCGCTCGGGACCGTCACTTCGGTCCTTATGTTGGCCACCACGAGACATTCGCGGATCCGGGCCGAGGGCCTTAGCCCTCTGCCCCCTCCTCAGCGGCTGCTTCAGATTCGGCGGCGGCGTCGGCTTCCAATTCCTCGATTGTGACCCAACCCAGTTGCAGGCGTGCCGTCATTACCATGTTTTGCGCCTCCTCAAGCGAGACCTCAAAGGGCTCTAGAACACCGTCATCCTTGATTCGCTCACCGCCGTCGGTCGTCCAGCCACCGGCCAGTTCCCAGTCGGCGCAGGTGGCGAAGTCTTCCAGCGTCTTCACGCCATCTTCACCAAGAGCAACCAACATTTGGGGTGTCAGACCGTCAAATGCAATGAGGGTCTCATCGACACCCAGTTCTTTTGCGGTTTCCAGCGCCTTTTTGTTCTGGGCTTCCAGGTAATCGCGGGCACGGGCCTGCAATTCCTCGGCAGTGGATTCGTCCACACCGTCGATGACCAAAAGCTCGTCCGCTTCGACGTAGGCGACTTCTTCCAAGGCCGTAAAGCCTTCGGAAACCAGAAGCTGTGCGAAAAACTCGTCCAGATCGAGGCTGTCCATGAACAGCTTCGTGCGCTCTTCGAACTCGGCCTGACGGCGCTTGGATTCTTCTTCCTCGGTGAGGATGTCGATATCAAGGTTGGTCAGCTGAGAGGCCAGGCGCACGTTCTGACCGCGGCGACCAATGGCGAGCGAAAGCTGCTCGTCGGGAACCACGACTTCGATCTTGCCGGCGTCCTCATCCAGAACAACCTTGGAGACCTCGGCAGGTTGAAGCGCGTTCACCAGGAAGGTCGGCGCGTCTTCGTTCCACGGAATGATGTCGATTTTCTCGCCCTGAAGCTCGTTCACCACAGCCTGCACACGCGAGCCGCGCATACCGACACAGGCACCCACGGGGTCGATGCCGTTGTCGTAGGAAATAACGGCGATCTTGGCGCGAGAGCCGGGATCACGGGCGACGGCCTTGATCTCGATGATGCCGTCATAGATTTCCGGCACTTCCATCTTGAACAGCTCACGCATGAACTCGGGCGCGGTGCGCGACAGGAAGATCTGGTGACCGCGGTTCTCGCGGCGCACATCCTTGATGTAGCAGCGGATACGGTCGCCGTTGCGGTAGGCTTCGCGGCCGATCTTTTCGTTGCGGCGCAGTTGCGCTTCACCGGCACCCACATCGACGATGATGTTGCCGTATTCCTCGCGCTTGACGACGCCGTTGATGATCTCGCCCACGCGGTCCTTGAACTCGGCGTATTGGCGATCGCGTTCGGCTTCGCGCACCTTCTGCAGGATGACCTGCTTGGCCGATTGCGCGGCGATCCGGCCCATTTCCACGGGCGGCACTTCGTCGGCAATCAAGTCGCCCACGACGGGGTCGGCCGTTTGATCGACACCTTCCATCATGATGCGGTCGTTGTCGTTGGGCTTGCGCAGCACGAAACGGCGCACGTCGCGGGTTTCCACGACCTCGCCATCTTCGTCGTAGGTGTGAGCCTTGGCGTTCAAGACCACAACATTCGGACGCTCCAGTTTCACGGTCGAGATACCCTCTTTCAGGGACAGCTCGGCCTTTTCATTCTCGATCTCATCGGCATCGGTCACGGTGCGCACACGGGTAAAGGTGGCGCGGCCTGTCTTTCGGTCGATGGAGACGCGGATATCGACTTCGGAGCCGTAGCGGGACTTCGCCGCCCGCGCGAGGGATTCTTCCATCGCCTCGACCACAAGGCCGGGGTCGATCATCTTCTCGCGTGCGACCGCTTCCGCGGTTTGCAGCAATTCCAGCTGGTTGGCTGATGTAATGGCCATGTCTTACTCCTTCGCGCCAGCGGCGTCATCGTCGCCGGGCTCTTCTTCAATATCGTCAAAGTCAGCCTCGTTGATGAGGCCTGCATCTTTGCGTTGTTTCAGCATTTCTTTGATCAGCTCGTCCGTAAGGACCAGCTTGGCGTCGCTCAACCATTCGAAGTTGAGGCCGACAGTCACCGTTTCATTGCCCTGTTCCAGATTGATCAGAACTTCGCCATCTTCCACGCCAGCAAGCACACCTTTGAAACGACGCTGACCGCCGATCATCTCGGTCGTTTCCAGCTTGGCTTCGTACCCTTCAAACGTCTCAAAATCCTTGAGCCGTGTCAGGGGGCGGTCGATGCCCGGGCTGGAAACTTCCAAGGCGTAGGCTTCTTCCAGAGGATCCTCGACATCCAGCAACACAGAAATCGCGTCGGAAATCTGGCCGCATTCGTCCACGTCGATGCCGCCATCGGGGCGCTCGGCCATGATTTGCAGGGTGTTGGTCTTGCCGCCCATCACCCGGATGCGCACGACCTCGAACCCCAGCGCCTCAATCGAGGGCGAGACGATTTCCGCCATCCGGCGGTCAATGGAGGTCTTGGCGATCAGATCAGACATGCGTCCCCTCAAGAAAATGGGCCCTTAAAAACAAAAAAGCGGGCCACGCGGCCCGCTGAGAATGTCGGTGGTGCCATCGTGTCGGCGCCGCTGTTGAGGGGGATATAGGGGGAATCGGGCGACGACGCAAGGCCGCCCGCCCGCAGCGGCGATTATCCGCAATAAACCCGGTCGATGATGTAGTTGTCATCGGTGTTGATATTCAGGCGCCGGGGTAGGAAATTCAACGTGCCATAGGGGCTGTCGGGCGTGAAATACCGGGCCTGAATACCATAGCTATGGGCCACTGACACATGGTGGCCCACAAGGCTCCGATACTGTTGCGCACCACAATCCTCGGCCTGAACTGGCTGCACCGGAATCGGCGGGCGCATTGGCACGCCGGGGATGCCTGCATAGGGATTGATGCCAAGGTTGATCCCGTAACCGCCACCGGGACTGGTGAAGGAAAAGCTTTGCGCAGACGCCATTGCGGGCGCGAGGGTCAGGGTGAGGGCGGCGAAAATTGCCTTGGTGGTGAGGGACATGAAAATTACTCCGAAGGGGAAAAGAGCGTTGGATAATGGCCCCTACCTTACCCCAAAGTGTCCCAGCCTTCCCTGTAGGAATCCCGTAGGTCAACCTTGATCGCAACGCATGTCGCGGACCCGGCCCTCGCTTCCGAGGTCAATGGTCATCCGCGTGGGCCCACCGAACCCCGAATCTTCGCCGGGCCGCAGAATGCGGATGATCTGCGCCGGGGTATATGGGGCAATTTCGTAGGCAACATTCATGGCAAAGATGGACGTTTGGCCAATCACCTCTTCCATCGGTGTTCAGTTACAAGCGTCAGTCTCCCGCGCCTGACCGGCAAAAGGCATCGCTCCGACGGCGAGCGCCGCAGCGAAGGCGCAGCATGTGGCGGGTCCGATGTTGGTTCGGAAGGTCATGGTATCCTCCGTTGCTTTGTAACCAAGATTGTCACAATCTCTTTCAGGAGCCACGTTGGCTGGAAACGACAAGCAAGGCGTATCGGCGAGATGTCGCCCCTAACTACCGGAGGAAAATCCGATCAGGCGCCATGTGTCTGTTCCGTGATTGCCCGCGAATGATCAAAGGAAGGACCCCCACATGAAACTCACACCTATGATGACAGCCGCAGCCCTGACGCTTGCGGCCGCAGGCGCGGCGCAGGCCGAGGGATGGACCGTGACGGATTTCTCCTCGATCTCGGACCGCGACACCTGCATGAACTACGCGGAAACAACGTTTGATACCTACCGCGCGCGCTTTGGCGGTGACGGCTTTACCGGACGGTCGAACTGGACCATTGGCGGCTATGACCTGCGTGGCGAAGTGGTGGACGGGTTGTTCATCTGCGCCGACGAATCGGGCCTCGTGGCGCCGTTTCTGGTGGTCTACAACGTCGATGACGACAGCGACGCCCGTGAAACGATTGCGGATCGCCTGGGCGATATCTGGGACGAAGTCGTGGAAGGCAACGGCGTGCCCGGCGCGTCCGTGCCACAGCCCTTACCCACGACCGGCGGCACCAAGTAAGCCCCCCTGCTTTGCAGCGATCCGGGTCACCCTTGCGGGTGGCCCTTTTTCCTTGGCTCGGAGAGACCAATTCGCAGCTCCACCCCCTCCTCGCTGCGCTCCTCGCAGGTGTCCCGCCTATCGCCGCAGCGCAATTGGAGGGGCCTTTGCACATTCAGGACCCAGCGCTGGCCTTGCCGCGTGGTTGGCGATGGCAACGAGCCAACATATCGGGGAGCAGATTGAGCTTTCCATCTGCCAAGAGGTCATCACCGCGCCGCACGTGATGGAAGCCACAACCGGCGGCACGATCTCGATCAGTGGCTCTTGCAACATGGCCGAGGCCGAGACCTTGGCCGCCCGTATTCGGGGCGATATCCCCTATGAGGATTAGCGGCGTTCCCCTTCCCGTCTCGATGTGCCACACAAGGAAAAAAGGGGAAACGCCATGGCTAATGATACGCCGCTACTTGCCGTCCTGATTGATGCCGACAACACATCCCACAAGCACGCCAAAGCGATCTTTGATGAGATTGCGCGCTTTGGCGAAGCCTCTGTCCGGCGGATTTACGGGGATTTCAGCTCCACCCACATGAAGGGCTGGTCCGGGGTTCAGGCGGAATACGGGATTGTCCCGTTTCACCAACCCGCCAATACCGTCGGCAAGAACGCCAGCGACATCGCGCTGGTGATCGACGCGATGGATGTGCTGCATTCGGGCCGCTTTGATGGCTTTGTGCTGGTGTCGTCAGACAGTGACTTCACGCGGTTGGCCAGCCGCATCCGCGAGCAGGGTCTGGACGTCTACGGCATCGGCCAGCAAAAAACCCCCGAGGCGTTCCGCAAGGCCTGCAAGCGGTTCATCTTCATCGAGAACATCCTGCCCGAGCAGCCCAAAGACACCCAAGCCACCAAAGCCGATCCCAAGCCCAAGGCGCGGCCGATCAACGAGGCCCGCGACCTGATTTTCCGCGCGATGGAGGCGATCGAGCAGGACGACGACTGGTACTCTCTGGGGCAACTTGGCCAATACATGACCGCCGCCAATCCAGATTTCGACACCCGCACCTATGGCGTTCGCAAGTTGAGCGATCTGGTGGAAAGTCTGAAGATGCTGGAAGTCACCCGGGGACAGGGCAACCAGCTTTTGGTGCGCAGGCTGGATTGATGGGGTTGCGGGTCTGGCAGGCCCCGGCGCGGAAACGGGCGGCGCTTTTCAAGACTTACGCCGCCTATATGGCCGAGATCGTCCCCCAAGACGACCCCGCCGAAAGCGCCGCCTACTTTGACAGCTATTGGCAAGAACCCGGCCGGCGCATTCCTTACCTTTTCGGCGAAGAGCATGCACAGGGTTTCGCCTTTGTGCAGGCGCTTGAAGACCCCGATCTGGATTTTGAGATGGCAGAGTTCTGCGTCTATCCTGCTTTCAGGGGGCAAGGTCTGGGCACCGCGGCGCTTCGCCTGATCTTTGCGGATCATTCCGGACGGTGGGAGGCATCGGTACTGCACACAAACGCCATGGGGAACGGCTTCTGGCCCAAGGCGCTGTCCCGCCTGGGGGTCGCGGAATTGCGCTACCGGGACGATGACGTGGCCCGAGATTACCGCTTCAGCGTGGCCTAGGAAACGCGGCGGTAGCGGGCAAGGAAGGTGCGCACGGCCTCATCGGCGACGCGGGAAAGTTCATCCTCGGTGGGGTTGCTTTCGATGCCAAACATGACTTTCAGCATCAAGTCCGAGCGGCAAAGCTGCGCCAATTGGTCAGCGGCAAGCAGCGGGTCTTCGATGTCCAGAACTTCGCGGGCCTTTTCGGTGCACAGGAAACCCGCGATCTTTTCGCCCCAATTCTTGGGACCACTGGCATAGAAGGTCTCGCCCAATTCCGGGAAGCGCTTGGCCTCGGCCACGCAGACGCGGAACATGTCCTGGCCAAAATCGCTCAGGAAAAACGTGACCAGCTTTTTGCAGATCACAACCAGCTTTTCTTCCACGCTCAAGCCCGATTGTTCGAACAACACTTCCACCTCGGATTGAGCCGCACATTCCATCTTCAGAACTGCCAGGAACAGGTGCTGCTTATCGGGAAAGTAGCTGTAAAGCGTCGCCTTCGAGACGCCGGCATCGCGGGCGATTTCATCCACGGACGCGCCTTCAAAACCCTCACGCATGAAGACGGCGCGGGCGCCGCCAATCACCTGGTCGTACTTGCGACCTTTCTTGATCTGCATCTCGGCGTTCATGATTTTTGCATGGGGGTTGCGTCTCTCTCCTGACAGATATTGTAAACTGAATAGTTTAGTTTCGGCAAGTTGGACCTGAGGGAAAGGGTCCCCCGCGCCGCGCAGTCTGGACAGTTCCAAGCGCTTGGCTTAGCCCTTTGCCATGCTTGAAATTTTTCTGAAGACGCTTCCGTTCTTTGCCCTCATCGCCTTGGGTTTCCAAGCCTGTCGTACGGGGTTCTTCACCTCGGAAGGCGCGGCCTATCTGACCAAGTTCGTCTTCTACTTTGCCCTTTCGGCGATGCTGTTTCGGTTCGCAGCAAACCTATCGCTGGCCGAGATATTCGACTGGCAGTTTGTGGGCGCCTATCTGACGGCCTGCTTCGTGGTCTATTTCATTGCCACCGCCGTCGCGATGGTGCGCAAACGCCCCGTGACAGAGGCCGCGTTCGAGGCGCAATGCGCCGTGATCGGCAATGTCGGTTTCCTCGGCGTGCCGATGCTGGTTGTGCTGTTGGGCGAGGCTTCGGCGGGGCCGGTGTTACTGGTTTTGTCCCTGGACCTGATCGTGTTCTCCAGCCTGATTGTCATCATCGTCACAGGAAGCCGCGATGGGCGGATGTCCCTTGGGGTGCTGCGCACTGTGGGGATCGGCCTGCTGAAAAACCCGATGATCGTGTCGATCGTTCTGGGGCTGGCGTGGTCCAGTTCCGGTTGGACATTGCCCGGCCCTGTGGATGAGTTCACCGCGATCCTTGGCGCAGCCGCGACGCCGGGCGCCTTGTTCGCCATTGGCGCGTCACTGGCCGGCAAGTCAGCCGAGCGGATGTCTGTCGCGGGGTGGCTGACGTTCTGCAAACTGGTGCTGCACCCCGCTGCCGTGGCCGTCACCGCACTGCTGATCTTCGATGTGCCGCCCTATGACGCCGCCGTCATGATTGCCGCCGCCTCTTTGCCCGTGGCGGGGAACGTCTACATCCTCGCGCAGCACTATGGCGTGGCCCCGCAACGGGTATCTGCCGCGATCCTTGTGTCTACCGCTTTGTCAATTCTGACCGTGTCTGCCGTCATCGCGTGGTTGGCGCCGATCTCTGGTGTGTGATCCCGGCCTTACGAGCACGTAAACTGCGGCAAACACGATGAAACCGTTGCGCCACGACCCGCTGGCGCGTTAACCCACTCAAAACAACTGGGGGCACCGAGCCATGGAAACCATCTCTGAGAACAAAGCCTTTGGCGGCACGCAGGGCGTCTACACCCATAAATCCGACGCCACAGGCGGGGACATGACCTTTGGTCTGTTCATGCCCGGTGAAGCCGCGGACGGCCCGGTGCCGATCCTTTGGTATCTGTCGGGCCTGACCTGCACCCATGAAAACGCCATGAGCAAAGCCGGGGCCCAAGGGTGGGCCGCCGAGCAGGGCATCGCGGTGATTTTCCCAGACACCTCGCCGCGCGGGGACGATGTGGCCGATGATCCGGCCTATGATCTTGGGCAAGGCGCGGGCTTTTATGTAAACGCCACCCAGAAACCTTGGGCCCCGCATTTCAACATGTGGGATTACATCGTCGATGATCTGCCGTCGCTGGTGTTCAAGAACTTCGCGCTGGATCAGGACCGCCAGGCGATTACCGGGCACTCCATGGGCGGACACGGCGCGCTGACGATTGCCATGCGCCACCCCGATCGCTTCGCGTCGGTTTCCGCCTTCGCGCCGATCTGCAACCCGACGGAAAGTGACTGGGGCCGTAAACAGCTGACCGCCTATCTGGGCGATGATCAGGAAACATGGGCGCCCCATGATGCCACGCTTTTGATGCATGCCGCCGGTTTTGACGGGCCGATGCTGATCGACACGGGCACAAACGACCAGTTTGGCGACCTGCTGAAGACCGAAGCACTGGCCCACGCCGCGGCCCTCCGCCGCCAGGAAATCCAACTGCGGATGCAGCCGGGCTACGATCATTCGTATTTCTTCGTGTCGAGCTTCATGGAAGACCACATCACCTTCCACGCCGAAGCATTGTATTCCGCCTGATGGCGGTTCAGGCCGTCATCTTTGACATCGGCAATGTGCTGATCGAGTGGCAACCCGAGCGCCACTATGACCGCGTGATCGGAGAGGCCCGCCGCCGCGAGATGTTCGCCGCCGTGGATTTGCACGCCATGAACGACCGTGTGGATCAGGGAGAGAACTTTCTGGCGATGGTGCAGGAATGCGCCGCCGCCTACCCCGCGTTTCACGATGAAATCATGCTGTGGCACGACGATTGGTTGCACATGGCCTCTCCCGCTATACCGCAGTCGGTGACGCTCCTGCGCAATTTGCGCCGCCGTGGCGTGGCCGTGTTTGCGCTGTCGAATTTCGGGGTGGAGACCTTTGAGATCGCCCTGCCGGAGTATCCGTTTCTGGGTGAATTCGACCGGTCCTATATTTCGGGTCACATGGGGATCACGAAGCCCGATCCGCAGATTTATGCTCAGGTAGAAGCGGATTGTGGCCTATCCCCCGAGAGCCTGCTTTTCGCTGACGACCGGGTCGATAATATCAAGGCCGCCGCCAAACGCGGATGGCAAACGCACCTGTTTGACGGCCCCGAAGGATGGGCCGACCGGCTGGTGCAAGAAGGGCTGTTGAGCAAAGAGGATGCGGGTTTATGACGTTGATTATCGGACCTGAGGCGGAAGCCTCGCTTGATTGGATTGCCTTGAGTGACGCGATTGAGGCGGGCCACCGGCTGCCTCGCGCGCAGATCGACGACACGTTCCTGTATCGCGGAGAAGATACGCTGCTTAGCCGCGCCGCATGGATCGACGGGTTGGGCCAATTGGTGAAGACCGCCACGATCTTTCCGGGCAACAAGGATCTGGGAAAACCGGCGATCAACGGCGGCGTGTGTCTGTTCTCGGACCGGGACGGCACGCTGGAAGCGATCATAGACTTCCATTTGCTGACGAAGTGGAAGACAGCGGGCGACAGCCTTTTGGCGGCGAGGAAGTTGGCAAGGCCGGACGCGAAACGCATTCTGCTTGTGGGGGCGGGCAGCGTGGCGGAGTCGTTGTATCATGCCTATTCGGCGGCGTTCCCTGACGCTCAGTTCACCATATGGAACCGAAGCCTCGCCAAAGCCGCCGCCTTTGCAGCACGCTATGAGGACATGGCGATTGCCCGGGATCTGGAGGCGGCCGTGGGCGAGGCCGAGATCATCGGCACCGGCACGATGGCGACGGAGCCTGTGATTATGGGCAAGTGGCTGTCACCGGGCACGCACCTGGATCTGATTGGGGCGTATCGGCCTGATATGCGGGAAGCTGACGATGATGCCTTGCGGCGGTCTCGGGTGTTTGTGGACAGCCGGGCCACGACGCTGGGGCATATCGGGGAGCTGAAGATACCCTTGGAGGAGGGGGTGTTTTTTGAGAGCGACGTGGTGGCGGATTTCTACGAGATGGAAGCGGTGACGCGGACCTCGGACCACGAAATTACCCTGTGCAAGAATGGTGGGGGGGCGCATCTGGATTTGATGGTGGCCCGTTATATTCTGGACGCGGTACGCGCTGGGTAGGCTTGTTTCGCCCGCGCTGCGCACGACCGATTGGGGGGGCCAGACCCGGCAACTGGGGGGCGCTGCCCCCAGACCCCCCGGAGGTGTAAGGCCAAGATGAAGGGGGCTAGGCTGAGAAGGCCGCGCGTTGGCCGAGGGGTGTTTCCTTGATTGGCAAGTGAATGATGGCGCTTAGAGCACCGACGCCGACCCCGACCCACCAGACGGCGGTGTAGTCGCCATAGGCATCGAAGAGTTCTCCGCCAAGCCAGACGCCCATGAAGCTGCCCAACTGGTGGCTGAAGAAGACGATGCCGTAGAGCGTGCCCATGTAGCGGAGGCCGTAGATGTAGCCGACGAGACCGCTGGTGAGGGGGACAGTCGCGAGCCAGAGGGACCCCATCACGGCAGAGAAGATAAGCACAGATGTGGGTGTCATCGGAAGCAGGATGAAGGCGGCGGCCGCGATGGTGCGGCCTGTGTAGATGGCGGCCAGCAGGTTCTTTTTTGAGTAGGTGTTCCCGAGGTAGGCCGCGAGGAGTGTGCCGCCGATATTAGCCGCGCCGATCACCGCGATGGCCATGGCACCGAGGGCAGAGGTCGTGGTGACGCCGATGGAGTGCAGGAGTCCCCCCGGCGTGATGGGGCCGCAGAATTCGGTGATGAAGGCGGGGAAGTGGGCAGTGATGAAGCCCAGTTGGTAGCCACAAGAGAAGAACCCGATGAAGATCAGGGTGAAAGAGGGGTCGCGGATCGCTTTGGCAAGAATTTGCGTCAACGTCTCTTCCAGTTGCGGCGAGGACGGGCGCTCTGGCGCGCGGAGGAGCGGCAGGAACAGGAGCGAAGCGAAGACCAGTGCCGCGAAGATCAGGAACACGGTTTGCCAGGGGAAGGCGCCCAGAAGCGCCTCGGCGATCGGGGGGCCGATGATTTGCCCGGCAGAGCCCATGGCGGTCGCTACGCCCAATGTCATGGAGCGGTTTTTATCGGACGCGGCACGGGCGACCATGGCAAGGATGACGCCGAAACCTGTGCCTGCGATGCCAAAGCCCACCAGCACCTCCAGCAATTGGTGTTGGCCAGGGGTGATCGCATAGGCCGATACCACCAGGCCCACCACATAAAGCGCGACCCCCAGAAAGATCGCTTTGCGGTCGCCGAACTTCTCGGCAATCGCGCCGAAGATCGGCTGACCGATGCCCCAAGCGAGGTTTTGCACCGCAATCGCCATGCTGAATTCTGCCCTTAGCCAGCCGAACTCTGCTGCGATGGGGATCTGGAACACGCCGAAGCTGGCCCGGATCGCGAAGCTGATCAGGATGATGGCACATCCGCCGATCAGGACGGGGGTGAAGAAGCTGTTTTGGCGATCCATGGGGTCACTTTCCGGGTTTCGAGGCGACTGTGACGGGCCGGGGGTGGCGCGTCAAATCAGGCCTTGTGACCTATTGGTTCACATTCCTTGAAGGTGCTGATCTCTATGGGCAAACGCCCCAGGTTTCCGATAGAACGACGCCATGTCTCAGCCGCTTACCCTGCTTTACGATACCCGTGTCTCTGAGGGGCTTTTGCGCCCTGACCCTGCGCAACGTGCTGTCATGGCGCGTCTGGAGGAGGTACGTGCCACCCTTGATGTGCCGCAGTCCAAGGGCTTTCTGGCAAGGTTCCGCAAGGCAGAACCGACGGGCCTGAGGGGGCTGTACCTTTGGGGCGGCGTGGGGCGCGGAAAATCCATGTTGATGGATTTGTTCTTTCAGCACGCGGGCATTGCCGAGAAGCGACGGGTCCATTTCCATGCTTTCATGCAAGAGGTTCAGGCCGCTTTGCATGAAGCGCGAAAGACCGGCGTGGACGACGCGATCAAGCCTGTGGCCGAAGACATCGCCCGCGACCTGAAGTTACTGTGTTTCGATGAGATGCAGATCACCGATATCGCCGATGCGATGATCGTCGGGCGCTTGTTTGAGAGATTGTTTGAGGCCGGAGTTGTGGTTGTCACGACCTCGAACAGGCCGCCGGCAGACCTCTATAAGGATGGGTTGAACCGGCAGTTGTTCCTGCCCTTCATCGAGCTTCTGGAAGAGCGGATGGAGGTCTATCAGCTCGATGCAGAGACTGATTATCGCCAAGACCGATTGTCGGGAGAGCAGGTTTGGTTCACCCCTGCCGATGCTAATGCCAAGCGGGCCATTGACCTGATCTGGCGCGACTTGACCGGCGGGCGGGATGAGCCGTTGACGCTGGAGGTCAAGGGCCGCGATGTGGTGATCCCAAGGTTCTGGGCGGGGCAGGCAAGGGCCAGTTTTGCAGCGCTTTGTGGCACCGCTTTGGGGCCAGCTGACTACCTTGCCTTGGTGGGGGCGGCCAATGTGTTGGTTCTGGAAGATATCCCGCAGATGGGTCCGGCCAATGCCAATGAGGCGAAGCGGTTCGTGACGTTGATTGATACGTTGTACGAAGGCAATGTGCGCCTGATCGCCAGCGCCGAGGCCGAGCCAGAGGCGCTTTACGTTGAAGGCACGGGCGCCTTTGAATTTGAACGCACCGCCAGCCGTTTGCGCGAAATGCAGGGTGCGGACTGGGGCGCAGGGTCAGCGGGGTAATACCCGCGCTTTACAGCCCGTCCAATGCCGCTTGAACTGCCGTGAAATAGGCACCGACATGGGCGCCATCGGCCAAGGCGTGGTGCACCTCCAGGGTCATGGCCATGGACCAGCGCCCGCCGTTCTCGACGATCTTGCCCCAACTGACACGGGGGATGCAGTCTTCGGGGCCGGGCATCGCATTGCTGATCGAGGAATAATCGAGCCAAGGCAGGCAGGACATGTAGCACAGGTCATCGCGCTCGTTGGCATTGGCCGCGAGGTTGCCGGACTTCGCCGCAGCGTCGATCAGGGATTTGGCCGTTGCGTTAAAGCGGGTGAAATCGGGATCGAAGGGCACATAGGCATAGGTGAAGCTGCCCGTTTCCGTGGGCACGGTCATCGACATTTCCACGGCATCGTGGCGGATGACACGATCGCCGCGAAACCGCATCAACAACTCGGGCACTGCGTGGATGCCTGCACCAATGGCGAAGAGGCTGGCACGATAGGGTGACACGCCGGAAGGTTTCAAGCGCACCATCAGATCGGTCACGTCGATCCGGGAGGTGACGGCAAAATGGGGGCGATCATAGCTGCGAAAGAAGTGGTACTGCGCGGCACGGGGCCATGTGGACAGGTCTACGGGGTGTTCCATCAGCTTACCGGAATTGTGGTTTCACAGCTAAGCGCGACATCCATCGGTTGCACGAAAAGCGGCGTGTTGGGGTCGATCGAGCTGTCTTCGATCCAGAGGTTATTGATGCACACGTCCTGGGCGTAATTGCCGCCGTTCCAGCCAAAACCCGCCTGCGCACCGCAGTTGTTCACCTGACCGTTGGCGTTCCATTCCTGATAGGAATTTTCCGCCCGGATGCCGCCGGTGGGGAATTGCAGGGTGGTGGTGTCGAACCGCAGCAGCCAAGAGGTGCCGTTCGTGGCCTCTGTCAGGTTCCAAGACCCGATGGCGACGCCGTCGATATGGCCGATGATCTGGAAATCGGTGACTTGGTCTTGGGTGATGAGGCCGGTGTTTAGAAGGGCATCGGGAAAGCCGATGCGGCCTTCCATCGTGTAGCCATTGGCTCCGACCCAACAGAACTGAAACTGCGCCGCATTCAGGGGCGCGGCGGAGAGGAGAAGGGCGGCGAAAAGGGAGGCGCGGTGTACCATGAGGCAAAGGTGGCCTGCACGTCGGGGCAGGTCAACCATCGGCGTCAGCCGTTGGCGTCAGCCGTTGGCGTCAGCCGTTGGCGTCAGCCGTTGGCGTCAGCCGTTGGCATTAGCCGTTGGTCCTGAGGATCTCACCGGCCAAATAGAGAGAGCCACAGATCAGGACACGGGCGGTTGGGTCGGTGGCGATGATTTGGGCCAACGCCTCATCCACGCTCGGCGCGACGTGGGTCGGGATCCCCGCGGCTTGGGCGGCCGAAGCTGTGTCTTCGGCGCTGAGCGTTGCCGTTTGGCCCGGAATGGAGACCGCCGTCAGGGATTTGGCCCAAGGACGAAGGGGGGCCATGTAGCCGGTCACGTCCTTGGTGTTGAGCATCCCGCAGATCAGATAGGTTGGACGTTCGGGAAGGGTTTCCAGCGTGGCGGCAATGGCACGGGACGCGTGCGGGTTGTGGCCGCCATCGAGCCAAAGCTCGGCCTTGGGGGCGGCGTCCGTCAGGGGACCAGAGCGGAGTTTCTGCATCCGAGCGGGCCAGCTTGCGTTCTCCATCGCGGCATCGGGGTTTCCAACGCCAAGGGTACGCAGGGCGGCCAGGGCCGTGCCCGCATTCTGGATTTGATGCGGCCCGGCGAGGGCGGGCATGGGCAGATCGAGCAGCCCGGTTTCATCCTGGAAGATCAGGCGACCGCGTTCGGTGGAAACTTGCCAGTGCTGGCCATGGGCGACGACCGGCGCGCCAAGGCGGGCGGCTTTGTCCTCGATCACCTCCAGGGCGGCGTCTTTCTGCGGTCCGACGATAACCGGCACGCCACGTTTGATGATGCCCGCCTTTTCGCCGGCGATTTCGGCCAGCGTATCCCCGAGGAACTGCTGATGGTCCAGGTCAATAGGGGTGAGGACGGTGAGGGCCGGCGTGTCGATCACGTTGGTGGCGTCGAGCCTGCCGCCGAGGCCCACTTCCAGCAGCGTGTAATCGGCCGGCGTGGTGGCGAAGGCATGGAAGGCGGCGGCGGTTGTGATCTCGAAGTAAGTGATCGGATCGGGGCCATTGGCGCTGAGGCAGGTGTCGAGAATGGCGGAGAGGTGATCCTCGTCGATCAGGGAACCGGCAAGGCGGATGCGTTCGTGGAACCGGGCAAGGTGGGGTGACGTATAGGCATGGGCGGAGAGGCCCGCGCCTTCGAGGCCCGCCCGGATCATCGCCTGGGTGGAGCCTTTGCCATTGGTGCCCGCCACGTGGATCACGGGGGGAATACGCCGTTCGGGATGGTCGAGCGCGGCGAGGATGCGCCACATCCGATCAAGGGTCAGGTCGATGATCTTGGGGTGCAGCGCCATCATGCGCGCGAGCAGGTGATCCGATTGAGGCGTCATGGCAAATCCTGCGGGCAAGGCACCGATGGGAGGGACGTGAGGCTTCCCCCATTGGCGTCATACGGGGCTCAGGCGGGGTGCATGAGTTGTATTGGCCAAGATGAAGGGGGAGCGGCGCGTGTTAATCGGGCGCAGTGGGGGTATCGGCGTCGGGTGAAGGGGTGTCATCTGGCGCTGTGTCAGCCGCGGCCACTGGGGTTGCGGCCGGGGTTTCGTCGGGCGCGGGCAGATCACCGACGACAGCGGGGGGATGGCCCATGAGCATCCGGGTGATCGTGATCAGTTCTTCACGCATCTGCGCCCGGTGGGTGACGCGATCCAGCATGCCGTGGTCGAGGAGGTATTCAGCGCGCTGAAAGCCTTCAGGCAGTTTTTCACGGATGGTTTGTTCGATCACACGGGGGCCTGCGAAGCAGATCAGCGCGTTGGGTTCGGCGATATGGACATCTCCGAGCATCGCGTAAGACGCGGTAACGCCGCCCGTAGTGGGGTGCGTGAGGACCACGACGTAGGGAAGGTTCGCTTCCTTTAGCATTTGCACCGCGACGGTTGTGCGGGGCATTTGCATCAGCGACAGGATGCCTTCCTGCATCCGGGCGCCACCGGCGGCGGAGAACAGGATCAGGGGCCGTTTCAGGGCCACGGCGCGTTCGGCTGCGGCGATGATGGCGTTGCCCACGAACATGCCCATGGAGCCGCCCATGAAGGAGAAATCCTGCGCGGCGGCGACGATCGGCGTCCGTCCCATTTCGCCTTCGGCAACCAGCATCGCCTCGGCCTCGGCGGTTTTGGCGCGAGCGGCTTTCATGCGGTCGGGGTATTTCTTTTGGTCACGGAACTTCAGCGGGTCGGCGACCGGCTCGGGCACGGAGATCTCGGTGAAGATGCCGTTGTCGAACAGTGCCGTGAAGCGGTCACGCGGGGACAGTGCCATGTGGTGATCGCAGTTGGTGCAGACGTTCAGATTGTCCGACAGTTCCCGGTGGAACAGCATCGTGCCGCATTCGCTGCACTTCGACCACAGGTTCTCGGGCGTCTCACGACGGGAGAAGATGGAATTGATCCGAGGGCGGACGTAGTTGGAAATCCAGTTCATGGTCGCAAAAATCCGGTCATTGGGCTTAATGTCGAGATATTGTGCAATTGGCCGAATTGCAAATGCCCATCGGTCATGCGCGGGCCACGGCGGCGCGGATGATGATCCATGTGACCACCGTCGTTCCCATATCCAGAAGGATCAGGGGCCTGATTTCAGCAGCCGCCGCTGAAATTGGTGCCACATAGAGCGCAAGGCCCGAGAGCGGGCCATCGAGGGCAACAATCAGGATAGCCACGACATTATTCGCGAAATGGAAGCCCCAAGCCGCGCCGATGGAGCCTGTCTTGGCGGTCAGATCAGCCGCCAGAAGGCCGAACAGCCCGGCGGCGGCCACGACATAGAGCGCGTTGTCGCCCATGACGGAGGGTTGATAATGCAGCGACGCAAACAGGATCGACGGCAGAACCATCCACCAAAGCGGCGATTTGAACCGCGCGGCCAGTTGCTGCTGGAGGTAACCGCGAAACAGAACTTCTTCCGCGCCGGTTTGAATGAAGACCCCTGCCAGAGCCATCGGCAGGAAGGAAAGCCACAGCGCCCGTTCCATCGCCGGCTCTATGGCCACGTCATTGGGGATCAGAAACGACGCCCCATAGACAAGGGCACAGACGCCTGCCGCGGCCAGGAAGTGGCGCAGCACCCTTGGCAGCGGTCCGAACAGGCTTCGGATGCGGCGACGGTGGAACACCAGAACGGCGATCATCGGGCCGACCGCCATGCCAACGAAGGTGGCCATCACCAAGAGCGTGCCGGTCGGGCCTGTCGCCTCGACCATCTCCGAGGCCCATTGCTCCATCCCCTGGGGGCCGGACACCAGGAAGATGCCACCAAAAACCAGCGCGATACCAAGGCCATAGATGGCCAGTGCCAGCAACAACCCAAGCAGGAGCCGCCAGATTTGCGGATAGGATCGGGCCGGGGCCACGAACTCGATATGGGCGGGGTACTGCATCGGGGTGCCTTGTTGTTTCGGCGGTTGTGCGCAGCCTACCGCGCCCGATACGGCTTCGCAATCTACCGAGGCACCGCAGTTGACCGGGAAGGGGAAGCGCGGCAGCCTGCTCCACAGGGAATTATAGAAGATGGAGGGGATATTTCATGACGTCTTTCAGGACACTCGGCGCGATTGCCTTGGCGCTTACCGCTGCAGGATGTGTCACGACCCAAGCGCCCGTGGCAAACGCAGAGGCCACCATGTCTTCTGCCTGCATTCGGACCATAGAGATGGAGACCAACAACCATGACGTGGTGGTTTTGGGATCCGACCCGACCGGCGGCGTTTGGGATTACACGTTGCAAGTCGGGGGCACGGGCATCTGGTCTTGCATGGTCACATCGTCCGGGCAGGTCACGAACGTGAGCTTTCTGGGCTCGGACGGGTCGCCCTTGGCCTGAACAACACGGGCAGGCGTCGAAGAACCGGTGCCTGCCTCTCTTGCCCCTTTTCGCGCAGCGCTCTATCCCATGGCAAAGCCAAATCTCGGCCCAAGCCAACGCCAAGTTTCAGGGAGACGCGCCATGACCGCCAATCGGCCAGACAAATCCAGATTGCCAAGCCGCCATGTAACCGAGGGGCCCGAACGCGCGCCGCATCGGTCTTACTTCTACGCCATGGACCTGACGCAAGAGCAGATCGACCAGCCTTTCGTCGGCGTTGCCACCTGCTGGAACGAGGCCGCGCCTTGTAACATCGCCCTGAACTGGCAAGCGCAATCGGTAAAGCGCGGCGTGAAAGAAGCAAACGGCACCCCGCGCGAATTCACCACGATCACCGTCACCGACGGCATTGCGATGGGCCACGAGGGCATGCGCTCGTCGCTCGCGTCACGCGATGCGATCACCGACACGGTGGAGCTGACGATGCGCGGCCATTGCTATGACGCGCTGGTGGGCCTTGCGGGCTGCGACAAATCCCTTCCCGGCATGATGATGGCGATGGTGCGTTTGAACGTGCCATCGGTGTTCATGTACGGCGGCTCGATTCTGCCGGGTCAGCACGAAGGCAAGGACATCACGGTTCAAGATATGTTCGAGGCCGTGGGCAAGTACCAGGCGGGCCAGATGTCCGATGCTGAACTGGCGATCCTGGAGCGTGTCGCCTGCCCAAGCGCTGGCGCTTGTGGCGGCCAGTTTACCGCCAACACGATGGCCTGTGTGTCCGAGGCGATTGGCCTTGCGCTGATGAACTCTTCCGGGATGCCCGCCCCCTATGAGGGCCGCAAAGAATATGGCGAAGCCGCAGGTCGCGCCGTGATGACCCTGTTGGAAAAGAACATCCGCGCCCGTGATATCGTGACGCGCGAAAGCCTTGAAAACGCCGCGCGTGTTGTGGCTTGTACCGGTGGCTCCACCAACGCGGGCCTGCATCTGCCCGCGATTGCCCATGAGGCGGGGATCGACTTCGACCTCTTTGACGTGTGCGAAATCTTCAAGGATACGCCCTACTTCGTCGACATGAAGCCCGGCGGGCAATACGTGGCGAAAGACCTGTTCGAGGTCGGCGGTGTGCCCGTTGTGATGAAGGAACTGCGCAAAGCGGGCCTGATCCACGAAGATTGCATGACCGCCAATGGCGAAAGCATGGGCGAGGCGCTGGACCGTATCCAGGGCGAGGCCGACGGCCGTGTTATCCACACCGTTGCCAATCCCCTGACGCCCACCGGCGGCGTTGTGGGCCTGCGCGGCAACCTTGCCGAAGAAGGCGCGATCGTGAAGGTCGCGGGCATGGACGAGGAACAGCAAGTGTTCACGGGTCCTGCGCGTGTGTTTGAATGCGAAGAAGATGCGTTCGAGGCCGTGAAGGCACGGGGCTATGAGGAAGGCGAAGTGATTGTCATCCGCAACGAGGGCCCCAAAGGCGGCCCCGGCATGCGTGAAATGCTGGCCACGACGGCGGCGCTGTCCGGCCAAGGCATGGGCAAGAAGGTGGCGCTGATTACCGATGGCCGTTTCTCGGGGGCGACACGGGGGTTCTGCGTCGGTCACGTGGGGCCAGAGGCCGCCGTGGGTGGGCCGATTGGCCTGCTAGAGAATGGCGATGTCATCACCATCAACGCGCTGACCGGCGAGTTGTCCGTGGCCCTGTCCGATGATGAGCTGGCAACCCGCCGCGCCAATTGGAAAGGCCCGCGTGAGACGATGTACGCCTCGGGCGCGTTGTGGAAATACGCACAGCTGGTAGGCGAGGCCCGCTACGGCGCTGTAACTCATCCCGGCGGCAAAGCGGAAAAGCACGTTTATGCGGATATCTAAATGGCTCAGCCCGCTGGTGTTTCTGGCGCTGGCGGGCTGTGTTGGCGGATTGGGTCTTGGCGGGGGCGGCAATTATGAGAACGCGCCCCGTCAGGTGCAGGTTACAGCGGATGCGGTCACGATTACCGGGCCCGCTGGCTTCTGCGTAGATCCAACCGCGACGCGCAACACCGATGACACGGGCTTTGTGCTTCTGGGTAATTGTGCTGCCATTTCGGGCTCTGCTCGCGCGGCGCAACCGGTTGTGCCCGCCCTTCTGACGGCCGCGGTTTCCACGCCATCTTCCGGCGCGAACCTGACCGCCAACCTTGCCGCGTTAGAAGTGTTCTTCCTGTCCGAGGATGGCCGCGCCTTGTTAAGCCGGTCCGGGGATGCGGCATCGGTGCAGATTCTGGACACGCGTATTCAGTCGGGCATGTTCCTGCTTCATGCCCGTGACAGCAGCGCCGGAGAGATGGTCGGCACGGCCTCGGACTACTGGCGCGCCTATATGTCGATCGGGGCTCGCTTGGCGACTTTGTCGGTCCTTTCCTTGGAGGATGCTCCGGTTGATGACGCCCAAGCACTTGCAACTTTAACGCAATTTGCCGCTGCCGTGCAGGGTGCCAACGCCGCCAGTGGCGCGGCAGAGGTGCCACAGGGTGTTAACGAAGAGTTAACAACCCCCTTCCGTGCGGGCCTTTTTCAGCGGATATTCCGGTAACCGATTGCCAAGAGACATCTGCTACAAGGATGCCACGGCGCGGTGAGGGTGCAAGGGACAGCGGGTATGGGTCAGGAATTTCCTGGAATTTTTGGAGGGTTTGGCCTGGGTCAGACCCTGAAGCGCTGGCAACGTGCCTTGCGCGAACCAAAAGACCTGTCCTTGGCGGAACTCAAGCGCATGAATGGCGATATTCAGGGCATGCGGGATCGATTGGACAAGATGGCGGCGCAATCGCGTTCCGCCATTTTGTCACGCGCTGTGGGCGATGACGGGATCGACCGCCCGGACCAATGTGATTGGGCGACCAGACCTGCCGTTTGGCGCGAAGAAATGCGGCCGAAGGGCATTGTCGGGCTCAACTCTCCGCAGCCCTTGAGCGGGGGGGCGACAGTTTTCCACGATGCCAACCACGCCGAGATGAGCCTTCGGCAGGAACGCGCCCCCCATTGGGCACGGGGGGCAAACTTCGGTTTGGTGCTAGAGGTGTATCGCTCGGACGGGTCCTTCGTTTCCTTCGTGCAAGACCTCCCGCCTGAGGCGATGGTGGGGCTGACACGCAACCACTTCATCGCGGTCAATCTTGTGGCGGACCGCGAACAGCCGGTGGAAATATATGCGCGCCTGAACATTCAGCACGGGCCGAATGTGGAACAAATGGTCCGCCAGATTGAATTTGATGGGACCACGGGGCAGGCCGAATTTGACCTCGCCTATAGCAAGATCAACGAGAAACGGCTTGAAAAAGCCTGGTTGGATTTGATCGTGGAAGGGCCCAAAATGACCCGGATCGCCCTTTGGGACATGGTCCTGCTGCGCGCGCCCAGAGCCGATTTCTAGGACGCCCGAACCTTAAGGAACTGACGGATTATGGCAGAAGCATTGGTGCGCACGACACTGCAAGCAGGGCGCTATGAAGGCGTGCTGACGGGTGCCGGACAGACAGAGATTGAAGCGCTCCACAAGGGGCGCATCGTGGGTGTGGCGCAGATTACCGAGCACCCCACTGAAGCGGGCGCGATGCATGTGGCGCTGGACCTGCCCACCGATGTGCTGAGTGACGGCGTGCAAGTGGTGGGCCTGCGGTCCACGGCAACGGGCGAGGTTCTGGACCGGCTGACGCTGATGTCCGGCTCGGCCATGGATGACGACATCCGAGGCGAATTGACGTTGCTGCGCGAAGAGTTGGAAATGCTCAAACGCGCGTTTCGCCGCCATTGCGTGGACACCGCGCAGGACTAGGTCTGTCTGGGGTCTTTCATTTCTTATTGGGAAAAATCGCAGGGTGCGCGCGCTTGGTCTTCTGTTGAAGGGGGCCAGCCCCCTCTGCGCATCCAAGGGATGCGCAGACCCCCGGAGGTGTATTTACCAAGATGAAGGAGGGAGCGGCGCGCGTGTTGGGAATGGCGACGTGCGTGTCTGTGGGTGTAAGAAAGCCCCCTCCGGTCTTGGGGAGGGGGCTATTGTCGTTCACGGGGCCGGGGCCGCGCGGGTTACTTGGTGAACTTGCGGTTCCGGGCGGCCAACAGTTTCAGGCGCAGGGCGTTCAACTGAATGAAGCCTTGGGCGTCGGTCTGATCGTAGGCACCCATGTCTTCTTCGAAGGTCACGTGAGCCTCGGAGTAGAGCGAGTGGTCAGACCAGCGGGCCACGGTACGGGCCGCACCTTTGTAGAGTTTCAGGCGCACGGTGCCTGTCACATGCTCTTGGCTTTTGTCGATCAGGGCTTGCAGCATTTCACGCTCGGGCGAGAACCAGAAACCGTTGTAGATCAGCTCTGCGTAGCGGGGCATGATGCTGTCTTTGAGGTGACCTGCGCCGCCGTCGAGGGTGATTTGTTCGATGCCACGGTGGGCTTCCAAGAGGATCGCGCCGCCCGGAGTTTCGTAGATGCCACGGGACTTCATGCCCACGAATCGGTTCTCTACCAGATCGAGGATGCCGATGCCGTGTTTGCCGCCCAAGCGGTTCAGCTCGGTCAGGATCGAAGCCGGGCTCATGGCCTCGCCGTTGATGGCGACCGCATCCCCCTTCTCGAAGGTGACTTCCACCATTTCCGGGGTGTCGGGCGCATCTTCGGGGCGGGTGATCCGCTGGAGGATGTGATCGGGGGCTTCTTCGGCGGGATCTTCCAGCATTTTGCCTTCGGAAGACGTGTGCAAAAGGTTGGCATCGACCGAGAAAGGCGCCTCGCCGCGTTTGTCTTTGGCGATCGGGATCTGATGCTTTTCAGCGAACTCGATCAGCTTGGTGCGCGAGCCAAGGTCCCATTCCCGCCATGGTGCAATCACCTGGATTTCAGGGTTCAGGGAATAGGCGCACAGCTCGAACCGGACCTGGTCGTTGCCCTTGCCGGTCGCGCCGTGGCTGACGGCGTCGGCGCCGGTTTCTTCGGCGATTTCGACCAGTCGTTTGGAGATCAGCGGGCGCGCGATGGAGGTGCCCAGAAGGTAAAGCCCTTCATAAAGCGCATTGGCGCGAAACATCGGGAAAACGAAGTCGCGCACGAATTCCTCGCGCAGGTCCTCGATGTAGATGTCCGAGGCGCCCATCATCTCGGCCTTTTTGCGGGCAGGCTCCAGCTCTTCGCCTTGGCCCAGATCGGCGGTGAAGGTAACGACCTCGCAGCCATACTCCGTTTGCAACCATTTCAAAATGATCGAGGTATCGAGGCCGCCGGAATAGGCGAGCACAACCTTCTTTGGCGCTGACATGAAAGGTACTCCGTGATGCACAGTTGACGCAGGCGGCGATACCGGGTTTTCAAGGGCGGAGCAAGCAAGTGGAGCTTCCCATGGACTACGGCTATCAGCTACTTCGCCACGCCTTCGCGCAGGTGTTCGGCAATCTGCCCCAGGCGGCACGGATTACACTGGTGCTTTTGGCGGTTCCTTTGGTGATCGCTTTTGCCACAAACCCCAGCTTACTGGACGGCAGCGCCTTCCATGTGGACCCGACCACCGGGCTGGCAGATTTCGCGGCCCTGAACCTGCTCGGCGGGCTTTTGACCTTGATCGCCGGGCTTGTGTGCTGGCTATGGGCCGCCGTGGCGTGGCATCGCTTTGTGTTGCTGGAAGAATACCCACGCGGCCTGTTTCCCAATTGGAAGGGGTCGCAGATCGCCAACTACTTCGGCAATGCGGTGCTGGTTTTCCTGATAATGGTTGGCGCCGGAATTGCTGCGGGAATTGTTGTGGGGGTTGCGGTTGCCGTATCCCAAAGCCCTGCCGTGGCAGTTTCACTGGGGGTTGGGTTGGTCTTCGGCCTGTCCTGGGTTGCCACCCGTGTCGGGTTGATCCTGCCTGCGGCAGCCATTGGGGAGTCGTTGAAGATCAGCGAAAGCTGGAAAGCGACCGCGCCGGTGTCGGGACAGATCATTTTGCCAATCATCGTGATCGCCCTCGTCTCGACAATCCTGAACCAGGGGATCGTCGCGGCCTTTGGCAACTCGGTCGAGGTTATGACGCCCATCGGGCCGCAGCAGCAGGTGACCTTTTCCACAATCGGCATCGTGCTAAGCGTTGCGGTGGGGTGGGCGCAGATGCTGATAAACCTCGCATTGATGACGACACTATACGGCAACCTGATCCAAGGGCGTCAGTTGAACTGATTTCTGCCAACTGAAGCTGGACACGCGAGGCAAGACGCGCCAAGCCATTGCCATGAAAGATTTCGCCACCGCCGCCAAAACCACGACATCCGCCCTGCGGGATTTGTTTCCTGCGACGCCCTTGTTGAAGAACGCCTACCTAAGCGAACGCTTTGGGGCAGATATTTGGCTGAAGCGCGAAGACCTTTCCCCCGTCCGATCCTACAAGCTGCGCGGCGCGTTCAACGCCATGCGGAAGGTGCGGACGGAAAAGCCGGATCAGATGGATTTCGTATGTGCCAGCGCGGGCAACCACGCGCAGGGCATGGCGTTTGTCTGCGCGCATTTCGGGGTGCGAGGGCGGATTTACATGCCGGTCACGACGCCTGAACAGAAGGTGTTGAAGACCCGGACCTTTGGCGGAGATGCGGTTGAGATCGTGCTGGAAGGCGATTTCTTCGACGAAACCCAATCTGCCGCGAAGGCCTATTGCGATGAAGTTGGCGCGCATTTTCTGTCGCCCTTTGACGATCCCGACGTGATCGAGGGCCAAGCCTCGGTCGCGGTGGAAATGATCGACCAATTGGGCCGCGCGCCGGATCATTTGGTGCTGCCTGTGGGCGGCGGCGGGCTGTCGTCCGGGATGCTGTCGTATCTGCGGGCCGTAGGCGCCGAGACCCATACAACCTTGGTAGAACCGGCGGGCGGGCCCAGTCTGACCGCCGCGCTGAAAATCGGCGCGCCGCAAACGATTGAGATCACCGATACCTTCGTCGATGGCGCGGCCGTGGCCCGCATTGGGGACCGCAACTTCGAGGTGTTGCGCAGTGTGTCCCCCCGCGATGTGTTGATCGCGCCAGAGAACCGTATTTGCGTTACGATTCAGGAAATGCTGAACCTTGAAGGCGTCGTGCTGGAACCGGCCGGCGCACTGTCGATCAACGTGTTGGAAGACCTGCGCGATCAGATCGCGGGCAAGACAGTGGTTTGTGTCACCTCTGGCGGCAACTTCGATTTTGAACGTTTGCCCGAGGTGAAAGAGAGGGCGCAGAAATGGCAGGGTTTGAAGAAGTACTTCATCCTTCGCCTGCCACAACGCCCCGGCGCGTTGCGCGACTTTCTGGATATGTTGGGGGACGACGACAACATTACCCGGTTTGAATACCTCAAGAAGAACTCCCGCAACTTCGGGTCTGTGCTGATCGGGATCGAATCACAACGGGCGGGCAGTTTTCCTGAATTGGAGGAGCGGGTCGCCTCGCGCGGGTTTGGGTTCCGCGATATTACCGACGATCAAATCCTTGCGGATTTCCTGATCTAGGGTGGGTTAAGCAGCGCTGGCCAACTCGGGCACTTGCGGCGCAACCTCGGCCAATGCGGCAGCGAAGGTGTCGCGAATTGCGGCCAGATCGGGGGTGTCGCCGCCGTTGCAAGCAGCCTCAGCCACCGCGCAGGCTTTCACCAGGCTCACAAAGCCAAGGTTCGCCGCAGATCCTCGCAGAAAGTGGAAATCGGCCGCTTTGGCGGTGTCGGACGCAAGGCTGCCCAGGGTTTCCTGAAGCTCTGCCACGAACAGCAGGGCCACATCGGCGAAATCTTCTTCCCCGATGTCTTCTCGCAGCTCATTCAGGCGGGTCCAATCCACGTGGGTCATCGTCACACTCCTAACCGTCGAAGCGGCCTCTATAGGCGCAGTTCATTAACAAATGATGGGCTGGAGGGGGCGGACGTCTCGAATTGTATGATTCACCAGACGTTAAAGAAAATCTTCGAAGCTGCCAGTGAATCAGGTCGAGGGCGAGCAATGGGCGCAGTGATTTCCAACCCCCAAAGGGGCATTCCTGCGCAGCCAGTAACCGCGGGTGTCAGCGCAACGCCGTTGACCGTGTTGGTGCTGGATGACAGCCCGGCACAGCGCAATATGGTCAGCGCCCTCCTTCGCAAATGGGGCCACGTCGCCATTGAAACGGGTGACCCGGTGGAAGCTTTGACCATGGCGCGGGACCCGGATGTGTCATTGATCCTATGTGACTGGATGATGCCCGAAATGACCGGGCCGGAGTTTTGCCGATGCCTCCGGGCGGAGGTGACGGAAACCTACCCTTATGTCCTGTTGCTGACTTCCAACCAGGAACGCAGCGCCGTGGCGGAAGGCTTGGCGGCGGGGGCGGATGATTTCCTCAACAAACCCGTCCGGCCGCCCGAACTTCAGGCACGGATGAACGCGGGTGCACGGATCGTGGACATGCAGCGCGAATTGCGCAGCAAGAACGGCCTGCTGGAGCGTACGTTGGACGAATTGCAGCTTCTGTACGGGGCCATTGATCGTGATCTGGATGAAGCGCGGCGGCTTCAGATGGGCTCGTTGCAAGACACCCATTGCGCGTTCAACGGGGCAGATGTGGCGCTTTTGCTGGAGGCGAGCGGTCATGTCGGCGGTGATATGGTGGGCCACTTCACGGTTAGCGATGATATCGTCGCGCTGTACAGCATTGACGTATCCGGCCACGGCGTCGCCTCGGCCATGTTAGCGGCCCGTGTTGCCGGGATGCTGTCCGATGCCTCTCCCGACCAGAACATCGCCATGACGCGTGGCGCGGAAGGCACATTCACCGCTCTTTCCCCCGAAATTGCCGCCAGCCGCATGAATGACCTGCTCCTGAAAGAGGTGCAGACGGACCGCTACTTCACCATCTGCATCGCCATTGCCGATCTGACCACGGGCGGCGTGCGCATGGTTCAGGCGGGGCACCCCAACCCGATGGTGTTGCGTGCAAATGGAAAGGTGGACATGGTCGGCGATGGCGGGCCGCCCGTCGGCCTGCTGCCGGATATGCCCTTCACCGCATTTGACGTGCAGATGAACCCCGGCGACCGGCTTCTACTGTATTCAGATGGCCTGACCGAATGTCCCGATTCCAGTGCGACCATGTTGGACGATGAGGGGCTGATTTCCTTGATGATGCGGCACAAGCGCCACGGCGGTCTATCGTTTCTGGACGCGCTGCACGACGGGCTTGTCACCTTTGCGGGCACTGACGAGTTCCCCGATGACCTGTCAGCACTGCTGTTCACCTTCTCTGGTCGCAGTTAAGCGCCCGCCAGATATTGCGACAGAAAATAACGGTCCCCCGATACGGCCAGTTTCTCTAACGCGACATCCCAGGGCAGGAACACCGCCGTATGATGCGGCTCGGTCGGGGCAGACCACCGCCTGCCCAACTGGGCCACATAGATGTGGCATTGCTTGTGGGCGTAGCGGTCATAATCGGGCATGAAGGTATAGCGATGGAACATCCCCAATCGCCGGGGAGAATGGATGCGGTAGCCGGTTTCTTCCATCACCTCTCGGTGCAGCGCGGCAAGGGGTTGCTCGCCGGGATCAATACCGCCACCGGGCAGTTGCAACTCGGGCGTCGGCGCATCCTGAAAGCTGGCCAAAAGACCATCTCCGGCGTCGATAATCGCATAGATGCCAGGGCGCGGGCGGTAGGTTTGGGCCGGGTCAGGCCAGTGTCCAAAACGTCTGTTCATGGCCCACTTTGTGCCACGGCCCCGGGGAGGCGGAAAGCCAATCCTCTCGCCAAGGGCGCGATGCTCCGCTAAACGGCCCTATGACCCAGAACCAAGCACAATCCCTGCGCGACACAGGCGCCCGCGTCCTACGGACCGAGGCGCGCGCGGTCGCGACCCTTGCCGATGACTTGCCCGTGGATTTCGCCCCCGCCGCCGAGGCGATATTGGCCACAACGGGCCGCGTAATCCTGTGCGGCATCGGCAAGTCTGGCCACATCAGCCGCAAGATCAGCGCCACCTTCGCCTCTACCGGGACACCGTCAGCCTTTGTTCATGCCGCCGAGGCCAGCCACGGCGATCTGGGCATGGTGATGCCGGGCGATCTGGTGATCTTGATCTCCAACTCCGGCGAAACGTCGGAGTTGAGCGACATCATCGCCCACGTCGCCCGCTTCTCGATCCCGATGATCGGCATCTCCAAGAAACCCGACAGCACGTTGATGCGCGCCGCCGATTTCCGCCTGACCCTTCCGGCGGCCGAAGAAGCCTGCTCGCTCGGGATGGCGCCCACGACCTCGACCACCTTGGCACTGGCCTTGGGCGATGCCCTGGCCGTCGCGGTGATGGAACGACGCGAATTCCAGCCCGAACAGTTCCGCACCTTCCACCCCGGCGGCAAGCTGGGGGCGCAACTTTCCACCGCCGCGCAACTGATGCACGGCCCCGAGGCCCTGCCCCTTGTGGATGCAAACACGCCCATGGCTGAAACTCTTGTGGTGATGAGCGAGAAGAGCTTTGGCATCGCCGGTGTGGTTACCCATGGCCGCCTTGTGGGTGTCATTTCCGATGGCGACTTGCGCCGAAACATCGCCCACCTGACCGAGCGGACAGCCGGCGAAGTGGCCACCAAGCAGCCCCGCACGATCACGCCGGACCTATTGGCGGCCGAGGCGATGGGCATGATGGCCACCAACAAGATCACCGCGCTTTTCGTGCTGGACGGGGACGGGCGCCCGATTGGGATCATCCATCTGCACGACTTGCTTCGTGCGGGACTGGCATAGACCGAGGATGCGAAAAGCCCCCGCAGCGATGGCTACGGGGGCTTTCGATTACTAAGGGCTGAGCCGATTAGTTGTTGTCGTCGTCGGCTTCTTCAAGGTCTTCAAAGATCTCTTCACCGAATTCGGGCTCACCCGAGACACCGGTGGTGCAGCCGATCTCTTCGCTTTCAGAGTCGGCGCTTTCGTTGACCACCTCAGCCACCGGATCCATGCAATCGACCTCGCCCGACAGGGGCGTGGAGTCAGCTTGCTCAATTGGCATATCTTCGCTGGCGTTGAAGATTTCGTCCGCAACTTCGGTCGTGGTTTGGGCGAAAGCGGGGGCGGCCAGCATGACGGTAGCGGCGGCGATTGTTGTAAAGCGTTTCATGTTGTTTCCTTTCGGTTGCATTGGTTAAACAACGGGACGCCGAAGGAAATGGTTGCAAAAAAAGTGTAATAAATTCAAATCTGTCGCCGGTCAGAGCGCAGATTTTTCTTAATTTAATTGGGTCTTACGCCCGAATCCGGGTGGCCAAATTTTTCCTCCGACGCCTTGGAAACGACCGCACCGGACGGCGAATTTTACCGCCCGACGCCCTCGTAGGCCTCGAACCCGGCGCGTTTGGCATCGCGCGGGCTGTAGACATTGCGCAGGTCGGCCATGCGGGGCGTCGCCATCTTCTTGGCGACACGGCTCAAATCCAGAGCCCGGAACTCGTTCCACTCGGTCAGAACCACCACCAAATCGGCGTTCTGCACGGATTTGTACGGATCATCGACCCAGTTCACGCCGGGCAGTAGCGCCTCTCCCTCGCGGAAGCCTTGCGGATCAACGACACGCACTTTCGCCCCGCCGCCGACCAAAGCAGGCACAATGGTCAGCGAGGGGGCATCCCGCATATCATCGGTGTTGGGCTTGAAGGTGACGCCAAGGACCGAGATCACTTTGCCATTGAATGAGCCGTCGCAAAGGTCGCGCAGCTTCTCGATCATCCGGGCCTTCACGCCGTCGTTCACGCGAATGACCGTCTCTACGATGCTTTGCGGCACGGCGTGATCCTGGCCGATCCGGGCCAGCGCGCTGGTGTCTTTCGGGAAGCAAGAGCCGCCATAGCCGGGGCCCGCGTGCAGGAACTTGTTGCCGATACGCCCGTCCATGCCGATCCCCTTGGAGACCTCTTTCACATCCGCGCCGACCTTTTCGCACAGCGCCGCGATCTCGTTGATGAAGGTGATCTTCGTCGCCAGAAAGGCGTTGGCGGCGTATTTGATCATCTCCGCGGATTCGAGGTCCGTCGTCACGACGGGGAAATCACGCAGGAAAAGCGGGCGGTAGATTTCGTCCATCACTTCGGACGCGCGGGGCGTCTGAACACCCACAACGACGCGGTCAGGGCGCATGAAGTCGTCAATCGCCGCCCCTTCGCGCAGGAATTCGGGGTTGGAGGCGACGTCGAATTCCAGATCAGGGCGCGCCTTGTGGACGACCTGTTTCACCTTGCGGTTGGTGCCCACGGGAACGGTGGATTTGGTGACGATCACGCCATAGCCCGTCATCGCGAGGGCGACTTCCTCGGCGGCTGCCATCACATAGGTCAGGTCCGCATGGCCATCGCCCCGGCGCGTCGGCGTACCGACGGCAATGAACACCGCATCGGCTCCATCCACGGCGCTGGCCAGATCGGTGGTGAAAGACAGGCGCCCTGCCTCCACGTTCTTGGCCATCAACGCATCAAGGCCCGGCTCATAGATCGGAACCTGCCCCGCGTTCAGCATCTCGATCTTCGAAGGGTCCTTGTCGACGCAGATCACGTCGTGCCCGAAGTCCGAGAAACAAACACCAGAGACAAGACCAACATAGCCCGTGCCAATCATCGTAATACGCATGGAGAAATCCCTTCCTTGCCCTACCGCGCTTCGCACCGCGTAGAGGCGGGTCTAGACATTGTAATAATCGCGATACCACGCGACGAAATTTGCGACGCCCTCGGTGACTTGGGTCTTCGGCTTATATTGGGTTAGATGCTGCAACAGGCTGGCATCGGCCCATGTGGCAGGCACGTCGCCCGGTTGCATGGGCATCATGTTCTTCTCGGCGGTGCGGCCCGTGGCCGCCTCAATCGCCTCGATATAGTCTAGCAATTGCACCGAGTTGGAATTGCCGATGTTCACGATCCGGTGCGGCGCGACGGGGGACAGGCTATCGCCTTCCACGCCGTCGGAGCCCGGCACGGCCTCGATCAGACGCAAGATACCGTCCACAAGGTCCGTTACATAGGTGAAGTCACGCTTCATATCGCCGTGGTTGTAGACGTCGATCGGCTCGTCGTTGAGGATCGCCTTGGTGAACTTGAACAGCGCCATGTCCGGGCGACCCCAGGGGCCGTAAACGGTGAAAAAGCGAAACATCGTTATCGGCAGATTGTAGAGGTGGGCGTAGGAGTGGGCCATAACCTCGTTCGATTTCTTCGTGGCCGCGTAAAACGACATCTGATGATCGGCCTGCATCGTTTCGGCGTAAGGCATTTGCGTGTTCGCGCCGTAAGCGGACGATGTACTGGCCAGAAGTGAATGGGCGGGCGGGAAGGCGCGCATGGCTTCCAGCAGGCGGAAGGTGCCGATCAGGTTGGCTTCCACATAGCTTTCCGGATTCTCGATTGAATAGCGCACACCGGCTTGTGCGGCGAGGTGGATGACCGCCGCGGGGCGGTGGGTTTCAAACAGGTCGTGCAGCACGCCGGGCGTCTCGATCCTTGCCTTTACGGGGGCGAAGGTGTCGTGTTCCATCAGCATCGCAAGGCGCGAGTCCTTCAGCGCGACCTCGTAATAATCGGTCATCGCGTCGATGCCGACCACCCGCCAGCCATCCGCCAGAAGACGGGCACACAGATGGTAGCCGATGAACCCGGCAGAGCCGGTGACAAGCGCCGTTCTCATTGCTCGGGCTCCTCCGATGAATGCGGCCCGACGATCCAACCCCAGCTAGAGGCGCACATATCGTCCAAGGCCTTTACCGTGCGGAAGCCCAGAATTTCCTCGGCCTTGTCGGCCTTCGCCACGTAGATCGGAACATCCCCGGCACGCCGTTCCACAATGCGGTGGGCGATATCGCGGTTGGAGGCCCGCTTGTACGCGGCCACAACTTCCATCACGGAATTACCGACGCCGGTGCCAAGGTTCACCAAGTGGCTTTGGTCATCCCCCAACAGCGCCCCAAGCGACAGGACATGGCCGCGGGCAAGGTCTTCTACGTGGATATAGTCGCGCACCCCAGTGCCGTCAGGGGTGTCATAATCGTCGCCGAAGACCTGCAACTCATCCAGCTCTCCGGCGGCAACCTTGGCGATATATGGCATCAGGTTGTTGGGAATGTCGCGTGGGTCTTCCCCGATCAGGTGGCTCTCGTGGGCGCCGGCGGGATTGAAGTAGCGCAAGATGCCGATGTTCCACCGGTCATCGGCGGCCGCCAGTTGGTTGAGGATCTGCTCGCCGGAAATCTTGGTCTGGCCATAGGGGTTCATCGCCCGGAACTCGGCGGTTTCTGGCGTCGGCGTCTCATCTGGCACGCCGTAGACCGTGGCCGAAGAGGAAAACACGATCTTCCGACACCCTGCCGCATCCATGACCCGCAGCAGGTTGATCAGCCCGCTGATGTTCACATCAAAGTAGTCGAGCGGGCGTTCAACCGACTCTGACACCGCTTTCAGAGCCGCAAAATGCACGACTGCGTCGAACTGATGTTCCGAAAACAGGCTGCCAAGGGTGGTGGCATCGCGCACGTCGGCTTCAGCCAGGCTCACGGGTTTGCCGGTCAGTTTTTCCAGCCGGTCCACGACTGAACGGCTGGCGTTCTGGAAATTGTCCAGGATGGTGACGTCATATCCAGCCTCGATCAAAGCCACATAGGTATGTGACCCGATATACCCGGCCCCGCCTGTCAAAAGAATATGCTCTGCCATCCGCGGTGTGCCTTGCTCGACTTGCCGTCTTCCGTTGGTCCCCCGATTGCCACGGAACGGCCCCTGACGTCAAAGCCCATGTTCAGAAAGCTTGCCTTGGGTAAATATGCACCGCCCCTTGGTGAAAGAGCGTCAGGCGCGTTGACGCAACGCAAGCACCCTGTAAACCTCTCGCGGAAATGGATTTGTCACCTGATCTGGGGGGATCTTTGGCACAAATGGCCCGTTTGCCGCTTCGAAATGCCGTGGTGCTTGCCGCGATGATGCTTGCCTTGGCGGCTTGCGATGCCCTGCCCCGCAGCGCTCCGGTGGAACGTGAAGTGGTTGAAGTGGCCAGTGGCGAGATCGCAGATTTCTCGGTCTACCCCGTGACCCGCGCCTTTCTTCCCACGGTTGCCCAATGGCCCGCCACCGGCGCGCGTCACCTGAACTGGATACCCACCTCGGGCGGTGCGCGGACGCAAGTGATCGCCACGGGCGACAGGTTGGAGCTGACCGTATGGGACAGCGCCAATGACAGCCTCCTGACGGAAAACAACGCCTCTACCGTGATTGATGCCCTGACGGTGGCCCCCGACGGCACCATTTTCGTGCCCTATGTGGGCAATGTGCAGGTGTCCGGCATGACCACGCAGCTGGCGCGGCAACGCTTGCAAGAGGAAATCGACGTGGTCGCCCCTTCCGCACAGGTTCAGCTGGAGCTGGTCGAGGGGCGGACGAACTCCGTCGATCTGGTGGGCGGTGTGGGCGCGCCGGGACGCTTGCCGATGCCGGACCGGAACTACACCGTGCTCAACGCCATTGCCGATGCGGGCGGGGTCAGCGCGGGGCTGGAAAACCCACAGATCCGGCTGATCCGGGCGGGCGCCATTTATGGCACGTCGATTGATCGGCTGTTTGCGGAACCGGGGCTGGATACCCTGTTGCGGGGCGGAGACCGGGTGATCGTCGAGGAAGACCGTCGCTACTTCCTGTCTCTGGGGGCGGCGGGGGAACAGAACCAACACGCCTTCCCGCACGATCGCGTGACCGCGCTGGATGCCATGGCGCTGATCGGCGGGGTGGAAAGCCGTCGGGGTGATCCGGGCGGTATCCTGGTGCTGCGGGAATATCCCGCCTCGGCCGTGCGGGCCGACGCGCGGGGGCCGGATCAGTCGCGCGTTGTGTTCGCGCTGGACATGACCAATGCCGATGGGCTGTTTTCGGCCCGCAATTTTCGCATCTTTCCCGGTGATCTGGTGTTGGTAACAGAAAGCCCGGTGACAGGCGTGCAAACGATATTCGGCCTGATCGGCTCGGCCTTTGGACTGGTGGGCGCGGCCAGCAACATCGCGGACTAGGCGACGCGGTCCGGCCCCAGGCTGAAGCCCGGTCTACCGGGGAAGGGGCATCGTAGACCGGGCTTCAGCCCGGGATGGCCATCCGCTTTGCCTTGGGGACCAGCGCATTAATCTGGCGCAGATGTTCGGGCAGACACACCTTCTGGAAATCGTAGTTCTTCACCACATGGGCCCGTGCCGCCGGTCCAAGGTGGGCGTAGGTGCCGGGGCGTTCCAACACATCCACAACCTTGCGGGCGATATCCTTGGGGTCGAAGAAATCAGCAAGCAAGCCGGTCTTGCCGTGCTCGATCGCTTCGCGCACCGGGGCCACATCGGACGCCACAATCGTCGCCCCCATCGACATCGCCTCCAGACACGACCACGACAGCACAAACGGTACCGTCAGGTAGATGTGGCAGCGGCTGACTTGAACGATCTTCTGGTAATCCTCGTAGGGCACCCGCCCCAGAAAATGGACGCGGGACCAGTCAACGGCGTCGCCAACTTCCCTCTCCATTTCGGCTCTATACCCGCCTTCAGAGCCTGATTTCTTGCCGTAGGACACATCCGATCCACCGATAATCAGTGCCCGTGCGTTGGGGCGTGCATCAAGAATATGGGGCAGCGCGCGCATGAAGCTGTGGAAGCCGCGTGTCGGCTCCATGTTGCGGGCCATATAGGTGAAAATTTCATCGTCCTTGGTGACGGATCGCCCAAGACGCCCCAAGGCAACTTCGGCCTTCGGGTCGGGCATCAACTTGTCGGTGCGGATGCCGTCGTGCTTGACGTAGATCTTTTCCTTGAAGCTGTCAGGGAACGTGTCGCGTTGCCAGCCGGTGGGGGAATGGCCCTGATCCACGGTCTGGATGTTGGCAAAGTTCACCGCGTTACGGGCGTGCATGGTGAACGGCGCATGGGGGCTGGCGGGAAATTCGGGGTCAAACCCGACACTGCCGCCCTTGGCGAGGAAGTAATACTCAAAATAGCCGATGATCGGCGCGTTTGGCCAAATCTCTTTCAGGAACGTCAACTCTCCCCAACCCACGTGACCGATGATGATATCGGGGGTGAACCCCTCTGCCCGCAGCTTGGCGGCCGCTTGAGCACAACCGAACCCGTTGCCAGTGCATTCCTCCCAATATTGGGTCAGGGCGTAGGCGTCCTTGGCGGGCTTGTGGTGGGTCTTGTAGGTCACGACCCGCGCGCCTTCCATCCCCGGGACATCCTTGCGTTGGGTCAGGAACACCAGCTCATGCTTTCCCTGCTCTCTTAACCAGGTGAAAAGCTCTCGGTATTGACCGGGAAAGTTCTGATGCACAAAAAGGATTTTCATCGTCACGCTACGCCTGTGTCTTTTCGGGATTTGCCCCTGATTAACCCTGATGTCCCAATCCCATGCGGCAGGCGCAAGGCAGAACTGCGGCAACAGGGGGGTTTGGTGTTGCGACAGCACTCCCTATATGGGACCAGACTTTGAAAATTTCGCAAAAAAGGGGGTGCCCCCCATGACTATGACCACAAAACTCGCGTGGGACGACACGGTATTGCCATTCCAACTGGATCGCTCGGACATTCGTGGCCGTGTGGCGCGGTTGGACACGACGCTGAACCAGATCCTGTCTCAGCACGATTATCCCGCCCCGATCGAGGCGATGGTGGCTGAAATGGCCCTGCTGACGGCGCTGATCGGGCAGACCATGAAGCTGCGTTGGAAACTGTCGTTGCAGGTACGCTCCGACGGGCCGATCCGCCTGATTGCGACCGATTTCCTTGCCCCCGAGGCCGAGGGAGAGCCCGCGCGCATCCGCGCCTATGCCTCTTATGATGAAGATCGGTTGGACCTGACCGCCCCTGCCTTCCCGCAGATCGGCTCTGGGTACTTTGCGATCCTGATCGACCAGGGCCAGGATATGACACCCTATCAAGGCATCACGCCGATCGGTGGGGAGTCTCTATCCGCCTGTGCAGAGACTTATTTTGCGCAATCCGAGCAGCTTCCTACGGCGTTCAAGCTGTCTTATGGCAAGGCGCAGGAACCCGGTCAGGCCGAGGGCTGGCGTGCCGGGGGCATGATGATCCAGGTGATGCCGGAATCCTCGCTGGAAGCGGCCGAGCCGCCCACAAGTGATGAAGGCACGCTGACTGCTAACGATCTGGTGTCCGACGATAAAGCCGAGGATTGGTCCCGCGCCAACATCCTGATGGATACCGCCGACGAGATGGAGCTGATCGGGCCCCATGTGTCCCCGACGGACCTGCTCGTGCGTCTCTTCCACGAGGAACAGCCTCGTGTCTTCGACGCGTTGCCCGTGGGCTTTGGCTGCACCTGTTCCGAGGATCGCGTGCGACAGTCTTTGTCGATCTATTCGGCCAAGGACATTGCCCATATGACGACCGAGGAAGGCCGGGTCACGGCGGATTGCCAGTTCTGCGGCAACCACTATGACTTTGACCCCCTCTCGTTAGGGTTCGAGGCCGAAAGGGCCCCCGATGGGTCGCCTGTTTGATCTAGATACAATGACGGCCGCGTTGGAGACACCTCTGGCGCGGCCCATTGGTTCGGGGTCGTCGGATTATGATCTGAACCCCGGCGTGACCTTGCCCGCCGACCGTGTCTTGCGGCCCGCTGCCGTGCTGATCGGGGTATTGGGCGATGAGGTGGTGCTGACCAAACGCTCGTCCAACCTCAAGCATCACCCCGGCCAAATCGCCTTTCCGGGTGGCAAGGTGGACGGCGTCGAGACCCCCGCCCAGGCCGCCCTGCGCGAGGCCCAGGAAGAAATCGGACTGGCGCCGGAAAACGTCACTATTCTTGCGGAATTGTCGCCCCATGAAACGGTCACCTCCTACAACGTGACACCCTTTCTGGCGCGGATCGAGGCTAACTTCACCCCCAAGCCAGAACCCGGCGAAGTGGCCGAGGTGTTCCGCGTCCCGCTCTCATTCCTGATGGACCCCTCCAATTACGTCGTCGAAGGTCGCCGATGGCGCGGCATGCGGCGCGAGTTCTTTGTGGTGCCCTACGGCCCCTATTACATCTGGGGCGCAACGGCCCGGATGCTGAAGGCTCTTGCGGATCGGGTGGCGTAATGCGGTTGCAGGCGCCTTGTTTGACCGATGCGGGCACTGTCGCGGTATTTGAGGCGCTGCAAGGTCATGGTGTTTGGTTTGTCGGCGGATGCGTGCGCAACGGTCTGTTGGGTCTTCCCGTCGCGGATATCGACATTTGCACGGAGCTGCTGCCTGAACAGGTGATGGAACTGGCTCAAGGGGCCGGGTTGAAGACCATCCCCACAGGCATCGACCACGGCACGGTGACGGTGGTGGCCGATGGCACGCCCTATGAAATTACGACCCTACGCCGCGATGTAGAGACGGACGGACGCCATGCCTCTGTCGCCTTTACCCGAGAACTGGCGCAGGATGCCGCGCGGCGGGATTTCACCATGAACGCGCTTTACGCGACCCGCGACGGGACGGTTCTGGACCCCAATGGCGCGGGCCTGGAAGATTTGGCCGCGCGGCGTTTGCGCTTCATTGGCGATGCCAGTGCCCGCATTGCCGAGGACCACCTGCGCATCTTGCGGTTCTTCCGGTTCCACGCTTGGTACGCCGATCCTGCCGGCGGTATCGACGCCGATGGGCTGGCCGCCTGTGCGCACGGGGTGGACGGGATCGCCAAACTTTCGCGCGAACGGATCGGGGCCGAGGTCAAAACGCTCCTCCGCGCGCCTGATCCCGCGCCTGCTGTCGCGGCGATGGATCAGTCAGGCGTCCTCGCCGCGGTTCTGCCGGGGGCCCATGCGCCTTCTTTGACCCTTTTGACGGGGCTGGAAGGCGACGTTGCGCCCGCTGCGATCCGACGCCTGGCGGCTTTGGGCGGCGACCCCGGTAACCTTCGTCTATCCAAGGCTGAAGCCAAGCAACTTGCCCTGTTCCGCGATGAGATGGGCACGCTCACCCCCCCCGGCGCGTTGGGGTACCACCACGGCGCGGTGGCCACCCGTGATATCTTGCTGCTACGTGGGTTGATCGCGGAACAGCCCCCCGGCGCAGAGGCCCTTCGGCTGGCCGAACAAGGCGCCCAAGCCGTATTCCCCGTGAAAGCCGCAGACCTGCCGGCATTGCAGGGCAAAGCCTTGGGCGATCACCTGAAGGCGTTGGAAACGCGGTGGATTGCCAGCGATTTCACCCTGACCAAAGCAGAACTGCTCCGCCCCTGAAGGGCACCTCTGCCAAGCCCTCCCATGCATGGCCATTTCCCCGACAGGGCGCTATACCTCAGTCCTGACCGGGAATTGTCATGTTCAAGATATTTGAAAATCTGGTCGATCCCTACGTAGCCCACGCCAACCAGGATCAGCCGCCTCGCCGTCTTTGGCCCTTCCTTTGGGACTATTCGCAGCCCTTCAAGGGGCTCTTTGCGCTGACCGCTTTCATGTCTGTCGTCGTCGCCGCGATCGAGATCGGGTTGATCTGGTACATGGGCCGTGTGGTGGACCTGATGACCGAAGGTGAGCCCGCCACGGTTTTGTCCGACTACGGGCTGGAACTGACGCTGGCCGCTGTTTTCATCCTGACGATCCGGCCCGTTTTGCAAGGCATCGACGTGGCGCTGTTGAACAACGCGATCTTGCCGCAGTTCGGCGCACTGGTGCGGTGGCGCGCCCATAAACAGGTACTGCGTCAATCTGTTGGCTTCTTCGAGAACGACTTCGCCGGCCGCATTGCCAACCGGATCATGCAAACGCCGGGTAGTGCGGGGGACGCGATCTTTCAGGTGTTTGACGCGATCACCTTCTCTCTCGCGTATCTGGTGGGGGCGGCGATTTTGCTGATGGGATCAGACCCCCGTTTGGCGCTGCCCTTGGTGGTCTGGTTCACCCTCTACGCGCTGCTTTTACGCTGGACGATGAAACGCGTTGGTCCCGCATCCAAAGCCGCATCCGATGCCCGCTCGATGACCACGGGGCGGGTCGTGGACAGCTACACCAACATCCATTCGGTGAAACTGTTCGCCCATAACGACTCGGAACTGGCCTACGCGAAAGAAGCCATCGAGTTCACCCGCCGGACCTTCGCCAAAGAGATGCGGATTTTCACCACCATGGACGTGATGTTGGTCACGCTGAATGGCTTCCTCATCGTGGCGGTCGTGGGGTGGGGTATTCTGCTGTGGTCCCAAGGTGCGGCCTCTGTCGGGGTGGTCGCGGCGGCGACGGCCTTGGCGCTGCGGCTGTCCGCCATGACCGGTTGGATCATGTGGGCGGTCTCCACGTTCTTCCGCGCCCTCGGCGTTGTCGCCGAAGGGATGGAGACGATTACCGTACCAATCGAGCTGGTCGATGACCCGGACGCCAAACCCCTGCTCTTGACGCAGGGTGAAATCACGCTGGATGGAATCAGCCACCATTATGGGCGCGCGGCGGGCGGGCTGGATGGCATCTCGCTGACGATCAAGCCGGGCGAGAAGGTGGGGCTTGTGGGGCGGTCGGGGGCCGGAAAGTCTTCACTCGTGAAGCTGTTGTTGCGGTTCTACGATGCCGAACAGGGTCGTATCTTGATCGACGGGCAAGATATCGCGCGGGTTCAGCAGGACAGCCTTCGCGGGGTGATTGGTATGGTGCAACAAGACAGCTCCCTGCTGCACCGATCAGTCCGCGATAACATCCTTTACGGGGCGCCCGGTGCCTCGGATGCGGCGATGATCCAAGCTGCCAAACGGGCCGAGGCCCATGAGTTCATCCTTGATCTGGAAGACCCCCAGAGCCGCAAAGGCTATGACGCCCATGTGGGGGAAAGAGGCGTGAAGCTTTCGGGCGGGCAGAGGCAGCGGGTGACGCTGGCCCGTGTGATCCTGAAGAACGCCCCGATTCTGGTGCTGGATGAGGCGACAAGCGCGCTCGATTCCGAGGTCGAGGCGCAGATTCAAGAAACGCTTTACGGGGTGATGCAGGGCAAGACTGTCATCGCCATCGCCCACCGCCTGTCGACCATCGCGCAGATGGATCGGATCGTGGTGCTGGACGACGGCCGCGTGGTGGAAGACGGCCCTCATTCGGTGCTTTTGGCGCAAGGTGGCCTATATGCCAGCTTCTGGGCGCGGCAGTCAGGTGGCTTCATCGGCGCCGACACGGATACAGAGGAAACCGCCAAGTGAATACTCTAACGCGCGTTGTAGACTGGCTTTCCAGCCTTGTGCCCCCCTTTGCAAAAGCCGATGGCCCGCCGCCCCAAACCCTTTGGCCTTTCATCAAATGGTGCCTATCGGGCGCATGGCCGATCATGTTCATCGCGGCGCTATTTTCAGGCTTTGCCGGCTTGATGGAGGTCGCCGCCGCTTGGTACCTGGGCGCGTTGATCGACACGACTACCGGGCCCACGGCGGACTACCTTGGCACCCATGGGTTGCTGGTCGCGGGCTACATCCTGTTCTACCTGATGATTCGGCCGCTGTTCTTCGGCTCCTCCGCCGCGTTTACCGGCATCGTTCTGCCGCCCAACATCGCGCCATTGGTGCAATCCCGGCTGCATCGCTGGACCTTGGGCCACGACATCAGCTTCTTCGATAACGATTTTGCGGGCCGGATCGCGCAAAAGCAAATGCAGGCGGCCACCGCGCTTGTAAACATCGTGACCGAGGTGATTAACGCCGCCGCTTACGCCATCATTACGCTGATGGGGACGGTGGTTTTGCTGGTGGCGATCGACTGGCGGATCGCTGTCTTGCTGCTGGCTTGGTGTGGGATTTATGCGGTGATGATCCGCTGGTATCTGCCGCGCATTCGGGTGCGCGCCAAGGCCCGAGCCGCCACGCGGGCGAATGTGACGGGGCAGGTTGTTGATACGATTACCAACATCAAGACCGTCAAATTGTTTGGCCATACCGACCACGAAGACGCCGCCGCGACCGAGGCGATGGGCAATTACCGCGCCGCCGCGCTGCGGTTCGGGACCCTCTCGACCGGGTTCCGTTTCGCCCTGATGACCACCGCCGGATTGCTACCCGTTGTTCTGGTGCTCAGCGGTGTCTCGCTCTGGCAAAGTGGCCAGGCCACCCCCGGCGATATTGCCGCGATTGGCGCTATTTCCATGCGTATTTCGCAGATGACAGGCTGGGTGTCGTTCACCCTGATGGGGATCTACGCCAACCTGGGTGAGCTGGAGGACGGGATGCGCACCCTTACCCCGTCCCATGGGCTGACCGATGCCGATGATGCCCCCACGTTGCCACGCCTGTCGGGAGCCATCGAGTTCGACGGCGTGTCTTTCGCCTATGGGCAGCGGACCGGTGGGATTGATGCCATCGACCTGACGATTGCCCCCGGCGAAAAACTGGGTGTCGTCGGGGCTTCCGGGGCCGGGAAGTCGACCCTCGTGGCCCTTCTGATGCGGCTCTACGATGCAGAACAGGGTCGTGTTTTGCTGGACGGCACAGATGTAAGCAGCGTCACCCAAGATAGCCTGCGGCAACAGATTGCGATGGTCACCCAAGACACCGCCATGTTCAATCGCACGGCACGGGACAACATCCTGTACGGACGCCCAGATGCCACCGAGGCCGAGGTAGTCGAGGCCGCCAAACGGGCCGAGGCGCATGACTTCATCCAGGACCTGCGCGACCATCGTGACAACAAGGGGTACGAGGCGTTTTTGGGCGAACGCGGCGTGAAGCTATCGGGCGGACAACGCCAGCGCGTGGCCCTCGCCCGCGCCTTCCTCAAAGACGCTCCGGTTCTGGTGCTGGATGAGGCCACAAGCGCGCTCGATTCCGAGGTTGAAGCCGCCATTCAAGACACGCTCCACAGCGTGATGGAGGGAAAGACCGTCATCGCCATCGCCCACCGCCTGTCTACCCTTTCCGCGATGGATCGGATCATCGTGCTCGATAACGGCAGGATCGTCGAAGACGGCACCCACGAGGCGCTTTTGGCGCAGGACGGGCTGTATGCGCGGTATTGGAACCGTCAATCGGGCGGGTTTATCGGGCTGGACGACGCGGCGACGGCCTAGCGCGGGACTTGTCCCGCCGCGTGCTTTGTCGCAAAGCTCCCCCATGACCTATGCCAGCCATTTCGCCGCCCGTTTCGGCCGCCCGCACTTCGATCGTTTCCCTTTCCTTCCTCGCGCATCGCGCGGACTGGCGGTGGCCCATGGTTGAGCTGACGATCAAACGCCTCGGCCACCATGGCGACGGCATCGCGGACGGCCCGGTTTTCGTGCCCCTCACCCTGCCCGGCGAAGTGGTCTCGGGCGAGGTGGACGGCGACCGAATGGCCGCGCCCGCCATTGTCACGCCATCGTCGGACCGAGTGAAAGCCCCCTGCCCGCACTACAAATCCTGCGGCGGGTGCAGCCTGATGCATGCCTCTGACCCTTTCGTGGCGACTTGGAAAGAAGATGTGATCACAAAGGCTTTGCAGGCCCACGATCTCCCCGTGCCCCTGCGCCCCATCGTGACATCTGCCCCCCGGTCGCGCCGCCGAGCGACCCTTGCAGGGACGCGGACCAAGAAAGGCGCGATGATCGGGTTTCATGCTCGTAAATCAGGCACTATCGTGCCGATTAGAGACTGTTTATTGCTAGAGCCTGCGCTGCTGGATACGATCCCTGCACTTGAGGAGATCGTAAAAACCGGGGCGTCGCGCTCGGCCACTCTGGGCCTGTCCGTGACGCTGACGGAAACCGGCATCGACCTACTGGTGACCGGGGCAAAGCCACTCGACGGACCGCTCCGCGCGGCCTTGCCACAAGTGGCAGGCGGCCGCTTCTCGCGGTTGACTTGGGGGGACGAGCCTGTGTTCACGGAAACCCCGCCGCGCCTGACCCTTGGCTCGGCCCGCGCTGTGCCGCCTCCGGGCGCGTTTCTGCAAGCCACGCAAGACGGCGAAGCGGCGCTGCAAGGTGCTGTGGCCGAGGCCGTGCAGGGCGCCAAAAACGTCGCGGACCTGTTCTGCGGCATCGGCACCTTCGCCCTGCCCCTTGCCCAATCCGCACCGGTTCATGCGGTGGAGGCAGCCCCCGACCTGTTGGACGCGCTCGACCACGCCACCCGGTTTGCCACGGGCCTGAAACCGATCACCTGGGAAAAACGCGACCTGTTTCGCCGCCCTCTTTTGCCGGACGAACTGGCAACGTTCGACGCCATCGTGATTGACCCGCCCCGCGCCGGGGCCGAGGCGCAGACAATCGAACTCGCCAAAGCGCAAGTCCCTGTTATCGCGGCGGTTTCCTGCAATCCCGTCACGTTCGCCCGTGATGCTGCGATTCTGATAGAGGCTGGCTACACGCTGGACTGGGTGCAACCGGTGGACCAATTCCGCTGGTCGCCTCACGTGGAACTTGCAGCGCGGTTCTCCCTTGCCCATATGAGCGGCTGACCCAAAGGAGCGCCCCCATGTCCGACCTTCGCACCCGCCTTGCACATTGGCTTGCGCGGCCTTCTGTCGGCAATTTCATCATCGGCGTTATCATCTTCAACGCGATCATCCTGGGGCTGGAAACTTCCGCGCCCATCATGGCGTCTTACGGCCCGCTGATCGAGTTTCTCGATACACTCTGCCTAAGCATCTTTATCATCGAAATAGCCCTGAAGCTGGTGGCCCAAGGCTTTCGCTTCTTCCGCAACGGCTGGAACCTGTTCGATTTCATCATCGTCGGCATCGCCCTGTTCCCCGCAACCCAAGGCCTGTCGGTCCTGCGGGCGTTGCGCATCCTTCGGGTGTTGCGAGTCGTTTCGGCCGTCCCCTCACTTCGCCGTGTGGTGGAGGGGTTGCTGACGGCACTGCCCGGCATGGGATCGGTCTTCCTGCTGATGTCGATCATCTTCTACATCGGCGCGGTCATGGCGACGAAACTATTTGCGGACCCATTCCCCGAATGGTTCGGCACCATCGGCCTGTCGCTCTACACGCTATTCCAAATCATGACGCTGGAAAGCTGGTCCATGGGCGTCGTCCGCCCGGTGATGGAGGTCTTCCCCTACGCCTGGCTATTCTTCGTACCGTTCATCATGGTCACGACCTTCGCCGTGGTGAACCTGATCGTGGGCCTTGTCGTGAACTCGATGCAGGACGCCCACGCCGAAGAAAGCAATGCCGCAACGGATGCCTATCGTGATGAAGTGATGGAGAGGTTGCTGGCCATCGAAGAGAAGTTGGATCGGGCACGGTCAAAACCCGATTGATATACCATTGATATACCCATGGGGCGCGCATTAGGCCCGCTGGCTCAGCACTTCCACACCCAAAGTGGTGAGAACTTTCGCCACGATATCCTCAGCGTTCATCCCCGCAATCGCGTACATATCGCGTGGGCTGGCCTGGTCGATAAAGATGTCGGGCAACACCATGGACCGGTACTTGATTCCAGTGTCAAACACGCCCTTTTCCGCCAGCAATTGCGCGACATGAGAGCCGAAGCCACCCACAGCGCCTTCTTCGACGGTAATCAACGCCTCGTGATGGCGAACGAGTTGCAGGATCAGCTCCTCATCCAGCGGCTTGGCGAAACGCGCGTCGGCAATTGTGGGGGTGATGCCGCGCGCCGTTAGGGTTTCTGCGGCCTCTTGCACCTCTTTCAGCCGGGTGCCGAAATTGAGGATCGCAACCCGAGAACCCTCTGAAATCATGCGACCTTTTCCGATCTCCAAGGCCGTGCCACGCTCCGGCAATTCGACGCCGACACCTTCCCCACGAGGAAACCGAAAGGCGCTGGGGCGGTCGTCAATCTCCAGCGCGGTGCGCACCATATGGCGCAGCTCGGCCTCATCGGCAGCGGCCATCACCACCATGCCAGGAAGGTTGGTCATGTAGCTGATGTCGTAGCTGCCCGCGTGGGTGCAGCCATCGGCCCCCACAAGCCCCGCCCGGTCAATCGCGAAGCGCACCGGCAGGCGTTGAATGGCCACATCGTGGACGATCTGGTCATAGCCCCGTTGCAGGAACGTCGAATAGATCGCGGCGAACGGCTTCAGCCCGCCTGCTGCCATACCCGCGGCGAAGGTCACCCCGTGTTGCTCGGCAATTCCTACATCAAAACAACGGCTTGGGAACCGCTCTGCGAACAGGTCAAGGCCCGTTCCATCGGGCATTGCGGCGGTGACAGCGACGATTTTGGGATCGTCTTCGGCCTCGGCAATCAGGGATTGCGCGAAAACTTTGGTATAGCTTGGCGCGTTGGAGGGGGCTTTAACCTGCTCTCCGGTGGCGATGTTGAACTTGGCTGTGGCGTGGCCGCGATCGGCGCGATGTTCCGAGTATCCCTTGCCCTTTTTGGTGATCGCATGGATCAGAATCGGCCCATCGGCGCGAGATTTCACAGTGCGCAGGACTGACAGGAGGCTCTCCATATCGTGGCCATCAATCGGCCCGACGTAAGAAAAGCCCAACTCCTCAAACAAGGTGCCACCGACCGTGGCGGATTTCAGAAGCTCCTTCGCGCGGCGGGCACCTTCTTGGAAAGGTTCGGGCAGAAGGGATACGGCACCCTTGGCGGCGGCTTTGAATTCTTGGAACGGGGCGCCTGCGTAAAGCCTTGATAAATAGGAAGACATTGCGCCTGTTGGCGGCGCGATAGACATCTCATTATCGTTGAGGATCACGATAAGACGCTTGCCCAGATGGCCCGCGTTGTTCATCGCCTCAAACGCCATGCCGCCGGACATGGCCCCGTCGCCAATCACCGCAATTGCGTCCCCATGGCCAGTATCGCTATCTCCACCCAGATCACGGGCGACGGCGAAACCGAGGGCCGCAGAAATCGAGGTCGACGAATGCGCCGCGCCGAACGGATCGTAAGCAGATTCTGAGCGTTTGGTGAAACCCGACAGGCCGTCTTTCTGGCGGATCGTCAGCATCTGCTCGCGCCGCCCCGTCAGGATCTTGTGGGGGTAGCATTGATGCGACACATCCCAGATCAATTTGTCACGGGGCGTATCAAAGATCGCGTGCAGCGCGACGGTCATTTCCACCACGCCCAACCCTGCCCCGAAATGGCCGCCGGTTTGGCTGACGGTCCAAATCATCTCGGCCCGCAGTTCATCGGCCAGACGCTTCAGATCAGCATCGCTCAACCCCTTGAGGTCATGGGGAGAGTTCACCTTGTCCAGCAATGGGGTCGTTGGGCGCTCGCTCATAACATTCCTTTTTTCCGCTACCGCCTTTGGCTACTTGAGCGGGGTGTTTCTTTTTCCGCTACCGCCTTCGGCTACTTGAGCGGGGTGCTTCTTTATCCGCTACCGCCTTCGGCTACTTGAGCGGGGTGCTTCTTTATCCGCTATCGCCTTTGGCTACTTGAGCGGAGTTACTTATCTCGAGTCACTATATAGTGCGCCAAATCGCGAAGACTCTGCGCTTTATCGCCATAGGGCTGAAGCGCCGCAGTGGCCTCTGCGAGGAGGGCTTGGGAGCGGGCCTTGGCCGCGGAAAGCCCGAGGAGGGACACGAACGTCGCCTTTCCTGCATCAGCGTCCTTGCGCAGAGCCTTCCCCGCAAGCGCCGCATCGCCTTCGACGTCCAGAATGTCATCGGCAATCTGAAACGCGAGGCCAATGGCACGGGCGTAAGCCCGCAACGGCGCGGAATCAGCGTGGCCAAGCACCGCGCCCGCAAGGGCGGGCCATTCGATCAGGCGGCCCGTCTTGTTGGCTTGCAGGTCGGTGATTTCTTCTAGCGTCAGTGGGCGGCCGGCAGTTTCCGCTGCAATATCTTGAGCTTGACCCAAAACCATCCCCTGCGCACCGCTCGCTTTCGCGAGGCTCGCGCACAGGGCCACCCGCTCCTCCGCCGTGCCGGCGTCCTCGCCGCTTATTAACTCGAACGCGAAGGTCTGAAGCGCATCGCCGACCAGAACGGCCGTCGCCTCGTTCCATTTCTTGTGCACCGTGGGCTGGCCCCGGCGCAGGTCGTCGTCGTCCATGCAGGGCAGATCGTCGTGGACAAGGCTGTAAGCGTGCAGGCATTCCACCGCCGCCGCCGCATAAAGCGCACGCTCTTGGGGCACGTCAAAAAGCGCCGCGCTTTCCAATACCAAGAACCCACGAAGGCGCTTACCGCCACCAACGGCATAACGCATGCCGTGGGCGATATCGTCATCACCGAACTGCGCCAATTGCTCTGTCAGGAAGTCGCCAATGCGCGTTTGCGCATCGCTCAGGGTCGTCTCGAACACGCGTTACAGACCCTCAACTGGGGTCGCACCTTTCGGTTGGCCGCTGGCATCCAATGTGATCTGCGCGACCTTTTCTTCGGCCTCTTTCAGCTTCGCTTCGCAGCGGGCCTTCAGGGCCGCGCCACGTTCATAAAGCTTGATGGAATCTTCCAGCGCCACGTCGCCCCGATCCAGCTGGGTCACGACCTGCTCCAACTCGCGGATCGCATCCTCGAAGCTCATTTCCTCGATGGGTTTATCGGTCATCGTGGTCCTCCAACTCTGTCACATGGGCAAGCACGCCGTCGCCGAGCCCCTGAAGATCATACCCGCCTTCCAAAGTCGAGACGATGCGGCCTTTGCAGACCTCTTCAGCCACCTTCACCAGTTCGCGCGTGACCCAGGCAAAATCCTCGTCCTCCCAGTTCAGGTTGGCGAGGGGGTCACGGGTATGGGCATCAAACCCGGCAGAGATCAGGATCAACTCAGGCGCGAATTCGCGCAGGCGCGGGAACACATGGCTTTCGTAGCGCGAGCGCATCGCTTGTCCGTCCGAGCCGGGGGACAGCGGCAGATTCATCACGTTGTCAGAGGCACCCCGCTCATGCACCGCGCCCGAACCGGGGTAGAGCGGCATCTGATGGGACGAAATGAACAACGCCCGCGCCTCGTCCCACAGGATGTCTTGGGTGCCATTGCCGTGGTGTACGTCAAAATCAACCACAGCCACACGGGACAACCCATGGCGTTCCAGCGCGTGACGGGCGGCGATCGCGATATTGCCGAACAGGCAGAACCCCATGGCACGGGTCTTTTCGGCGTGGTGACCGGGCGGCCGCGTGGCCACGAAGGCACGCTTGTGGGCACCAGACAGGACACGGTCCACGGCCAGAAGACAGCCGCCGACACCGCGCAGCGCCGCTTCCCACGTGCCCGCCGAGGCACTGGTGTCGGCGTCAATCTGAACCATCCCGGCCTCGGGCATCGCATTGCGCAGGGCGTCGATGTAGCTTTGCGGGTGGCACAGGGCGATGTCGTCTTCGGTGGCCAAAGGCGCCTCTACCCGATCGGCTTCTACTTCAGCCAAGACGGCGAAAACAGTCTCTAAACGGGCGATACGCTCTGGATGGCCGTCGGGCATCTCGTGCTGAAGGCCGCTGGGGTTATTGATGATAAGCATGTGTGATCATCCGTCATTGCTGGGTTTCGCGGCGCCCGCCACGAGGTGCGGTCACGCCCCCGGGGAACTTGGCACACGCGCCGGGCGTTTGTTGGTTAGTGTATCTAGAGGACCCTGTTCAATGTCAAAGATCGAGACCATCAATCCCGCCACGGCCGAGAAAATCGCCGAATATGAAATGATGAGCCGCGACACTGCCTTCGCAGCGGTCGAGGCTTGTCATGCCGCACATCTTGAGTGGCGCAAGAAATCGCCAGAAGACCGCGCGCCAGTCCTGCGCAGATTGGCTGAAGTCCTGCGTGACAACGCCGACGACCTCGCGCAGCTGATGACCCGCGAAACGGGTAAGTTGATTTCGGGCGGGCAAGACGAGGTCGCGTTGTGCGCCGCGATTTGTGAATTCACCGCCGAAACCGGCCCTAAACTGCTCGCGGACGAAAAGCGCGATCTGGGTGACGGGGCCGAGGGTTTGGTCACGTATCAGCCGATCGGTGTGATCTACTCGATCCAGCCCTGGAATTTCCCCATCTACCAGCCACTTCGCGTGTTGGCCGCCGCCGTCATGGCCGGAAACGGATGCGTTCTGAAACATGCGTCCCTCTGCACCGGCAGCGCCCTGCACCTGCGGGAATTGTGTATCGAGGCCGGCTTCCCGGAAGATCTGTTTCAGGTGCTGGTGATCGACCACGATACCTCGGACGAGATCATTGCCCATGACCGTGTGCGTGGCGTGACCATGACCGGTTCGGACGATGCTGGCCGCCATATCGGCGGAAAGGCCGCAGCCGCCTTGAAGAAGACAGTGTTGGAGTTGGGTTCGAACGACGCCTACCTGGTCCTAGAGGACGCCGACGTGGAACTCGCCGTGAAAACCTCTGTTCAGGGCCGTCTTTACAACAACGGCCAGACCTGTGTGAACGCCAAGCGATTCATCGTGACTGACAAGGTCTATGACCAGTTCGTGTCGGCTTTTGTGGAGGCGATGGAGGGCATCACGCTTGGCGATCCGACCGACGAGGCAACCGAATTGGGCCCTCTCAGCAGCCAGGGTCAACTCGATACAGTCCACGAACAGGTTGAAGAGAGCGTGAGATGCGGGGCGTCTCTACTTTGCGGCGGGAAGGTCGCGGATCGCGACGGGGCCTATTACCCCGCCACGGTTCTGGGCGATGTCACGCCGGGCATGCCTGCATACGACGATGAAATCTTCGGGCCGGTGGCTGCGGTGATCCGTGCCAAGGACGATGCCGACGCGATGCGCATCGCCAACGACAGTCGCTATGGCTTGGGGGGCGGGATCTTCTCGAAAGACGAGGATCGCGCGATCGAGCTGGCACGCACCCATTTCGATACGGGCATGGTGCGGATCAACGGCTTTGGTGCGGCACATCCCAACATGCCGTTCGGAGGCGTGAAGAACTCGGGATACGGCCGTGAACACGGCGGCTTTGGGGTGCGAGAGTTCGTGAATGCCAAAGCCGTCTTCCTGCCCTGATCGTCAAGACCGCAGCGGGGGCCGGACCTCTGCTGCGGGACCAGACCCAATGGCGTCAATCCGGGGCCAGCATATACCCCGCGCCTCGCACGGTTTGCAGATAGCGAGGCTGCTTCGGGTTCATCTCGATCTTGCGGCGCAATCGCGTGATCTGCACATCGACCGCGCGTTCCTGCACCGGTTCTCCACCGACCTTGTCTCGGTTCAGCAGGCTCACAAGCTCTCCGCGCGACAGGGCTTCAGTGGGTTGGTGGGCGAAGATGCGCATCAACGCCGCCTCGGTCGCGGTAAGTCGGACGGGGTCTTTGCCCTGCCATAACTCTCCACGTTCAATATCATAGCGCACCGGCCCGAGGTGGAGGACTTGCGGCACCGTCGCATCCTCTACCGGGGCAGGCATCCGCCGCAGGATTGCATTGATGCGGAGCAGCAGCTCTTTCGGCTCAAACGGCTTGGCAAGATAGTCGTCGGCCCCCGCCTCCAACCCTTCGATCCGGTCGCCAGATTCCCCGTTGGCGGTGAGCAGCAGGATCGGTGTGGCCGCCGTCGTGCGAATATCACGGCACAGGCTCAACCCATCCTCGCCGGGCATCATCACGTCCAGCACGATCAGGTCAAAGCTCAACCCCGCCAACAGCACCCTCGCTTGCGCAGCGTTGCGGGCGCCTGTGGCCATAAAACCGTTACGCATCAGGAACTTCTGAAGAAGCGTGCGAATACGCTCGTCGTCATCGACGATCAGAAGATGGGCGCCGATATCTGTCATTGGTTCTGTTCCACACCCTCAAGGTAGTGGCGGCGCATGTCCGGGTCCATCATCTCTTCCAAGACAGCGCGAAAACCTGACACGGCATCGGGCCCGGCGTTGCGAAAAGCGGCCCTTAACCGATTACGCTGTGCCTCACTCAGGGCGCGTTCCAGCGTTTCGCCCTCTGAGGTCAGGAACAAGTGCCGCTCTCGCTTGTCTCGGGTGCCAACGCGGGCCTCGACCAAGCCGTCTTCGATCAGGGCACGTAGAACCCGGTTCAGGGATTGTTTCGTCACCCCAAGGATCGACAGCAGGTTGTTCACCGTCGTCCCGGGCGTCGTGTTGATGAAGTGGATCGCCCGGTGGTGGGCACGGCCATAGCCACGCTCTGCCAGGATCAGGTCAGGATCGGCGGTAAACCCCCGATATGCAAAAAACATCGCCTCACTGCCGCGGCGCAATTGTTCGTCGGTGAGAAATAGCAAACTATCCCCACGCCCCATGGCTGCGCCTCGATCTGACATGAGCCCCCCTTTCGTATAAGCTTCAGTTTAAGTCAGCCTTGTTGACTTTCCAAGAATCAATTGCTAGCAAAATGGACGAATTGCGTAACTTTATGTCCGAAACGGACCCAAATCACGCAACTTTTGAAAATACGGCCTATGATCTGGGCAACATTGAAGGACGAGACCAATGGCAACATATGACGACAGGGACGGCGTGATCTGGATGGACGGCAATCTCGTCGACTGGCGCTCTGCCAATGTCCACCTGATGAGCCACGCCTTGCACTACGCCTCCAGCGTGTTCGAGGGCGAGCGCGCCTATAACGGCAAGATCTTCGAAAGCCGCAAGCATTCCGAACGGTTGCGCTATTCCGCCTCTTGCCTCGATTTTGAAATCCCCTTCACGGTGGATGAAATTGAGGCCGCGAAATATGAGGTCATGAAGGCCAACAACCTGACCGACGCCTACATCCGCGCAATTGCTTGGCGCGGCGCGGGCGAGGACATGGGCGTCAGCTCGGCACGCAACCCTGTTCGCTTTGCCATCGCCGCATGGGAGTGGGGCAGCTACTACGGTGACGCCAAGATGAAGGGCGCGAAGCTGGACATCTCCAAGTGGAAACGCCCCTCACCCGAGACGATCCCCGTCCACGCCAAGGCCGCGGGCCTCTACATGATCTGCACCACTTCCAAGCACGCGGCAGAGGCCAAGGGCTGCTCCGACGCGCTGTTCATGGATTACCGCAACTACGTGGCCGAGGCGACGGGCGCGAACATTTTCTTCGTGAAGGACGGAGAGGTGCACACCCCAACGGCGGACGTCTTCCTGAACGGCATCACCCGCCAGACGGTCATTGGCATGCTGAAAGAGAAGCAGATCAAGGTGCACGAGCGCCACATCATGCCGGAAGAGCTGGAAAGCTTCGAGCAGTGCTGGCTAACCGGCACCGCAGCCGAGGTAACACCCGTGGGCAGCATCGCCGACTACAACTTCGAAGTCGGTGCCCTGACCCGCGACATCGCAGAGAGCTACGAGAAGCTCGTGCGGGCGTAAACTGCCACTCCAGGACACCGAAAGCCCCGCACCCAGCCGTGTGGGGCTTTTTCGTTTGAAGCCCTCCGCCCGGTCGGTTCAAGCTGCACACGCAAGAACAATCCGACGTAGGAGGCAAGAAATGGGCGAGACGGCGAATGGCGCATGCCTTTGCGGCGCGGTACGCTTTCGTATCGACGGCGCGTTCGAGCATTTCTTCCTGTGCCACTGCACGCGGTGCCGGAAGGACAGCGGCTCGGCCCATTCAGCGAACCTTTTCTCCACCTCGGCACAGCTCGAATGGCTGGCGGGCGCAGATCTTGTCGCGGTCTTCCAACTGCCGAAAACGCGCCATGTGAAGGCATTCTGCACATGCTGCGGCTCGGCCATGCCTGTGATGCAAAAGGGCTTTCTGTCGGTTCCCGCCGGCGCCATCGATACAGAGCTGACCTTGCGGCCCGCGGCGCATATCTGCACTGGCTCACGAGCCGGCTGGGACGATGCGTTGCACGTGATACCCCGCATCGACGGGTTACCTGACTGAGGTAGGCGGATGCCGCCTTTCCGCTAGGCCACGCAGGTTTTTCACGCGCCACCGCTTGACCCCACCAGCACCAAACCCCACCATCGCTCCATGGCAATCCAGTTCCAGCCCACCGGGCCGAAAAACAACCAAGGTTCGGGCACCCAGACCCAAGTGGCGTTCCACCGCACCGAACTCGGCCCCATTCTCGGCCTCTACGGTCGCATGGTCGCCGCGGGCGAATGGCGCGACTACGGGATCAGCCACCTGCAAGACGTCGCCGTCTTCTCCATCTTCAAACGCACGGCTGAAAACCCGATCTACCGGATCGAAAAACGCCCCAAACTGCGCGAAAAACAGGGCCAATACGCTGTCATCGGCATGGATGGCCGCATCCTGAAACGAGGCCACGACCTGAAGACCGTCCTTCGGGTCCTGGAGCGCAAAATGATCCGGGTCGTGGATTAAATCCACACCACCGCAACCGCGCTCCCTCCTTCATCTTGGCAAATACACCTCCCCCCGGAGGGTCGGCCCGCCGCAAACACCCTACCCCAGCGTTAACCGCTTGCGCGATGTAATCGGCCCATACTCACTGGCCTCGATCCGCGCGGCAGCGTCCTTCAGTGGTTCGTAGGCCGTCGCCATGTGGTGCGCATTCGCGTGCAGCAACATGCGGTCGCTGGCCATCAAGCCCACGTGACCCTTCCAGAAAATAATATCTCCGCGCTTCAATGTCTCATCGCTGGGGATGTCCTCCCCCAGTGCCACCTCTTGCTGATCGCTGTCTCTGGGGCAATCGACACCGCAGGCAATCAGACAGGCCTGCACCAACCCGCTGCAATCAATCCCCCAGCGGCTGGTGCCGCCCCAAAGATAGGGGGTGCCCAGAAACAGGTCCGCAATTCCTACCGGGTCCGCGAACCGTGCCTTGATCGGCATCAGATGCTGCGACGGCATGAAGTGCCCGGTGTGGATGCGCTTATAGTCACCGCTTTCCCCGGTCACCTTCACCTGGCTTCCGAAATATAGGCACACATCCGGCGACACCTTCAAATTCGCCTTTGGATACAGATGCGTCGCGGGGGAGATCACCCAATGGGTCGCAGGCTCCGCTCCCGTTAGGGCCCCTTGCAAGATGTAGCCGACGTAGCCGTCCCGCTCGGATTGGCCGAAGGCGAAACCATCTTCGGTGTCGAGCACAAGAAATCGCTCACCAAACACCAGCTGTGACGCCCGCGCCCCGCGGGGTTTGTCGGTCAGGTTGGCAATGGGCTGCTGCACCATCATCCAGCGTCCTTCCGAGTAACGTTCGGCCTCGACCGTTCCGTTCAAAGAGGTGTGGGCAACGCGGCCATTGTAGGGGGTCGTACGGGGATCGTTCATTGGGACAGAACCTCGGGTAGGGCATTGAACAACGCGCGAATACCTTGGCCGACGCCGCCTTTGGGGCGGGCGGGGGCGTTGGTGCGTTGCCAGCCGTAAATGTCAAAATGTGCAAACCGGGGCACGGGCGCGAAGCGTCGCAGGAACAGCGCCGCCGTGATTGCCCCCGCCATGCCCCCCGCCGGCGCATTGTCGAGGTCCGCTATACCCGGTTCGATCATCGGCTCATAAGCATCGTGGAATGGCAGACGCCAGCACGGGTCCGCGACAGCGGCGCTGGACGCTGAGAGCGCCAAGGCCAGCGGGTCATCATCGGTGAAAAACGGCGCGATATCGGGGCCAACAGCCACCCGCGCCGCGCCTGTCAGGGTCGCCATGCAGATCAACAGATCCGGTGGCGTTTCGGAAGCATAGGCCAGCGCGTCGGCCAAAACCAAGCGTCCCTCTGCGTCGGTATTGTTGATCTCAACCGTCAGCCCGTTGCGCGCGGTAAAGATATCACCGGGGCGGAAGGAATTGCCGGCGACGTTGTTCTCCACCGCCGGGATCAACACGCGCAGCCGCACGGCCATACCGCTCGCCATTATCATCCGGGCGAGGCCCAAGACGTTGGCCGAGCCGCCCATATCCTTCTTCATGATCCCCATCGACGCGCCGGGCTTCAGGTTCAACCCGCCGGTATCAAAGCACACACCCTTGCCCACCAAGGTCAGGGTTGGACCGGTGTCGCCCCATGTCATCTCGATCAGACGCGGCGATATCGCTGCGGCGCGGCCCACGGTGTGGATCAACGGGAAGTTCTTCTTTAGCAGGTCTGCTCCTTCAACGGTGCGCACATCGGCTCCGAACTCAGCCCCAAGCGCGCGCGCGGCGGCTTCCAAGGCATCGGGGCCCATATCTTCCGCCGGTGTGTTGATCAGGTCACGGGTCAGGGCCTCGGATTGCGCGATCAGCAAGAGGCGATCGGCGTCGATCCCATCGGGCGCCACAAGCCGAGCCTTTGGGCGCGGCTGGCTGCGATAACGGTCAAAACGATAGAGGGACAACAGATAGCCAAGGGCGATCTCTTCACCCTGTCCAGCGGGCAGTGCGCTTAGGGCGTAGGTCGCTTCTGGCAGGGCGGCAATCGCCGCGCCAATGGCAAACCGCTTGCGGGCCCGATCAGCGGCGGTGCCTGTCCCAATCAGGACACGCGCCATCGCGTCACCGGGCAGAACCAGGCTTTGCCCCAACGCGCCAGTGAAGTTATGAAACGCGGCCCATTGTGCCTGCGCTTCGGGTAATCCAGCCAGGGTATCTTCGCAATCTTCCGGGCTGGTCAGCAGAATGGGAAGGGCCGCCGAGCTGGCCTGAGCAAACGTCATCGTCATAGGGAGCGCACCGTTGTTAATTGGCGCCAGCCTATAGGTCAGAGCCTGCTCTGCAAGGCCAGATCAGCCGGAAAGATCCTCCAGATCCCAGACCGCATGGATAGAGCGTTCCCCGACACGGTCCAGCCGGGCCATGGTTGCGGAAAAACCGACCTCGTTCCCGGCGATGTAGGTCTCCAGCACATCCCGCGCCACCCGCGCCAGTGTTGCCATCCCGATCAGGTCCGCGTCCTTGCAAAGATGCTCTAACGCGACCACAAATTCCCGCCCGCTGCGGCGGCACGTGGCATCAAGCGTCGGCAGCACTTCCGATATGCGGTGCAGCGCAAGGGCGACTTCCGCCTCGGCACGGACCTCCCCTATTTTCAGGCAAAGTTCTTCCAGACATTCAGGATTGAATCGCGCCGGTTCTTCGGGCGCAATTGTTGCGATCGTCGGGCACAGTTCGGCCCTAGCTGTAAGCAGCATTTCTCACTCCACTTCGTTCGCCCCCACCACAGGACGCCCACCATTGGGATATTGGAGGAGGGTATGCGCGGTTGTGCTGAAGAAGTGATTTACTCCGAAGGCAAAAGCATCTCCAATTCGCGGCGAATGCAGGTTAAGGAAGGAAACCACACCAGCCAGAAGGTAGATTAATGCATCGCGTACACTCCCTGCCCGAATATTTGTTGGAGCGTTACAACCACTGGAAGATTAACACCTTTCCAGAGCACAAGGATTGGTTCCGAAAATTGGCCACGGAGGGCCAGCACCCCCGCGCAATGGTCATTGCCTGCTGCGACAGTCGCGTGGCGGTCAACTCCATCTTCGGGCAGCGCACCGGAGAGTTGTTCGCCCACCGCAACATCGCCAATCTGGTGCCGCCCTTCACGCCCGATGGCAACCACCACGGCACCGGTGCAGCGGTAGAGTATGCGGTCAAGCACTTGAAGGTGCAGCATATTCTGGTAATGGGCCATTCCAATTGCGGTGGCGTGGCCGGGTGTATTTCCATGTGTGAAGGCAACGCGCCCGAGCTCGATGAACAAGACAGCCTGATCGGTCGTTGGCTGGACGTTCTGCGCCCCGGCTTCGACGCGGTGTCCCATATCGAAGAATCTGCCCAACGCCAAAAGGCGTTGGAGAAAGAGGGCATCCACGTCAGCCTTCAGAACCTGCTTACCTATCCTTTCGTCCAGGATGCCGTGGACGCTGGCACCCTCACTTTGCACGGCCTATGGGCCGATATCGCAGATATGGACCTTGAAACCGTCGACGGCAGCGTTGGCCGCTTCAAGCCAACCTGAACCAAAAAGACCTTTGGTCTCCGACGCAGGTGGTACGTTCGGGGGCGAAGGGCCAATTTTATCCAAACGATTCGGCCAATCCGTGGTAGTCTTTGGGCAATTGCACAGTGGCGATAAACGGAGGACACCATGCGCTTGATCCGAAACATCCTGATTGGATTGGTGGTCCTTGTCGCCGTTGTAGCCATCGTGGGCATGTTCTTGCCCCGCTACGTTTCGGTGGAACGGGATGTGATTGTAGACGCCGCCCCCGAGGCCGTGTTCCCCCACGTGAATTCGCTGCAATCCTTTTCGGAATGGTCCCCATGGGGCGATATCGACCCGGAGATGGTAGTCACCTATTCGGGCCCCGAGACAGGCGTCGGCAATGTGATGGTCTGGGAATCCGATCATCCCAACGTCGGCAACGGGCGGCAAGAGATTCTGGAAGTGGTGGAGAATGAGAGCGTGCGCACCGCGCTTGATTTTGGGGACATGGGCACGGCGGAAGCCTGGTGGCGGCTAACGCCGGAAGGCGACGGGACCCGGGTTGTGTGGGGCCTGACCGCCGACATGGGCAGCGGGCCGGTTGGGCGCTGGTTTGGTCTGATGATGGACCAGTGGGTCGGTGCCGATTACGAACGCGGGTTGGCACGACTGCAAGAAACGGTCGAGGGCTAGGTTAACCTTCCATCAACTAGAATCGGCAAGTCTTGGGTCATGGATATGACCGCGCCCCTCGTGATTGATCTGCCGCCAGAAATGCTGCACGCCCTGCGCCAAGGCGCACGGGCGGCGGGCATGGCACCGGCGGATCACGCTGCTCGTCTGATATCGAAAAGCCTGCGTCTTGAAGCGGCGAAGACGCCCTTTCGGGCGGAGGAGCCGTCTGACCTCCTCGCGCCCCTGCGGGCGCTCCTCGCAGCTGATCTTTCACAAGCCAAGGGATGGGCCGACTTGCAGGACCGTCTTGCAACTCACGGCTACACTTTCCGCGAGCGGGGCGGCGGCTTGGCGCTTTATTCCACAACCACCGCGACACGGATATGCAAGGCGTCCTCCCTCGGGTGGTCCTACGCCGATCTGATCCGCCGTTTCGATGCGCCCTTTCCGGGCCATTCCCACACCCACGTGGCGCAGAGGGTTCTAAGACGCACCGTTCCCAAGACATCAAAACACCCAAGCCTGTTTTCAGACTCGGATGATTTTGCGGGCACCGATGACGATGACCTCATCTTGTTTGAGGATGAATGATCAGGGGCGCCAGTCCAGAATCTGACCCTCGGGGAAGGTGAACTCCACTTCCATTTCAATCAACTGCTCTGCGCCGGAAGCCAGTGTCATATCCCAGGCGTGGACGCCGCGTTGATCGTCGATATCTTCTTCAGACGGACGCGGGCTGAGGGTCAGGTCGAGGTCCAAATCCTCTTGCTCGGCAAACGGTGTGGCATAGAGGATGCGCACGCTTTCCGCTTCGGTCCCGGTGTTTTCCACACCGAACGCGATCTGACGCGCTTGGGTGGAGGAGGTTACGAACAACCCCCTGTCCCCCTCGGCCAAAGACCGATCAATCCACGTCAGTTGCAGGTGATCGAGCGCCCCAAAGGCTATTTCGGAATCGGCCCCTGCGGGAATCAGCGGCAAGGCCCCTTCGCCCATCAACGCGCCGTCACGGTAGAATCGGGCGTCACCGGGCAGGATCGGGGCGCCGCTGTCATTTTCCACCATCGCAATACGGAAGGCCGTTTCATCCCACCGCGGAACTGCGCGGTTTTCCTGCTCGACGACCAAATCGACGGTATCGAACGCCAGCAGAACCTCGCCCGTGGCCGATACGCTGATCGGCTCGGGGTAGGCGTAGGACACGGACAACCCTTCAAAAGCGGCAGTTACGGCAACCTCTTCAACCGTCACTACGGGGGCGCCAGCGGAGAAACCTGTCACCATAGGGGCAGGCATGGGGATCGAATCTGCGATTTCCATCGAGCGGCTGAGGGCCCCGCCTTGCGCAATGACAGGTTCCTGTAACCGCGCTGGACGAGACGCCAGAGCAGAGGGTTCCCGCGCCCGGTCCGGCGACGCGGTGGAGAATATCACGTCAACGTCCTGCCAACGGGCGGGCCCGTAGGTTTGCAAGGTCACGAAACGATCAATCGCCAAGGTGCTGTCCTCGGTATCGAGATCCAGCTCGTAGCTTGGACGCCAGCCGGCGTTGGGGGTGAAGTACGCCAGCACCACGTCGATGTCAGTCTCCTCCGCGGCGACAATATCCACGGAAATCGCGTTGATCTGCTGGCCGAATGGCGACAACGCTTGCAAGGCGCGGGCGGCGTCGGAATAGGCGCGCTGCGCGTCGGTGAGCGCCTCCACCAAATCCCGGCGTGCGACTTGGGCATCAAGGGCCTCGGCTGCCAACCGAGCGGTCTCTGCGCCCAGGGTGGACAGGAACAGCGCCACCTGAGCGGGGTCGTCGGGCATCGCCACGCCATTTTCCCCACCGCGCAAGATGGCGGCAATGTAGCCCTGTTGCGTTTCAATCGCGCGAAGCTCGGCATCGGCTTGGGTCAGCGCATCTTGCGCCTCGGCCATGGCGTCTTCCGCCGCTTCTACGGCCTCGCGGGCTGTGGCTTGGGCGGCGGTATCCAGCGCACCCTCTGCGATGGGATGGTTATAAAGCGGCGTTGGCGGCCCGAAACGCACGCCGTCCGTGCCGGCGATCTGCGGTAGCGAAATGGAATCCAGATCAGGCACCGCGATCAGCAGGCGATGGCGTCCAGCAGGGATAACCGCGGTGCCAGCCCGCGACACCTCGGCGCCGGAACCAAAGACTGTCGCCTCGGCCAGATCAGCACGGATCACGATATCATCGGCATGGGCCGCGAAAGGAAGAGTGGCGCAAAGCGCGGTGGTCAGAAGAATACGTTTCATAAAATTGGTCCTCATATGGCGGAGCGACAGGGCTGGAAGTCAGTCCTTCAGTAACGAGATGGGCAAACGGGGGGCCGCCCTTGCACGATGGGTCACAGCCAATCTCACTCAGGAACGCCGCCTCTGCCAAGGGCGGAAAACCCGACCGATCCCGGCCAGTTCTACAAAATAAGACGCAGGCCGAAGGGGATTCCTTGGGCCTGCGTCAGAATTTTTCTCGATGTCAGTCTAAACGGCTGAAGGTGTTAGCCTTTTTTCAGCACCCGGTTGCCCAGGGTCTCGGCGATCTGCACCGCATTCAGGGCCGCGCCCTTGCGCAGGTTGTCGGAGACGCACCACAGGTTCAGGCCATTTTCAATCGTCACGTCCTGACGGATACGGCTGATGAACGTGGCAAAGTCGCCGACACATTCGATCGGCGTGACATAGCCGCCGTCTTCGCGCTTATCGACAACCATGATGCCGGGGGCTTCACGCAGGATATCGCGGGCCTCATCTTCGTCGAGGAAGTCTTCAAACTCGATGTTGATAGACTCGGAATGCCCCACGAAAACCGGGACACGCACGCAGGTGGCCGTGACCTTGATGGCGGGGTCGACGATTTTCTTCGTCTCGGCCACCATCTTCCATTCTTCTTTCGTGTCGCCGCTGTCCATGAACACGTCGATGTGCGGGATCACGTTGAAGGCGATCTGCTTGGTGTAGACCTCGGGCGCGACCTCTTGGCCGGGCACGTAGATGCCCTTGGTCTGCTTCCACAGCTCATCAATCGCCTCTTTGCCAGAGCCGGAGACAGACTGATACGTGCTGACCACGACGCGCTTGATCTTGGCGCGGTCATGCAGGGGCTTCAGCGCCACGACCATCTGCGCGGTAGAGCAGTTGGGGTTCGCGATGATGTTCTTCTTGGCATAATCATGAACCGCCTCGGGGTTCACCTCTGGCACCACCAGTGGCACGTCGGGGTCGTAGCGGTAGAGCGAGGAGTTATCGATCACGATACAGCCCGCCTTGGCGGCGACGGGTGCGTATTTCTTCGTGGCTTCCGAACCCACGGCGAACAGCGCAATGTCCCAGCCGGTGAAATCGAAGGTGTCGAGGTCTTTTGTCTTCAGGGTCTTGTCGCCGAAAGAGCATTCCGTCCCGATAGATTTACGGGAGGCCAGAACCTCGATCGCCTCAATTGGAAACTGGCGCTCGTCCAGAATGTTCAGCATTTCGCGGCCCACGTTCCCGGTGGCACCCACAACGACGACTCTATAACCCATTGCCTTAATCCTTTGGTTGGATGTTGCGGCACATAATGGATGCCTAATCTCAAGGGAAGGGTACTTGGCGTGAAGTTTATTGAACGGTTGCATCATTGCCCGTGATTTGGCCCGATGTTCACAAAGCTTGACTTAAGGGGCCAACTGCCCCATCTGCACCCTACGGATGCTGCACTGCCGCGTGAGCAGTCGCCTACGCCCTTCGCGGGAAACGGGCCCACAGCACCGACATACTTTTCCAAGACCCCCATCACGCAGGGCTCTGACGATCGGCGGATGAGCCGCCCGGTCGCACCCTAGCCGCGCCACAGTTCTGTGGTGCATTCCGCGCGTGCCTTCGGTTCGCGTTACGAAGGATACGATTTGTTCGATTTTGATATGCTCGGCTTGAAGCCGATCCTTGCGAAGACCCTGAAAGAGGCCGGCTTTAAAGAGCCTACACCAATCCAGAACCAAGCCATTCCAATCGCCCTGGATGGTCACGACATCATGGGCCTTGCCCAAACCGGCACCGGCAAGACGCTGGCATTTGGCCTTCCGTTGATGGAGCATCTTCTGTCTCTGCACGGCAAGCCCGAGCCGAAGACGGCCCGCGCCCTGATCCTTGCTCCGACACGAGAGCTGGTGAACCAGATCGCCGACAACCTGCGCGTGTTCTCCAACAGCACACCGGTAAAGATCACGACCGTTGTGGGGGGCCAAAGCATTGGCCGCCAGATCAGCGTTCTGTCACGCGGCACCGATATTCTTGTCGCCACACCCGGCCGCCTGATGGACCTGATGGACCGTCGCGCGATTGATCTTTCGACCGTGAAGCACCTTGTGCTGGATGAAGCGGACCAGATGCTCGACATGGGATTCATCCATGCCCTGCGCAAAATTGCGCCCGCTCTTGGGACACCACGCCAGACCATGCTGTTTTCGGCTACCATGCCCAAGCAGATGGAAGAACTTGCCGGTGCCTATCTGAACAACCCCAAGCGGGTTCAGGTCTCACCTCCCGGTAAGGCCGCGGACAAGGTCACGCAGTCGGTGCATTTCATGCCCAAGCCCGCGAAACCTGCGAAGCTGCGCGAAGTGCTGGACCAGGATCCCGATGCGCTGGTGCTGGTCTTCGGTCGCACCAAGCATGGCTGTGAAAAGCTGATGAAGGGCCTTGTGGCAGACGGCTACAACGCCGCCTCCATCCACGGCAACAAAAGCCAAGGTCAGCGCGACCGCGCGATCAAGGCGTTCCGTGATGGTCAGATCAAGATCCTTGTGGCGACCGATGTGGCCGCACGGGGCATCGACATCCCCGGCGTGGCGTATGTCATCAACTATGAGCTTCCCGACACGCCCGACAATTACGTGCACCGCATTGGCCGGACGGCCCGTGCCGGTCGTGAGGGTGAAGCGATTGCGTTCTGTTCCGCCGAAGAAGTCGATCTGTTGGTGCAGATTGAGAAGCTGATGAAGATCACTATCCCCGTAGCCTCTGGCACACGGCCCGAAGCGGTGAAGGTTGAGAAACCTCAGCGCGGTGGGCGGCGTCGTGGCGGCGGTGGTGGTGGTCGTCCCGGTGGCGGTGGCGGCGGCGGTCGCAAGCCTCAGGGCAAAAGCGGCGGCGGCAATGGTGGCGGCGGCGGCAATGGCCAGGCCCGCAAACCTCGGCGGCCCCGCCGCAGCAAAGCGGCCTAATCTGTCGCGCCATAGTAAAGCGGCCTAATCAGGCCGTTCTTTAGAAAACGCGTAGGCGGCGAGCCCCACAAGGATCGCCGCCGCAAAAATCGCAAACAACGCGCCATAGGCCACGTTTGCCCCCATGGTGGTGCTTAACCCGCCGTGGATCGGGCCCGAAGCGAACTGAATGACGCCCGCGCCGCCAATTCCGAACAGGTTCATCAAGCTCACCCCACGCCCTGTCAGGTGGTGGGGCAGAAACGTGCGGCCATGGGCCATGACCGCCGGATAGGATGCGCCAAACGTGCCGATGGCCACGAACAGAGCCACGGAAATTGCGTAGCTTACGGGCGGAAGCAGGAAGAACGAGAGGCACAGCAGGGCAACGGCCGCATTCCCCACCAGAACCGTCAATTTGCGGCTGGCAAACAGCCGATCCGCGAAACCGTACAAGAAGTTACCCGCCACCATCGCCAGACCCATCGCCAGTGTCGCGACCCCGATCTGTTGCAACGTGGCCCCGAAGACATCGCTGACATAGGGGCTGATCCATAGCCCTCGGATACCCGCCGTGGGCGCATAGCACACCAGCATCCCCACATAGATAGGCCAGAGAGCACGAATGCGCAGAAGTTGAAGGAAGCTGCCCTTCGCCTCGCCGTCGGGTTTGGCCGGGTCGCGCACGAAGGCCAGAACCCCAACGGCGATGAGGCCGGTGAAAGCGGCGGCGATCCACAGGGTTTCGCGCCAGCCCACGGCCTCAACAACCCAGGCCAACGGCGCGGCGGACAAGAGGTTGCCGAGGGAACTGACGCCAACAGTGACGCCCGCCAAGGTGCCGAACATCGCGGCAGAGAAGGTACGGGCGAAAATATAATAGGTCGCCATCAACACGGGCGAGCAGCCGATGCCGATCAGGCCCATGGCGAGAATGATGCCGCCCGGACCCTGCGCCAAGGCAAACACAACGCAACCACCCGCCGCCCCAAGCAGGAACAGGCTGGCAGCGGTTCGGCGCGGCCCAAGGGTATCCAACGCCCATCCAACGGGAAGCTGCATCACGGCAAACGTCGCAAACCAAAGGCCCGAGGCCGTGGCGAGATCTTCAGTCGTCATGCCAAGTTCACCCCGAAGCACCGGAGCCAAGACCGCCAGAAAAGCGCGGAAAAATTGGCTGAGGCAGTAGGCGACGATCAAAAAAGACAAGCCTGCGCGCATGGTTAGCTTCCTCCCTCTCACCACTCGTCGGGACCTTACGCTCCCTCCTCGCAGCCGCAAGGGGCTCCGTTTCTGATAGTTTCTGTCGGATACATCTTGACGGCAGGGGGAGTCTCCGATTGAAAGCACCTGACTGTTTTAGTAAGGTTATCCAAGGAGCCTCTGATGACTCGCACACTGTCCGCCCTTCTAGGCACCACCATCTTCATGTCCACGGCTCTGGCCGCTCAGGCGCAAGAGTTGAACCTTTATTCCTCGCGCCACTATGAAACGGACGAACGCCTCTATTCCGACTTCACGGAACTGACCGGCATCGCCATCAACCGCATCGAAGGTAATGCCGACGAGCTGATCGCGCGGATGGCGGCCGAGGGTGCGAACTCTCCTGCTGATGTGTTCCTGACGGTTGATACCTCGCGCTTGCAACGGGCCGCCGATATGGGCGTGCTTCAGGCGATTGAAAGCGACGTGCTGGCCGAGCGCATCCCCGCGAACCTGCGCGACGACGACAACATGTGGTTTGGCTTCTCGCAACGCGCCCGCATCATCTTCTATGATACCGAGCGTGTCGAAAATCCGCCCCTAAACTACCTTGACCTCGCCGATCCTGCCTACGAGGGCATGATCTGTATCCGGTCTTCCACAAACACCTACAACCAGACGCTTCTGGCCTCTCTCATCGAGAACCACGGCGAGGAAGCCGCGCGCGATTGGGCCGAAGGCGTTGTGGCCAACATGGCGCGTGATCCACAGGGCGGCGATACCGACCAGCTGCGCGGTTTGGTTTCCGGCGAATGCGATATCTCTGTTTCGAACACCTACTACATGGCACGCTCCATCCGCCGCGATGTGGAAGGCCTGAGCGCGGAAGACCGTGCAAACATCGGTTGGGTTTTCCCTGACCAAGGTGGCAACGGCGCCCACGTGAACCTGTCCGGCGGCGGTGTGGCGGCAAATGCGCCGCATCTGGATGCAGCGATTGCGTTCATGGAATACCTCGCCTCTGACCAAGCGCAGGAATACTTCAGCGCCGGCAACGACGAATATCCCGTTGTGGAAGGCGTGGCGATTGCGGCCTCGGCACAGGAATTGGGCGCGTTTGAAGCCGACGACGTGAGCCTTGCCGCAGTGGCGGGTAACCTGCCCCTTGCTCAGCAGATCTTCAACGAGGCGGGCTGGGAATAATCTCTCGTCCTCCCCTCTCTGAATGCACAACTGAAAGGCGCCCCTAACCGGGCGCCTTTTGCGTTTGCAACCGCTCGGACCACAGCATTACCGGCACCAAGACCAGCGACAGCACCAGGCACCAAACGCCTTGGGTGACACCCTGTTCCGGGTAAGTGACACCCCGATCAATGAACCACCCGGTAATCCCCGGCCCGATCGCCGTGGCGAACACCATGATTGCGGTCGCAATAGAGCGGACAGAGCCAAGGTGATTGGTGCCGAACAAGGTGGGCAACAGCGTGCCCGATAGCGCCGCCGCCGTGCCTTGGGTCACCCCCACCAGAGCCAATGCCACAGCCCATCCAAGGGGCGTTTCCGATGGGCCGATGAGGAACATGCCAAGGCCCATGGGCACCAGCACAATCGGCATCAGCCGAGCGGGTCCGAACCTGTCCGAGGCCCATCCCGCCACAAGCCCCGTCGCCACGCTGGCCGCCGCATAGGCCGCATAGCTCGGGGCCATGGCGGTCAGGGTCCAGCCCTTCACCTCGGCCACATGAACGGCGTGGAAGAAGACCACAGTGCCGATGAACCCCGGCGTCAGAAGCAGGGGCACGAGGGCGTAGAACAATGGATGGCTCAGCACCTCTCCTCGGGTCCAATGCTTGCCAAATATGCCCGGCGCGCCTTGGCCACCGTTTGATCCGGCGGGCGCACGGTCTTGGGCCAGAAGCCACATGAGCGCGGGGATCAGGGCCAGCACAATGACCGCCGCCGCAACGGCCCATGTGGCCCGCCACCCGATGCCCGCGATGATCAGGATGGTGACGATGGGCAGCGTTGCTTCGCCCACGGGATAGCCAAGGTTCGTCAGCGCCATGGCGCGGCCTCTTGTCGCCACAAACCACCGTGCCATCGCGGTGGCCTTTATGTGGGTCATCATGCCTTGGCCGCAAAAGCGCAGCAGAAAGACCGTGATCAGCAGCACCCAAACCGATGAGTTGAACGCCATCAAGACGCAGGCGAGCGCCAAGAAGCTGGTCACAATCAGCGCCAGCCGCGACAGCGGCACGGTGTCGGCACGCCCTCCGAACAGGATCAGCAGGCAGGCCGACGACACCGTTGCAACCGTGTAGATGCCCCCCCACTGACCATCCGTCAGCCCATAGGCCAGCCGAATTTCACCCGCAAAGATCGAGATGAAATAGGTTTGCCCAAACGACGATCCGAGACTGAGAAGCAACCCGGTGGCGAGCCACCGGGCATTCTCTCGGACGAAGCTCAAAGAAGGGTCCGTTCAACCACCCACCATGCGCCGATCGCGGCGATTACCAAGGACGCCGGGATCACGATAGCGGTGCGATACCAGTCCTTCTTCATGAACCAGCCGACCAAAGCGAAGGCGATGGCGATCACGGCCAATTGGCCCAGTTCGACGCCGATGTTGAAGCCGATCAGCGCCTCGATGAACCGACCCGAGGCGATGCCGAAATCACCCAGAACGCTGGCGAAGCCCAAGCCGTGCAGCAGACCGAAACCGAACACAAATATCGTGCGCCACTTGGTGTTGCCGATCCCAAGGATGTTTTCCACCGCGACATAGACGATGGAGGCGGCGATCAGCGGCTCCACCACGCTACCGGGGATGGAAACGACGCCGGTGGCCGCCAAGGCCAAGGTGATCGTATGGGCCACCGTAAAGGCCGTGACCTGCAACAGCAGGGGGCGCATCTGGGTGGCAAAGAAGAACAGGCCAAGTACGAACAGGATGTGATCGAGCCCCTTGGGAATGATATGATCAAAACCCGACACGACGTAGCGCACAAAGACCTCCATCGCGCCTTCGGTCAGGATTTCCGCGCGGGGCAGTTCTGGCGTCAACTCACCACCATCAAGGAAGCCCTCGTAGGCATCATCGCCGCCGCCCACCTGGCGCGGAACGAATGTGCCGAACTGCGGCGACAGACCGACCTGCACGCCGGCGTCCCCTTCGGGCAAGGTCGCGCCCACGGTCAGCAGGGAATCGCGCGGTAGCTCTGGGTCGCCCACCTCGGGGATGTCCACGGCGATGATCTGCGACTCCAGCCGTTCTCCGTCCACCTCGATGATGAAGCCAAGGGCGATACGGTCCCACGCCGCGCGAAGCTCGGCCTCAAGTTCTGCCGGGTCCATTGCCCGCAAGCGGTCGTAGGTTTCTGCTTCCGGCGCGGCGTCTGTGTCTTCCACCGCGCTGACGTCGATGCCAGCGATCAACGCCTCTAACGTCGCACGCAGGGCCATGGTGACTTCCGTCTCGCCCACTTCGATATCTGCGATGGTTGGGCGTATCTCATGGGCCCAAGCTGGCAGAACCGTGAAGACAAGCGCCATTGACAGCGCGATGCGCCGGACCATGGTTAAACCAATCATATTGAAGGACCCTCTTGATGAAACCCGTATATCTGTTCGCGACAATTGCGGCTCTGGCCATCCCCGGCAAGGGCTTTGCTCACGAATTTTGGATCGACCCGCAAGATTTCACGGTCGAAATTGGGGAGGCACTTCTGGCGGATCTTCGGGTCGGGCAAGAGTTTTCAGGCGCCTCGATGAGCTTTCTGCCTCGCAATTTTGATCGTTTCGAGGTGATGAACGGCGGCCAGGCACTACAGGCGGAAGGCCGTTTCGGCGATATCCCTGCATTGCGGATGGGCGATCTGGCCGAAGGGCTTGCCGTCATCGTGCACCAGACAACAGCCAACCAACTTACGTGGTCCACGTGGGAACGGTTCCTGAACTTCGCCGTCCACAAAGATCTGGGCGATGTCACCGCGATGCACGCAGAGCGGGGCCTGAGCCAGGAAAACGTGACCGAAGATTACATCCGCTACGCCAAGTCCCTGGTCGCCATCGGCGATGGCGCCGGCGCAGATAGTCGCGTGGGGATGCGCACGGAACTGGTGGCGCTGGCCAATCCCTATACGGACGACATCTCTGGGGGGATGCCGATGCAGCTTTGGTACGATGACGCATTACAGGCCGATTATCAGGTCGAACTGTTTGCAGAGAACGCCGAGGGCGAGGTGACAATCACCTATCACCGCACAGATGCCGACGGCGTCGTGCTTCTGCCGATTGAACCGGGCATGAGCTACATGGCCGACGCGGTCTTTTTGGAAGCTGTCGAACCTGCCGAGGACGGGGATGCCATCTGGGTCACCCACTGGGCCAATATGACGTTCTCCACCGCGCCATGAACCACGGCGGCGCTGCAAACGGCCGATGAACTCCGGCCCTACGCCTTGCCCTGACCGGGGCGAGGCGCTAATCCGTCCTTTGAACGAAGGAGAGCGCCCATGGACAAGTTCACCAAACTGACTGGCATCGCAGCACCTATGCCGCTGATCAACGTCGATACCGACATGATTATTCCCAAGCAATTCCTGAAGACGATCAAGCGTTCGGGCCTTGGGGTGAACCTGTTCGACGAGATGCGCTTTGACGACGACGGCAACGAAATCCCTGATTTCGTGCTGAACAAACCCGCCTACCGTGAAGCGCAAATCCTTGTGGCGGGCGATAACTTCGGGTGCGGCTCGTCCCGTGAACATGCCCCTTGGGCGTTGCTGGATTTCGGCATCCGCTGTGTGATCGCGCCATCCTTTGCCGATATTTTCTACAACAACTGCTTCAAGAACGGCATCCTGCCCATCGTTTTGCCGCAAGAGCAGGTTGATATGTTGATGGACGACGCCGATCGCGGCGCGAACGCTGTCATTTCTGTTGATCTGGAAAGCCAGACCATCACCGGCCCCGATGGCGGCTCGATCAGCTTTGAAGTTGACGCATTCCGCAAGCATTGCTTGATGAATGGCCTCGATGACATCGGTTTGACGATGGAAAAAGCGCCCGCCATCAAGGCATTTGAAGCGGAGGCAGCGCAGGCCCGTCCCTGGGTCTAATCGCGCCCAATGCAGAGTCGCTGTGGTGCAAAACAGTGACATCTCAGCCTCTTAAACGGCGTCCTTCACGCGAAAGGGCGCCGTTTTGCATTGCGGCATCCAGCCAAATTGGGCACAATTGTGTCAAAATAGTGCCCATGCTGGGTGTGGTGGAACCAATTCACATGAAATTGGACCAATCGCGCCACGAAATGGGTCAGAAGGCAGAATAAGTGTGTTGGCATGAACCGACACCATGTTTGAGGTAGATGCAGTGTTCACCAGATTGGTCGGCGCGCTTTTGCGGGCGATTATGATCATTATCGTCGTTTTGACGCCGTCCCTGTTGTTGCCGGGGACAACCGCTGAAGGCGCTCAGATGGCGACTCTGGTAGCCTTGGCTTTTGCCACGATCATCCTGTTTGAATACGGCGCGAAATGCCCCAGCTTGATCGAGTTCCGCGACGCGCCGCCGATAAACCGTATCCGTGCGGTTGCGCTTTTTCTGATGCTTTTTGGGTTGAGCGTAATCAGCGGTAGCACCCATGACGGGTCTACTTTTTCCATGGTCGTGACGGCCCTTGGCTACGTGGTTGGGCAAGCGCTCGACTTTCCGTACAGCCCTCTGCGCATCATCGTTACCAACCTACCAGCCGATGTTGATCCGACCATGGCTGCGCAAATCCAGGCGATGGCCGGTTTGGCCATTCTTCTGACGTTGATCTCGTTGTTCTTGTTCGCGACGCTCCTGCGGCTTGGAAATTGGCCGAACCGAGGATCAAGCTTCAATGTTTGGATCAACCTGCCCACTTTCGACCCCACCGCGGGCGGAGATGTTGTTAAAAGGTTAAGCCGTGACGGCCGCGTTAACATTATCTTTGGAATTTTCGCGCCATTTGTAATTCCAGTGGTGGCCGTCATGGCGGCCAGTCAGTTGCAGGTGTCCATCCTCCGGTCGCCGCAAACAATGGTATGGGCGATTACGATATGGATGTTCCTTCCCCTCAGCCTGATTGTACGGGGCCAGGCGATGCTTCGCGTGGCACGGATGATCCGGTCTCGCCGGGCCCGTTTGATGGCCGGCGTCGATATCAATGCGTCGGGCTCTGTTCTGTCCTCGTCGGCTGCTTAAGCGCGGGTGCGACGCAGGCTGACCCGCTTCGACTTGCGAGTTTTCATAGTGATCTTTCCGCCCGTGGCCCCGGCCTGATCCTGCGCGATATCTTGCGCCAAGACGATCAGATTGCGGCAACGATTGACGTTATCGCGGCGATCAACCCCGATATCCTTGCCCTGCAAGACATTGACTACGACGGCAATCATCTTGCCCTTGCAGCACTGGCCGAGGCGCTTGGCTATCCGCATTTTCTTACCCTCCGTCCCAATTCCGGGCTGTTGACGGGGCTTGATCTGGACGGGGACGGGCGCATTGATGGCCCTCGGGATGCCCATGGATATGGCAGGTTCAACGGCCAAGGCGGCATGGCGTTGCTGGCCCGCTATCCCTTGGGACAAGTGCAGGATTTCTCGGATATGTTGTGGGCCGATCTGCCCGGCAACAGCGCCGCCGGGGTTAATCTTGTCGCCGCCCTTCCCCTGCTTCGCCTACATTCCGTCGGCGCGTGGGAGGTAGAGGTGCTGGCCCCCAATGGCCCGCTCCATATTCTTATGTCTCACGCAACAACCCCCGTGTTCGACGGTCCAGAGGATCGCAACGGCCTGCGCAACGCCGATGAAACGCGGTTCTGGCACCAGTATCTGGACACCTCCGCCCCCCGGCATTTCGCCTATATGGGCACCCTCAACGTCGATCCATCGGGCGGCGAGGGGCTGCGCGCGCCCGTGCAGGATCTGTTGGCGCATCCCACCTTGCAAGACCCGCTACCCAACCTGCCAACCGCCGATTGGGACGAGCCGTCACCCGGCGATCTGCGGGTTGATTATCTGCTGCCATCCCGCACCCTGAGTGTCATCGACGCGGGCGTGTTTTGGCCCACAGACGGGCCACTGGTCGAGGCTGTGCAAGAAGCCTCGGACCACCGGATCGTCTGGGTCGATGTGGATTACTGAAGCAACGGCTTGGTTGCCTGACGCAAGGCATCATCCAAGGGGGTCGGCGTGAAACCGGGGGCCGCTCGGGCCAAGGCGGTGCCATCCAAACGATGGGCTCGGTTCCAGAGATAGCGCATCTCTCGCAGGTGCTTGGCCTCTTTCCAGAACGGTTGTGCGATGTAGAACGGCAGCCAGCTCATCTGTTTCGGCGACACAGGCTGCCCGGTGGCGCGGGTTATGGCCTCGGCCATCTCTGCCCCTGTCAGCGTGAAGCCGTCAAACAGGATGTCCGAGAACACCGGCAAGCTGTCCAGCCTTTCGGCGATCTGGGCACCAGCCTCGGCCACGTCGGGCAGATAGGCCCATACGTGGGTACGGTCCAAGGGACCGGGATAGCTGAACTTCCCCTTCGCGATCTTCGCCGCAATAATCAGGTCGAACCAATTGCCCGAGGCTTCGGTATCAAGGTAGTCGCCTGCCCGCAGGATGATCGTCTTAACGCCCGCGTCGCGGTAGGCTTGCTCCATCTTGCGGCGGATTTTTCCCAGGTGGTGCGTGGATTGGTGGGGCGTGTCCGGGGTCAGGGTTTCTGGCAGGTCCTCTCCGTAAACGTAGATGTTTCCGGGGATCAGAACCGCCGCGCCGGTGGCTGTGGCCGCATCTATGATCTGACGCGTTTGCCGGGGGATTTCTTCGGCCCATTGCGCATAGGGCATGTTCCAACCGTTCACGATAAGATCAGCCCCACGGGCGGCCTTTGGCAGGGTATCCATAGCTCGGTCAAAACGGCGCAGTGTCCAGCCATGACGGGAAAGCGCAGTGGCCATGTGGCGGCCAAACCGGCCGTTTGATCCAAGAATAAGAGCGGTGCGGGGCATGTGGATTCTCCTTGTTTGCTGACCCCTTTCTTGTCCATGCACATTCGTATTTATATTGCGAAAATATGGGCTTATGATATACATAAACGCATGGATACGTCTTTGGATTGGAGCCTTCTGCGGGCCGTTCTTGCCGTGGCAGAGGCCGGGTCTCTTTCGGGCGCGGCGGATCAGCTGAAGCTGACACAGCCCACCTTGGGGCGTCAGATCAAAGCAGCCGAGCAGACCTTGGGGCAGCCCTTGTTCACCCGCCACGCCCGTGGCCTGACGCCAACGCCGTTTTGCGAAACACTCCTGCCATCCGCCCGGCAAATGGACGCGGCGGCGAAGGCCGTCAGCGTGTTGGCGGCGGGGCAATCGCCCGACACAAGTGGCCGCGTGCGAATTACCGCCTCGGTTTTTGTGACCGCCCATATCCTGCCCGATATCCTTGCCCAAATACGCGAGGATCATCCCAACGTTGCCCTGGATGTCGTGGCCACGGACACCTCTGAAAACCTGTTGTTCCACGAAGCCGATATTGCCCTGCGCATGTATCGCCCGACGCAGTTGGACATGGTGGCCAAGCATCTGGGTGATCTGCCCCTTGGGCTCTACGCTTCAGAGCGCTACATCGCCCGCCACGGTTTGCCGAAAGCCCCCGCTGATCTGCGCCATCATCAGATGGTTGGCTACGACCGCAGCGATCTGATCCTGCGCGGAATGCGCCAGATGGGGATGGATGTGACGCGCGATTTCTTCACCACCTGCACCGATGACCAGGTAGCCTATTGGAACTTTGTCGCGGCCGGCTGTGGCATTGGCGCGGGGCAGAAGTTGGTGGCGGAACGCACCGCCGGCATTCGCGCGGTCTTGCCTGAACTGCGCCTACCCTCGCTTCCCGTCTGGCTCACGGCGCACCCCAATTTGCGCCATCAGCCCCGTGTCGCGGCTGTTTGGACGGCCTTGGACAGTGCAATCTCTCCGCTGCTTTCTTGACGACCCCGCAGGCGCGCGATACCGCAAAGGCAACAGTTTCAGACGAGGAATAGACCCATGACCGACCGCTCTTTACTTATCCTTCCCGGCGACGGGATCGGCCCCGAGGTTATGGCCGAGGTGCGTAAGGTCATTGATTGGTTCGGCTCTGCCCGTGGTATTGCCTTCGATGTGTCCGAAGATCTGGTCGGCGGTGCCGCCTATGACGCCCACGGTGTGCCGCTGGCGGATGAGACGATGGCAAAGGCGCAGGAAGTCGATGCGGTTCTGCTCGGTGCCGTGGGTGGCCCGGCCTATGACGACCTCGACTTCAGCGTGAAGCCCGAGCGTGGCCTTCTGCGTCTGCGCAAGGAAATGGACCTTTATGCCAACCTGCGCCCGGCCCAGTGCTTCGACGCTTTGGCCGATTTCTCGTCCCTGAAGCGCGAAATCGTTTCGGGCCTCGACATCATGATCCTGCGCGAGCTGACCTCGGGCGTTTATTTCGGCGAGCCTCGCGGCATTCATACCGAGGGCAATGAGCGTGTTGGCATCAACACCCAACGCTACACGGAAACCGAGATCGCCCGCGCCGCGCGGTCCGCGTTTGAACTCGCCCGCCGCCGCAACAACAAGGTCTGCTCCATGGAGAAGGCCAACGTGATGGAAAGCGGTATCCTGTGGCGCGATGTGGTGAACGAAATCCACGCCGCTGAATACCCCGATGTGGAACTGTCGCATATGTATGCCGACAACGGCGCGATGCAGCTGGTGCGCGCGCCCAAGCAGTTTGACGTGATCCTGACCGACAACCTGTTCGGCGATATCCTGTCCGACTGCGCCGCGATGCTGACCGGATCGCTCGGCATGCTGCCGTCTGCGTCCCTCGGCGCGCCGATGGAGAACGGCCGCCCCAAGGCAATGTATGAGCCCGTCCACGGATCGGCCCCTGACATCACCGGCCAAGGCAAAGCGAACCCCATCGCCTGTATCCTCAGCTTCGCCATGGCGCTGCGCTATAGCTTTGATCTGGGGGATGAGGCGACATTGCTGGAAAACGCCGTAGAGGGCGTTCTGGCCGACGGTGCCCGCACCGCTGACCTGATGGGCCCCGATGGGGGCACCGCGATCAGCACCTCTGAAATGGGTGACGCTATTGTGGCGAAGCTGGCGAGCTAAGGGCCCCTCGCCAGACGACCAAAGACATGGCAGTCTCAACGGTATTACACACCAAGGAGATTGCCATGTTCCGCCTCGCCACTGCCCTTTGCCTTCTGACCACCGCCGTCCATGCCGATGGCTATGCGGTTGGCGATACCTTCGAAGACCCCTTGCAAATCGCCCACGAAGCCTTGGCCGGTTTCCCTTATGAGGGAGAGGAACGGCCGCCTGCGTTCTCTGTGGACGTCAGTTCCCATTACTCCGGGCAAATAACGATTCTGGTGTCCGAGACGGGCTTTGCCGACGATTCGGTGAATGGCCAGCGGACGCAGTATGTCCTGAACCCGCAGGACGGCGCCTGGACGCTCAGCTACATGCAGCAGCACTACCTCTGCTGGCGCGGCGTGAATACCGTTACATGGCAGACGGATCTGTGCTCGTAACCCGCGACCGGACAACCCACGCATGACAGCCATGCGCTGCGGTGGCTTGAACACTGCCGCAACGCTGGTATCGCTACCAGACCTTCACCTTCTATTCGGATCGTTCAAGTGACACCTTCCTCCAACCTCCGCGGTGCCCTCCTTGGGTTGCTGGCCTTTGGGATCTTCTCGACCCACGATGTTATCGTGAAGTACCTCGGCGGAAGCTATTCTCCGATCCAAATCGTGTTCTTCTCGGTCCTGTTCGGCTTTCCCATCGCCACCTTCGTTCTGCTGCGCGACCAGACCGAGGCGAATTTGCGGCCTAATCATCCGTGGTGGGTCGCCCTGCGCACGGCGGCCTCTGTCGTGGTGGGGATCAGCGCGTTTTACGCGTTTACCGTGCTGCCTTTGGCGCAGGTCTACGCGATCATCTTTGCCTCTCCGTTGCTGATTACGCTTCTGGCGATCCCGATGCTGGGCGAGAAGGTCGGCCTGCGCCGTGGCATCGCTGTGGCCGTGGGGTTGGTGGGCGTTCTCGTGGTGCTGCAACCGGGCCAGACAGAGTTTTCGCTTGGGCATATCGGGGCCCTGTTGGCAGCGGTCGGCGGCGCGGTTGCCTCGTTGATTGTGCGTAAGATCGGCCGAGAGGAACGCTCGGTCGTCATGCTACTTTACCCGATGGTCGCCAATTTTGTGCTGATGGGAGCGGCGCTGCCGTTCTTCTATGTGCCGATGCCCGGCCAAGACCTTGCCGCGGTCGCGGTGATAGCCGCCTTTGCCCTTACGGCCAGTGCTTGCCTGATCTTCGCCTACCGCGCTGCCCCGGCGGTCATGGTGGCGCCCATGCAATACAGCCAGATCCTCTGGGCGACGGTCTACGGCTTCCTTCTGTTTGATGAAACGCTGGACACGCCGACACTGATCGGTTCAGCCATTATTATCGGGTCTGGGATATATATCGTGCTACGCGAGGAACGTGGTGGGACGTCTGCCACAACGCCGGTCCTGCGGACACGAACCCGGGTGGGAACTCCGAGCGCCCTGCGTATTGCACCCTTCCTATCGTCCGAGAAGCGGGGGCCTTGGCCTCGTCGGGACAAGTAGCCCCTCCTCGCTTCGCTCCTCGCAGCTTTACCTATTGTGCTGTGTTGCTTGCAATTCCGGTCAATCCTGACGAATACACGAAGCACCATGGCTCGAAATTTTCGCATCCCTTCTCCGCTACGGCTTGGTAGCCTTGCTTGGCTCGCCGCTGCGATGTGCCTTCTGCCGATGATTGCCGTGGGGATTGCGGCTCTGACGGGCGGGATAGAGACGTTCTCGCGCCTCTCCACGTCGGTTCTGCCACGTTATGCCGGCACCACGGCGCTGTTGATTCTGCTGGTGGGCCTGGGCACGGCAATCATCGGCACAGGCGCCGCCTGGTTGGTCACCGCTACCCGTTTTCCTGGTCGGAGGGTGCTGGAAATTGCGCTTGCCCTGCCCCTGGCCTTTCCGGCCTATGTGCTGGCCTATGCCTACACCGATTTTCTGGACCATCCCGGTTGGGTGCAATCGAGCTTACGGGACTTCACCGGATGGGGGCCGCGCGATTATTGGTTCCCGGAAATCCGCTCCCTTGGTGGCGCGGCGCTGATGTTGGTTCTGGTGCTATACCCCTACGTCTACCTGCTGACCCGCGCCGCTTTTCTGCAACAAAGCGCCACCGCCTATATCGCTGCGCGGACCCTTGGGGCCGGGCCTTGGGGGGCGTTCACCCGCGTGTCCCTGCCCATCGCGCGACCGGCCATCGCCGGTGGCGTTCTGCTCGCGCTGATGGAGACGTTGGCGGATTTCGGCACCGTGTCCTATTTCGGCGTCCAGACCTTCGCGACGGGCATCTACCAGGCGTGGTATTCCTTCTTTGACCGAGGCGGCGCGGCGCAGCTGGCCCTTTGCCTGATGATCGTGGCACTGGTGATTGCCGCGTTGGAGCGACGCCAGCGGCGCGGTCAACGCCAACACGGGGCGGGGCGCCGGTTTGAGGCGATGCAAGCCGTGGAGCTTTCGGGCTGGAATAGCGCAGCCGCAGTGGCGTTTTGCGGGCTGCCCGTGGTTCTTGGCTTCCTGCTTCCGGTGGGGCTTTTGTTGTCACTGGGGTGGGATCACTTCGACAACATGCTGACAGATCGCTACCTGCGGTTTCTGCGTAACTCTCTGATCCTTGCCTCAATCGCCGCTGTTTTCACTGTCGCCGCGGCCGTCATTCTGGGCTTCAACGCCCGGCTGCATCCGACCCGGGCCGCCAGGGCCGCGATCCGCGTGGCGGGCCTTGGCTATGCGGTGCCCGGCGGTGTGATTGCCGTGGGGCTGATCGTGCCCTTCGCCGCCTTCGACAACGCCCTTGATGCGTTTATGGAGGCACGGTTTGGCATCGACACCGGGCTGCTTATCACCGGCTCGATCTGGTTGCTGATTGCCGCCTATGGCGTCCGCTTCATGGCCGCAGCACTTAGTGCCTACGATGCGGGTTTGAGTACGATCAACCCCAACGTCGATGCCGTGGCCCGGACCCTTGGCCGCAGCCCGCGGCGGATGCTGGCGGGGGTACACTTACCGATCCTGCGGCCGTCGATCCTGACCGGGCTCCTGATCGTCTTTGTCGATGTGATGAAAGAGCTTCCCGCGACGCTTATCATGCGACCGTTCAACTTTGACACGCTGGCCGTGCAGGCGCACCGCCTTGCCGCCGATGAACGGTTGGGAGAGGCCGCTGGCCCCTCCCTCGTGATTGCTGGCGTTGGCCTGCTGCCGGTCGTGATCCTATGCCTCAGCCTGGGACGCGAACACACCGCCCGCCGGTTCGTCCCCGAGCCGACGGAGGCGTAACCAGAGCCTTGCAAGGCTCTGTACAAACCCTTGCAAGGGTTTGGTCACGCTCACATCAATTCGCGAACATCCGTCAGGCGGCCGGTGATCGCGGCGGCAGCTGCCATTGCAGGCGACATCAAGTGTGTGCGCCCGCCCCGGCCTTGGCGGCCTTCAAAGTTGCGGTTGGATGTGGCCGCGCAGCGCTCTCCGGGGGAAAGCTGATCGGGGTTCATCGCAAGGCACATGGAGCAGCCGGCAAGGCGCCATTCGAAACCGGCGTCCTTGAAGATGTCGGCCAAGCCTTCCTCTTCCGCTTGCGCCCGGACTAGTCCCGAGCCGGGAACGATCATCGCCCGCAGGCCGTCTTTGATCTTCTTGCCCTTCAAGATAGCCGCCGCGGCACGCAGATCTTCGATCCGGCCGTTGGTGCAGGACCCGATGAAGACCGTGTCGATCTCGATCTGATCCAACGGTGTGCCCGCTGTCAGACCCATGTAATCAAGCGAGCGCTGCGCCGCGTTCACCTTGCCGCCCTCAAAGCTGTCGGCAGCAGGGACATTTGCGGTGATCGGCAGCACGTCCTCGGGCGAGGTGCCCCAGGTCACAACCGGCGCGATGTCTTCGCCTCGGATCGTGATGATCTCATCCCACTGGGCGTCGTCGTCGGAATAGAGTGTTTTCCACCAGGCCAGTGCAGCTTCCCACTGGGCACCCTTCGGCGCGTGGGGGCGGCCCATGCAGTATTCAAACGTCTTCTCATCCGGGGCGATGATACCCGCGCGGGCGCCGCCTTCGATCGCCATGTTGCAGACGGTCATCCGCCCTTCCATGGACAGATCGCGGATCGCTTCGCCGCAATACTCGATGACATAGCCGGTGCCGCCCGCCGTGCCGGTGCGGCCGATCACGGTCAGGGTGATGTCCTTGGCGGTCACACCGGGGGCGAGTTTGCCGGTGATCTCCACCTTCATGTTCTTGGATTTCTTCTGGATCAGCGTTTGCGTCGCCAATACGTGCTCCACTTCGGACGTGCCGATGCCGTGCGCCAAGGCGCCGAACGCACCGTGGGTGGCCGTGTGGCTATCGCCGCAAACCACTGTCATCCCGGGCAGCGTCCAACCCTGCTCGGGACCAACGATATGCACGATGCCTTGGCGGACATCAGACACGGGATAGTAGTGAATGCCGAAATCCTTGGCGTTCTTGTCGAGGGCGGCGACCTGAATGGCGCTATCCTCGGTCATGTTCTTGGGGTCGTTCCGGCCCGGCGTTGTGGGCACGTTGTGGTCCGGCACGGCGATGGTCTTGTCGGGCGCATGAACACCACGGCCCGCCATGCGCAGGCCCTCAAAGGCCTGTGGGCTGGTCACTTCGTGGACCAAGTGGCGGTCGATGTAGAGAAGGCAGGTGCCGTCCTCAGCCTCATGGGCGAGGTGCGCGTCCCAGATTTTGTCGTAGAGTGTCTTGCCGGTCATGGCTGGATCCTGTCGGAAAAAGGTGTGGGTCTGGTCGATATCTTCAGGCGCGCTAGCTCATAGTCCACCAAGGCAAAGCGTCTGCGCGCCAAAAAAGCGCCAGGGCAGGCGGGCGCGGTCGCCGATATCGAAAAAGCTTCTCATGGGGCAGGAATTACACGGGTGCGCGCTGCTTGCCAAGGGTGGCGCTTGCCCGATGCCGCCCGGCAAGCGTAGGCTGCAAGAACACAAACGAGGACAAGAATGGACCCTGAGGAAATTCCGCCGGAAATTATCGACGCCGAAGCGCAGGCGTTGGATGCCGCAATGGGTGAAATTACGGGTCTGATCGGCGAGTTCGAGACATTTCTTTCCTCTCTCCTTCGGCCTTGGAATGCCTATCAGGTCGGCATCTTTCTGGTGCTTCTGGCGGGCGCTTGGCTGTTACGGCGCATTTTTGGTGGGCCGATCCGCAACTGGATGGCATCGCGGGAAGGCTGGCCGACGTGGCGAATGCGCATCCTTGCAATCATCCATCGCCGCCTTTTCATCATCTTTTTCGTTATCCTGATCTGGATCGTCGTCCTGATCATGCGTGAGGTGACATGGCCGTCCCGGTCATTCTTGCTGACCATCGCGGCGGAGCTTTCGACGGCTTGGCTCTTTGTGGTTTTTGTCACTCGGCTGATCCGATCCGCCTTCTTTCGGACCATCGTGCGCTACGGCGCCTGGATTTACGTCACGATTGAGATTCTGAATGTCCGGGACGAGGCCATTGCGATTCTTGATTCCGTTGGCTTTGACATCGGCAATGCCCGGATTTCCCTGTTCACCGTGATCCAAGGCGTTCTTGTTGTCGCCGCTCTCATCATTATCGCTCGTTTCCTGACCGGCACTGCCAGCTCGCGGATTGAAAAGAACGATGAAATGTCGCCCTCCATGCGGGTTCTGGCGGTCAAGTTCCTGCAACTCACCTTCTACGGCGTCGCTGTTTATGCCGGGCTGAGGCTCACGGGAATTGATCTGACCGGGCTTGCCGTTTTGTCCGGTGCGATTGGTGTGGGCCTTGGTTTTGGCTTGCAGAAAGTTGTCTCTAACCTCGTGTCCGGGGTCATTATTCTGCTGGATAAGTCGATCAAGCCCGGCGACGTGATTTCTCTGGGCGAGACCTTCGGCTGGATCAATTCCCTTGGGGCCCGATACGTCAGCGTCGTAACGCGGGATGGGAAGGAATACCTGATCCCCAACGAGGACCTTATCACCAGCCAAGTGGTGAACTGGTCCCATTCCAACGATTTTGTGCGCCTCGATATCTATTTCGGCACCGCCTACGCCGATGATCCCCATCTGGTGCGCAAACTGGCGATCGAAGCGGCCAAAAGCGTGCCTCGCGTGCTGCCCGACCGAGCGCCCGTGTGCCATGTGGTGGGTTTCGGCGATTCCAGCGTGGATTACATCCTGCGCTTCTGGATTCAGGACCCCACGGGCGGTCTGACCAACATTCGCGGCAACGTCTATCTGGCGCTTTGGGATACGTTCCGCGAGAACGAGATTTCGATCCCGTTCCCGCAGCGCGAAGTAAAAATGCTGGACAATCCCGCCGATTAGAGCCTGTTTTTACAGGTTCTTTGTGGTAGCCAGCATCTTCGGGTCCAGCTTCAGCTCGATGATATGCAATCCGCCCTTCAGGGCCTCTGCATAGGCGGCGGCGAACTGCGCGTTTTCCGTGATCGTGTGCCCGGTGCCGCCATAGGCCCCGGCAAGTGCGGCGTAATCGGGATTGAACAGATCAGTCCCCGAAACCCGCCCCGGATAGTGTTTCTCCTGATGCATTCGGATCGTGCCATAGCGCCCGTTATTGGCCACGATCACGATGATATCGGCCCCATGCTGTTGCGCCGTCGAAAGCTCATTGATCGTCATTTGCAGGCAACCGTCGCCCGCAAGGCAAATCACCGGCTGATCCGGGTTCTGCAACTTGGCCGAGATCGCGGCGGGCAATCCATATCCCATCGAGCCCGACGTCGGCGCAAGTTGCGTCCCGTACTGCCGGAAACGGTGATAGCGATGCAGGAACGCCGCGTAGTTGCCCGCGCCGTTGGTGATGATCGTATCAGCGCTGGCGTTGTCGCGTAGCCAGCCGATGATCTGTTCCATCTGGACGTCGCCGGGGGTGGCTTGGGGCTGTTGCCAAGCCTCGTATTCGGCCCGTGCTTCCGCTGCGCCCCGGTCACCGCACTCTGACGTGGCCGACAGGAATTGATATAGCATTGATATAGGGGTGCCGGTGATCGCGAAGCTTGCCGGATAGGTTTTGCTTGCCGCCTCGGCCGAGGGGGAGACCTGTAAAATCACCGGTGGATTGGCCGGGTCCAGCAAGGTGAAATCCGCCGTGGTGATGTCGTTCAACTCGGCCCCCAGAAGCAGGATGCAATCGGCGTCCGTCAGGCGTTTTCCCAGCGCTGGGTTTGCGCCAACGCCAAGATCGCCCGCGTAATTCGGGTGGTCGTTGTCGATGTAATCTTGTCTGCGGAAGGTTACGGCGATGGGTGCGCCCGTCCGCTCGGCCAGAGTTTGCGCGGTTTGTTTGTCCGTCTCGCTCCAATGAGAGCCGCCGCATAGGATCAGCGGGCGTTTGGCCAGGGCGAAGGCCTCGACCATCGGGGCAATATCATCGGGGTGAACGCTGGCCGACGCGCGGGCGCCGGGGCGTTGTTTGGGCACATCTGCCAGCGCCGAAAGGATATCTTCAGGCAGGGCCAGGACCACAGGGCCGGGGCGGCCTGATTGGGCGATGGCAAAAGCGCGGTCGATGTATTCGGCCAGACGATCCGTGCGCTCTACCTCAGCGGACCATTTTACCAGAGGTCCAAAAAACGCCCTGTAATCAACCTCTTGAAACACACCGCGGTCCCGATGTTTCAGCGGGATCTGCCCCACGAAACATACCATCGGCGTGGCGTCATGCATGGCGATATGCAGGCCCGCGCTGGCATTTGTCGCGCCGGGGCCACGGGTCACGAACAGCACACCGGGTTGCCCCGTCATCTTGCCGTGGGCTTCCGCCATCATCGCCGCGCCGCCTTCCTGGCGACAAACGATGTTGGGAATGTCGAGGTCATGAAGACCATCAAGCGCCGCCAAAAAGCTTTCACCCGGAACCGAGAACACCCGCCCCACCCCGTGCATCGCCAGCCGATCAGCCAGAATTTTACCGCCGTGAACTTGTGTCATGTCGCGCCTTTCTACCCGTTTGGGCGACCTTTGCCGCCCACATTGCGAAGGTCAACAGCTTGCGTTTGGGTGGAACTCTGGCGGGATGGTATCGTGGCCATCAAGGATCAGCGATGTGAGCATTTCGGCCATCACCGGGGCCATGGCGAGACCGATCTTGAAGCCGCCATTGGCGATATACGCGCCGTCTCGCGTCGGGTGCGGCCCCACCATGGGTGCACGGCTTTTGGCCCGTGGCCGCACGCCCGCCCAGCGGGCAATAACCGGTGCATCGGCCAAGGCCGGAACAGCGGCCCGCGCGGCACTAATAAGGGGGTTTAGCTGCATATTGGTGGTATCGGCTGCGTCAAACTCGCGCTCGGTGGTGGAACCGATGGCCACCGTCCCGTCGCCATGGGGGACCACGTGCAACCCATCCACAAACACCTGCGGGGCAATGCACAGATCGACCTTCAGCAAAGCCGCCTGCCCTTTGATCGGCGCACCGACCAACTTGCCGAGCGCGTTTGATATCTCGGACAGGTCGGCGGCGCCGGTGGCCCAAATCTCGGTCCCACGTGTCGGTGCTTCGGGCACGACCTCTACCCCCGAAACAGCCAGAGCGGCGGCCAACGCAGCGCAGGCTTGGCGAGGATGGATTCGCGCGGTGAGAGTATCGAGAATCACTAGGCCCGTGGGCGTTTCAATGCCAAACGAAATCTCCCTCACAGGAACGACCCGCCAAGTGTAGCGACCATCCCAAAGCGCCGTCGCCGTCCCTGCCCGCTTCCGGGCCAAGGCAACGGCGGCGTCATCGGCAAGCGGTTGTATCCGCCCCGTGCGCCCATAGCCGGGGTTCTTGCCGCCGACGTCTGCGATACGTTTCCACAACGCCTCGGCCTTGTCCAAAGCGGCGAATTGCATTGCTTTCTTCGGGTTCCAGTTCTCCGGCACATGGGGGGCCAATGCCCCCACGATGCCACCGGATGCACCCGCGCCCACACCATTGGGGTCAACCACCTGAACCTTCGCGCCCCGTTGCACCAACATCCATGCGCACATCAGCCCGGTAATGCCGGCCCCTTTGACTGTGATTTCGGTCATTGCAACTCCGTCAGGCTTGGCAGATGGTCCGCCGCAGAATGGATAGGACGCGCCATGATCGAGGACCAGCACAACATCGAATGGCGAGACAATGTTCCGGTCTCGACACGGTTCGCTGACCCCTTTTATTCCCTCAACGATGGCTTGGCCGAAACCCGGTTTGTCTACCTCGGCGGCAACGACTTGCCCGCGCGGTTTCAGGACGGCTTCCACGTGGCAGAGCTTGGCTTTGGCACCGGCCTGAACTTTCTGGCGACGCTACAGGCGTTCCGGGCGTCTGGCGCATCGGGCAAGCTGCATTTCACCTCGTTCGAGGCTTTTCCAATCAGCCCCCAAGACCGCGCCCGCGCCCTTGCCCCTTTCCCTGATCTTCCGGTGGATATCTTGCTGAAAGACCCGTTTGAGCCGCGGATTACCGGCGATGATTTTGAGCTATCCGTCATCATCGGCGACGCCCGCGAAACACTGCCTAACCTGCCCCTTAGAGCCGATGCATGGTTCCTGGATGGCTTCGCCCCCGCCCAGAACCCCGAGCTGTGGGAGGATGATCTTCTGCACGCCGTCGCCCACCACACCGCGCCGGGGGGAACCTTTGCCACCTATACGGCCGCCGGGCGCATCCGCCGCACGCTGGCAGAGGCTGGCTTCACCGTCGAACGGGTCACAGGTTTTGGCAGGAAACGTCACATGACACGGGGGAAACTGGGATGAGCAGCAATCCCAAGCTTGGCATCTACCTGATGATTGCCACCACTTTCGTCTTCGCCGTTCAAGACGGGATCAGCCGCCATTTGGCGTCGGAATACAACGTGTTTATGGTCGTAATGATCCGTTATTGGTTCTTTGCGGCCTTTGTCATCACCATCGCCTCGCGGCAGGCGGGCGGCGTGCGGGCGGCGGCCAAAACCTCTCAACCCTTCGTACAAGCGTTTCGAGGTATCCTTTTGGCGGGCGAGATCTGCGTGATGGTAGGCGGTTTCGTGTTGCTTGGTCTTGTGGAATCTCACGCCATGTTTGCTTGCTACCCGCTTCTTGTTGCGGCCCTTTCCGGCCCCATTCTGGGCGAAAGGGTCGGCTGGCGCAGGTGGACGGCAATCGGCATCGGCTTTGTGGGCGTTTTGGTTATTCTGCAACCGGGATACGGCGTGTTCTCGATCTACGCGCTGGTGCCTTTGACGGCCGCATTCATGTTTGCGCTCTACAATTTGCTGACCCGATACGTCGCCGCCAAGGATCGCGCGGCCACCAGCTTTTTCTGGACCGGCACCATGGGCGCGATCGTTTCGACCTGTATCGGCGTTTGGTTTTGGGAGCCGATGATCTCCGCCGACTGGATCTGGATGGCTGTGCTTTGCGTCACCGGGGCGACGGGCCACTTCCTTCTGATCAAAACCTACGAGGTCGCCGAAGCGTCCGAGGTTCAGCCCTTTGCTTATCTGCAATTGGTCTTTGCGTCTGCCATCGGGTTGTTCGTGTTTCACGAGACCTTGGCAAACAACGTCATGATCGGGGCGGGCATCGTGATTTGCGCCGGGTTGTTCACCCTGTGGCGCGAAAAGAAGGTTGCTGAGGGCTAAGGGCACTTGGGCAACGAACAGGGCGGCCCCAAACTGGAGCCGCCCTGTTCAAGTACATCGCAGGGGAAGAATTACTCTTCCGAGCCACCAAGGGATACGAGGTAAGCATAAAGGTTCAACGCGTCTTCTTCCGAACGGACCCGGAAGCTCATCGCGCCGCGCAGGCTGTCGTCACCAGCTGCTTCACGAATCCAACCCGTCGGATCTTGGACATAGGCAACGAAGGATTCCTCGTCCCACATCATTTCTGCGTCCATAAGCGCTTCAAGACCTCCGGAATAGCGGAAGTCTTCCACGGACCCGATCGTGCGGCCATGGATGCCATACAGGTTTGGACCCGTACGCGCGTTGCGTCCGGCGAGTGTTTCGCCCTCGGCATCCACAACAACGTGGCAGGCAACGCACTGGCGGAAGGTACGCTCTCCGGCGGCGGCGTCTCCGGTGGCGTGGCCATCGGCAAAAACAGGGGTCGCAAGGAGTGTCGCTGTGGCGGCTAGGATAGAAAGTGGCTTCATTGATCGTCTCCTACAAAAGCTGATGAAAGTATAACTAGGTTCTTCGGCGAATGTTCACACCTTTTGGTGAGGCATAACGCCCGCAGGGGCTGTGTTCACCCATACAAGACTCGTACAAAGCATTGATAAGACGCTGCGGGTGCTTTCACAAATGATCTGAAATAATCCCGCGCCACTGGTCAAATTGCGCGCAATGGCGCATGGGGCGCTGTAACGAGAAACTGGTCCCATTTGGGGCCATTGATGTAGCCGATAAGCCGATGAAAATTCACATCCCCACCTGGGTCGACGGAACCTTGCAACCTGTGGAGAAACTGGAGGCGCATCAGCGCGGGCTCCGGCACAAGGCGGTTTCGGTTTTTCTGCTGAGGGATGGGGACGTGCTGCTGCAACAGCGCGCGATGGGGAAATACCATACGCCCGGTCTTTGGGCGAACACCTGTTGTACGCACCCCCAGTGGGACGAAAGTGCCATGGATTGCGCCGTTCGGCGGCTGGATGAAGAGCTGGGGATTAAAGGCGTTTCCTTAACGTTTCGGGATACCGTGGAATACCGAGCGGACGTGGGCGGCGGCCTGATAGAACACGAAGTTGTAGATATCTTTGTGGGCGAACTGACGTCGGGTCAGGAGCCGGTAATGAACCCCGATGAGGTCATGGATGTCGCTTGGCGGCCCCTTGCCACGTTGAAGGCCCAGGTCGACGTCGCGCCGGAACTCTATACCCCATGGCTGCGCATTTATCTGAATGATCATGCCGACCTGATATTCGACGGGAATTAGCCGGGCAACGCCACCGAATTGCCGACCCCACCGAGCCCATAGGTTGCGAGAGGCCATCGTGCTGTCCATATAGGGCCTGAACGGATGGAGGCCCCTATGGCGAAAGATGAATTCCCCGGCTGGCACGGCACAACGATCATTGGCGTGCGCAAGGGCGGCAAAGTGGTTGTTGCGGGTGACGGACAAGTCAGCCTTGGGCCGACGGTCATCAAGGGCAGCGCCCGCAAGGTGCGGCGATTGTCGCCGGGCGGCTACGATGTCGTTTGCGGGTTTGCGGGCTCCACCGCCGATGCCTTCACCCTGTTGGAGCGTCTTGAAGCCAAGCTAGAGGCAACGCCCGGTCAATTGCAGCGGGCCAGCGTTGAATTGGCCAAGGACTGGCGCACCGACAAATACCTGCAAAAGCTGGAAGCGATGCTGATCGTCACCGATGGGTCCGAGCTTTATATCATCACCGGCGCGGGCGACGTGTTGGAACCAGAGCACGGCATTGCCGCGATTGGGTCAGGGGGCAACTACGCCTTGGCCGCTGCGCGCGGGATGCTCGACAGCGACAAAGACGCCGAGGCGATTGCCCGCGATGCCATGGCGATTGCGTCCGACATTTGCGTCTACACCAACGGTAACCTGACCGTAGAAACGATCTCTGCATGAGCGATGTGACCCGCGATGACCTCCGCGCGGCTGTGGGTGCGGGCCTGATGTCCGAGGCTCAGGCAGCCTCTCTGCTGGCACTGGCGGAAGAGCGTGAAGGCGTGCGGGCGCGGCGGAGCGGCCTTGATGAACCGTTTGAGCTGTTCAAAGGATTCAACGAGATCTTCATAGTCGTCGGCCTCTCGATCTTGTTCGCGGGCTGGACGGGCGTGACGGGCCTGTCGATCTTCACCACCACCAGCGGCTATGTCTTGGGAATGGTGTTTTCGTTTGTGGCGATGGGCGTGCTGGTTCTTCTGGCGCGTTATTTCACCATCGCGCGGCGCATGGTGGCCCCATCGATCGCGTTGGCGATCATGTTTGGGCTTTCTGCCGTGCAGTTCGGCCTGTCCTTTGCGGCGATGATGGACATGACGTTTCAGGCCAGTTGGACAGTGGCCGCGGGTCTTTCGGGCGTGCTGCTGGCCTTCTATTATCTGCTCTACCGCGTGCCGTTTACCGTTGCGCTGATCGCTGTGTCCGTTGTGGTGCTGACCTTCGGCCTTGTCACGATTGGCGGCACCGTGCCGGACGGAGTTGATGATCTGTTTCTTCTGTCCGCCGATGGCCCTTTTGCGATCATCACGATCCTTCTTGGCCTCACGGGCCTTGCCATTGCGCTGGCCTTCGACATGAGCGACCCGCACCGCGTGACGCGGCGGGCCGCCTCGGGGTTTTGGCTGCACGTCATCGCCGCGCCTGCGATCGTGAACACCGTGGCGCTGACCCTGTTTCAGAACCCGGACGCGGGCGCAAAGCTGATGCTGCTGGTCTTCATCGCCTTCATGGCGCTGTTTGCCGTGGTGATCGACCGCCGCTCTTTCCTCGTGTCGGGCGTTGGCTACGTCGTGGCACTCTCCATTTCAGTCGTTGAAGGTGAAGGCGCGTTCCTTGTGATCCTGCTTCTTGGGGTCGGCATGGTTGTGCTTGGCGCCCAATGGGAACGTATCCGTGGCGCGATCATGCGCGGCCTTCCCAACTTCCCCGGTAAAACCCGTCTGCCCCCCTGGGCAGCAAAGGAGGCTCAATCATGAGTGACCTAACCCCCCGCGAAATCGTTAGCGAACTTGACCGTTTCATCATCGGTCAGAACGACGCCAAACGCGCCACCGCCGTGGCCCTGCGCAACCGTTGGCGGCGCAAGCAGTTGGGCGACGACCTGCGCGATGAGGTCTATCCCAAGAACATCCTGATGATCGGGCCCACAGGCGTCGGTAAAACCGAGATCAGCCGCCGCTTGGCCAAACTGGCGAAAGCACCATTCATCAAGGTCGAAGCCACAAAGTTCACCGAAGTGGGCTACGTGGGCCGCGATGTGGAGCAAATCATCCGCGATCTGGTGGAATCCGCGCAAGTGATGATCCGCGAGCACATGCGCGAAGAGGTGAAGGCCAAGGCCCACGATGCCGCCGAAAACCGCGTGATCGAGGCTTTGGCCGGCGAAAGCGCCCGCGATCAAACGCGCGAGATGTTCCGCAAAAAGCTCCGCGCGGGGGAGTTGGACGATACGGTGATTGAACTTGAGGTTGCCGATACCTCTAACCCTCTTGGTGGCTTTGAGATTCCCGGTCAGCCCGGCGGCATGGGGGGCATGGGCCCCGGCATGATGAACCTGGGCGATCTGTTCAAAGGCATGGGTGGGCGCACCGTAAAGCGGCGTCTGACCGTGGCCGCGAGCTATGATCTGCTGATCGAGGAAGAGGCCGACAAGCTGCTGGATGCGGAAACCGTTTCGAAAGAGGCTCTGCGGGCGGTGGAGCAAAGTGGGATCGTGTTTATTGACGAGATCGACAAGGTCTGCGCCCGGTCCGATGCCCGCGGTGCCGATGTGTCCCGTGAAGGGGTGCAGCGCGATTTGTTGCCGTTGATTGAAGGCACAAGCGTATCCACCAAGCATGGCCCGGTGAAGACCGACCACATCCTGTTCATCGCCTCGGGCGCGTTCCACATTGCCAAGCCGTCCGACTTGTTGCCGGAATTACAGGGCCGCTTGCCGATCCGCGTGAACCTGCGGGCGCTTACCGAAGATGATTTTGTGCGCATTCTGACGGAAACCGACAACGCCCTGACGCGCCAATACACGGCCCTGATGGCAACCGAAGAAGTCACGGTAGAATTCACTGAAGACGGGATCAAAGCGCTGGCGCATATCGCGGCCGAAGTGAACGAGAGCATCGAAAACATCGGCGCACGCAGACTTTATACCGTGCTGGAGCGCGTGTTTGAGGAGCTGAGCTTCACCGCCCCCGACCGTTCCGGCGACGTGGTAAAGGTGGATGCTACCTTTGTGGAAGAGAACCTCGGCGAATTAACGCGCAGCACCGATTTAAGCCGCTACGTTTTGTAAGCGCTTGCTGGTATCAGGGCTTATGGAAAACGCCCAAATCACCCGGCGCGCCTTGATGTGCGGTGTTGCTGCCCTGCCTCTGGTGGGGTGCGGGGCGGTGCCCGATATCATGATCGTGCCGGAAGCGGCCTCGGTTGGTACCAATGAGACGGTCTTTACGGCCACCAATCGCGTCTTCCGCGACGGCGCGTTCCAGTCCGTCCGGCAGGAACAGCTGTCGTTTACGCAGTTCGACATCTCCGTTCCGCCCGAAAGGGAAGTCGGCGCCGTGCAGCCCGGCCGCTCCCGACGCCGGGGGCCTGATCTGCAAACCGAATTTGTCGCCAGCGCCGGTAACCACTTGCGATCGCCCGAAGCCTTTCGCGCCGCGCTTCAAGCCGAGGCGCAAAGGTCTGGCTCGCGCGAGGTTATGGTGTTTATTCACGGCTTCAATAGCACCATTGGAACCGGCCTATATCGCACTGCGCAAATCCACCACGATTTCGCCATTCCCGGCATTCCCGTGCACTATTCGTGGCCCAGCGCCGGGAACCCACTGGGCTATGCCTATGATCGGGATTCGGCCCTGTTTGCCCGCGACGGGTTGGAGGCGTTGCTTCGTGAGATTGTCGCTGCGGGTCTGGACATCGTCCTGACCGCCCATTCCCTTGGATCCGCTGTGGTGATGGAGGTGCTTCGTCAACTTCGCATCGGCGGCCAAGACGCCGTGATGAACCGGATCAACGGCGTGATCTTGTTCTCTCCCGATATCGACGTGGATGTGTTCCGGGGGCAGGCGGCGCGGATTGGCACCTTGCCTCAGCCCTTTGTCATCTTCACCTCGCAACGGGACCGGGCGTTAACGGTCTCGGCCCGCATTACAGGGCTGAGGGAACGGGTTGGCAACCTGTCCAACCCTGAGGACCTGGCCGACTTTGAAGTGACCTTGATCGACGTAAGCGCCTTTGCGGGCGGTGTGCGTGATCCGTTGAACCATTTTGCCGGGGCCTCTTCGCCCGCCGTGGTGCAGATCTTGCGAGAGGTGGCACAGCTCAACAGCGCGTTCGAACAGGACACGAGCCAGCAAACCGGCCTGTTGCCCGGCACAATCCTGACAATCCAGAACGCGACGCAGGTGCTTCTGACCCCCTTGAGCCAGAACTAGCGCCGCCGTTTGAGGTAGACGTAGTAAGCACCGCCACCACCATGGCGTTGATGAGCCTCGCGGATATCAAGGATCATCGCACCCAGAGGCGGAGAGGTCAGCCAATTGGGTATCTGATGCTTCAAAATCCCGCGTCGGATCGGGATCGGCCCGCCGCTGTCGCGATCCTTGCCTTTGCCCGTAATCACCAGAACCAAACGCCGCTCCATTTCGTGGGAATGGAAGATGAAACTGATCAAGGCGGGGTGCGCCTCGGCCAGGGTCATGCCGTGAAGGTCGATGCGACCCTCGGGCTTCAGCTTGCCGCGTGTCATGCGTTTATGGGTGCCGTGATCCATACGCACAGGGGCATGGGCCAGTCGCGCCGAAAGGCTCGGCGCATGGTTCACGGCGCCTTTGCTGAACGAAGATTTCTCTCCCACGCGGAACGCAGGCAGACGCTCGGCGGTGGTACTTGGCTGTGGCCGGATCGGGGCGGGCTTTTTGGCGGGCGCGTCTTCGGTGATCTTAGGCGCACCGCTGCGGTCCATCGGTGTCGCCGTTGCTGCGACCCGGTCCCATAGGGCTTTGTCGTCCTCCGACATGCCTCTCTTGCTGCGCCGGGCCATTGCTTAAGCGTCCGGGATTAACTGGTGCGCCCGCTCGATCGGCAAAAGCACCATCATGCGTCCGGGGTCACGGATCACGCCTGCGGCTTCACCGGCCTCATCCCCATAGCCAAAAAAGATATCCGCACGCTGCGCGCCTTGGATGGCGCCGCCGGTATCTTGGGCAATCATCAGGCGGTTGATCGGGCCGTTACCCTCTTTCTCGATCCAGACGGGGGCGCCGAGGGGGGTATAATCCGGGTCCACAGCGATAGAGCGATGGGGCGTAATGTTGCGGTTCATCGCCCCGAGGGGGCCAAGGTTCGGGTCGGTGATATCGACCTCTCTGAAGAACACGTAGCTGGGATTATGGTGCAACAGGTCGCGCCCCTGTGACGGATTTCGGCGCACCCAGGATTGGATCACCTGTGCGCTGACCTGATGGGGCTGGTACACGCCGCGCCGCACAAGTTCCCGCCCGATGGAGCGGTATTCATGGCCATTGCGTCCGCCATAGCCCACCCGAATGGCGCCGCCGCCCGCAAGGCTTATCCTGCCAGAACCTTGGATTTGCAGAAAGAACAGCTCTACCGGGTCGTCGACCCAGGCGATCTCCAGCCCTCGGCCTTCCAACACGCGGGTATCCTCGATCTGCTCACGCGACAGCCATTGGCCCGTGACCTCGGGCGGCATGCGGTAGACCGGGAAGCGGTAGCGGCTGGTGCGGGTGCGTGATCCGCTGAGTTCCGGCTCGTAATAACCCGTGAATAGCGCCGGGCCTTCGCCGCCAATCAAGACGGGGCGAAAAAACAGCTCGAAGAAAGTGCGGGCATCAGGGGCGGTTTCCGCCACATTGCACAGCGCCGCCCAATCGGAGCCTTCAAGATCCATACAGGTGTTTCGGAAAACCGAAAGGGCCGCGGCGTGATCGTCCGTGGCCCATCCATTCAGGTCGTCGAAATCAAGAAGCTGCACAGGCTCATCCGCCACGGCGACGCTCGCCATCATCAGAAAGGCAATGACACTTGCGAGCCGTCTCATCGGTCATCCGTCGGTGGCCACCAAGGCCCAGTTCGGATCATCGGACCCCATAGTGCGGGCGAACGTCCACACATCGCGCTGACGTTTGATGGCCGTGCTGTCGCCTTCAATGATCTCCCCTTCGGCGTTGCGCACAACGCTTGTCAGCTCGCCCACAAAACGCACGGTGATTTCGCCAACACTGGTGGCCCGGTCAAAGGTGGCGCGTTGCAAGTTGATTTCGCGCACGCCAATGAACTCTGCCTCGATCTTCAGACCTTGTTCGTTGCGCTGGTTGATGACTTGTTCAAAGGTCTCCAGCACATCGGGGGCAAGGAACGGGCGCAGGCCCTCCACGTCGCCGCGTTCAAAGGCCATCAGGATCATCTCATAGGCTTGCCGTGCGCCGCCCAGGAATTCACCAACGCGAAAGCCCGGCTCTGCCATCTTCATGGCGGCCAGTGCTTTGGCGCTATCGGTGCCGTCTTCAACGTGATCGGTAATATCTTCGTCCGGGCCACCTTCAATGACCTCGAACTCTCGCCGGACACGGGTGCCAGCAGGGGCGGGCGGTTTTTCAAACCCATCCCGAGAGCCCAACACAGAACGTAGGCGCAAAATCAGAAAAACTGCGATGCCAGCCAGCACCAACAAGGACAAAAGGGAGGAGTTCATGTCGCCTCGATTGGGTGTGTGGGTTAAAATATTGATCTTCAGGCACATATGTAGGGCAGGGGTGGGATCAAGTCCATTGCGCCAAGATGCATGGGTGCGGTTTACACGGTTTGCGGCGATAAGGCCGCGTGAAGGCTGAAGAGGCGTTAAGAAAATGTGGCTGTTTTTTGTATTCATCGCGGTTCCGCTGATTGAGATTGGTCTGTTCATCCAAGTCGGTGGCTGGCTTGGCCTTTGGCCGACCCTGGCGATTGTGTTGCTGACGGCCATCGCCGGGACCGCTCTGGTCAAAAGCCAGGGGGCGCAGGCCCTTGCGCAGTTGCAGAACAGTTTCAACGACCTCCGCGACCCGACCGAGCCTTTGGCCCACGGCGCAATGATCCTGTTTTCCGGCGCGCTTTTGCTAACGCCGGGCTTCTTTACTGATGCCCTTGGTTTCGCGCTTCTGGTGCCCGCGTTCCGCCGTTTCGTTCTGAAACGGATCAAGGAACGGGTGAATGTGCAGACAGTACGCACGGACCGAGGCTGGCAGCCTCAGGATGAGACGATCATCGAAGGCACCTTTACCGCCGATGATCCCGAGCGCCCCTCGGGGCCCTCGGGCTGGCGCAGGGATTGAGGCCGGGCGACGGGCCTGTTAAAGCACCTCCGACCTCGAATGAAGGAGAGACCCTATGTCCGACGCCTCTGCTAACGGCGACGCAACCGCAGGCGCAGCAGCTGAACCTGCCGCGCAACTTCCCAAGATGCAAATCCTGGGCCAATTCATCCGCGATCTGTCGTTTGAAAATGCAGCTGTGCAGAACGGCGTTGTGGCCCAAGGCCAGCCCGACATTCAGGTGCAGGTGGCGCTGGACGCCCGCAAGCGGACGACGGAAAATCAGTACGACGTCATCATGAAGCTGAAGGTCGAAAGCAAGACCAAGGAAGATGAGCCCAAAGCGATTTTCCTGATCGAGCTTGAGTATGGCGGCGTCTTTTTGATCGAAAACATTGCCGAGCAGCAATTGCACCCATTCTTGATGATCGAATGCCCTCGGATGCTGTTCCCTTTCGTGCGCCGCATCATCTCGGACGTGTCGCGTGACGGTGGCTATCCACCGCTGAACCTTGACCAGATTGATTTCGTGGCGCTTTACCGCCAGCAGCTTGCCGCGCGCCAGGCGCAGCAGCCCCAAGGTACGGCGTAAGCCCTAGCCAAGATCAGGAAAGACGCGACCAGATCGTGTCTTTTCCCAGTGCTTCGACAAAGGCCGCGTGAGCGGCCTTTTCTTCATCCGTCAAACGCGACGGCAGGGCGTTGGGGCGCGGCTTTGGACGCCAATTGTCATCCTGCTGCTGCTGTGCTGTGTTGGACTTGGTCTGCGACAGGCCAAAATCGGGCTGCTTGCCGCCTGTCAGCTCTAGATACACATCCGCTAGGATCTCGGAGTCGAGCAACGCGCCGTGTTTTTCGCGGGCCGAGTTATCAATCCCGAACCGACGACACAGCGCATCCAGAGACGCGGGCGAGCCGGGAAACTTCTTGCGGGCGATCTTCAGCGTATCAAGCGCTTGGCTGTTGGGCAGCGTCGGTTTTCCCGCCCACTCAAGCTCGGCATTCAGGAAACGCATGTCGAATTCAGCGTTGTGAATGACCATTTGAGAGTCGCCCACGAAGTCCAGAAAATCCTGTGCAATTGCGGCGAATAGGGGCTTGTCGGCAAGGAAATCTTCGCCAATGCCGTGCACTTCAAACGCCTCTTTCGGCATGTCGCGTTCGGGCTGGATATACTGGTGATAGGTCTTGCCGGTCGCGACCTGGTTGAACACCTCAACGGCCCCGATCTCGACAATCCGATGACGCGGGTTGTCATAGGGGTTCAGGCCGGTGGTTTCCGTATCGAGGACGATCTCACGCATCAATCATGTGCCTTGGGTCAGTTGCGAAACCAGATGTGCCACGTCTTCCCGGGTTCCGTCCAGCGTATCCGTGTGAATCACGTAGGTGGCTCGGTCCCGTTTCTGCGCATCAGGCATTTGCCGGGAAAACAGATCGTTCAGGGTTTCCTCACTCGTGCCACGGGCCAGCACCCGGCGGCGCTGTTCCTGCGGGCTGGTGGTGACAACCAACGTGGCATCGCATTGCGCATCCCCCCCGGTTTCAAACAGAAGCGGGATATCGAACACGATCAGGGGGGCATCGACGTGTTGCGCCCGAAAAGCTGCGCGATCCTCACCCACCAGGGGGTGAACAACCGTCTCTAACCGCTGCAATAGGGTCGAATCTTTTGCGATCTCGGCGCGAAGAATACCGCGATCAACGGCGCCGTCCACGATGGCATTGGGCAGTAGCGCCGCTATGGGTTCCACCGCCGCGCCGCCCACGCCATAGAGCTTATGAACGGTCGCGTCGGCATCCCATACCGGCACGCCAAGATCGCGGAACATCTTGGCGGTGGTGCTTTTGCCCATCCCGATCGAACCGGTTAACCCAAGAGCAATACTCATCCCTGCAAAACTGCCTGACGAAGCTCATCATCAACCATCGGTGTGTAGCTGAACCAACGCTCAAACCCCGGTACCGCCTGATGGAGCAGCATGCCAAGCCCATCGACGGTCGTGCAGCCCCGGGCCGCTGCCTCTTTCAACAGATCCGTCTCGAGCGGAGTGTAGACAATATCGTTCACCACCGTGGCCGGGGACAGGCGTGACAGATCAAGGGTCAGCGGTGCTTGGCCCGACATTCCCAACGACGTTGTATTCACGATCAGGGCGGCATCGCCGATGAGGTCGGGGATGCTTGTCCAATCCTGGGGGGACACGCGGGCCCCGAACTGATCTTTCAGTGCGTCTGCTCGGGCACGGGTGCGGTTGGCTACGTGGACGACAGGGGCGCCGTCCGACACCAGCGCCGACACGATGGCCTTCGCCGCGCCGCCTGAGCCCAATACCAATGCTGGACCATCAGCGGCGGACCAACTCGGCAAGGTCTGGCGGATGTTCGATACGAACCCCATGCCGTCCGTGTTATCGGCCTGTATTTTCCCGTTTGCCGTGAAGGTCAGCGTGTTTGCAGCACCGATCAAGGCGGCGCGGTCTGTCACGCTATCGGCAAGGGAAAGCACCAACTCTTTATGGGGCAGGGTGACGTTCACACCGACAAACCCCATGCGGGGTAGGGTCCGAAGAACATCAGGAAGATCGACATGATTCACGTGCAAGGGGATGTAGTGCCCCTGCAAATCATAGCGCTTCAGCCAGTGGCCGTGCAGGCGCGGCGACAGGGAGTGGGCGATTGGATCACCGATCACGCCGGCGAGGGGGATCGTTTCTTTTGTCATGAGGTAAGCATCCCACGCGTCCGAAGGTAAGATATCAACTGTAACAGGGGGAGGCCGAGGACGGAAAACCAATCTCCGTCAATTCGGGAAAAGAGTTGCCCGCCCAAAGCTTCGGCCTGATAGGCGCCGACGCAGCCCGACACGTCGGGCCAGGCTCTATCAAGGTAGGCGTCAATCTCGGCATCGGAAAGGCTGTGCATGGATAGCCGCGCAGATCCTACGGTGCGCCAGACGGGTTTCGCCGCTTCATAAATGACCGCGGCCGAATAGAGGTGATGGGTCTGGCCAGAAAGGGCGCGAAGATGGTCGGCTGCCTCGTCCTTGTCCGCAGGCTTGGAAAAGATTTTTCCTTTTAGTGCAAGGATTTGGTCTGATCCCAGCACGATGTCTTCTGGCCGTTTCTCGGCCCCCTTTCGGGCTTTGAACTCCGCCAAGGCATCAGCAATATCGCGGGGGGAGGCGCCTTCCGCCACCAGGGAACGGCGGATGGCGTCTTCGTCGATGCGAACGGGCACTGATTCGAAGGAAATGCCCGCATTTTGGAGCATGGACTGCCGTGAACTGGAGGCGGAGGCGAGAATGAGGCGCGACATGTTGTGGATAATTCTTTGGAATTCTTTGGGATCAAGTTGGGAGGATGTGTTCGTAAGCCAGCGAGTTTTTCAGACTTTCCCCAAACTGCCCGAGTTCTGAGGAAAAGGCCAAAGGCTTTTGCCCGGGGAGTACCTGCGCTGGGATAAACCCAAGAAGAACTGCTTACTCACATATATCCACAGGAATTTCCACTCTTTTTCAGTTTCGGTGTTATACGTAAATACCTGATAAATAACGCTTAAACCTGTATACGGCTTACTCACACCCAATTTGTCCATAAGCCCCGCTTGAGGGCGAGACTTGTGAGTAACCTGCGTAGAAGTGAGTTTTTCGAGATGCTAACGGTCCTACTACCAACTACAAGAAAACTTCTTTTTCTTTCTTTATTATAGTTAGGGGGCCGAGAGAGGCTGAGTTGACAGAGCTGAGAGATGAACCTATCTCCAGTCTCGTACCCCGTCCGGGGCTACGGCATCTTACATAGAAGACACGAGTGTTTAGGCGTTAGCGCCAAGACACGTGCACGTTGGAAATTTCCATGACAGTTGAAACGCTTCGTCTTGCTGACCTGAAAGCGAAAGCCGCTAAAGATCTTTTGCCCATGGCAGAAGAACTTGAGATCGAGAACGCCTCTACCATGCGGAAGGGGGATATGATGTTCGAGATCCTCCGCGAACGCGCGGAAGAAGGTTGGGAGATTTCCGGCGACGGTGTGTTGGAAGTGTTGCAGGATGGTTTTGGTTTCTTGCGGAGCCCCGAGGCAAACTACCTGGCTGGTCCTGATGATATCTATGTGTCGCCAGACATGATCCGCCAGCACTCGCTGCGTACCGGTGATACCGTTGAAGGTGTCATGTCAGCGCCGAAAGAGAACGAGCGCTATTTCTGCTTGGTGAACGTCACTCAGATCAACTTTGAAGAGCCAGAGAAGGCGAAGCACAAGGTTGCGTTTGATAACCTGACGCCGCTTTATCCGGACGAGCGGATGAATATGGAGATCGAAGACCCAACGATCAAAGACCGCTCTGCGCGGATCATTGATTTGGTGTCTCCGATCGGCAAGGGTCAGCGGAGCTTGATCGTGGCCCCGCCGCGGACCGGTAAGACGGTTTTGTTGCAGAATATCGCCCATTCGATCGAGACCAATCACCCCGAATGCTATTTGATCGTTTTGCTGATCGACGAGCGGCCGGAAGAGGTGACGGACATGCAACGCTCGGTGAAGGGGGAAGTGATTTCCTCGACCTTTGATGAGCCTGCAACGCGCCATGTTGCCGTGTCTGAGATGGTGATTGAGAAGGCCAAGCGCCTGGTAGAGCACAAGCGGGACGTTGTGATCTTGCTCGATTCGATCACGCGACTGGGTCGCGCGTTCAACACGGTTGTGCCATCGTCCGGTAAGGTTCTGACAGGTGGTGTGGATGCCAACGCTCTACAACGCCCTAAGCGTTTCTTCGGTGCGGCGCGGAATATTGAAGAGGGTGGCTCGTTGACGATCATCGCGACCGCGCTGATCGATACCGGCAGCCGGATGGACGAGGTCATTTTCGAGGAATTCAAAGGCACCGGTAACAGCGAAATCGTCCTGGATCGCAAGATTGCAGACAAACGCGTGTATCCGGCGATGGATATCCTTAAATCCGGGACACGGAAGGAAGACCTGTTGGTCGACAAGGGCGACTTGCAGAAGACATTTGTTCTGCGACGTATTCTGAACCCGATGGGGACGACGGATGCGATCGAGTTCCTGATTTCCAAGTTGAAGCAGACGAAGACCAACTCAGAGTTCTTTGACTCTATGAACACCTAAGGAACCGGGATGCAGACGATTTTCGCTCTGGCAACGGCCCGGGGGAAAGCGGGTGTTGCGGTTATCAGGATCTCGGGTCCTGACGCCTTCGATGTGGGGCGAAAGCTGGTGGGAGACTTACCAGAGGCGGGGCGTTTCGTGTTGCGAAAGGTCTTGTCGAAGGCGGGTGAGGTTCTGGATCAAGGGCTTGTTCTGGCTTTCAAGGGCCCCGCCAGTTTTACCGGAGAAGATATCATTGAGTTGCAGCTGCACGGGAGCGTTGCCGTCGTGCGCGCCGTTGAAGCTGCGATTCAAGCAACCGGAATGGCACGTCTGGCCGAAGCCGGGGAATTCACCCAAAGAGCGCTTTTGAACGACACGCTGGATCTGACCCAGGTGGAGGGCCTCGGGCGGTTAATCGACGCCGAGACCGAAGCACAACGTAAAGTGGCGCAGGCAAGTTTTGAGGGCGGGTTGTCCGAAAACGCTGAAAGCTGGCGGAACACGTTGATACGCATCGCCGCGTTGCTGGAAGTGTCAATTGATTTTGTGGACGAAGATGTTCCGGTTGACGTTGTGCCAGAGGTTTTGGACCTTTTGAGCGGCCTAATGGACGATTTCAATGCGGAGATCGTGGGAACAGTGGTGGCAGAGCGCCTGAGGGATGGCTTCGAGGTTGCTATTCTTGGGGCCCCCAACGCGGGAAAATCCACGCTTTTGAATGCGTTGGCTGGCCGGGATGTTGCGATCACATCCGACGTGGCGGGGACAACGCGTGACGTGCTTGAGGCGCGGTTGGATATCAATGGGCTTCCTGTGACGTTCCTGGACACTGCTGGATTGCGGGATACGGATGATACGGTTGAGAGAATAGGTGTCGAGCGGGCTATTGCTCGGGCAATGGATGCTGATCTTCGGATACTTCTGGAAACCGATGACTGGGAACCCGTAGACGCTTTGGAAGTGTTGATCGACTTTCGATATGCGGCAAAAAGTGACCTGAATAATGGCGTTGGCATATCCGGCGTGACGGGTGCGGGGATTGCGGGATTAATTGAGGATGTTGAATGTGTTCTTTCAGACCGGATGAGCACCGTGCGTTCCGTGATAACAGAACGACAACGGGGGGGGATCGCGCGTGCGTGTGATGCTTTGGCGGCAGCGCGAGAGGTCCTTGAGGTGACGGGTGAGCTGGAACTTGCCGCTGAACATACCCGAGATGCCCTGCGATCGCTTGACTCAGTGATCGGGCGGGTTGATGTAGAGAACCTCTTGGGTGAAATTTTCTCTCGGTTCTGTATCGGGAAATAGGAGTGTTTCACGTGAAACATCCGAACTTTGATGTTGTCGTTGTCGGCGGTGGCCACGCTGGTGTGGAGGCGGCGGATGCTGCCTGTCGGGCAGGCGCGCGTACTGCGTTGATTACCTTGCGCCGGGATGATCTTGGCGTGATGTCCTGCAATCCCGCAATCGGTGGACTTGGCAAAGGGCACCTGGTCCGAGAGATCGACGCGCTTGGTGGCGTTATGGGCCGTGCAGCGGACGCTTCGGGGATCCAGTATCGGCTGTTGAATCGGAAGAAGGGTGCCGCGGTACAGGGGCCACGGACTCAATCTGACCGAGAGCTCTACAAGACCGCAATCCAAGCCCACATGGGCAGAGTCGATCGTCTTGATGTGATTGAAGGCGAGGTTTCCGATCTTGTTGAGCGAAACGGGCGAATCGCCGGTGTGATTATGACGAACGGTCAGGAGTTGCTGGCCAGCTCCGTTGTTCTCACGACCGGCACGTTTTTGCGCGGGGTTATCCATATAGGTGACCAGACGCAGTCCGGTGGCCGTTTCGGCGCAAATCCGGCAATCAAATTGGCCGAGCGCCTTGCCGGAATGGCGCTACCGCTGGGACGGTTGAAGACCGGCACGCCGCCTCGCTTGTCGGCCAAGTCAATTGATTGGAGCGAGCTGGAAACTCAACCCGCTGACGATAACCCCGCGTTCTTTTCCTTTCTGACGACGCAAGTGCAGGCGCGCCAGGTTGCATGTGGCATTACCCATACCAACGAACGCACCCACGAGATCATCGAAAAGAACCTGGAGCGATCCGCCATGTATGGCGGTCATATCGAAGGCGTCGGCCCACGATATTGCCCATCGATCGAAGATAAGATCGTCCGTTTTGCGGAAAAAACCTCGCATCAGATCTTCTTGGAGCCGGAAGGCCTGACGACTGACGTGATTTATCCAAACGGCATTTCGACATCTCTCCCTGTCGAGGTTCAACTGGATTATGTGCATTCTATCAAGGGGTTAGAAAAAGCAGAGGTGCTGCAGCCGGGCTATGCAATTGAGTATGACTACATAGATCCGACCTGTCTGAATGACCAGTTAGAGCTTCAAGATCATCCCGGTCTGTTTCTAGCGGGCCAAATTAATGGCACCACGGGATATGAAGAAGCAGCGGCACAGGGCCTGGTAGCGGGCTTGAACGCGGCGTTCCGGGCCACGGATCGTCCTTCTATCCACTTCAGCCGACGCAACTCTTACATTGGCGTGCTCATTGACGATCTTGTAACGCGAGGCGTATCGGAGCCGTATCGCATGTTCACATCTCGGGCGGAATATCGTCTTTCGCTTCGGGCTGACAACGCGGATCAGCGGCTCACACCCATGGCGGCCGAACTTGGTATATTGTCGGAAGACCGAACGTTCCGCTATGCCGCGAAGATGGATGCCCTCTCCAAAGCCAAATCGTCTCTTTTGTCGATGCAGATCACTCCAATGCAGGCTGTTTCGGCGGGCATGAACGTCAACCAGGATGGTAGGCGACGCAATGGAATGGAGCTTCTGGCCTATCCTAAAGTCACCATGGACGATCTGTGCAGATTGGAGCCCAAGCTTTCGGCGTTGGACGTTGATATCTCCTCTCAACTAGAGATCGAAGCCACTTACGCGGTCTATATCGACCGGCAAAACAGGGACGCCGAAGCGCTAAAGCGGGATGAAGATAAAACCATTCCAGCAGATTTTCCTTACAACGCCGTTATAGGCCTTTCCAATGAGCTGCGCACAAAGTTGTTGCGGGTTCGACCTAAATCGTTGGCGCAGGCAGGGCGTATTGATGGGATGACCCCAGCAGCCTTGGCGCTAATTCTTACAAAACTCCACCAACTCGGCCGACTTTCAGCATGACTGACGACGAGGCACAGCAATACATGGCGAGCATTGTTTCACGTGAAACAATGGAGCGTCTGAACATTTTCCATGAGCTCCTGCTGCAATGGCAGAAAACCATCAATCTCGTTGCCCCATCTACGCTGCAGACGGCTTGGGAGCGGCACTTCGTTGATTCTGCGCAGATTTTTGAACTGGCGCCCGTTGACGCCAGCAATTGGCTGGACTTGGGATCGGGGGGCGGATTCCCTGGCTTAATTGTCGCAGCCATGGCAAAAGAGACGCGTCCTAACCTTAAAGTGACCCTTGTGGAGAGCGATATCCGCAAATGTGGCTTCATGCGAGAGGCCGCCCGTAAAATGGACGTGAGGGTCAACATCCTTACCCGGCGCATTGAAGGCATCCCAAGGCAATCGGCAGATGTGATCTCGGCCCGCGCCCTCAGCAACCTGGCCGCCCTTATCAAGCACGCTTCGCCGCATATGACGCCTTCCACCTGTCTTCTTTTCCCCAAAGGAAGTTCCTACAAGTCCGAGCTTGAATCCATCCCACAAGATTGGCAATCCAAGGTAGAAGCTATCGCAAGCAAGACCGACCCCGACGCAGTGGTTCTTCGGTTTTCACCCCAAAGTTAAGAAAAGAAGCAGTATGCGGGTAATTTCGATCACGAATCAGAAGGGTGGGGTGGGCAAAACAACTACGGCCATCAATCTTGCGGCGGCGCTTGCACAAGCAGGGCTTTCGGTTCTGATTATTGACCTCGACCCTCAAGGGAATGCCTCGACTGGCTTGGGGATCGACGCCTTTAAGCGCGCCCGAACCACCTACGACATCCTGATCGACGGCGCTGCGTTAGAGGATGTCGCTCAACCTACGGAAATTGAAAACCTCTCGATTGCTCCCGCTACGACGGACCTCAGTTCTACAGATGTGGAGCTTGGCCAACGCGACAATCGGGTGTTCCTTTTGAAAGACGCCCTACGGCAGTCCAACACTGGTTACGATTTCGTCCTGATTGATTGCCCTCCCTCCCTTAGCCTCCTGACGTTGAACGCGCTGGTGGCCTCTAACTCCATCTTGGTGCCGCTTCAGGCAGAGTTCTTTGCGCTCGAAGGTCTTTCTCAACTCATGCTAACGGTCCGCGAGGTCCGCGAAACCGCAAACCCGTCGCTTCGGATTGATGGCATCGTCCTGACTATGCATGATGCTCGGAACCGTTTGAGTCGCCAGGTCGAAGATGACGCCCGATCAAACCTCGGCGATCTTGTGTTTAAAACGATGATTCCGCGCAACGTGCGGCTCAGCGAAGCGCCGTCTTTCGCGTTGCCGGTCATCGCTTACGACCCTACATCCAAGGGTGCATTGGCTTACATTGATCTCGCGAGCGAGCTTGTCGAACGCGGTACCCCAAGAACGGAGACGACATAATGGCCCGAGGTTCAGACAAACGCGGCCTTGGTCGGGGCCTTTCTGCCCTGATGGCAGATATCGAACCAAACACAGCTGCGGCATCTTCCGGCGAACAACCCGGTGGCGCACACCGTGGTGAGCGTCTTGTTCCGGTAGAACAGATCAGCCCAAACCCTGATCAGCCGCGTCGCAAGTTTTCGCAATCAGCGCTTGAAGAACTCGCAGCATCCATCCGCGAGAAGGGCATTATTCAACCCCTGATCCTGCGCCCTGATCCTGTCGACCAATCCCGCTTCCAAATCGTTGCCGGGGAACGTCGCTGGCGTGCCTCTCAGATCGCGCAAGTGCACAATCTCCCGGCAATTGTGCGTGAGCTCGACGACACAGAAGTCCTCGAAGTCGCAATTATCGAGAATATTCAGCGTGCGGACCTAAATGCCGTCGAAGAAGCGCAAGGTTATCGTCAATTGATGGAAAAATTCGGCCATACGCAGGAGCAGTTGGCGACCGCGATGGGCAAAAGCCGCAGCCATCTGGCCAATACGATGCGCCTGCTTCAACTGCCCGACGAAATTCAAACCATGCTGCAAGACGGTCAATTGTCCCCCGGACATGCGAGGGCCCTCATTACTGCCGACGATCCGCTCACCCTGGCCCGCCGTGCGGCGAAAGAAGGCCTGTCCGTCCGAGACGTCGAGAAAGCCGCAAAGGCCCCACCAAAGGGCACAACATCCAAGTCGAAGTCTCAAAAGAAGACGAAGGACGCTGATACCCGAATTCTAGAAAGCGACCTTTCCAGAATTCTCGGCATGGGTGTCGTGATTGACCATGATACAGATGCGGGTGGTGGTAAATTGTCCATTAAATACAAAGATTTACAGCAACTGGATGATCTACTGCGTCTGTTGAATACGAACTAGGCACTACGCTAGAAGCGCCCTCAAGACACCGTTCAAAACGGGCCGTCCGGACGCCGTCGCGATCAGCCGAGTTCCGTTTTGCTCGACTAAGCCCAAACCCACCAGTTCTCTGATCTTCTCGCGCGCGATCGGATCGCCATTCAGCACCGAGAACCGAGCCATGTCCGACCCCTCCGCCAACCTGAGGGACATCATCAAATACTCTTCTGCCTGCTCTCGCTTGCTCACTTCGGCGCGCAAACTCTCACCGGTTCCTGCGATAGATACAGCGTCCAACCATTTCTGCGGTTGCAGGTGGGTTTCCGTGGCAAACCGGCGCCCCTCCAAAGTGATGCGGCCATGGGCTCCGGGCCCGACGCCGGCATAGTCCCCAGCTCTCCAATAAACCAAATTGTGCCGAGATTGGCCGAAATCGGCTGCGTGGTTTGAGATCTCATAGGCTGGAAGCCCCGCCGCGCCGCATAAATCCTGCGTCAGATCATACATATCCGCGCTCAAATCTTCGCCCGGAAGCCCTCTCAACCCACCCTTTGCATGACGCGCCCCGAATGCGGTTCCGGGCTCAATCGTCAGTTGGTAGAGCGACAAATGATCGGCCGCGAAGTCCAAGGCCTGCGCAAGCTCTGCCCGCCAATCATCAAGACTTTGTTCTTGGCGCGCATAGATCAGGTCGAAACTCACCCTCTCAAATGCATTGCGGGCCACGTCGACAGCGGCATAAGCCTCTTTCACGGAGTGGAGCCGCCCCAAACGCCGCAAATCGGCGTCATTCAGCGCCTGTATTCCCATGGAGACCCGGTTCACGCCCGCATCGCGATAGCCCGCGAACCGACCGGCTTCAACGGAAGAAGGGTTCGCTTCCAGCGTCACTTCCAGATCATTGGAAACGGGCCAAACCCGCCGAACAGTCTCGATAATGGCCGCAACGCTGCTCGGATCCATCAAGGATGGCGTACCACCCCCAAAGAACACGCTCCCAAGGGTGCGCCCCGGCAACTCAGCCCCCACACGCTCGATTTCGCTCAGGTAGGCGCGCAACCATGCGCTTTGGTCGATCTTCGCGGAAATATGGCTGTTAAAGTCGCAATAGGGACACTTCGCCTCGCAGAAAGGCCAGTGAATATAGAGCCCAAAGCCCCCCTGCTGCCAATCAGGCGTCTCCAAAGATCTTCACCAATTGCGCAACGGCCTTGGCGCGGTGGCTGATCTTGTTCTTTTCCCACCGGTCCATCTCGCCGAACGTGATGTCATAGCCTTCGGGCTGGAAGATCGGATCGTACCCGTGCCCTTCTTCCCCGCGCATGGGCCAAACGACTTGGCCCTCCATCACACCGGGGAAGACCTCGTCGTGACCGTCGGGCCATGCCAAGACCAGCGTGCAGCAGAACCGCGCGGTGTGGGGGGCGGGGGCGTCAACTGCCTCCAACTCACGACGGGTCCGCTCCATCGCCATGACGAAGTCGCGCCCGTCGGGGGTTTCCGCCCAATCGGCGGTGTAAACGCCGGGGGCGCCACCCAAGGCGTCGATCTCGATCCCGCTATCGTCGCTAAGCGCAGGCAATCCGGTGGCCTGCGCCGCGGCATGCGCCTTGATCCGAGCGTTGCCCACAAAGGTTGTCTCGGTTTCTTCCGGTTCAGGCAGATCGTGATCGGCGGCACCCGTCACCTGGATGCCAAAAGGCTCCAGCAGATGCCGCATCTCTTCAAGTTTGCCCTGATTATGGGTCGCGATCAGCAGCCGATCACCGGAAAACCGCCGCATCAGGACGTCGCCGCCGCCTGGGCTTTCACCAGCTCTGCGATGCCCTTTTCAGCCAAGCCATAGAGCGCGTTGAACTCATCACGAGAGAACGTCGCGCCTTCTGCGCTGGCCTGCAATTCCACAACCTGGCCCGCGCCGGTCATGATGAAGTTGCCGTCGGTTCCCGCCTCGGAATCCTCTGGATAATCAAGGTCCAGAACGGGCTGGCCCGCGTAGATGCCACAGGAAACCGCCGCGATGTGGTCGATAATCGGGTCGGTTACAAGCTCGCCGGATTTCAACAGCTTGTTCACGGCCAACCGCAAAGCAACCCAACCGCCGGTGATGGAGGCGCAGCGCGTGCCGCCGTCGGCTTGGATCACGTCGCAATCCACAGTAATCTGGCGTTCGCCGAGGGCCGAGCGATCAATTCCCGCGCGCAAAGACCGTCCGATCAAGCGTTGGATTTCTTGGGTCCGGCCAGATTGCTTGCCAGCTGCGGACTCGCGTCGCATCCGGGTGTGCGTCGCGCGGGGCAACATGCCGTATTCCGCCGTGACCCAGCCGAGGCCGGAATTCTTCAGGAACGGCGGCACGCGGGCCTCGAGCGTGGCGGTGCACAACACGTGCGTATCGCCGCAACGGATCATGCATGACCCTTCCGCGTGGCGGGTTACGTCGGTCTCGATGGAAATGTCGCGCATTTCATCTAGGTTTCGGCCGGAAGGACGCATAAATATCTCCTGATACTGTTGCCATCGGGATAGTCCGGCGCAGTGTCATTTCGCAACCCCGAAGGCCCAGAACCTGCCAACAACGTGACGGTATCGCTTTATGACGGACCAAGGCAAAATGCTTGAAGACCTTAACGATCGCTCGCGCGAGGTGTTTCGCCGTGTGGTAGAGGGATATTTGGAAACCGGCGCCCCTGTAGGGTCGCGCACGCTGACGCGCACCCTGACCGAAAAGGTCTCAGCCGCCACGATCCGCAACACGATGCAGGATCTTGAGTATATGGGTCTGCTCGACAGCCCTCATACCTCGGCCGGGCGTTTGCCAACGCAGCAGGGGCTGCGCATGTTCGTGGATGGGTTTCTGGAGGTCGGCGATCTGTCGAAAGACGATAAGCAAGCGCTGGATGATACCTTGGGGGACAATGCCTCGGACGTCTCTGGCCTGCTGGATAGGGTCGGTTCTGCCCTGTCGTCCGCCACCCACGGGGCCAGCCTTGTGCTGACGCCCAAGCGCGAAGCGCCCATTCAGCACATCGAGTTTGTGACCCTGTCCGCCACGCAATCTCTGGTCGTGTTGGTGTTCTCGGATGGTCATGTGGAGAACCGTATTTTCACCCCGCCCGCTGGCATGACCCAAAGCGCCATGCGGGAAGCCGCGAATTTCCTGAATGCGCGGATCGAGGGGCAAACCGTCAGCTCCATCCGTACCCAGCTAGAGGCCGATATCGAAACCCGCCGCCGCGAGATTGATGATTTGGCGTCCGGCCTGATCGATTCGGGGCTCGCGGTATGGGACGGCACGGGTGACAATTCCGCTCGACTGATCGTGCGGGGGCGTTCGAATCTGTTGTCCGACACTCAGGAATCCGAGGATCTGGACCGCATCAGACAGCTCTTTGATGACCTTGAACGCAAGCGGGACATCACCGAATTCCTTGAATTGACCGAAGACGGCGACGGTGTGCGCATTTTCATTGGCTCAGAGAACAAGTTGTTCTCACTTTCGGGTTCCTCTCTGGTGGTCTCTCCCTATATGAACTCTGATCGAAAGATCGTCGGAGCTGTCGGGGTCATAGGGCCCACCCGGTTGAACTACGGGCGCATCGTTCCGATTGTAGATTACACAGCGCAGCTGGTTGGACGGCTAATTTCCGACCGGTCCTGAGCGGCCAGTACCAAGAGGGTAATATGGGCGAGAGAGAAGACGAATTCTTTGAAGATGAACACGCGGACGACCACGAACCTGCTGAGGTTTCTTTGGCGACCGAGGATACATCTGGCGTGGATGAAGTGATCGCGGGCCTGGAGGCCGAGCGTGACGAACTGCGTGACCGCATGTTGCGGGCGATGGCCGAAGCGGAGAACATGCGCAAGCGTGCCGACCGTGACCGTCGTGAGGCCGAGCAATATGGCGGCTCCAAGCTGTCGCGCGATTTGCTGCCTGTCTACGACAACATGCGCCGCGCATTGGACGCGGCCGATGATGCAACCCGCGAAGCCGCCAGCGGCTTGGTGGAAGGGGTCGAGCTGACCATGAGAGAGCTGATCACCATCTTTGGAAAGCACGGCATCGTGCCCGTGGTGCCCGAAGTCGGCGATCGCTTCAACGCGCAGGAACATGAGGCGATGTTTGAAGCCCCCGTTCCCGGCACCAAAGCGGGCGACATCATCCAAGTGATGACCGAGGGCTTTTTGCTCCACGACCGTCTTTTGCGTCCGGCGCAGGTTGGCGTGTCCTCTACGCCTGCGAGCTAAGGCCTAATCGCTTATTTGGGCCTTTAGCTCATAGAGCAAATTCAATGCCTCACGCGCCGTCATCTCATCGGGATGTACGGCGCGTAGTTTTTCTTCGACCTCGCTTGGGGTCGAAGGCTTGGGCGCCGGGGCCGGCATCATGGCGAACAGGGGCAAATCGTCGATGACGGCTTTGCGCTCGCCTCCCTCTCGTTCACCTTTTTCCAGCGCGTCCAGCACGATCTGCGCCCGGGCGATGACGGTGTCGGGCAAGCCCGCCAATTTGGCGACCTGCACCCCGTAGGACCGATCCGCGGCACCTTCCTTGACTTCGTGGAGGAAGATCACCTCTCCGTCCCATTCCTTCACGGCCATCGTCGCGTTGCTCAGCCCGTCCAGTTTCGCGGCCAGCGACGTCATCTCGTGATAGTGGGTGGCGAACAAAGCGCGGCAGCCATTGGTTTCGTGCAAATGCTCCAGCGTGGCCCAGGCGATCGACAGGCCATCATAGGTGGCCGTGCCGCGCCCAATTTCATCCAGGATCACCAAAGCGCGGTCGTCGGCTTGATTCAGGATCGTGGCGGTTTCCACCATTTCGACCATGAAGGTAGAGCGTCCCCGCGCCAAATCATCGGACGCGCCGACGCGGCTGAATACCTGGCTCACCAGCCCGATTTTCGCACGTCGGGCCGGCACGAAGCTGCCGATTTGTGCCATAATGGCGAGCAGCGCGTTTTGCCGAAGGTACGTCGATTTACCAGCCATGTTCGGCCCGGTCAGCAGGGTGATCGCCGCACCGGTATCGGCGCTGAGGTCGCAATCGTTTGCCACGAAAGGGGCACCGTCTTTGGCCAGGGCGGCTTCCACGACCGGATGGCGCGCGGCCTCAATCACGAAGGCGCGATCCTCGGTCATTTCGGGCTGGGTCCAGTCGCCCTCTCGGGCACGGCGGGCAAGGGCGGCGGCAAGGTCCAATTCGGCCAGGCCACGGGCAGCCTCTCCGATCTGATCCTGCACTTCCAGGATCGCGTCCCGGAGCGATTGGAACAGGGTCTTCTCAATCTCTAACGCGCGGTTGCCAGCATTGAGGATCTTCGTTTCCAACTCGGACAATTCAACCGTCGTGAAGCGCACTTGGTTGGCGGTCGTCTGGCGATGAATGAAGCGTTCAGACAGCGGCGGGTTAAGCATCTTTTCGGCGTGGGTCGCCGTCGTCTCAATGAAGTACCCCAGCACGTTGTTGTGCTTGATTTTCAAGGCGCTCACGCCCGTCGCCTCACTATATTCGGCCTGCATCGTGGCAATCACGCTACGCCCCTCATCGCGCAGGGTACGGGCCTCGTCCAGTTCGGCGTGGTAGCCGGTAGCGATGATCCCGCCGTCACGCAATTGCACGGGCGGCTCGGCCACAAGGGCGGCATCTAGCAGAGCGCAGAGGCTATCGTGTCCCTTCAATTTCGCAGCGGCCTCGGCCAGCAACGGCGGTAGGTCCACGGTGCTGATCTTGGCGCAGAGGTGCTCTGCCCCCAAAAGCCCGTCGCGAATGGCTGACAAGTCGCGGGGGCCGCCCCGGTCAAGCGCCAGCCGTGAAAGGGCGCGGTCAAGGTCCGGAATGCGGCGCAGTTCGGCCTCCAGATCGTCTCTAACCAGCGTGTCAGTCACGAAAAACGCCACGGCTGCATGGCGTTCGCGGATCACGTTCAGATCGGTGGAAGGGCCGGTCAGGCGGCGTTCCAGCAGCCGTGCGCCGCCCGCCGTTTGGGTGCGATCCATGACAGACAGAAGCGAATTCGCCCGCCCGCCGGACAAGGCGTGGGTCAGCTCCAGATTACGGCGCGTGGCGGTATCGAGTTGCAACAAACGGTCCGCCGACTGTTGGCGCGGCGCGCGCAGTAAGGGCAGGGCGCCTTTTTGCGTCAATTCCAGATAATCAATCAGCGCACCCATGGCCGAAATCTCGGCCCGTGCGAAACTGCCGAAACCCTCCAGTGTGGTCACGCCGAACAGGTCGATCAGGCGCTTTTCAGCGGAGGCGCTGTCAAAGGAGCCGGGCGACAAAGGCGTGACCGCCGCGCCTAGTTCTACGATTGCATCCTGCCGCGCGATGTCCAAGCCGTCCGAGACCAGGACCTCTCTGGGGGAAAGTCGCGCCAGTTCGGGCCCAAGACGCACGGCGGGGCAGCGCATCACCCGGAAATCACCGGTGGAAATATCGCACCACGCCAGTGCCCCTTCGCCGCGCACATCGGCAAAGGCGGCCAGATAATTGTGCCTCCGTGCGTCAAGCAGCGTGTCTTCTGTCAGGGTGCCGGGGGTGACAAGGCGCACGACTTCACGTCGAACCACAGCCTTGGAGCCGCCGCGCTTCTTGGCGGTGGCGGGGTCTTCCATCTGCTCGCAAATGCCCACGCGAAAGCCCTTGCGGATCAACGTCAGCAGGTAGCTTTCAGACGAATGGGCGGGGACGCCACACATGGCGATATCGTCGCCGTTATGTTTGCCACGCTTGGTCAACGCGATGTCCAACGCCTCGGCTGCGGCGACCGCATCGTCGAAGAACATCTCGTAGAAGTCGCCCATCCGGTAGAACAGCAACGCATCGGGATGCTGTGCCTTGATCTCCAGATATTGCGCCATCATCGGCGTCACTTGCGCGTTCATATCAGCACTCCCCACGGGCAAATCTATACGAACCCGAGGGGCAGTTTGAAGCGCAATCGGTTGCCCAATTCGACGAGGCGCGGTTAAGTTATCTTGTTCAGGGAGAAACCAATGGCCGATAAACAAAAAGTCACGCGCGAAGAGGCGCTCGCCTACCATCTGGGGCCGCAGCCCGGGAAGATTGATATCAACGCCTCTACCGCGATGGCGACGCAACGCGACCTGTCTTTGGCCTATTCGCCGGGTGTTGCCGTCCCTTGTGAGGTGATCGCCGAAAACCCAGAGACAGCCTACGATTACACCACCAAAGGCAACATGGTGGCGGTGATATCCAACGGGACGGCGGTGCTGGGGTTGGGCAACCTCGGGGCGCTGGCCTCAAAACCGGTGATGGAAGGGAAAGCGGTTCTTTTCAAACGGTTCGCGGACGTAAACTCCATTGATATTGAGCTCGACACCGAGGACGTCGATGAGTTCGTGAACGCTGTGAAGTTGATGGGACCGTCCTTTGGGGGGATCAACCTGGAGGATATCAAAGCGCCCGAATGCTTCATGATCGAGCAACAGCTGAAAGAGCTGATGGACATCCCCGTATTCCACGACGACCAGCACGGAACCGCGGTGATCTGCGCCGCCGGATTGATTAATGCGCTGCATATCAGCGGGAAGAAGATCGAGGATTGCCGGATCGTTCTGAATGGGGCGGGTGCGGCTGGAATCGCCTGCATCGAGCTGTTGAAAAGCATGGGTGCTCGGCAAGAAAATTGTATCGTTTGCGACACTAAGGGCGTTATTTATCAAGGCCGTACCGATGGTATGAACCAATGGAAATCGGCCCATGCCGTCACCACGAAACTGCGCACGCTGGAAGAGGCGATGGAAGGCGCGGATGTGTTTCTTGGGGTCTCGGCCAAGGGTGCTGTGACGCCCGAGATGGTCAAGGCGATGAACGATAACCCGGTGATCTTCGCGATGGCGAACCCGGACCCCGAGATTACGCCAGAAGAGGCCCACGCGGTGCGCGCCGATGCGATTGTGGCTACTGGACGTTCGGATTACCCGAACCAGGTGAACAACGTTCTTGGGTTTCCCTACCTGTTCCGGGGTGCGCTTGATGTCCATGCCCGCGCGATCAACGACGAGATGAAGATCGCCTGCGCCAACGCTTTGGCCGAATTGGCTCGGGAAGATGTGCCGGACGAAGTGGCGATGGCCTATGGACGTAAGCTCAGCTTTGGGCGCGACTACATCATTCCCACGCCGTTTGACCCAAGGCTAATTTACACGATTCCACCGGCTGTTGCGCAGGCGGGCATGGATACGGGCGCCGCCCGGCGGCCGATCATTGATTTGGACGGATATGCCAAGGATTTGCAGGCGCGGATGGATCCCACATCCTCGATCCTCCAAGGCGTCTATGCGCGGGCGCGAAACGCTCAGGCCCGGATGATCTTTGCCGAGGGTGACGATCCTCGCGTCCTGCGCGCGGCGGTGGCCTATCAACGCCAAGGGCTGGGCCGTGCGTTGGTTGTGGGCCGAGACAACGACGTGAAGGAAAAGTTGGAAAGTGTGGGCCTTGGCGATGCGGCGCGAGAGCTGGAAATCGTTAACGCCGCCAACACACGCCATTTGGAAACCTACAAGGATTTTCTCTACGACCGGCTTCAACGTAAAGGCTTTGACCGCACGGATATTCACCGCCTCGCGGCCCGTGATCGCCATGTCTTTGCCTCTCTCATGCTGGCTCACGGGCACGGCGACGGGATGCTGACAGGGGCCACCCGAAAATCTGCGCAAGCGCTTGAGATGGTGGGCAAGGTTTTTGACGCTAAGGCTGAAGACGGCGCCGTTGGTGTCACGGCGTTGCTGCATAAGGGCAAGATCGTTCTGATCGGCGATACGTTGGTGCATGAATGGCCATCGGACACCGATATGGCCCTGATCGCCGAACGGGGCGCGCAGGTGGCCAGGGGGCTGGGGCTGGAGCCGAGGGTCGCCTTCGTTAGCTTCTCTACCTTCGGATACCCGGTGTCCGAGCGGGCCGAAAAGATGCACCGTGCGCCGGCAGTGCTGGACGAGAAGGGCGTCGATTTCGAATATGACGGAGAGATGACCGTAGACGTGGCGTTGAACCCGGCGGTGATGGCGCAGTATCCGTTCCAGCGCCTGAGCGGCCCTGCCAACGTGCTGGTGGTTCCCGCGCGGCACTCGGCGTCGATCAGTGTGAAGCTGATGCAGGAAATGGCGGGTGCCACGGTGATCGGGCCGATCCTGACGGGTCTCGATCGGCCGGTTCAGATCGCCTCCACGGTCAGCACAGCCAATGACATTCTGAACATGGCGGTCATGGCGGCCTGTGAGATCGGGCGGACCTGACGCCACATCTTCTCACAAAAATAGGACCACTGCGAAGAAAAGGCCCCCGGAGCAATCCGAGGGCCTTTGATGAGTGGTTAGAGAAGGCGCAATGCCTGGTCGATCATTCTTTGATCGTGTCCCAGAACTTCTTCACCTTGTCGAAGAAGCCCGTGGCGTTCGGGTTGTTGGTCTTTTTGCAGCTCTCTTCAAACTGTTTCAACAATTCCCGCTGATCTCCGGTCAGGTTCACCGGGGTCTCGACCATCAGCTCGATATACATCTCACCCACACCGGGGCCGCGCAGCGCGGGCATACCCTTGCCACGCAGGCGCATTTGGCGACCCGATTGCGAGCCTTCGGGCACGCGCACACGGGACCGGCCGCCATCGATGCTTGGCACTTCGATCTCTCCGCCCAATGCGGCCGAGGCCATGGAGACCGGGACGCGGCAGAACAGGTCCAGACCATCGCGCTGGAACAACGCGTGTTCCTGCACCTCGATGAAGATGTAAAGATCACCGGTCGGACCGCCGCGCAGACCTGCTTCGCCTTCGCCGGACAGACGAATGCGCGTGCCGGTTTCAACGCCCGCAGGAATGTTCACGCTAAGGGCGCGGTCTTTTTCCTGACGGCCCGCGCCACCACAGGTGCGGCAGGGGTTCTTGATGATCTGACCCAGACCGGAACAGGTTGGGCAGGTGCGTTCAACGGTGAAGAAGCCCTGTTGCGCGCGAACCTTACCCATCCCCGAACACGTGGGGCATCCGGTGGGTTCTGCGCCCGCCTCGGACCCGGTGCCATCACAGGACTCACACGGTACCGAAGACGGCACGGTGATCGTTTTGGTGAGACCGTGAAAGGCATCCTCCAAAGAGATCGAGAGGTTATAGCGCAGGTCAGAGCCACGCGTCGCCTGAGTGCGCGCGCCGCCCGGACGGCCCCGCTGGCCCCCCATAAAATCACCGAAGAGATCTTCAAACACGTCCGAGAAAGCAGAGGCGAAGTCGCCTTGCCCTTGGCCGCCGCCCCGCGGACCGCCCGCCATGCCACCATCAAAAGCAGAGTGGCCAAAGCGATCGTAGGCTGCCTTTTTGTCGGCATCCTTCAGAACATCATAGGCTTCATTTGCTTCTTTGAACTGCGCTTCAGCTTCTGGATTGTCAGAGTTACGGTCGGGGTGAAGTTCTTTCGCTTTCTTGCGATAGCCCTTCTTGATCTCATCGGCACTCGCGCCTTTGGAGACGCCGAGCACCTCGTAATAATCGCGTTTTGCCATGATTTTCCCTTTCGGAAACACACGAGCCGGGCGGGGTTAAGCCGCCCGGCTGCATGGGTTCTATCGCGCTTAGTCGCGCTTGCGGTCGTCGTCGAGGTCTTCGAAATCGGCATCAACGATGTCTTCGTCAACGCCGCGCTCTTCCTCTTCAGGGGCGCCATCTTCAGCAGCTTCGGCCTTTTCAGCTTCAGCTTTGTAGATCGCTTCACCCAGACGCATCGCCGCTTCGGTCACGTTCTGAATGCCGCCTTTGATCTTGGCAGTATCATCGGTTTCCAGCGTTTCCTTCAGGGCGTTAAGGGCCAGTTCAATGGCCTCAACGGTGGAAGGATCGACCTTCTCGCCATGCTCTTCCAGCGACTTCTCGGTGGAATGCACAAGGCTTTCGGCCTGGTTGCGAGTTTCAACAAGGTCCTTACGGTCCTTATCGGCCTCCGCGTTCTCTTCGGCTTCGCGCACCATGTTCTCGATGTCGTCATCCGACAGACCGCCGGACGCCTGGATCGTGATCTGCTGCTCTTTCCCGGTGCCTTTGTCCTTGGCGCCGACCGATACGATGCCGTTGGCGTCGATATCAAACGTCACTTCGATCTGAGGCACACCGCGTGGTGCGGGTGGGATGCCTTCCAGGTTGAACTGGCCGAGGATCTTGTTGTCGGCGGCCATCTCACGCTCACCCTGGAACACACGCAAGGTCACGGCGCTCTGGTTGTCATCCGCGGTCGAGAAGATCTGCGACTTCTTCGTGGGGATCGTGGTGTTGCGGTCGATCAGGCGTGTGAACACACCGCCGAGGGTTTCGATACCCATCGACAGAGGCGTCACGTCCAGCAGAACAACGTCTTTCACGTCGCCTTGCAGAACACCGGCCTGAATCGCGGCACCAAGGGCCACAACCTCATCGGGGTTAACGCCTTTGTGGGGCTCTTTCCCGAAGAAGTTTGTCACTTCCTCAATCACCTTAGGCATACGGGTCATGCCGCCAACCAGAACGATTTCGTCGATCTCGGTCTTGGACAGGCCCGCATCTTTCAAGGCCGCCGCACAAGGCTTGATGGAGGCTTTGATCAGGTCGGAAACCAGGCTTTCCAGCTTCGCACGGGTCAGTTTCATGACCATGTGCAGAGGCTGACCGTTGGCACCCATCGAGATGAACGGCTGGTTGATTTCAGTTTGCGACGCGCTGGAAAGCTCGATCTTGGCCTTTTCTGCCGCTTCCTTCAGACGCTGAAGCGCCATCTTGTCTTGCGTCAGATCAACCTGGTTCTCTTTTTTGAACTGCTCCGCAAGGTAGTTCACGATGCGCATGTCAAAGTCTTCACCACCCAGGAACGTGTCACCGTTGGTGGATTTAACTTCAAACAGGCCGTCGTCGATTTCCAGAATGGTCACGTCGAATGTACCGCCGCCAAGGTCATAGACGGCGATGGTGCGTGTCTCTTTCTTGTCGAGGCCATAGGCCAGCGCGGCCGCTGTCGGTTCGTTGATGATCCGCAGCACTTCCAGACCAGCAATCTTGCCGGCGTCTTTGGTGGCTTGGCGCTGAGCGTCGTTGAAATACGCAGGCACGGTGATGACCGCTTGGGTCACGTCTTCGCCGAGATAGCTTTCGGCTGTCTCTTTCATCTTTTGCAGGATGAACGCCGAGATCTGCGAAGGAGAGTACTTGTCACCCTTGGCTTCAACCCATGCGTCACCGTTGCCGCCATCAACAATTTTGAACGGCAGGTTCTTTTTGTCTTTTTCCAGATGCTCGTCGTTGATCCGACGACCGATCAGGCGCTTCACGCCGAAGATCGTGTTTTCTGGGTTCGTCACAGCCTGACGCTTGGCGGATTGGCCAGCGAGACGTTCGTCGTCAGTGAAGGCGACGATCGAAGGCGTTGTACGGGCACCTTCAGCGTTTTCGATAACGCGGGGTTGCGAGCCATCCATGATAGCTACGCAGGAGTTGGTTGTACCGAGGTCGATACCAATGACTTTAGCCATGTGTTGTCCCTTTCTAAAGCGAACAGACGGGAGCGGGGCCTAAGCTGCGGCCCCCGCGCCGCCATACAATTGACTGTAGCGAGCAAGTTTAACGCCCACCGGAGTTCGGAGGGTATATAAGAAGCGTAATTTAGGGCTGCAAGCGTCAGCGGCTCATGGAATCCGAGGAATCTGCATTGAGCGTCGAAGTCGGTGGAATTGTTGTGCATCAGGAACACTTAAACGCCGCCGATCAGGCGGAGTTGGTGGAACAGGTGCGACGGGTCGTACGAGCAGCACCGCTGTTTCGGCCAGAAACCCGTAGCGGTAAGGCGATGTCGGTGCGCATGACTTCGGCCGGGGCGTTTGGTTGGACCAGTGGTCGCGACGGATATCGCTACGCCCGCCAGCACCCTAACGGGCAGGAATGGCCCCCTATGCCGCAGATTGCGTTGGATATTTGGCGTTCCCTGTCGGGCGTTCCCTGCGACCCACAGAGCTGTTTGATCAACTTCTATGATGCCGATGCGAAGATGGGACTGCATCAGGACCGGGACGAGGCGGATTTCGACATGCCCGTCGTGTCGGTATCCCTCGGCGACGAGGCGCTCTTCCGCGTTGGCGGGTCCGAGCGCGGCGGAAAAACGCAGTCAATTTGGCTTAAATCCGGGGATGTTGCCGTAATGGGCGGGGACGCTCGGTTGAATTTTCACGGGATCGACAGAATACGGGCGGGCTCTTCCACCCTGTTGCCCAACGGCGGGCGGATCAATCTGACGATGCGGGTGGTGGAGTGACGCGCCTCTAGCGCCGCGCGTCCCAGCTGGCCGAAGCATGTTTGCGGGTATAGCTTTCGAACATCATCCCCACGAGCAGTGCCGCAAGGCAGAAGTAAAACGGATAAGCGACATTCGTGTTGTGGGGAAAGTAATTCACAAACACGTATCCCCGCGTCTGGTCGATCACGTGGAACAGGGGGTTCCACCGAAACGCCGGCAGCATCATCGCTGGCATCATGTTGGCCAGAACCATCTTCCCCGAGAAAATCATATTCGCGCGGATGTAGACCATGGATAGGATAGGCACGAGGTCAGGCATCCAAGGCTTCAAGGCCATCAAGATGATGCCCAGCACCACCCCAAGGGCCCAGACAAGGATAAACATCCGCAAAGCGCCGGGCCAGTCGTGGATCTCTACCGGAAGCACGACCGTGTGGATCAACAGCAGGATGCACATGATCGCGATGGTTTGGGTGTAAAGGATGGCAAGTGCTTCGGAGCAGATCGAAACCAGAGTGTTCATCGGCCCGTGCTGCATCATCGCGCTCGTTGGACCTTCTGCCCCCATGACGGCACGGACGGTTTGAATGTGGGTCAGATACATGAAGATGCCGCTGACCAGATAGACCATGAAGTTTCCCCGTACGGCCACGGTGCGGCCCCCAAGGAAATTGAACATAAGGTAGAAGGCCGCGATAAACAGAAGGCTTTGCAGGATCGACAGGACAATCGACAGCAACGCATTTCCGTGACCTTTACGGACCTTGCGGACAGATGCGTAAAAGGTGACCTCCAAAAAATTGAAGACCAGCGCCCACGTGGACTGCGATGTTCGGGTTTCAAACATGTCGAGTATCCTAGCCTGCCGCTGCATGGTACGGCTTGTTGTTCGCGCTGCGCCTTAAGGCTTTGCTTGCCGTTCCCACACGCGCAGACGATAACGCGGTAGGAGTTAATTTTCAATTCAACCGTGGGTGAACGTATGGATCACGAAAAACTTGTTGCCGTCATGCGCGCCGCTGCCTTGGAAGCAGGCGATGCGATCATGGAAGTGTATGGCGCAGATGATTTTGACGTGAAGGTCAAATCCGACGATAGTCCCGTGACCGAAGCCGATGAGGCGGCAGATGCGATCATCTCTCGGCATCTGCGGGCGGCTTTCCCAGACGTGACGCTGGTTACCGAAGAACAGGCCGACAGCCACGGGCTAAGCGCCGATCAGTTCCTGATCGTGGACCCGCTGGATGGCACCAAGGAATTCATCAAGCGTCGCGGCGATTTCACGGTAAACATCGCCTTGGTCGAGGGCGGCAGGCCCATTCGCGGCATCGTTTATGCCCCCGCCAAGGGGCGCTTGTTCTACACCACCGCCGATGGGGTGAGTGTTGAGGAAGCCGGCCCGTTCGATCCCAAGGCGCCGGGTAGGCTCGATCCTATTGGCGTTTCCAAGCCCGACAATGGCGCTCTGCGCGTCGTGGCCAGCAAGTCGCACCGCGATCAGGCGACCGATGACTACATCAACAAATACGCCCACGCCGATATGAAAAGCGCGGGCTCCTCGCTGAAGTTCTGCCTCGTGGCGACGGGAGAGGCGGATATCTATCCCCGCCTTGGCCGCACGATGGAATGGGACACCGCCGCAGGCGATGCCGTGCTTCGCGGCGCGGGCGGGCAGATGGTCCGGTTCGAGGATCACGCGCCGTTTGACTACGGCAAGGACGGTTTCGCCAATGGCTTCTTCATCGCCTACGCGCCGGGTGTGGAGTTGAAGCAGCCATGACGGTCGTGTCGAAGACGCGCGAACAAGTCGTGTCGAAGACGCGCGAAGAAAAGGTCGCCTGCGTTATCCCGGCGCGCTACGCCTCCACGCGCTACCCTGGCAAGCCGCTTGCGATGCTGACGGGCGCAACGGGCGAATCCGTGTCGTTGATTGAACGCTCCTGGCGGGCAGCACAGGGCGTTTCGGGGCTCGATAGTGTCTATGTGGCGACGGACGACGACCGCATCGCTGACGCAGCCCGAGCCTTCGGGGCAGAGGTCTTGATGACCTCCTCCGACGCGCGAAACGGGACAGAGCGCTGTGCCGAGGCGTTGGAAATCCTCGGCGATGTCGAGATGATCGTAAACCTGCAAGGGGACGCGCCGCTGACGCCGCCGTGGTTCCTGGAACGGCTGGTGGAAGGATTGCGCAACGATGCTCAGGCCGCCATCGCCACGCCGATCCTGCGCTGCGACGGGGAAACCCTCGCCGCCCTGAAAGCGGACCGCGCTGCGGGTCGCGTCGGGGGCACGACGGCGGTGGCCGACAGCAAGATGCGGGGGCTCTATTTCTCGAAGGAAGTGGTGCCGTTCACGTCCGAGACTTACGCCGCAGAGGCACCGACACCGGTGTTCCATCATGTGGGTGTCTACGCGTACCGCCCCTGGGCGTTGCGGGCTTATCCGCATTGGCCTATCGGCCCGTTAGAGACGCTGGAGGGCCTGGAACAGCTTCGCTTCCTGGAAGCAGGTCATCCCGTTCTTTGTGTCGAAGTGGAGGCAAGGGGCGCGAAGTTTTGGGAGTTGAACAACCCCGAGGATATCCCCCGGATCGAGGCCATGCTCCGCGAGATGGGCGCGGCTTGAGCGGCGGGCGGCTCAGCGTTGTTGTTGTCAGCGCTGGGCGGCCAGATGCGCTGCTGCGGTGTCTGTTGGGCTTGTCGCAACAGGCGAAGGCTGGGTGCGAAGTGATCGTTGTGGCGGACCCGCAAGGGCAGGCGGCGGCGCGGTCATTGCCCGTGGCGGGCGCGTTGAAGCTGCTGCCGCAACGGGGCGCCAACATCTCTGCCGCGCGCAACGCAGGGATCGCGGCGGCGGCTGGCGATATCATCGCTTTCATCGACGACGATGCGGTGCCAGAGCCGACGTGGTCGCAAGCCGTGATCCGGGCCTTTTCGGGCTCTGACCTCGCCGCCATCTCCGGCCCGGTCCTGGGGCGCAACGGGATATCGTTGCAATGGGGCCCGATGGCGGTGAACGGCGCTGCTGAAGACATTCCATCAGAGCCTAACGCGCCGATCAGAGCCGGTTTGGTCCGTAAACTTCAAGGCACCAACATGGCGTTCCGGCGGGATGCATTGGCGCAAGTGGGCGGTTTTGACGAGGCAATGCATTTCTATCTTGATGACACCGATATGGCGATACGGGTCGGCCAAGCGGGGCTGCCAACCGCCTGGATACCGGGCGCCGTCGTTCACCACGGGTTCAAGGCCAGCAGCCGCCGCACCGAAGCGCGGGTCCCTTTGAGCTTGTTTGATATCGGGGCCTCAAGCGCGGTGTACCTGCGCAAGCATGCCCCCGAAGAACAGGCGATGGCGCTGCATGGGTTGGAAGCCGCCCAAAGCACGCGGCTCTTGCGGATGGTGAAGACGAGAAAGCTGGATGCTGAAAAAATGCGCAACCTGCTGGAGAGTCTGCGAGACGGGATCGCGGCGGGGCAGGCGCGGGAAAGCACGGTGCCTCACGTCCAGATACCCTCATCCGATTTCGACCCGTTTCAACGCGCCGATCCGCCGCCGCCGCGTCTTCTTTCGGGTCGGAGTTTCCAACTGCCGCGCCTGCGCGCAGAGGCCAAGGCGCTTGTAGAACAGGGTCAACCGGTAAGCCTGTTTGCCTTTGAACCAACGCCCCGAAAGCACCGGGTACGCTTTACTGATGGGGCGTGGTGGGAACACACAGGCGGGCTTTTTGGCCCATCGGACAGAAGCGGCCCAAGGGTTCAGTTTTTCAGTTTCAAGGCCCGCGTCGCCGCCGAGGCCCGTCGCATTTCTGCCACGCGGGGTGTGGGAGCCTTGGGGGATATGGATTGATGGTTTCCCCGTGCCCTTTGTTTTCGTTAGTATACCCTTCATAACAAGGCAGCAGAATGCCCGAACAACGGGGTGCTGCGCACAAGAGGCTAGGTATGAAAAAGAAAGTAACCAAGGCGATCTTTCCGGTCGCTGGACTTGGAACCCGTTTCCTTCCGGCAACAAAGTCGATCCCGAAAGAGATCATGACGTTGGTGGACCGACCCCTCATTCAATACGCGATCGACGAAGCCCGTGCTGCTGGCATCAAAGAGTTCATCTTTGTGACAAGCCGTGGGAAATCCGCGCTGGAAGACTATTTCGACCACACGCCAGAGCTTGAAAATACCCTTCGCAAGAAGGGTAAGACCGAGATGCTGGAAATGTTGAAAAACACCAACATGGACTCTGGCGCGATTGCCTACATGCGCCAGCACAAGGCGTTGGGTTTGGGCCATGCGGTTTGGTGCGCCCGTCGTCTGTTGGGGAATGAACCCTTCGCCGTGATCCTGCCCGATGACGTGATCGCCGCAGAAACGCCCTGCCTTCAGCAGATGGTGGAAGCCCACGCGGAAATCGGCGGCAACATGGTTGCGGCGATGGAAGTGCCGGATGACAAGACCTCGGCCTACGGGGTGTTGGATGTGAAGGAAGACATGGGCTCGGTCGTGTCGGTCAAAGGCATGGTAGAGAAACCCGCGCCGGGTGACGCACCATCAAACCTTGCCGTGATCGGGCGCTACATCCTGTCGCCCGATGTGATGGGCCACCTCAACAAGATCAAATCCGGCGCTGGCGGTGAAATTCAGCTGACCGACGCGATTGCCCAAGAAATTGCCAGCGCGGACAACGTGTACGGCTATCGGTTCAAGGGGCAGCGGTTTGATTGCGGCTCCAAGGCTGGTTTCTTGCAAGCCACGGTGGCCTTTGGCCTGGCCCGCGATGATCTGAAGGACGAGTTCCAGGATTATCTGGCGGACATGATGTCGATCCGTAGCGCCGCGCAGTAAGGCGGCGTTCGGGATGCGCGTGTTTGCCGACATCCCCTGCCTTTGGTTGGATGTGACGCGCCTGCTAACCCGCGTCGGGCGCGGGGCGCTAACCGGAATCGACCGGGTCGAACATGCCTATTTGCGTGAGGCGGTCGCAGCGGGATGCGAAAGCTACCTGTGCCGCACGACGCGGGGGTATCTGCGGCTGGATCACGTGGGCGGTAGACGCTTGCTTGAGATGGTGGAAGGCACCCGCCCGCTTGGCACGGCTGATCTGCTGTCAAAGATGACGTTTCGCGGCAACCGCCCCCGTCACCGGGCAGAGGCGGCCTTGCGCGAAGTCGCGGTGGACAGGTGCACCGCAAAAGGCCTGCCTTCGATGATCGCGAGGGGTCCGAATAAAGACCTGAGCTACATCAACGTTGGCCATTCCAACCTGTCCCTTGCCACGCTGTCCGCATTTCGCGCGGTCGAGGGTGCAAGGGTGATGGTGATGATCCACGACCTGATCCCCCTGACCCACCCCACCTATGTGGCCGATAGCCAACCGCAGAATTTCGCGGGCCGGATCGAGAGGGTTCGGACCTTCGCCACCCATGTGATCGCGAATTCTCAGGCGACCTCGGACAGTCTGGATGAGCATTGGGCCGGGCAAGCGATGCCACCCCACCAGATCACCGCGCCCCTTGGCGTTGATCCTCGGGACGCGCCAAATGATCTGGAGCGGGAGCCCGATCTGTTCGTGATGCTCGGCACGATCGAGGCGCGTAAGAACCACGCGCTGATATTGGATGTGTGGGACCTATTGGCGGCAGATCTTCCGGCGGAAAAGGTGCCGCGTTTGCACATCATCGGGGCCACGGGATGGAAGGTGGATGCGCTGATGGAACGGCTGGTGAACCACCCGCTATACGGCAGCAAGATTACCCTGAATGGCCCTCACGGTTTGCTGGATGACAAGGCCGTTCAGGACCAGCTGGCAAGGGCCACGGCGCTGCTGTTCCCTTCCATCGCGGAAGGCTACGGCTATCCGCCGCTAGAGGCCGCGATGGCGGGGGCGGTGCCCATATGCTCTAACCTCCCGGTTTTCTGGGAAACTCTTGGTGATTGTGCCGTTTACGTGGACAGTTACGAGGCGTATCCTTGGGCGGAAACGATTAAACAACACTTATGCGGTACTGCTCCAAGGTCAGAGTTAACCTCGTTGAAGGTTGCCACTTGGGCAGAGCACTTTAATTCGGTGGCAGAAGCCGCCTAAACGCCGAGCAGGAAAGGCCGCCCATGAAAGCGATCAAGCGGTACGGTTTGCGCCTTGAACGCAAGCGTTTCCTTGTCCGCGCGTGGCGTAAATCCCGCGGGCTCGAAAGCGTTGTCGATCGCACGGATAGGATCAAGGACAAGGATATCCTGCTGTTCTGCACCCTGCGCAATGAGCAGGTGCGCCTGAAGTACTTCCTGAATTACTATCGGGACCGGGGCGTTAATCATTTCTTTTTCGTGGACAATGACAGCGTTGATGGCACACGTGAATATCTGGCCGAACAACCCGATTGTTCCGTCTGGTGGACCGACGAAAGCTATAAGCGGTCGCGGTTCGGGATGGATTGGATCAACCGCTTGCTGCGGCTCTATGGGCACAAACATTGGTGCTTGACCGTCGACCCCGATGAATTCCTTGTCTATCCATTTAGCGATACTCGCCCCATTCCGGCGCTGACGGATTGGTTGGATGCCTCTTCAATCAAGTCCTTCGGGGCGATGTTGCTGGATATGTATCCCAAAGGCTCCATCGACGCGCAGCCCTACCGGGAAGGGCAAAATCCGTTCGAGATCGCCTGTTGGTTCGATGCGGGAAACTACTCGGTCACGCGGAACTGGGAATATGGCAACCTGTGGATTCAAGGTGGCCCCAGGGCGCGGGCGTTCTTCAGCGATAATCCCGAACGCGCGCCTGCGTTGAACAAGACGCCGCTGGTCCATTGGCAAAAGCACTATGCCTATGCCTCGTCCACGCACATGCTGCTGCCGCGTGGGTTGAACCACGTCTACGACGAATGGGGCGGAGAGAAAGCCTCGGGCGTTCTGCTGCACGCAAAGTTCCTCGATACGTTCAGCGCCAAGGCAAAAGAAGAACTCGCCCGGAGCGAGCATTACGCCGCCTCTGCTGAATACAAAGCCTATGCCGAGGGTCTGCAAGAGAACCCTGATTTCTGGACCAAATGGTCCGAGAAATACATCAACTGGCGCCAGCTCGAGATCCTTGGCCTGATGTCGAAAGGCAATTGGGCATGAGCACTTTGGGCTTCGTGATGATGTGCCACACCGCGCTGGACCGCGCGGCAGAGGTTGCGCGCCATTGGGCGGAACGCGATTGCCCGGTCGTGATCCACCTCGATAAACGGGTCGCCAGCAGCAAGAACATATGGCTGAAGCGACAGCTCTCGGACCTGGAAAATGTGCGGTTCAGCAAGCGTCATAAATGTGAGTGGGGCACCTGGAGCCTTGTGCAGGCCAGCCAGACCGGGGCCGAGATGATGCTGGAGGAATTTCCCGGCGTCCGACACGTCTACTTGGCCTCAGGCTCGTGCCTGCCCCTGCGCCCGGTCGATGAATTGCGCGCCTATCTGGCCGCGCGCCCGATGACGGATTTCATCGAAAGCGTCACGATCCGCGATGTGGATTGGACCGTGGATGGGCTGAACACCGAACGCTTCCAACTGCGGTTCCCATTTTCATGGAAGCGGCACCGTTTCCTGTTTGATCGCTATGTAGAGTTCCAGCGCCGCATTGGGTTCCGGCGCAAGATGCCTGATGGGCTTTTGCCGCATCTGGGTAGCCAATGGTGGTGCCTGTCTCGGCAGACGCTGTCGGTCATATTGCAAGACCCGAAACGGGTGGAGTTTGACCGTTTCTTCAAACGCGTCTGGATCCCCGACGAAAGCTATTACCAAACCCTTGTGCGCAATTACTCTCGCAACATTGAAAGTCGGTCTCTGACACTGTCGAAGTTCGATTTTCAGGGCAAACCCCATGTGTTCTACGACGATCACCTGCATCTGTTGCGACGGTCCGATTGCTTTGTGGCGCGCAAGATCTGGCATCGAGCGGATCGGCTCTACGAGACGTTCCTTGGGGACGAGGGTGCTAATTTGCGCCGTGCCGAGCCTACGCCGGGTAAGATCGACCGGGTTTTCGCCAAGGCGCTAGAGCGACGGACGCGGGGGCGGTCCGGTCTTTATATGCAGTCCCGGTATCCCAACAACGATTGGGAAAACGGCAAAACCGCCGCGCCCTATTCCGTGTTGCATGGCTTCAACGACCTGTTTTTGGATTTCGAGCCGTGGCTGTCGCGGCGATTGGGGACCAACGTTCACGGCAACATCTTTGATCCCAAGCGGGTCCGTTTTGCGGGCGATGCTGACACTTACGCCGGCTGCCTTTCAGCGGCGCCGAAGCTGCGCGATTACAATCCGGAACGTTTCCTGACCAACTTGATCTGGAACACCCGGGGTGAACGGCAAGTGTTCATGTATGGCCCGCAGGACAACCAACGCCCCGGCGCGTTCATGGCGTCTGACAGCAATGCTCAGATCAGTGTGATCACCGGCGGTTGGGCCGTGCGCCTGTTCACCGCGAACCGCAATTTCGGCGATATCCGGACCGAGGCCGCTCGATTGCAGCGGCGCGAGGTTGAATTCGTGAACACCCTGCGCCACGTCCGCTCCCGCGCGGAAATTCGGATTTGGTCTTTGGCCGAGTTTCTGGAAGAGCCGATGGAAAATCTGCAACGTATCCTCGATGCGATGGAGGGCGCGCAGGCCTCGCGCCTGACGGAAGCACCCCGGATGACGAACCTCAACGGTGTGCCCAAATTCCTGCAAAACCTGAAGAACCAGGGGATGAACCCCTTTGCCGTCGGTGACTTCCCGCAAGAAGGCGTGGCGCCGCCCCCCACGGGTGCCGACAACCGACCCTATTTGGTGAGATAGTAGATGACCCGCAAATTCGATGCCTTCGTGTTGTTCGCCGAGATGCGCACCGGGTCCAACTATCTGGAAGATAGCCTCAACAATTTTCCCGATATCAACTGTCTGGGCGAGGTCTATAACCCCACGTTCCTTGGCCATCACAACACGTTCGAGATGTATGGCTATGACATGGACAAGCGCGAACAGGACCCCCTGGGCCTACTGGAGGCGATCATCGAAAACGCCGATGGCGGCATCCCCGGCTTTCGCCTGTTCCACGACCACGACGACCGCGTGGTTGAACGGGTGTTGCCAGACCCGCGCATCGCCAAGGTAATCCTCACGCGTAACCCGCTCGATAGTTACGTGAGCCGCAAGATTGCCAGCGCCACGGGGCAGTGGCGCTTGACCGATATGAAACACGCGAAGACCGCGAAGATCCGCTTTGACACGCCCGAGTTCGGAGAGCTGTTGGACGCGCTTTTGCCGTTTCAAGAGCGTCTGCGTCAGGGGTTGCAGAAGACCGGGCAAGTGGCCTTTCAGGTCCGCTACGAGGATATCAACGACCCCGAAATGCTGAACGGATTGGCGGCGTTCCTCGGCTCGGATGAGCGTGTCGATGCGACCTCCAAGAAGCTGAAGAAGCAAAACCCTGCGCCCCTGCGCGATAAGGTTGAAAATTACGATGAGATGGTCAGCGCGTTAAGCGATCTGGACCGCTTCGGCCTGGATCGCTCCCCTGAGTTAGAGCCCGAACGCGCCGCACAGGTGCCCAACTTCGTGGCTCATCCTACTCTTGGATTGCTGTTCTGCCCGATCAAAGGCGCGCCGGAAAATTCGGTGCTAAACTGGATGGGAGAGCTTGGCAGCGTGGGCAAAGATGCCCTGATCCGCAAGATGAGCCAAAAAAAGCTGCGCCAATGGATGAAGGATAACACCGGTTTCCGCAGCTTCACCGTGTTGCGCCATCCAGTCGCGCGGGCCTACTGCGTGTTCAACCGCTTCATCCTGCCCGATGACCGCCCCGCCTACGCCGATCCGCGCAAGACACTGCGACAGCGTTACAAGGTGCCAATGCCGAACAAAGCCCCCGGTCCCGATTGGTCCGAAGCGGAACAGAAAGCCGCGTTCCAAGGGTTCATCGGCTTTCTGAAAGGCAATTTGGCGGGCCAGACCAGCGTGCGCGTCGATCAGGCATGGGCTACGCAAACGGCAATTTTGCAGGGCATATCCTCGGTCATGGTGCCTCAGGCAGTGATCCATGAAGAACAGATGAAAGAGGCGTTGCCTGCTTTGGCGCGACAGGTCGGCGTGGAAGATGTGCCGGAAGTTGTGGGTGAGGCGATGCCGGGGGCCCATACGCTCAAGTCTGTGTACGACGGCAAGATCGAGCAGGCGCTGATTGACACATACCGGCGCGACTACATCGGATTCGGGTTTCCAAGGTGGAACAAGCGGCCCGGTTAAGCCGCCCGTGTTGCCTCGCCCTCGGTCAACAGGGCGAACAATGCCAATGGGTCGTTGTTGGCCCGCAGTTTCGCGCAAAGGGCAGGATTTCGCAGGGTCCGCGCAACCAAGGCCAGCGCCTTGAGGTGATCCACACCGGATTCCAGCGGCGCCAGAAGCACGAACACCAAATCCACCGGCTGACGATCGGCGGCGTCAAAGTCGATGGGACGTTCCAGGCGCACAAATGCCCCCACGACGTGATCCAGCTCGGCCAGGCGGGCATGGGGCAGGGCGATGCCTTGGCCCACACCGGTCGGCCCAAGGCTTTCGCGTTCTTGCAGGGCTTCAAAGATACGATGGGCCGGCACATCAACCAGCGTTTCCGCGATTTCCGAGACCGACTGGATCAGGCGCTTCTTGCTGCTGACATCGCCAACAACCCTGACAGCCTCGGGCGTCAGCAACGATGAAAGGTCCATTTCGTATCTCCCCACACGGGCGGATTTGGCCGCCTAGCGTCGGCTCGGGGCAGATGCCTGCCCCTGAGCCGTTTTAGTTAACTCGTCTCCGGATCAACCCAGCCTATGTTGCCGTCTTCACGGCGGTAGACCACGTTCACCCGACCATGCCCCTGTTCGCGAAACACCAGAACCGGTGCGCCCGCGATTTCCATCTGCATCACCGCTTCGCCGACGGACAGGGATGGAATCTTGGTTTCCATCTCGGCCACGATGATCGGCTGAAGCGTCTCAGGCTCGGCCGTTTCATCCTCGGTCTCCGGTGAAGCGAGGATATACGAGGCACCGCCATAGACATCAATGGGGGTCGTCCGGTCTTTGTGGTGATCTTTCAGGCGCCTCTTGTACCGCCTCAGTTGCTTCTCAAGTTTGTCCGCCGTCGCTTCAAACGCGGCGTAAATCTCATGGGCATGAGCTTTGGCAGAGGCGGTCAGGCCGGTCGACAGATGGACGGTGGTTTCACAAGCATATTCCGGCCCGGATTTAGAGAAGATGACCGTCGCGTCCGTCGGGCGCTCGGCGTATTTTTGGGCAATGCTGCCAAGATTATCCTGCACGTGGGTTTGCAGAGCTTGGCCAATTTCGATCTGTTTTCCGCTGATCTGATACCGCATGTAACCTCCGGTTTTATGGTCACACGACGCTGTGTCGTGCTTGTTAACATGATGATTTTGAATGTCATTGAGAGCGCGCTGGGGAAGTCGAGACTTCGGCTGACCGTGCCGGGCACTAAGAGATGAAGCAATCGCAACCATCCCTCGTATCAGACGAGGAATCGGGGGCCTGTGTCAATGAAATTGGTTCAGGTGATTTTAAACGACTGGCCCAGATAGACCCGGCGCACGTTTTCATCGCGGACCACTTCGTCGGCGGTGCCGGACATGATGATTACGCCGTCGTGCAAGATGTAAGCCCGGTCCACGATGGCCAGCGTCTCTTGCACGTTGTGGTCGGTGATAAGCACGCCAATGCCGCGGGTCTTCAGTTCTGCCACCAACGCGCGGATATCACCCACCGCAATCGGGTCCACGCCGGCAAAGGGTTCATCCAAAAGAACATATCGCGGGTTCGAGGCAAGGCAGCGCGCAATCTCAGCCCGCCGACGCTCGCCACCGGACAGCGACAGCGCGGGCGCACGGCGCAGGTGCTCGATGGAGAACTCCGACAGCAGTTCTTCCAGCCGATCGCGCCGCTTCTTGCGCTTGGGCTCCACCACTTCGAGGATCGCCATGATGTTGTCTTCCACGGACAAACCGCGGAAAATCGACATCTCCTGCGGCAGATAGCCCACTCCGGCGCGGGCCCGGCGATACATGGGAAACAAGGTGACGTCTTGGCCGTCAATCGTGACCCGCCCGCCGTCGGGCGTGATCAGCCCGGCAATGCAATAAAAGCTGGTGGTCTTGCCCGAGCCATTGGGGCCAAGCAGGGCGACAACTTCACCCCGGTTCAACTCCAGCGTCACGTCGCGGATTACCGGACGCTTACGGTAGCTTTTGCGCAACCGCTCAACGCGTAGCCCGGCAGAGCCTTCTGTGACGTCCAAAGCCATTACTCAGTGCCGCCAAGCACGGTCCGCACCCGTCCATCGACAGACCCGTTGCCGGTACGCATGTTGACGACCATGCTGTCGCCGGCGATGGCGGTTTGGCCCTGGGTCACCAATACGCTGCCCGACAGGGTCAACAGCGCCGAGGCGACCTCGAACCTTGCCTGTGCGCCTTCGGCCGCGTCCGTCCCGCGTGTGACCAGAACGCCGCCAGTGGCGATGACTTCGCTGACATCTTGCGTGCCAGAGGTGCCGTAAAGGATGCGAACCGCCCCGGCGGCCATGCGCAGATCGCCTTGGACGACGATAACATTTCCGGTGAAAACGGCCTCGCCCGTGGTTTGGTCGACGGTCAAGCCATCGGCCGTCACCTCTACCGGTTGGCGTTCGTCGTAGCTGACGCCGCCAAATCCGATATTCACCTGCGCCGAAACTGGCGTTGTAAAAAGAAGAAACAGGCCCAACAGGGCAAGAATACGGTGCATGGGCAACCCTTTAACTTTGGGGTTCATATAGCACTCGGACGGCGCCGTTGAAACGGAGGATTGTTTCTCCTTGCGGACCTGTGACTTCCATCGTGTCGGCAGTCACGTCGATACCGGGGCCCGTGGCGTGAACGGGGGTCGGGGACCGCATGTTGATGACATCCAGCGCCATCACCAGTGTTTCGCTTTGGATGCGGTAGCCCAGAGATGATTGCAGTACGACATCGTCAGTGAAGGTGGCCATCTGCGCGGCCATGTCGAACTCTCCGAACGCGGCTTGGATCGTCATGGAGTCGGTCGCGCCTAAATCCATACGCCCCACAATGGTCTCGGCGCGAATTCTATCGGTGGTCTCAACGCCCGTGGTCACGGCCTGCGCTGTCAGCACGATCTCCTGGCCGTCGCCTATAACACCAGCAAAGCGCGGCTCGCTTACCCGTTGCTCGCGCTCAATCTCGTTCACGTCAACTTCGGTATAGGCGAGGGCGGCGTCGGGGTCAGGCGCGCCGGACAGAAGGAAGATCGAGGATAAAAGGGCAAGCGCGATCAGGGGCAGGGTAATTTTTACCCAAACCACAGCCTTGGAATAAAGATTATCGCGTACCACGGGATCAGGTCCTTCGTGCGGTTCTACAGAACGCTTTAGTGGCTGAATATGTCCATTTCGGGCCAGCCTGCCAAATCCAGTTTGGCGCGCATTGGCAGAAAGTCAAAACACGCCTGCGCCATTTCGGTCCGGCCTTCGCGGGCCAGCATCACGTCCAGTTTCTCTTTCACGCCGTGCAGGTACAACACGTCCGAGGCGGCATAGGCCACTTGCGCGTCGGTCAGCACATCCGCGCCCCAGTCCGAGGATTGCTGCTGTTTCGAGATGTCGATCGACAAAAGTTCCTGCAACAGGTTCTTCAGCCCGTGACGGTCCGTATAGGTCCGCACCAGCTTGGAGGCGATCTTGGTGCAATAGACAGGCGCGGTCAGGGCACCGAACGCGTGGTACATGGCGGCAATGTCGAATCGGCCAAAGTGGAACAGCTTCAGGGTGTTCGGGTCCTCCAGCAGGGCGCAGAGGTTGGGCGCCTCGGTCTGACCCTTGGCGACCTGCACCAGATGCGCATTGCCGTCGCCGTCGGACAGTTGGATCACGCACAGGCGGTCGCGGTGCGGATGCAGGCCCATGGTTTCGCAGTCGATGGCGACGATGGGGCCCAGTTGCAGGCCATCGGGAAGGTCGTTCTGGTAGAGTGTATTGGTCATGGCGCTCGCTTCACTAACAGTTGCCGTGCTTTACAGAAAAGCCGAGCATCGGGGAAGGGAAGAAGCATCCCAGACGCCCGCCATGGGCGGCGAGAAGGCTGAAACAGAGCTGAAAAAGGGTTAACGAAAGGTTAACGAAAGATCGTAAAGCGTTTGTTTTCGGGGGGTTGGGTGGGGTGCTCAAGCTTGAGCATCTTCACTCGCAAGGGCCTCGGACGCCCGTGGGCCAAAGCCGGTCAGCCTGTAAGGAAGAATGGTGCCCAGGAGATCATTCATCTCTTGGTTGTGTTCCCGTTACAGGCACCCTGACAGGGTCTCCCTTCAACGTAGCAAGGGGTAGCGGTAGAGGAGAGACCCAGTCAAGAGGCACCAGTTGGTCTACGGTTTGGTCTACGGTGCCCTATGCGGTCCCTGAGGGGCTACGAGAGGCATCGCCTGAGCTTCCCGGGGGCACACCCTCTCCACATCAGCATAGCCCATGCCTCCTAGGGCAAGCCTACAGCGCCCCGCAGCCCCACCCCACCACGGGGGAAAACGCGGTCACGTCCCTTATCGGTAGACCTCTCAGATGTGCGTCATGAAAACACGCCGGGAGGGCGAGGAAGAGGGAAGTTGAAGGGTGGAGGGACCGGACATCACAGGAGCTATCTCTTACGGGTCCCCCTATGGGGAGTAACCTTAGGTGATACCTAGGTGTACCTCCTCCCTCCTCTCTTAGTATCCCCTCTCTAGTAGCTTAGGTCCTGAAGGGGTCACGCAGCGATAGCGTGGGTCTGCTCCAACTGTTGCTTGGTGAGGAGGGCAATTTGCCAAGCAACACCATAGGTCGAACATTCAAGTCGCTGGATTACAAGTCGCGGTGGGTTTGCCACAGCTCCACTCAGGCTGCTTCATAGATGCTCCCACCATTGCTACGGTAGGCCTCATAGACGTGCCGATAGATCGTGGCGCATTTTGCCGAGTAGACGTCTTCGCGATAAGCGTCAGGTAATCCTCTGTCGAGGGTCACTTCAATGGCCTGCCGGACTGCACTTCGGGCACTGGGCTTGTTGTGCCAGTCCAACACAAATTTCTCGTCCTTGAGTGTCTGCAACAGTGATCTAGCAACAACCTTCACCTCCTTCCGTTCTTTGTCTGTCAGTTCGGGTTCAGGCTTAGTCAGGATGTCGAAGAGTGCTTTCTCCTCCTCGGAGAGACCCTCCTTCACCGTTTGCTGTTCTTCGTCTGAAAGGTCGTCAGCCAGCTGAATAAGGGCACGGAAGAAGGCCTCGATGTTCTGGCTACCGTTGTTGTAGCCATCGATCAGTTGTTGAAAGCGATCTAGGAAGTCGGCCCTTGTTGGGTTGCGGGCTACCATTGCGGTCAGCTTCTGGTTCAGCAGTGCCCTTAGTCGCTCCGCCTCTGTTCGTTGGTTCCCGATATCAAACTTGGCCTTGAGCTTCTCGAAGTCTACTTGGCTTATGTCGATGATCTCTGCTTCTTCAGGGGTCTCGTAGGGGATCGGAGCGACCGAACGGTCAAGCAGGTCTTCAACGTCCTGCAAGATCGCCTTGATGTCCGGTTGTGGCATAAGGGACCGGATGCGATCCGCTAAGACTGAGATGAGGACAACTTCAGGGGAGAACTCGGATGATGCCGGATCAGGCAAGATCGCCTTGTAGACCCTCGATACAGCCCTAGCCTTAGTGAGATAGTCACGCTTCGCTTCGTCGTTCTCGATCAGCGCTTCAACCGCATCGCCAACGAGCGCCAGTTTCTCCAAGCCCTTGGCCCGTATGATAGCAGCAGGATCAACATCTCGTTGCTGCAAATGGGCCGCCGTCAGAGCCACTAGATGACGCAAATACTCTACTAGGTCGGATTTATCCCTAATGGGTGGGTCCACTGCCCCAGTGTTGCCACCACCGTAGATAGCAAGAGCCTTCTGGAGGTTCCTGAATACGCCGACATAGTCAACGATGAACCCTGCTTCCTTTCCAGGGTAATTGCGGTTGGCTCTAGCGATTGTCTGCATCAGCGTGTGGTTCTTCATTGGCTTGTCGAGGTAGATGGTGGAGCAGGACGGGACGTCGAACCCGGTGATCCACATCGCGCAAACGAATACGAGACGGAGGGGGTCCTTATCGTCCTTGAACTTTTCGTCGAGGTCCTCTTCTACGAGGCGCTTCCGGTGCGGTCGCATATCAAGACCTTTGGCGTCTAGTTCCGCCAACTCGTTCTGCCCTTGTGAAACAACAACCGCCATGTCTGTCGTCTTCATCAGGTCGATCTGTGTTTCTAGGGCTGGTCGCTCGACTTCAGGGGCAGTCTTGAGTTTCTCCTCCAGCTCTACTCGGTAGGCATCCCAGTGGTCCTGCACCTTGTCGTACATCCTGACAGCAGTCGCTTTGTCGATACACACCATCATCGCTTTCGAACGCTGTCCGCGCCCTGTGAAGTGACGCACAAGGTCCGCAGCGATGGCTTCTAGGCGATCGTCACGGGTGATCAGGTGGTACTCACGAGCAAATTCCCGCTCTACCTTCCGCCCCTGCGCTTCGTCGAGGTCGGCCTCCTCAATTAGCTGTTGTAGCTCGTCCCCAAGCGCATCGTTGGCAAGCTGCAGCTCTGGGATGCGGTTCTCGTAGTAGAGAGGAACCGTCGCGCCGTCCGCAATGGACTGGGCAAAGTTGTAGACTGAGATGTAGTCGCCGAAGACCTCCCGCGTCCGTTCCTCTCCTGCCATCAAGGGCGTCCCGGTGAAGCCCAAGAACGCCGCATTGGGTAGGGCGTTACGCATATTGAGTGCCAGTGTGTCGTACTGCGTCCTGTGTGCCTCATCAGTGATCACGATGATGTCGCGCCTGTTAGAGAGCTGAGGGTAGGCCGCACCGTCCCGAGTGTTGAACTTGTGGATTAGCGTGAAGACATAGCGGTGATCGGCAGTCAGCAGTTCCTTCAGATGCACACCACTTTCTGCGTGGACACCTGCGCTTGTGACCGCACCAGTCGCGGCGAAGGTTTTGTAAAGCTGCTCGTCTAGTTCCTGTCGGTCTGTCACGATGACGAACGTCCAGTTGCCGGGGACCGTGCGAAGTATCTTTTGGCAGAAGAAGACCATCGACAGGGACTTGCCGCTGCCCTGAGTGTGCCAGAAGACGCCCAGCCGCCCCGCTTCTCCCTGTGGTCTCTCCTTGGACCTTATGACCTCCTCAAGGGCGCGGTTGACCCCAAGGTACTGGTGGTTCTTGGCCAGCTTCTTGATCAGCCCTGCCTTCTCCTCTTCGTAGACAAGGAAGTTCTCGACGATATCAAGCAACTGATCTTTGGCGCATAACCCACGCACCGCTGTCTCCAGCGAGACTACGCCTTTCTCGCCCTCGTCATTGATCCGTTTCCAGTCGTTGAAGAACTGCCAAGGCGCGAACGTGCTGCCTACCTTAGTGTCCACACCGTTGGAGAGGAGGATGAATGCGTTCGGTGTGAACAGGTGGGGGATCGTGTCTCGGTAGTCGGTTAGGTTGTCGTCATAGGCGCTCTTCACAGGTACGCTGGGTTTCTTCAGTTCCATCATGACCAAGGGGATGCCGTTGACGAAGCCCATCAGGTCGGGCCGTCTCCGGTGCATCTCGCCCTTCACCCAGAACTGCGAGGCAAGGAGGAAGTCGTTGGCTTCTGGATCGCGCCAGTCGATAACCCTTGCCGTCTCGGTCTCCTGCCGCCCCCGTTCATCCGTTACGCGAACCTTCACGCCCTCACGCAACAGCTGCCACAGCTCTCGGTTGGCGTTTACGGGTACCATGCGGGAGCGGTCGCGGGTGACCTCTTCAACAACCTGATCGATAGCTGTGGAGGGGAGCAGGGGGTTCAAGCGCTCAAGTGCTGTACGCAAGCGTGGCTCAAGCACAACTTGGATCTCGCTCTCACGTCCTTCTAGCGAGGTGCCAGAGGTCCACTCGTTGTAGAGGTTTACCGTGTCCCAACCCAGATCAGCGAATAGGGCGATAGTCGGTTGCTCGACCGCTGTATCCTCTCCGTAGTCGTGGGCTGTGTCGGTTGGTGTCACCTGCAGAAACTCCGCCCTTGCGCTCGGCAGTTGAACTCATCAACAACACCATCCGCTTCGCGACCTGCAGCGTCAAACCAGTCCGAGAGGCACGTCTGAAATCGCGCGATGTCCTCGAGGTAATCCTCAACTTCGTTGCGGCAGCGATTGAATGACCAATCGTCGTCGAACGTGTAGTATCGGTCAATACAGTTGGGTGGCGAAGGCTCGTCACAGTAGAAATGCGACTGCGCGGCTATGGGCGAAGCAATCGCCAGCGATGGCAACAGAAATAGAACCGAAATAACCTTCGTCACTCCGCCGCCTCCAGTTCTGCCTCTGCCTCGCTAACGTCGATCTCGCCGGAGACCAACTTGGGCAGCAGCAGGTCACGCTGGGCACGGAGGTTGGCGTTCTTGAGATTGAGCAACCGATGCGCTGCAAAGAGCGGTTTGCAAACATCCACGAAGCGGAGCAGTAGCTCATTTGGTGGGCAAAGGAACGGGAGGCTGTAGGCCTGTTGTCTGTTCAGACCGGGAACAGCTGCATCGTTGTTGAGGAAGTTCTGTCGCTCGAGGTTGAAGTAGACATATTCCAAAGGCAGCGCGGTATGCACAAAATAAACAGTATCAATCGGGTGGAAGGGGTCCTCGGACCAGAAGACGCTTCCGACATTGCCCTTTCTCCCAACAATGATCCCCGGCCCGTCAACCAGGCTGCGGTTATGCGTACCCACGACACCACTTGAACCAAAGACAGGGAAAGGGCCCTCCACGCGTTCTGAGGCTTTCAACGCCTTCCCGTATTTGAGTTCGATGTAGTCGGACAAGAGCCCAAGTACCCAGCCAACAGGGTGGCGATCATCACCTTCGGCCACAAACTCGACCGCTTCATGCCCCGGAAAGCGGAAGTGGACGAACCACTCCTCGTAGAGCCGACGGGCCATTTCCTCGAGGATCGCGATGCGGCGCGTGTTGTTCTCGATCAGGTCGTCATAGGCCGAGAGGATCGCAGCTATGCGCTGTTGGGTGGGGAGGGGCGGTATTGCGACCGGTAAGCTGTGTATGTGATTTCGGTTCAAAGTTGGGTTGGCAGCTCCAACGTCATACTGTTGAAAACCCATGCCTTGTAGGAAGAAGTAGCAGAACCTTGGGTCATTTCCGTGGAAGTTCTTCACCCATAGCGTTGTGTCATGGGGCCAATATTGGCTTGCGCTATAAAACACAGTTCCAAGGCTTCCCTTGCGACCAATTATTACACCGGGACCGTCGAACATATATTCAGCGTGGTAACTCTTGATGCCTGATGAAGAGATCACCGGGTATGGGCCTTCGCGTTGTTGGGCTTTGGTAATGTCATAGCCCCTTTGAAAGGTCACAAGGTCCCCCAAAGGAACTTCACGCCAATCTTGTGAGAACTGCGTCACCGTGCCCCCTCCAGCACAAGCGCTTTGTTCTCCGCGATCTGCTCCTCCAGTGCTGCCGCCTCAGCATTTAGCTGCACTAACTCCTCGTTCAATTCCTCGAACCGCTCGACGAAGTCTACGTCATCATCGCCCCGCGCCGTCGCCCCCACATACCGTCCGGGGTTCAGGCTCCAGCCCTGCGCCTCGATCTCTGCGCGGGTCGCGACCTTGCAAAGGCCGGGGACATCCACGTAGCCATCGCTAAGCCCATGCTCAGTCAGCAGCTCAGCACTGCCTGCGTCGGTTTCAACTGCTTCACCACGGTAGAGCCGCACGATGTTGGCTAGCAGCTCGATCTGTTCGGGCAGGAAGTCACGGTGGGCACGGTCGATCTGGCGATAGAGAGAGCGAGCATCGAGAAAGAGAACCTTGTCCTCCCGCTCCGTCCCGCGCTTGCCTTTGTCAAAGAACCACAAGGTGCAGGGCAGCGTGACGGTATAGAACATGTTCGGCCCGACCGAGACGATGACATCCACGCTGCCGTCCTCGATCAGCTTTTGCCGGATAAGTTGCTCTGACCCCCGCGCGTCTCCTGCCGAGTTCGCCATGACAAAGCCCGCGCGGCCCTGATCGTTCAGCGCAGAGTTGAACATCTGTATCCACAGGTAGTTCGCGTTGTCAGGCTTGGGAACACCGTGAGGGAAGCGCCAGTCGCCCTCCAGCTCCTCCTTACGGACGCCTGAGACGTTGAAGGGAGGGTTGGCCATGACGAAGTCAAACCCGCCGCGTTCCTCAAAGACCTTGGGGAAAAGCTGCTTGATGTCGGTGGCGTAGGTGTTGGCCTCGCGTACGTCGCCAGACAGCCCATGCACGGCGAGGTTCATCTTGTTGAGGTTGACGGTGACGCGGTCCTTCTCGACCCCGTAGATGCTGATCTCATTGCCTGCAGTCAGGCCATGTCGCTGCACGAACTCCGCCGAGTGGACGAACATGCCACCAGAGCCACAGGCCGGGTCAAGGATGCGTCCCTGATAGGGTTCGATCACCTCGACGATCAGCTTTACGATGCTCTCAGGGGTGTAGAAGACCCCGCCCTTCTGGCCTTCCTTCATGGCGAAGTTGCCGAGGAAGTACTCGTAGACCTTGCCGAAGGCGTCCCCGGTCAAGTCGATGGGCGCAAGCAAACGGATCAGCTCGACCAGCACGTCGTTTGTGAGTTCCGTGTAGGTCTGGGGGAGAGCGCCTGAGAGGTCAGAGTTGTCCTCCTCTATGGCCTTCATCGCCGCGTTGATCGCCTTGCCGATGTCGTCGCTTTCAGTGAGGGACTGAAGGTGGCTGAAGCGAGCCTCAGGACGCAAGAAGATGACACCCTCAGCCTCGTAATCGACCTTGCTGATCTTGCGGCGATTTCCTGACCCCACAGGACCGATCCGACCTTCGACCTCAGTGAAGCGTTTCTCGGCGTAGCGAAGAAAGATGAGACCAAGGACGGGGTTAGAGAACTGACTGGGCTTCAAACCAGTGTTGGCCCAAAGCTGATCTGCAGCTGCCCACAAGCGCTTCTCGACGTCACCATTTACCATGTGGATACTCCCTCAACTACCCTAAGCCATCAGTGTTGTATCTATGGCTTTAGCATATGCGTAGCATCCTCTGCTCACCATTATCCAGCGCCCAGCACAATGCAGGTATCAATCAACTACTGACCCTTTCTAAGTCAGTCGAGGTGGCGCTTTCGAACCAGCCTGAGAATTAGTGGACACCATTGCAGTAATCGCAATTTCAAGGCTCCCCAATGACAATCTCAATTCCCGAAGCCAGCGGCCCAGCCGAAGGTGTTACTTCACGTATGCAACGTCCACACGACCCGTGGCGGACTGCCAAGACCCCAGACGCACGGCGCTTTGTCCAAGCCGTCATCACTATGATCGCAGAACACGAACAACGACATGGCCTAAGGAAGCGCAAAAGGCGCTCAAAAGATCAAGAGGTCTTTGAAAGAGCGGTCGATGCGATAATCTCCGACCTTGCGCTCAATGCTATGACGGAACGCAGCAGCGGTCTTCGTATCTCACGGTCTAACGGAACTTTGCTGTTCAAATCACGCTACCGTAGCCCCGTCACGACAAAGACACTGCCAATGCTTCTGGACCTACTTAGTGACCCTTCACTTGGTCTGATAGAACAGAAACTGGGCATCGGTTCGGAATTTGGAGACGGCATCCAAACGATAATTCGACCATTGCCCAAACTTGTTCACATGTTGCAGCGCTACAGACTGTGCCCCTTGAGCTTCGTCGAGCTTCAGCGCAAGGAACCAATCCACCTCAAAGGAAACCCACTTCGCCATGACAAGCCTGCGCCACAAATTGAGTATGAAGACAGCGATGTAACAGAGCGGTTTCGCCGCGACGTACTGGAAATCAATGCATGGCTGGCGACCGCACAAATCACATCACTTGGTCCGCTTACGGTAGACTTAAACAGGCGGCAGCTCCGGCGCGTATTCACTCGCGGCAGTTTCAGCAAGGGCGGAAGGCTATTCGGCGGTTTCTGGCAGCCGATGCATAAACTGGATCGTTTGAAATACCTCGAGATATCTGGTGAGCCTGTTGTTGAGATCGACTACGGCCAGATCATGCCTCGCTTGATGTACGCTCATGCAGGGCTAGAACCTGAGATGGACGATCTATACGCTATTAGTGGCTTTGAAGCATTTCGACCGGGCGTAAAGAAAATCATGTCGTCAATGCTGTTCGTAGACAAGCCGATCACAAGATTTCCCAAGGGGACCCGTAACCTCTTCCCCAAAGGTGTAAACGTGTGTGACGTGACAGACGCCGTTAGTGTTAGCCACCCAATTATCGCTCAATACTTCTTCACAGGCATTGGCCATCACTGCCAGTTCCTTGAAAGCCAGATCATGGTAGAAGTTCTACGTGTCTTAATGGGGATGAAGAGTATGGGTATCATTGCTCTTCCCATCCACGATGCCGTTCTAGTCCCTGCCTCAGCTGAGAAGGTCGTCAAGAACGTGATGCTTCACACCTTCTTGAACAAGACGGCGCAGAGCGGTGTGGTGGACGTCCTCACCAAGCAACAGTTGGAGCAGACCCACGCTATCGCTGCGTGACCCCTTCAGGACCTAAGCTACTAGAGAGGGGATACTAAGAGAGGAGGGAGGAGGTACACCTAGGTATCACCTAAGGTTACTCCCCATAGGGGGACCCGTAAGAGATAGCTCCTGTGATGTCCGGTCCCTCCACCCTTCAACTTCCCTCTTCCTCGCCCTCCCGGCGTGTTTTCATGACGCACATCTGAGAGGTCTACCGATAAGGGACGTGACCGCGTTTTCCCCCGTGGTGGGGTGGGGCTGCGGGGCGCTGTAGGCTTGCCCTAGGAGGCATGGGCTATGCTGATGTGGAGAGGGTGTGCCCCCGGGAAGCTCAGGCGATGCCTCTCGTAGCCCCTCAGGGACCGCATAGGGCACCGTAGACCAAACCGTAGACCAACTGGTGCCTCTTGACTGGGTCTCTCCTCTACCGCTACCCCTTGCTACGTTGAAGGGAGACCCTGTCAGGGTGCCTGTAACGGGAACACAACCAAGAGATGGATGATCTCCTGGGCACCATTCCCTACAGTTAACCTACTGTTTCCCTTCAGTTTTCACTACTGAACGCTGGAGGCGTAGACCATGCTGGAGCTACGTTGCCGCTTTCATCCATTTGGCTAACACCTCAAGCGGGTATCCATCCCCGTAGCCATGTCCAACACCCTCGGTCTGCCATCCCCCGATCTGGTCTACGATGTCCGCAGGACACTCAACGGCCCGCAGCCTGTCACGCATCGAGTGGCGGAAGCTGTGCATCGTACATTTCTGGGGGACCTGTGGTTTCATCCATTTGTTCAATGCAGCGCTCGCTGAGTTAGCGTTGGTCTTGTTGGGGCTGCAGTATCGCGGGAAGGCGAAGTCGCTCTGAGTAACGCTCTTGTGGACCCTATGCGCAGCCCAGAGTGCCGCTCCCACCAGTGGGACCATTCGAGTGCTTCCAGCGGTCTTCAGACGCCGCCATGGATGCTCTTGAACGACAATGTGAGGGATGGGGTGGTCGAGTTTGATGTCCTCCTTCAAGAGACCAGCTACCTCTGCAAGCCGCATTCCGGTGTCAGACGCGATGGCGACAAGCCAGCGGAGATCGTCGTCCAGCTTCCGGCACTCAGCCTGAAGGGATCGGACTACCTCGAGTGGAAGCGCTGCACGGCTTGTGACCCCTGCGTTCCGATCATAGTACACCTTGCCGAACGGGTTGGTCATTTCGACCCCGACCTCACTTGCAGCGAAGTTGATCACTGACCGAACTGTCCCGAAGACGCGTGTGATACTGCTGCCCGCGAGCCCACGCTTGATCAGATCGTCGCGGAAGGCGTTGGCGTCAGACTTGGTGTACGAGGTGATGTCCTTGTCGCCACACACATCAATAACGTAGCCACAGGAGCGCTCAGCGGCCCTCTGGAAGGTGACTGGACGTCCCTGCCCCTTGAGCCGCAAGTAGATGCGTACCGCTTCAGAAAGGCTTATCGCGTCATGGACGACGTCTCTGGCGACCATGGCCACGCCTGATGGTGGATGGCTTTGACGACGCAGCAGGTGCATTCCCGGGAGATCAACGTCACGTATGCGCAGGTGATACCAGTGTTCGTCTAGTTGTTGCGCGGCACGTTGCGCTCGCGAAGCGGCCACGGCACCCGACTTCGTGCGAAGCGAATACATGATCCTGCTAGCGTTGTAGTGGTGTGAAAGATCACTCGGGACCCGTCGTGAGAAGTAGTAGATGCCCAGCTTTACAAATGTGTAAGGGGCAGTTTTGGTCTCCAGCATGGTCTACGCCTCCAGCGTTCAGTAGTGAAAACTGAAGGGAAACAGTAGGTTAACTGTAGGGAATGGTGCCCAGGAGAGGACTCGAACCTCCACATCGTTGCCAATACTAGCACCTGAAGCTAGCGCGTCTACCAATTCCGCCACCTGGGCAGGTGTCGTGAGAGCGGCTGATATAGGCGCTTTGCCGGGGCGTCAATAGTCCTGCTCGAAGAAGATGCCGATCGAGCTATTTCCTTCCGATCCGACAGACCCGCGAGCGGTAATATTCGGGGTCAGATCAATGTTCAGGGATAGGTCCGCGTCGCCCTCGGCGTTAACGGTCACGTCGGTGTACACATTGTCGGACAGATAGCGCCCAGCGGTCACGGCTGCGTTGCCTTCGTCGTCCGTGCTCAGGTCCAGATCGTCGAGGCCAAGCCCCTCTCTCAGGCCGGCGATAAAGCCTGCGTTGGTAGACCCTCCCGCCAGCGAGGTAGCAGCATCGGCCAGTTGCAGAAGCTGCAACGGTGACAGGCCCGCGACAGAGCGCCCGAACAGAAGCTGCGCAAGGACCTCATCCTCGGGCAGAGACGGGCTGGAGGAGAATGTTATTTCCGGGCTGGAGGCTTCGCCAATCACGCTGATGGTGATCTCGTACCCGCTGGCGCGAGACGTGGCCGCAAGGCGCAGAAAAGGGTCAAAACTGCCTTGAAGGGTCGCAAAGCCTTCGGTGAAGTCCAGCCGCGTTCCCAGAACGGACAGCCGCCCTCGGATAAGTTCAAACTGTCCCGTGGGGATCATGTTGGCGGTTGTGCCCAGCAACCGCAAAGAGCCGCCAAATTCCGCATCAATGCCACGGCCGCGCAGGAAGATGCGCCCCGGTGCGTTAATCGCCAGGTCCAGGCGGGTGGTGACGCTGCCGCTGGCGCTATCGGCGGCCGTTCCGAGCATTCCTGCAAATCGTCGGGTCAAGCGTTGCTCGGTTGTCTCTCCGACAAAGGTGATCTCGGGGATGGCGGCACTGCCGTAGATGCTCGCTTCGGGTACCCTTATCTCTGATTCGCCAAGGGTCACGGTGCCGCTGACCTGTGGTCCCCGGGCGAGGGGGCCGGAAATGCTAAGGTCGGCGCTGGTGATCCGCGCCTCATAAAGCGTTGAATTGACGATCCGGGCGTCGCGCAGGCCGATGGAGATCTGGCCGTCCATCCCGGCGCTTGCCAAATTGATCGACCCTTGCGCATTCAGTTGCCCACCGGTGGAAAGCGTGCCGCTTCCGTTGATCGAAAGCTGCCCGCGGGAAAGCTGCCCGGAGACGCCTACATTCTCGACCGCGATGGCGTAGGTCGGCGCAGACACCCGGGCGCCACTGATGTTGAGCGAGCCCGACACCGCGCCAAGGCCCGGTTGTCCTACGACAGACAGGTTGAACCCCAACGTGCCCCGGATCGAGCGGGGGGCGATGTAGCGGTTCGCCAGGGCCAACGGCGCTTGGCCCGAGGCGGTTAGATCAACGCTGCCATCGGGCAGGCCGACGCGCCCATTCACGGCGGCGTTCATCGCGCCGGGGCCGCTCAGGTTCGTGCTCAATTGCCAAGGGTCTGTGCCATTGCGGGTAATCGTCCCCGTGCCGCTGACCGGACCTGAGAGGGCATCGGTGAACAAGCCAATGTTTGTCAGGCGCGCGGCAATATTGGCTCGGCTGGAGTCCGGCCCGATGCGGGCATCGCCGGACAGGCTCAGTTCGGGATTGGAGAGCGTCAGGTCCGAAACGGTGATGACCCCGTCTTCGCGCATGGCAGTGGCCGTCAGCGCCGTGCGTCCGGCAAAAAGCTGTGATGGGACGGCGTCACCAAGGTTCAACCCTTCGGCGGAGGCATCAAGATCAAGCGCGAAATCCGTGGTATCGGCGTTGAAGGTGCCGGCGACATCGGCCCGGATCGCGTTTGGCCCGGTCAATGTGGCGGTCACATCGAAGGGCAAGGTGCCGCTTCGCGCCACATCGGCGGTGATCGTGACGGGGCCGGACATCAGGTCAGTAAACAGGCCCACGTTCTGAAGCTGGAAACGGGTCGTGGCCGAGGTATCGCCCGAGCTTAGGTCAGCCGCTCCGGTCAGGCTCAATTCCGCATTTTCGAGACTAAGATCACGCAAGGACAGTCCGGTTTCGTCCCGTGTCACTTGCGCTGACAACAGCGTTTCGCCTGCAAAAACCTGCGCCGGCACGGCGTCGGTCAGGATCAGGTCCTGCCCGGTGCCACTGATCGCCAGGTCAAAGGCGCCAGACAGCGCCTCGGCGGTGCCCGACAAGCCCAGATCTACGGCGCCTTCCAGGGGCTGCCCAGACAGCGCGGCAAATCGGGTCAGATCGCTGGCCATGGCCGACAGATCAAGCACCATATCAAGACGCTCTTCCCCCGTTCGGGCCGAGGCGCTGCCGGTCAACGTCACGTCGCCGGATCGGATGTTCAGGCCCGAAACGATCATCGGCGCGCCGTTGACCCAAGACATCTGTGCGTCCAGATCAACGCGGCTTCCCAAGGCCTGCGCCAAGGCAGGGTCACCGTGGCTCAGGCCGGCCATCGTGCCGCGGATCACCGCGGTCGCAGCATCTATCCCGGTGGCCGAAATTCCGACAGCGCCTTGAAGGTCCAGTGAAGTGTCTTCGATGGCCAGATCGTCCACCGACAATGCATCGAGGTCCAGCCGCAGGCGATAGCTGTCCCCTTCTTCGCGGTCGTAGATGATAGCGAGTCCGGCGCGGGCGATTTGGGCATCAACGCCGCCGATAGGCAAGCGGACCGTATCGCCATCGGGTGGGGTGATTTGCCCAAGCAAAGAGACATCCACCGGCAGGCCCCGGGCATTCAAGGTCACATCGCCCTGAAGGGTCAGCGCGGCAGAGGTAAGGCGCAGCGCCTCGAGCGATGTTTCCCCCGTAGCTGCCTGCCGCACCTGTGCCTGAAGCTGGACGTCATCGCCAAAGAAGTCGCGGTAATCAGGCAGCAATAGCGGAGAGATATCGCCGCCAATATCCGCCACGATCAAACTGTCACCGCTTTCTCCAACCGAGGAGATTACCTGCCCGGTGATCCGGTCTTCGCCGTCCGTGGCAAGCTCGATCTGAGCGGCGAATTCATCGACGGGACCGCTTCCCTCAATCGCCAACCGAATGTCCGGGCGGCCCGGAAGACCCAATAGCTCTGCCACAAGACCGCCTTCGGCTTCTTCCAGCAGAAGCGAAAGATCCAACACACGGGTGGCGTTGTCATAGCTTGCATCAAGGACGAATTGCCCCTCGGCCCCATCAAGGCGATCAAAGGTAATCTGCGCCTCGCCCGCGCCATGGGCGAGCAATACATTGCCTTCCACGGTAAGGGTGGCGGGCAGTCCAATTACAGGCGTGCCAAGGACAACCTCTTCGATCGCAATCGTGCCAATTTCGACCCGAACAGGCAGTTCAGGCAAGGAAAAGGGCTGTGCTTCGGTATCTTCGAGACCTAGGCCTTCGGGGGGTAGCGGCGGACGTACGACCTCCAGCCGCGCCGCGGTCAGGGCCTCTACCTCCAACGCGCCAGAGAAGAGCGCGGAGCGGTTCCAGTCGAGAACGGCGTCCTCCAGAATCAGCCATACGCCATCAGCATCGGAAATTGTCATCCGCTCTAACGTGGCCTCAGACGACAACGCGCCGCGGAAGCCGGTGATCGTCACTTGGCGGTCGTCGCCGTCGGACAACTGGTTTTCCAGAAACCGAGACAAAGCCGTGCCGCCGTCGTTCTGTGCAACCGCAATCACAGGGAAAAGGGCAAGGCATAGGGTCAGCAGAAATCGGGTCAAAACGCGTGTCCGATGCCGATGTAGATGAACAGGTCTTCGCCCACGCCATCGCCGCGCACCGGCGTTGCCAGATCCGCGCGGATCGGGCCGAAGGGCGTGTCATACCGCGCCCCGATACCTGCGCCCGCGTGCCAATCGCCGTTTCCGCCCGTCGCGTCGGCGCCGATAAAACCCGCATCCGCGAAGGCCACGAGGCCGAAATTCGTATCGCCGATGTCCTGTCGGAACTCGGTGGACAGGCCTGCAAAGCTGCGCCCGCCCGCATCAAGGCCATTTTGCGTGGCCCCCAGGGATTGGAACTCTTGCCCGCGAACGGTGCCTGCACCGCCCGAGAAGAACAGGAAGTTGGGCGGAATGTCGGTGATGTCACCGCCAAAAACACTCCCTACCTGCCCGCGCAGAGCAAGACGGCTGGCGTTGTCTTCGCCAAAGCCCACATAGACACGACCGTCCAGATACACCCGCGCGCCGCCGCTGTCTTGGTCCGTGATGAACGGGGTGGCGGAGCCGTCGATGTAGAACAGTTCCCGCGCGTCCATCGGGTCATCGCGGCGGTCCCACGTGAGGCCCACGGGGGCGGATAGGATAGTAACCTGACGCTCACCGAACTGGTCCTCGATATCATAATAATCCAGCCCAAGCCCAAGCGATCCGGTCAGGCGACGGTTGAAATTATGCTCCACCCCGAATTCCGCGCCCACCGTAGTGAGAGAGAAGGCGGGTTCATCAAGATACTCGGCCCCCACTCCGAAATAAGCGGTGGTATCGGGTGTAAACGTCGCGGGCCGCGAGAACCGAAGCCCGACCGAGGCGTCGATGCCCTCTACCTCTTCCATACTTCCGAACGCCAACCCTTCCGAGCCGATGCCGCTGATTTCCCCTTCGATCCGCAGTCTTTCGGCGCCGCCAAAGAGATTGCGGTGCAACCAATATGCGCTCAGCGCGGCGCCGTCGTCGGTGGAAATCTCTGCCCCGAAACCAAAGCGGCGCGGCTCGTTTTCCACCAGCGTTGCCTCGATGTTCATCACGCCATCGGGGCCGACCTCACCTTCCTGCAGGGCAATGGCCGAAAAGACACCGGTGTCCTGCAAGCGATCTTCCACCCGATCAAGCGTTTCGGGAGAGAAGGTTTCCCCCTGCGGCAGGCCCGCGATGGCAAGGATACGTTCAACCCGCATCCGGTCCTGGCCTTGGGGTTGCAGCGTGCCGAACTGCACAACCTGACCGGGGGCAATGCGCACGCGTACGTCCAGAATCGCCTCGCGGCTGCGGGCGGTGATCTGCTGACCTGCAACCTCGGCTGTGGCATAGCCAACCGCGCGCCAAGCGCCGATAGCAGCGGTCGCCGTGTTTTGCAGCAACGCGGTAGAGGCGGCGCCGCCGGGGCGGAATTCGTCAGGCAGTTCAGTGTCGCGGGCAAGGGGGCCAATCTCTGCAGTGCCAAGCTGAAACGCCGGACCGGGATCAACGCGGATGGTGATCTGGTTGATCGACCTTGGAGCGCCAAACGGCGAAATGCGCGCGACTTCTCGGCCATCGGCGTCGATGCGCACGACCGGGGTGAAGTAACCGACGTTGTACAGCGCGGCCACGATACGCCCATAATCTGCACGGGCGGCAGCAATCAAATCTTGGGCGGCGCGCGGTTCTTCCGTTTCTTGCAACAGAAGCGAAGAGGCCCGAAGGCGATCTTGCAAATCCTCGTCCAGACCCGGCGCGTTCAACTGGATATCCTGCGCCCGCGCCGCGCCCGCGAACGCGACGATTGCACACAGAAAAGCGATGGAAATTCGGCTGCCCATAAGATTCTCGTACGATCCTTCAGGGTAGAACGCCAGCCGATAAGACATAGTTCCACCCCACTCGGCGGAAAGTTGAGACCTTTTGCGCCTTGCCGCATATCGGGCGGCCACGTATCACCACTTCTGAGACGCGAATGAAGGAGCCTGACCATGGCTAAACTCGTCACCATTTTCGGCGGTTCCGGTTTTGTCGGCCGCTATATCGCCCGCCGCATGGCCAAAGACGGCTGGCGCGTGCGCGTTGCGGTGCGCCGCCCAAATGAGGCCCTGTTTGTGAAGCCCTACGGGGTTGTCGGACAGGTGGAGCCGATCCTTGCAAATATCCGCGATGAAGCCAGCGTGCGCGCGGCGATCCGTGGCGCTGATGCCGTGGTCAATTGTGTCGGCACATTTGACGTTGGCGGCAAGAACAACTTCCAAGCGGTGCAGAACGAGGGCGCAGCGCTCGTGTCCCGTGTCGCTGCGGAAGAGGGTGCTACGTCCCTCGTTCATATCTCGGCCATTGGCGCAGATGCAGAAGGCGAAAGCCTGTATGCGCAGTCCAAAGGCGAAGGCGAAGCCGCCGTGCTGGAGGCGTTCCCGAGCGCGATGATCCTGCGGCCGTCGGTCATTTTCGGGCCAGAGGATGCGTTCTTCAACCGCTTTGCCGCCATGTCGCGCAATACACCGGTTCTGCCCATCGCAGGGGCAGACACGAGATTCCAGCCGGTCTATGTGGACGACGTCGCCCAAGCTGCCGTTCTGGGTGCGAAAGGTGAAGCTACCGGCACGTTTGAACTTGGCGGACCCGAGACGGCAACCTTCCGCGAGCTGATTGAAAAGATGCTGGACGTGGTGCGCCGCCGCCGCTTGATCGTTAATATCCCGTTCTTTGTGGCCGGAATCATGGGCGCTGTATTCGACTTCGGGTCGAAGATGACGGGCGGGCTCTTCCGTAACAGCATTCTGACCCGCGATCAGGTGCGTAGCTTACAGACGGATTCCGTTGTGGCTGACGATGCGCAAACGCTGGCCGATTTAGACATTCACGCGACTTCGATGGACGTTGTGCTAGAGGAATACCTTTGGCCCTACCGTCCCTCGGGTCAGTTCTCGGACATCAAGGACAGCGCCAAGAACCTGCGGGAAACCTAAGCGTTTTCAGCTATACGCGATAAACAGCAACACCACGCCCAGGATCACACGATAGATCACATAGGGCGTGAAGCTGACACTGCGCAGAAGTTTGAACATCAACACCAGCGCCCCAAGCGCCGCGACGAAAGACAGCGCCGCGGCGATGGCCCCGTCACGAGCGGTTTGCGCGTCTGCGGTGGCGATCACCTCGGCGCCCGCAAAGACGCCCGAGGCGATGATCGTGGGGATCGACATCAGCATCGCCACCCGCGCCGCACTTTCGCGATCATAGCCCAGATACCGTGCCGCCGTGATGGTGATGCCGGACCGCGATGTGCCGGGGATCAATGCAATGGCCTGCCACAGACCCATGATGATGGCGTCGCGTAAGTTCCAGTCTTCGCTACGCTTTTCGTGGCTGCCCTTCTGGTCGGCCCAATACAGCACGAGGCCGAAAATCAGCATGGTCCAGCCGATCACCGCGACGGAGCGGAGGCTGTCGTAAATGCCGGTAATCTCCAAAAACAGGCCAAACAAGATCACCGGCACCGTCGCGATCACCAGCAAGAATGCCAACTTCGCGCCGGGCGTGTCGATGCGCCCGGTCAAAAGGCGTGGTGTGCCCAGAATGGCGGCTTTCACGTCTTGCCAGAAGTAGAGGATCACGGCCCCCAAAGTGCCCACATGCACCGCCACATCAATGGCCTTCCCCTGATCTTCGGTTCCAAGAAGATTCGGCAAGAGAATCAGGTGACCCGACGACGAAATGGGCAAAAATTCAGTGATGCCTTGGATAAGGGCGAGGAGAAAGAGGATGTAGAGGCTCATGATGCGTCTCTGTGTGAGTTTTTTAACATATTGAAAATAAACCACTAATATGTAGATAGGTAAATCATTCTGACATATTTGCGACTTATTGACCGTGCTCAGAAGTTGTTTTTCGCGCAACACCTCAATTTAGGTCAGCACTGCTGTCTTTTTATCCCGAAAAACCCCCGCTATACGGGCCTTCCAATCGACGGAGGAAGCGTTGTGGCTAAGCAACCCATGTTGAAGTTCGTGACCGTAGACAAGGAAATGCCTCAAAAGCGGGAAGCGGACCAGCGGAAAGAAGATTTTGCCGAGATTTACGGCGAGTATGCGACTGCGAAAGCAGCGGAGCAGGCCGGGCGCTGTAGTCAGTGCGGCGTGCCCTATTGCCAGACCCATTGTCCCTTGCACAACAACATCCCCGATTGGCTGAAGCTGACGGCGGAAGGGCGATTGCGGGAGGCGTATGACATCTCGCAGGCGACAAATACCTTCCCCGAGATCTGCGGCCGCATCTGCCCGCAGGATCGTCTGTGCGAAGGCAATTGCGTGATTGAACAATCCGGTCACGGCACTGTCACCATCGGTTCGGTCGAGAAATATATCACCGATACCGCATGGGATAACGGCTGGGTCATGCCCATCGCGCCTGCGGTGGAACTGTCTGAATCCGTTGGGATTATCGGCGCGGGCCCCGGTGGCTTGGCTGCCGCCGACATGCTGCGCCGCGCGGGTTTGCAGGTGACGGTTTACGATCGCTACGACCGCTCCGGCGGCTTGATGATGTACGGCATCCCCGGCTTCAAACTGGAGAAGGACGTGGTCATGCGTCGCAACCAGTTGCTGGAAGACGGCGGCGTGAAGTTCGTGCTGAACTGCAACGTAGGCGACGATATCACCTTCGCGGAAATCCGTGAGAAGCACGACTTTGTGGTCATCGCCACGGGCGTCTATAAGTCTCGTGAGTTGGATGGCCCCGGTTCCGGCAGCACCGGCATTATTCGCGCGTTGGATTACCTAACTGCTTCAAATCGCAAATCTTTTGGCGATGCTGTGCCCGAGTTTGATAGCGGCGAACTCAGCGCCGAAGGCAAGCGCGTGGTCGTGATCGGCGGCGGCGATACGGCGATGGATTGCGTGCGTACCGCGACGCGGCAGGGGGCCACCTCGGTCAGATGCCTGTACCGCCGGGACGAGGCCAACATGCCCGGTTCTATGCGCGAAGTGCAGAACGCCAAGGAAGAAGGCGTTGATTTCGTTTGGCTTACCGCGCCCAAGGGCTTCAGCGATCATGTCGGTGCCGTTAATGGCGTGATGGTCCAGAAAATGCGCCTTGGTGCGCCGGATCAGACGGGCCGTCAGAGCCCTGAAGTCATTGAAAACGCTGACTATGTTGAAGACGCGGATATGGTTATCAAGGCGCTTGGATTCTCGCCCGAGGATGTCCCGACCCTATGGGACGCGCCCGAGCTGGAAGTGACCCGTTGGGGCACCGTGAAGGCGAACCACAGGCATGAAACCGTGCTGCCGAACGTCTTTGCCGTCGGCGATATCGTCCGCGGCGCGAGCCTTGTGGTTTGGGCAATTCGCGATGGTCGAGAGGCTGCCGAAGCAATCCTGGAGCGTGTTCACACCGGGGCCAAGGTCGCCGCGGAATGACGCCAACAGGTATATCAATGGTATATCAATCGGGATTTTGAGTTCGATGCGCCCGCCCTCAGATCGGCACCACGTATATCAATGGTATATCAATTTATCTGCCCAAGATGACCAACAAAGACAGAAAGACTGACCTGATGCCCGCCAATCGTTACCAAATGCTTAACACCGCCCTAGCGTTCGCGTTTTGCGCAACGCCCGTGACGGCGCAAAGCGTTAACGAAGGCTTTCCGGTGCCTGATGGATGTACGGCGTTTCTGACGGTGCAATCTCGGTCCTGTTTGATCGCGCATTATTGGACCTGCGAAATGGACCCGGAGGGGACCCATTGGCGGGTGACGTTGGATCAGGAAGGCGCGTTCTACCTGAGCTATACGGACCGGGAGTTTCGCTGGTTGCGGGCGTTCAATCTGCGCAGCGGGTCGTCGGATACGTTGATCGAGCCGGAAGAGGACCCGGCCTCGATGTCGGAATTGTTGGAAACGGGCCGCGACACGATGGTGTTCTCGGTGCGCGAAGAACGGGCCGAGGGCGTGTTTCAGCGCGATTACACCGGCTTCGACGCGCTGACCGGCGCTGAGGTTACCGTGGACGGCGAAGATCTTTTGGTCACGGAATTCGCCTACCAATGGCAGACCGAAGCTGGCCCGAGAGAAACCGAGGGCAGCCAGTTCGTGAGCCGCCGCCTTGGCCTGTTTTTCGGCGGGTTAGAGACTGTTACAACGCCCTCAGGCGAGGTCCGCGAAGGCAATTACAGCCCGATGGAATTCGCCGAGCCCGGAGAGCCGGGGTTCCTTTCAACGGAGCCGCAATACGACTGCGGCGACGTGATGAGCGGGCTGCGCAATGACGCAATCGTTCTACCGGCGAGGTTCTAAGCGATGAGTCTACCCTACGACCTGAGCAAAACCGGAAACGCCGCCGCGATGTTCTTGCTGCTTTACTGCGTCGCAGAGCTCGCCATGCTGTGGCATTATTCGACTCTGTTTGGCTTCTACGCGTTGATCGACACCGGAAACCTGAGCCAGATTGAGATGGATCAGGCAGCCGCCGACGTGGACACGACCGGGGCGGCGATTGGCGCGTTGTTCTTGCTGGCGATGTTGGGTTCATACATCGCTTCGGGCATGTGGATTTACCGCGCGGCGGCCAATGCGCAGGCAATTGCCCCGGCCGAGGGGCGGATCACGCCGGGCTGGTCCATTGGCTGGTTCTTTGTGCCGTTCGCAAACCTCGTGATGCCATTCCGGGCAATGCGACAGACGTGGAACGGATTGCATGGGAACCCATCGCTCACCGACGGGATGCCCGGTTGGACGCTGATCTGGTGGCTTGCGTGGTTGTTGGGAAATTCCCTTGCGACGGCGGCGATGCGGATCAACTTGAGCGCCGATTCCATTGCGGATTTCCGACTGTCTACGCAGATCGACGTGGCCTCCAGCATCATCGCAATCGGCACTGCACTGCTGTTTAGACACCTAATTCTTCAATTGACCCGCGTTTCTGCGCAGGCCTCTGCAAGCTCTCAATCCTGAGGAGGATGACCATGACCCAATATGATCAAGCCTGGGCCGCCGCCGAAGAGGCGAAGCGCAAATGGATGGAAGAAAATGGCATGTTCCGCGAGGAAGACGAGCATTCGTCTTGCGGCGTGGGACTGGTGGTTTCGGTCGACGGAAAGGCCTCTCGTTCAGTGGTGGAGGCGGGCATCACCGCGTTGAAAGCGATCTGGCACCGGGGCGCGGTGGATGCTGATGGCAAAACCGGCGACGGCGCGGGTATTCACGTGCAAATCCCCTACAAGTTCTTTGCAGAGCAAGTGAAACGCACCGGCCACGAGATGCGCGACGAGCTGATGGCGGTGGGCCAGGTGTTCCTGCCGCGCAGCGATTTTGGCGCACAGGAAGTGTGTCGGACGATCGTGGAATCCGAAGTGCTGCGGATGGGGTATTACATCTACGGCTGGCGCCATGTGCCGGTGGATGTGCTGTGCCTGGGTGAAAAAGCCAACGCGACCCGGCCCGAGATCGAGCAGATCATCATCTCGAACGCGAAGGGCGTCGACGAAGAGACGTTTGAGCGTGAATTGTACGTGATCCGCCGCCGGATCGAGAAGGCCGCCGCCGCCGCGGGTATCCGCGAGCTGTATCTGTGTTCGCTGTCGTGCCGGTCCATTATCTACAAGGGCATGATGCTGGCCGAGCAGGTGGCCGAGTTCTATCCCGACCTACAGGATGAGCGGTTTGAGAGCGCATTCGCGATCTATCACCAGCGCTATTCCACCAACACCTTCCCGCAGTGGTGGTTGGCTCAGCCGTTCCGCATGTTGGCCCATAACGGCGAAATCAACACGCTGAAGGGCAACCTCAACTGGATGAAATCCCACGAAATCCGCATGGCGAGCGGGTTCTTTGGCGACATGGCGGAAGACATCAAGCCGATCGTTGCCGGCGGGTCGAGCGACTCGGCCGCGCTGGATGCGGTGTTTGAAGTGATGGTCCGCGCCGGCCGTTCCGCGCCGATGGCCAAGACCATGCTGGTGCCCGAGGCGTGGAGCCAGACAGCGACGGAACTGCCGAAGCCGTGGCTGGACATGTATTCCTACTGCAACTCGGTCATGGAGCCGTGGGACGGCCCCGCCGCCCTGGCGATGACCGACGGTCGTTGGGTCTGTGCCGGTCTGGACCGGAGCGGCCTGCGCCCGATGCGCTATGTCGTGACCGGTGACGGCTTGCTGATTGCCGGATCGGAAACCGGTATGGTGCCTGTGGATGACGCCAATGTTGTCGAAAAGGGCGCCCTTGGACCCGGCCAGATGATTGCCGTGGACATGCAGGAAAAGGCACTGTTCCACGACGCAGAGATCAAGGACGCGCTGGCCGCGAGCCGCGATTTTGGTGCTTGGGTGGACCGGATTACCGACCTTGAAAAAGAGACCAGAGGCTTGACGGAACAGGCTCTGTTCAGCGGTGCAGAGTTGCGCAAACGCCAGGTTGCGGCGGGCTACAGCATCGAAGAGGTGGAGCAGATCCTCGCGCCGATGGCGGAGGACGCGAAAGAAGCGCTCGCCTCCATGGGGGACGACACGCCAAGCGCGGTTCTGTCGTCGCAGTATCGGCCTTTGTCCCATTACTTCCGGCAGAACTTCAGCCAAGTCACGAACCCGCCGATCGACAGCTTGCGCGAATACCGGGTGATGTCCCTGAAGACACGCTTCGGGAACCTGAAGAACGTGCTGGACGAAGATAGCTCGCAGACAGAAATCCTCGTGCTGGACAGCCCCTTCGTGGCCAATGCCCAGTTCGACAAGATGGTGGGCTATTTCGGCGAAAACGTCGTGACGCTGGATTGTACCTTTGATGCGGGCGGCAAAGCTGGCGCGTTGCGCGAAGGGCTGGAGCGGTTGCGCGCCGAGGCGGAAGACGCCGTGCGGTCCGGGGCGGGGCATATTGTGCTGACGGACCAAGGCCAAGGCGAAGGCCGCGTTGCGATGCCGATGATCCTGGCGACCAGCGCCGTGCATTCGGGGCTGACCAAGAAAGGTCTGCGGACGTTCTGCTCGCTCAACGTGCGGTCGGCTGAATGTATCGACCCCCATTACTTCGCGGTTCTGGTGGGCTGTGGCGCGACCACGGTGAACGCCTATCTGGCGCAAGACAGCATCGCCGACCGGATCGACCGGGGCCTGTTGGACGGCACCCTGACCGAGGCGATGGCCCGCTACCGCGCGGCCATTGATGCGGGTCTGTTGAAGATCATGGGCAAGATGGGGATCAGCGTGATTTCCAGCTATCGCGGGGGCCTCAACTTCGAGGCGGTGGGCCTGTCGCGCGCCATGGTGGCGGAATATTTCCCCGGCATGTTGAGCCGCATCAGCGGTATCGGCGTTAGCGGTCTGCAAACGAAGGTGGAAGAAGTCCACACCAAGGGCTTCTTGCGCGGCGAAAGCGTGCTGCCGATTGGCGGCTTCTACAAGGCGCGTCGCTCGGGCGAGACTCACGCTTGGCAGGCGACCAACATGCATATGATGCAGGAAGCCTGTAACCGCGCCTCTTACGGGTTGTGGAAGCAATATTCTGCGGCGATGCGAAAAAACCCGCCGATCCATTTGCGTGACCTGATGGATATCAAGCCGATGGGGGCGCCGGTCCCGATTGAGGAAGTGGAAAGCATCACCGCGATCCGGAAGCGTTTTGTGACGCCGGGGATGTCTCTGGGCGCCTTGTCGCCCGAGGCGCACAAGACCCTGAACGTGGCCATGAACCGGATTGGCGCGAAGTCTGACAGCGGCGAAGGCGGCGAAGATCCGGCGCATTTCGTGCCAGAGGCCAATGGCGACAACCCAAGCGCAAAGATCAAGCAGGTGGCTTCCGGGCGTTTCGGCGTGACGGCGGAATATCTGAACCAATGTGAAGAATTGGAGATCAAGGTCGCCCAGGGTGCCAAGCCCGGCGAAGGGGGGCAGCTGCCCGGCATGAAGGTGACCGACCTGATTGCCCGTCTGCGCCATTCCACCCCCGGCGTGATGCTGATTTCACCGCCGCCGCACCACGATATCTACTCGATCGAGGATCTGGCGCAGCTGATCTATGACCTCAAACAGATCAACCCGCGCTGTAAGGTGACGGTGAAGCTGGTGGCGTCGTCTGGCGTTGGAACGATCGCGGCGGGCGTGGCGAAGGCCAAGGCCGATGTGATCCTTGTGTCCGGCCACAACGGCGGCACGGGGGCGTCGCCTGCGACCTCGATCAAATACGCGGGTCTGCCTTGGGAAATGGGTCTGACCGAGGCGCATCAGGTTTTGGCCATGAACAACCTGAGGGGCCGTGTGACCCTGCGGACCGATGGTGGCCTGCGCACGGGCCGTGACATTGTCATGGCAGCGATGATGGGGGCCGAGGAATACGGCATCGGCACCGCCGCGTTGATCGCGATGGGCTGTATCATGGTGCGTCAGTGCCAATCCAACACCTGCCCCGTGGGCGTATGTACCCAGGACGAGGCATTGCGCGACAAGTTCACCGGGAACGCCGATAAGGTCGTGAACCTGATCACCTTCTACGCCGAGGAGGTGCGCGAAATTCTGGCGTCGATCGGCGCACGATCCCTGGATGAGGTCATTGGCCGGGCGGATCTGCTATCGCAGGTGTCGCGTGGGGCGGCGCATCTGGATGATCTGGACCTGAACCCGATGCTGATCACCGTCGATGGCGCGGATCGGATCGTTTACGACCGCAACAAGCCGCGCAATGCGGTGCCCGATACGCTGGATGCGCAGATCGTCAAGGATGCCCATCGCTTCCTGGAAGACGGCGAGAAGATGCAGCTTTCCTACGCGGTGCAAAACACGCTGCGCACGATTGGTACGCGGACGTCGTCGCACATCGTGAAGAATTTCGGGATGCGCAACGATCTGCAACCGGATCATCTGACGGTGAAGCTGAGAGGTAGCGCCGGGCAATCTCTTGGGGCCTTTGCGGCGCCGGGGCTGAAGCTGGAGGTTTCTGGCGACAGCAACGACTACGTCGGCAAGGGCCTGTCGGGGGGCACGATTGTGGTGCGTCCACCGATGGCATCGGGGCTGGTGGCGTCGGCCAACGTTATCATCGGCAACACGGTGCTTTATGGCGCGACGGATGGCTATTTGTTCGCTGCTGGCCGTGCCGGAGAGCGTTTCGCGGTGCGCAACTCGGGCGCAAAAACGGTGATCGAGGGCTGTGGATCGAACGGTTGTGAATACATGACCGGCGGCGTTGTGGTGATCCTCGGATCGATCAGCGCCAACTTCGGCGCGGGCATGACCGGTGGCATGGCGTATCTGTATGACCCTGACGGCGATGCCATGCCGCAGATGAACATGGAAACGCTGGTGACGTGCCCGGTCACGGTCGACCATTGGGAAGCGCAATTGCGCGGCTTGGTGGAGCGGCACGCGGAAGAGACCAACAGCATGAAGGCCCGAGATATCCTGCAACATTGGGAAATCGAGCGCGCCAACTTCGTGCAGGTCTGCCCGAAAGAGATGCTGGACAAGATCCCCGTTGGATTGGGGATTGAGGAAACGGCTGTTCCGGCGGAGTGATTTCCGCCGGGGCCCCGGCATTACGGCAAGGGGGCTCTCCCGCCCAGACGACGAAAGCAGAGCTTTCGCGACTGGTTTGGGCGTGGCGCGCGGGGCGCGAGCCTGAAGGCTCGCACGTCCGCGCGGGGGCGATCTACCGAGCGCAGGGGCGCACGATGCCGGGCTGAGGATTACGCACTAACAGGCGGGTTTGGGTCTGTATTCAGGGAATGGATTTTGCTGAGAGGCCGTTTGCGGGCAGGTCTGCCACAAACAGGCCTGTGCAAGGGTTGGGGCGAGTCGCGGGCCGCCTCAAGGACAAGCGGCCAAGGCCGTCGGCTGCGCCGATCCTTGACCCGTCCCCCGACTCACGCGGTGACGAAATCGGACTTGGCGTAGCCTTGGATGAACAGAAGCGACGTCAGGTCGCCGTGGTTTATGCGGTGTTTCGCCTGTTCCTGCACGGTGGGTTTGGCGTGGAGGGCAACGCCCGTGCCCGCCAATTGCAGCATCCCCAGATCATTGGCGCCGTCACCCACGGCGATCACCTCAGCGGGTTGGATGTTGAGGGTCTTGGTGATGCGATTGAGCGCCTCGACCTTGGCTTCACGGCCAAGGATGGGGCGGGTGACATCGCCGGTTAGCGTGCCGTTTTCCGCAAGCAGCGTGTTGGCGTGGTGTTCATCGAAACCCAGTTTCGCCGTGATGGCCTGGGTGAAGGCAGTGAATCCGCCGGAGACCAAAGCACAGTGAGCGCCGTTGGCTTTCATCGTGGCCAGCAACGTCGGCCCGCCGGGCATCAGGGTGATGCGCTTTTCCAGAACGGTTGCAATCGTCGCTTCGGGCAGGCCCTTCAGCAGGCCGACGCGTTCCAGCAGCGCTTCCTCAAAATCTAGCTCGCCGTTCATGGCACGGGCCGTTATCTCCGCGACCCGTGTGCCGACGCCTGCTTCATCCGCCAGCTCGTCGATGCATTCCTGCTGGATCATCGTGCTGTCCATGTCGGCCAGCAACATCTTGCGCTTCCGGTCGCCCGCCTTTTGCCACACCATATCGACGCCTTCAGCGCTGAGGCTTTCCCAAACGGTCTGGATGTTGCGAGGGATTTTCGGGGCGTCAAACTCGGCGCAATGGTTGGGATCGAGCCAGGTTGCCGCGCCCCCGCCCATGGCATTACGGAGGTTCGCCACCAGGTTCGTGTCGAGATACATGGCGTGGTTTGTCATGAGAGTGACGGTGAACATTGGCGGTGGGCTCCACAAAATTTTCGGCACAATAAAGCGCGGGGGCGTGATGGGCCAGTGCTTACCGTCGCTGCTGGGGTCGTTGTGGGGGACGGTGATACTGCTAAGGTCTCTATGCCTCAGGTTAGAGCCGGATTACTCATATCCCGTCATCTCCAGATACCCCCGGCCTGCGTGGGTGCCGGTGAATGAAATCGGCCCCTCCCAATAGGGAAAGGACGTGTCCATCCAGCTATTGGGGTTGAGGGCAATCGTGGTGATGTCGATGCCCTGTTCAGGAAACTGAAGCCGCCATTCTGTCGGGATATCGCGGCCCTCCGCGCCGCTTACGGCCAGCGGCGTGAGCGTGACAGCGCCGTCGCCATAGGCTTGCGTCGTGCCATCGGCGGCGATGTAGGTGGCCGAGGTGAAGGGCGCGCCCGCCGTATCGCGCAAAGCGAAGGCCATCAGCCGCGCGCCGTCGGGGAGTTGCAGGGAAAACCACTCCCACCCCGTTTGGCTGTCGGAGAGCGGTTGTGACGACCACTCACGATCCAACCAGGCATCGCCGGTGACCGCCACGGGGCCGGAAGGCAGGGTGAGGGTGCCGGTGACGTTGTAGAAGGGTTGCGAGTAATAGTAGCTCGCCTGCCCCTCGGCGCTTTTGACCGAGAAGCCATCGGCGCCGTGGAAGATCAGCGGACCGTCGGCTTCCAACGCCAGATCGTACGCGAAATCCGTGCCCCGCGCGGTGAGGGACAGCGCATCAAGGGCGTCGCCGGAAGTGGCGGCGGAGACCATCTGCCAATCGTCAATGAAGGCTCTGAACGGCGCGGTAGACACTCCTGCTTGCCCAATGCCGCCGCGCCCAAGGCGCTCTGCGCTATAGTGGGCGTCCGGCGTGGTCAGGCCCGCGTGGCCCATGAGCAATTGCGGTGCGGTCCAGTCGGTGGACGTGTCTGGCGACAGGGCCGAGCGAAACAGCGTCCATTGGATGCCGTAATCGGTGCCGTCGGCCCCTTGCAGGGTGGCCGTTAGATACCACCATTCGATCCGGTAATCGGGGTGGGGGCCGTGGTCTGCGGGGAAGGAGAACGTCGGGTTCGGGCTGGGAACGGCAAAGCCCTCGGCCGCGGTGCCGAGGCCCGCGAAGCCTTGGCCATGAAGCGGAGAGGTCAGGAAAAGCAAAGCGAGGAGAGGGCGGATCATCAGCGTTCCTGTGCGAAAACTTGGGTGAGCCGCGCGGGCGGTATCCGGGCAAGTCGAAGGGTCGGGCCAAGGGCCGCGAGGCCGGCGGCGAGCAGAGCCAAGAGGCCGAGGATCAGCCAATCGCCGGGGAACACGCGCATGGGTAAGCGCCAGCCAAACGCCTCCACATTTACCAAGGCGAGCAGTACCCATGCCAACGCAAGGCCCACGGGCAGGGCCGCCAGAAAGGTGATTGCAGCCAGGATCAGGCTCCGCGCCATTTCCACCCAAGCAAGTTGCGCCCGGGACGCGCCGATGGCCCAGATCGGGGCCAATTGCGGCAAGCGCAAGTTGGCCAAGGTCAGCAAGCTGGTCAGCAGGGCGATGCCCGCTACGCCCAAGGTCAGCACGTTCAGCGCTCCGGTCACGCGAAAGGTTTGGTCGAACACCGCGACAGAGAAGGCCTTCACCTGCGCTTGGTTGGTCACGGCGTCGGGGGGAAGGCCGAAGTCCTCTCGCAGTCGTGTGGCCAATGCCGGGGCCGCTTCCGGGGCAATGCGGATGGCAAAGCGACGGGCCTGCAGGTTTGGAAACATCTCTGACAGGCGGGTCAGAGACACAATTGCTTGCCCGCTGGGGTTGCCGTAGTCGGAATATACCCCCACGATCGGCAAGCCGCCTGCGATGTCTACGGTGTCCCCAACCGACAAGCCTTCACGGCGGGCCATTTGTTCATTCACCAAGATCGCATCGCCCGTTGCGAGTTGCCCCCAAGGGTCCGCGGCTTGCGACAAAAACGGCCAAGCGGCGCGGTAGGTGGCATGGTCGACGACGCCAAACAGTTCGGCCGGTTGGTCGAACAGGCGCAGGGGGGTGGAGACGATTGGCAAGATCGCGTCCACCTCGGGGGCGAGGGCGGTCATGAGGATCTGCGCCTCGTCCGAGGTGGCGGCGGTCACGTAAAGCTCGGACGCGAGCCGTTGATCGAGCCAGCCGAGGAACGTCGCGCGGAACGAGCCGACCATGGTAGAGACCCCGATATTGGCCGACAGCGCCAGCAGCAGCGCCATAAGCGCCAGCGACAGGTCGGGAATTTGCTGGCGCGTGTCGGCCACGACCCATTCCGTGAAAGCGCCCTTCGGCCGGATCAACGACAGCGCCCCGGTCATTAAAGCTGGCAACGCCAGCGCCGCGCCGATCAGCAAGCACGCCAAGCAGCCGAAGGCTGCGATGAGCCCCGCGCCCGACAGGGCCAGCGCGCCCGACAGGGCGAATAGCCCGAGCGCCGCGAGGGCCTGCAAGCGGATCATCCGGCCCGACGCCTGCGCCCAAGCCCGCGGCATCGCGGGCGCCAGAAGCGGCATCCGAGCCGTGCGGATCATCGCCTGAATCGCCGCGGCGGCGGTGCCAATGAAGGTAATGAATAGACCCAAAAGTGCCCAATAGGGACTGAACTGAAGCACGCCCGCGATCTCGGCGCCGTAAAGCCCTCGCAGGGTACCGGCAACGCCGGGCATCAGGCTGGCAGCAACCACATAGCCCATCGCCACGCCGATCACTCCGGCCAAAAGCGCGATCACGGCAAGCTCCAGTGACAGCGCCAAAAGGATCGTGCGAAGCGGTGTGCCCAAGGCTCGCAAGGTCCGCACGATGGCACGGCGCTGTTCAAACGCCAGCCCAATCGCGGCGTGGACGATGAACAGCCCAACCCCAAATGACAGGAAGCCGAAAGCCGTCAAGTTCAGGTGAAAACTATCGGTCAGCCGCGCGATATCACCGCCATTATCAGGTGCGCGAAGGATTAGCGTTGTGGCCTCAGCCAAGGGGGGCAAACCAAGGGGCTGGACCGGGTTCACAAGCAGATATGACGGCCCTGTTTGGCCCAACAGCCGCGCGGCGGTCGAGATATCGGTAATCGCGGCGGCGGGGGGCACCGTTTCGCTGAACTGGATCGGCGGAAGATCGGCCGGAAGCGGGCCGTTGGCCGTCGCCTCCCCCATCAAAAGCACACCCGGCGCGGTGAAGAATCCGACAAGATCCAGGTCGCCGTCCAAGGCAGGGCCCTGTGCATCGGGTGGCAGAGTCAACGGATCAATCCCCAGCAGGCGCAACCTGCCATTGGCGTCCCTCACCTCGCCCGAGATCACCGGAGACACGAGGTATCCCGCCGCGCGAAGGGCGACATACTCGGCAGGGTCAATCGGCTGCCCATTGGGGCGCTCCAACCGGGCGATCTGATCTTGCCCAAGGGTGGCGGCGGCCCGGTCATAGGCGCTTCGCGCCTCGGCATTGATGGCTTGCACGCCGGACCAAAGGGCGGTCGCCAAGGCCAGCCCAAGAGCCAGCATCGCGAATTGGCCGGGGTGGCGGCGCCAATGGGAAATCAGGCTCAAAAGGGCGGTGTAGAGCATGTTCTAGCCGCCCAACCCACCACGAGACAGATGCACGCGCCGCCCCAAACGATCCGCCAGCCGGGGGGAGTGGGTGACCATCAAAAGCCCCGCGCCGGTTTCGGCCACCAGCTCTAGCAGCAGGGTCAAAACGCGATCGCCGGTTTCCTCATCAAGGTTGCCGGTCGGCTCATCGGCCAGCAAAAGCGCAGGCCGAGGGGCAAGGGCACGGGCAATGGCGACGCGCTGCTGCTGGCCGCCCGAAAGCTGTTCCGGGTAGCGCGACAGCAAGGCGCTCAGCCCCAAACGTTCTGCCAGATCAGCGGCAAAAGCCTTGTCATGGCGCCCCGCCAGACGCGCCTGAAGCGCGATATTCGCCCCGACCGATAGCGAGGGTACAAGGTTGAACTGCTGGAAGATCAGCCCGATGCGCATCCGCCGCACATGGGCACGGGCCGCGTCGTCAAGCTGTCCAATGTCCTGGCCGTCCAGAACGACCGCTCCGCTATCGGGTTGGTCAAGGCCGCCGGACAGATGCAGCAGGGTGGATTTGCCCGATCCGCTTTCCCCGGTCAGCGCCAGCGTTTCCCGCGCACTCAAGGTGACAGATACCCCATCAAGCACCCGTAAGGGGCCGTTATCCGAGGGGTAGGTTTTGCGAATGTCACGCAAATCAAGCAAAGGCGTTTCCATGGGCGAAGATGTAGCAGGCAGCGGCGGCACGAACACCCCCCCCCGCGCGCATCTCGGGTGCGCCGCCCGTTGATATGCCCCAAAGTAGCGCAACGACGGATGCAACGCAGATCACAGATGGGGATGCGCCTGTTTCAACGGCGTATGGCGCGGCGGACGTGCACGAGGTTGCCTTTGGGTGAAAGGCCCGCTCCGCCCTGATGGGTCCGGACGATATGCTTGCCCGCGCATCACCGCCGCCGCCAGAATACGCTCTTGGCGATCCTCTGGCCTGACTTCGGCGCCGGAACAAAAGTTTTAATGCGACCAGGCGTTGCCCACTTCTCCATCATCGCAGGCCTCAAAAGCACCCGAGGCCCGCTGACCAAACTGCTCCTCACATGACGCTGCGAGGAAGTTTCCGATAGGGAACAGCCCCCGCATATAAAGTGCGCTTTCCGACCAATTGCCCTCCTTTTCCGCCTTGTGGGGGGGCGCTCATCTCCGTATCTCCGGCGGTGGGACACCCTTCCCCAACGAAGGGCGCATATCTGTGAGGATACCAGAGATGGTTACTGAGACACCGGGCACCCGCCCGACCACGAAGCCCGTGAACCCACGCTTTTCGTCCGGCCCCTGCGCCAAACCCCCGACATGGACCGTTGACGCGTTGAAAGAAGCGCCCCTTGGCCGCTCGCACCGCGCGGCAGTGGGAAAAGACCTGCTGAAAGGCGTGATCGACGACACCGCCCGCATTCTGGGCCTGCCCGAGGGCTACCGTGTCGGCATCGTCCCCGCCTCGGACACCGGCGCGATGGAAATGGCGATGTGGTCCCTTCTGGGCGCGCGCAAAGCGACCATGCTGGCTTGGGAAAGCTTCGGCGCGGGCTGGGTCACGGATGTTGTCAAACAGCTGAAACTCGATGCCGAGGTGAAAACCGCTGACTACGGTCAGATCGTGGACCTGGCCGAGGTCGATTTCGACACAGATGTCGTCTTCACGTGGAACGGCACGACCTCGGGCGTCCGCGTGCCAAACGGCGACGCGATCTCGTCGGACCGCGCTGGCCTGACAATCTGCGACGCAACATCAGCGGCCTTCGCCCAGGATCTGCCCTGGGACAAGCTGGATGTGACCACCTTTTCCTGGCAGAAAGTCATGGGCGGTGAAGCGGCCCATGGGATGATCATCCTCAGCCCCCGTGCGGTGGAACGCCTCGAATCCTACACCCCGGCTTGGCCCCTGCCAAAAATCTTCCGCCTGACCAAAGGCGGCAAGCTGATCGACGGGATCTTCAAAGGCGCCACGATCAACACGCCCTCCATGCTGGCCGTTGAAGATTACGCCTTCGCCCTGAACTGGGCCGACAGCATCGGCGGCCTTTCTGGCCTGATGCAGCGGGCCGATGCCAACGCCGACGCCATCCACGCCTTCACCGACGCCCGTGATTGGATCGCAAACCTTGCCGATGATCCGACAACGCGCTCCAACACGTCCGTCTGCCTGAAGTTCACCGACACCCGCATCCAAGACGGGGCCGCCTTCGCCAAAGCCGTTGCCAAACGGCTCTCGGACGAAGGTGTCGCGCTGGATGTCGGTGCCTACCGCGATGCCCCTGCGGGCCTTCGCATTTGGTGCGGTGCCACCGTCGAGACCTCGGACATCGACGCCATGCTCCCCTGGCTCGACTGGGCCTTCCACGCCGAGATCGAAGCGCAGCCCTAACCCCCTGCTCCCCCCTTCATCTTGGTAAATACAACTCAATCCCCAAACCTGCCCCAAGCGCAGGCCCCGTTATAGGAGCGCCACATCATGGCCCCCAAAGTTCTCGTATCCGACAAGCTCTCGGAAACCGCTGTCCAAATCTTCCGTGATCGTGGCGTCGACGTCACCTTCGACCCGACAATCGGCAAGGACAAAGAAAAACTCCTGTCCGTGATCGACCAATACGATGGTCTCGCGATCCGCTCGGCCACCAAGGCGACCGAGAAAGTCATTGCCGCCGCGACCAACCTCAAGGTCATTGGCCGCGCTGGTATCGGTGTCGACAACGTCGATATCCCAGCCGCGTCCAAGAAGGGCATCATTGTGATGAACACTCCCTTCGGGAATTCCATCACGACGGCAGAACATGCCATCGCGATGATGTTTGCCGTCGCCCGTCAAATCCCCGAGGCTTCTGCCTCCACCCATGACGGAAAGTGGGAAAAGTCCAGGTTCATGGGGGTCGAGCTGACCGCCAAGACGCTGGGCGTCATCGGCGCGGGCAACATCGGCTCCATCGTTATCTCCCGCGCCTTGGGGCTGAAGATGAAGGTCATCGCCTATGACCCCTTCCTCAGCGAAGAACGGGCCAAGGAAATCGGCTGCCAGAAGGTAGAGCTGGATGAACTTCTGTCCCGCGCCGATTTCATCACCATGCACGTGCCCTTCACCGAGAAGACGGCGAATATCCTGTCAGCAGAAAACCTCGCCAAGACCAAAAAGGGCGTACGGATCATCAACTGTGCCCGAGGCGGTCTGGTGGATGAGGCGGCCCTGGCCGAGCTTCTGAAATCCGGTCACGTGGCGGGCGCCGCTTTTGACGTGTTCGCGCAGGAACCGGCGACGGAGAACCCTCTGTTCCACCTGCCAAATGTTGTCGTCACGCCCCACCTTGGCGCGGCCACCACGGAAGCGCAGGAGAACGTGGCGCTGCAAGTGGCCGAGCAGATGTCGGATTATCTGCTGTCCGGCGCTGTCACCAACGCGCTCAACATGCCATCGGTCACCGCGGAAGAAGCGGCGATCATGGGGCCTTGGGTGAAACTGGCCGAGCACCTCGGTGCCTTTATCGGGCAGCTCACAAATGAGCCGATCAATTCCATCGACGTGGTTTACAACGGTGTCGTCACCGGCATGAACCTGAAGGCTTTGGATTGCGCCGCTATTGCAGGTGTCATGAAGGCCAGCAACCCTGACGTGAACATGGTGTCGGCCCCCGTCATCGCGAAAGAGCGCGGGATTGAGCTGTCGCAAACAACCCAGGACAAATCCGGCGTGTTTGATGGCTACATTCGCCTTGTGGTGAAAACCGACAAGCGGGAACGCTCGATCGCTGGCACGGTCTTCAGCGATGGCAAACCACGCTTCATCCAGATCAAAGGCATCAACATCGATGCCGAGATTGGCTCGCATATGCTCTACACCACCAACAACGACGTTCCCGGCATTATCGGTGCCCTGGGTCAAACGATGGGGGAGAACGGCGTGAATATCGCGAACTTCACCCTTGGTCGTTCCGGCCCTGACGGTCAGGCCATTGCGCTGTTGTACCTGGACGAGCAGCCACCGGCGGCTGTGTTGCAGAAATTGATGGACACGGGCCTGTTTCAATCGGTCAAGCCCCTGCAATTTGACGCGGTGTAACCCGCGCTGCGCATTGGCAACGCGCTGCAACTAGGCTCTAATCCTCCGTGACACATCGCGGAGGGTTTTTTTATGGACGATATCGTCATCCTGTCGGGCGCACGCACGGCAATCGGCACATTTGGGGGATCGCTGGCGGGCACGGCGCCGATCGACACGGGCACTGTTGTTGCCAAAGCCGCGCTGGAACGCGCCGGAGTAGAGGGTGGCCAGATCGGCCATGTGGTCTTTGGCCATGTCATCAACACGGAGCCCCGTGACATGTACCTGTCCCGTGTTGCAGCGATGCAGGCGGGCATTCCAGAGACAGCCCCAGCGATGAACGTGAACCGCCTCTGCGGCTCTGGGGCGCAAGCGATTGTGTCAGTCATTCAATCGCTGGCCCTGGGCGATGCTGATTTCGGCCTGGCAGGCGGCGCGGAAAGCATGTCGCGTTCGCCGTATATCTCAACGGCCACGCGGTTCGGGCAAAAGATGGGCGACCTAAAGACGCTCGACATGATGTTGGGGGCGCTGAACTGTCCGTTCGGAACGGGCCATATGGGGGTAACAGCAGAAAACGTCGCCGACGAGCATGACGTGACCCGCGCCCAAATGGACGCTTTTGCCATGACCTCGCAAGAGCGCGCGGCACATGCGATTGAGCAGGGGTATTTTGCAGAACAAATCGTGCCGGTAGAGGTCCGCGTGAAGCGCGACATGGTACCGTTTGAAGTGGACGAGCACCCCAAGGCGACCTCTTTGGAAAAGTTGGGCGGTCTGCGCGCTGTCTTCCAGAAGGACGGTCGCGTGACAGCGGGCAATGCCAGCGGCATCAACGACGGTGCAGCGGCCTTGGTGCTGGCGCGTGCTGAGTCGGCGGAAGCCGCGGGCCTCACCCCCCGCGCCCGTGTGCTGGGCTACGCGCACGCCGGCGTGCGCCCTGAGGTCATGGGGATCGGCCCTGTGCCAGCGGTCGAAAACCTGCTCGCGAAAACGGGCCTGAGCATCGGCGATTTTGACGTGATCGAATCGAATGAAGCCTTCGCCTCTCAGGCGCTTGCCGTGAACAAGGGGCTTGGCCTTGACCCGGACAAGGTGAACCCCAACGGGGGCGCGATTGCCCTTGGCCACCCGGTCGGCGCGACCGGAGCGATTATCACCGTGAAGGCGTTGTACGAACTGGAGCGGATCGGCGGCAAACGCGCCCTGATCACCATGTGCATCGGCGGCGGACAGGGCATCGCGCTCGCCATCGAACGCCCGTGATCCGGTGAGGTAGAGACTTTTGCAAAAGTCTCTACCAGAGCCTTGCAAGGCTCTGCCCCAGTCTTTTGCAAAAGACTGGGGTGGCGGGGGGCTAGTTTTCGATTTCCACGCGGCGGCGCTGAGCCTGGCCGGTGGCGTCAATGACGGTGAGTTCCGCGAAGCCGGTCTCGGCCTCTAGTGCGATTTCGCGGTCGTATATGCGCGTGGCCACCGGTGCGCCGTTCCAAAGCCAGGTGAAAGGCGGCGTTCCTTCCGCGACCCGCGCCAGAAGCGGCAAGCCCGGTTGATAGGCCAGAACCGCGCCTTCGGGAGGGAAGGTAATGGCGGGGCCAGAGTCGCCACCGGACGCAGCGGAGGGGATAAAGCGGCGGAGGGTTTCGGGCAGTTGCGCTGTGGTGAGGGTCAATGCGCCCGGCGGCGGCGGGCGGCGCGGCGTTGTCTCGTCACTGATGCGGGAGAAAGCTTCAAAGAGCAGCGGCGCGGAAAGCTCTGCCCCGAACGCTCCGGGCACCGAGGCGCCATCGGCGCGGCCCATCCAGATGCCAACCACATGCTGCCCGTCAAAACCGAACGCCCAAGCGTCCCTGTGTCCGTAGCTGGTGCCCGTCTTGTAGCTCAACCCGATGCGCGGCGCGTTGGGTGGCGGCGCAACTCCCCCCAGGATGTCGCCCAGATACCATGCCGCCGTGTCCGACAGGATGCGCTGCCCTTCCTCCGCGTCTCCCTCCCGCCAGTGCAGGGGCGCCGCCACGCCGCCCCGCGCAATCCCGGCATAGAGCGCCATCAGATCCTGCATCGACGTGCCCAATCCGCCCAGGGCAATGGCAAGGCCTGGTTCCTCCCCTTCGGGCAGGTGAACCTCCATTCCCGCCCGTCCCATCGCCGATAGCATCTGGTGCGGACCGATTGCTTCCAGAAGGGTCACTGCGGGTATGTTCAGCGACGTTTGCAAAGCCTGCGCGGCGGTCACTTCCCCTCGAAACAGGGCGTCGAAATTCTGCGGCGCATAGCCAGCGATCGAGATCGGGCGATCTTCGATCAGCGTTTGCGGATGCAGCAGCCCCGCGTCAAAGGCGAGGCCGTAGATCAGCGGTTTCAGGGTTGATCCCGGAGAGCGGACGGCTTGGGTCATATCCACGAACCCCTCTCGCGCGGCATCGGTGTAATCGGGCGATCCGACCGAGGCCAAGACCTCTCCGGTGCCGTGGTCCAGCACCATGATCGCGGCGGACATGCGAGGCCCCAGATCGCCAATCGCGCGCATCGCGAGACGCTCCATCTGCCGTTGCAGGCTCGCGTCGAGCGTCAGGTGATGCGTCCCCTGCGTGGGTCTGTCGGTGATCGCCCGGTCCGCCAGATGCGCGGCGAGGGCGGGGAAATCTCGTCGTTCGGTTGGAATAGGTTCCTCGCGGGCCCAGGCAATTTCCGCTTCGGTCAATTCGGTGAATTGCACCGCGCGGGACAAGACCCGGTTTCGGGCGATTTCCGCGGCCTCGGGAAAGCGGTCCGGGCGGCGGGAGTTCGGCGCTTGGGGCAGGGCGACGAGCAAAGCGGACTGCGCGGCGGTCAAGCGATGGGGCTCAGTCCCGAACCACGTAAGCGTCGCGGCACGCACCCCTTCGATGTTGCCGCCAAAAGGTGCCAGGTGGAGGTAGAGCGTAAGGATCTCTTCCTTCGACAACCGCCGCTCCAGCGCCAAGGCAAGGCGGATTTGCCGGATCTTTCCGCCCCACGCACCGGTGCCGGAATCCTCCAACAGCCGCGCCACCTGCATCGTCAGGGTCGAGCCGCCAGAGACGATGCGCCCTGTGGAGAGCCGTTGCCACCCGGCCCGCAAAAAACTACGCAAATCAACGCCCGGATGGGACCAAAACCGGCGATCTTCATAGGCAACAAGCATGTCGATATAGGCCGGATCGACCGCGTCATAGGACACCGGCAAGCGCCAGCGCCCGTTTTCCACGGTATAGGCCCGTAGAAGGTCGCCGTTGCGGTCCAGAACCTCCACCCCGGTTTCCAGCGTTAGCGGCGGCAGCTCTGTCTCGTCGATCCAACGATCCAGCCACAACAGCCCGCCGGCGAGGAGCGCAGCGAGGAGCAGGCTGAAGGTAATCGCGAGGGCGCGTTTCATTCCAAGATGCTTATCCGGCCGGAGGCCGTCTGCGCCCGATAGGTAGGACGGTACATATCCTCGACCGAAGCCGCAGGATGGTGGAAGTCCCCCGGCGACACCGCCCGCACGATATAGGCCATGCGCACCCTGTCCTGCCCGCCGCGCATGTCTACAGCGGCCAGGAAACGTTCGGCCCGGAATTCTGTCATCTCGGTACCAATCGCCACGTCTACCCCATCGAGCGCACGGATATCGCCCGATTGCAGTAGGTTGGGGTTGTCGATCTCGAACCCGGCGGGGAGAGGGTCGTTCACCATCAGCCGCCCTTCTGGCGCCCCGGTATTTGTCACGGTCAAGATCGTGACCAACCGCGTGCCTTGGGCAACATTTGCCGGGTCAACGGATTCACCCTCCAGTGAAAGGTACTCCCGGCCGATATGGTAGCCATTGCCAAACGCCTCTGTCGCGCCTTCGGGGCGACCAAAGCGGGTGAGGGTGACGACCTCATCACGCTCTCCACCATTCTCTAACCTGTGGGTTAGGCTCTCATCGTCGAGCACCTGCACCAATGGACCAACGACCGGCGCCCCGTCCAGAAGCAGGCCGTTGCTTGAAGGATTGTCGATCAAGGCATGGGCAGCGAGAAGGGCCCAGACGGCCTCTTGGGTAGAGGCATCCGCGACGGGCGGCGCGGTCTCCAGCAAGGTGGCATGCAGGTTCCCCGCTTGCGATCCGGCGGCGGTGGCAAGGGCCACAAGCCCTGCGGCGTCGCGGCTGCGGCTGCCGTAATCCACACGCCAGCGCCGCGTGTCCTCGGACAGACCGGGCAGGGACAGCCGGGCAAATCCCGCCACGAACATCGCATCGGCGCGAGGTTGGTCGCCATACATCGCCAGCGCCGCCCCCAACTGCCCAAGGGCCAGAGCGGTGCCGAAATCCTGCGCCTTCACATCCGCATAATAGCGCAGGTCGCCCATGCTGGCTTGCCCTTCGCGGGCCAGCACCATCAGGGCATAGGCCAGCCCCTCTCCGCCGTTCTCGAAGTCGGGATGAGACGCGACCGCGTTCGCCAAGTTGTCCAAAGCGGTCTGGAAAGGGATGTCTGGCACCTCGTGCCCCTCGGCCCGCGCGCGGGAGAGGAAATCGCTTACGTAGGCGTCCAGCCACAGATCGCCGGAGGAGGCGCGCCAAAGGCCAAAGCTTCCGTTGGCCGACTGATTGGTCAGGACCGAGGCGATGGCCCCCTCGATCCGCGTCGCCAGATCGTCGGCCGTGCCCAGGTCCAGCGCCTGCGCGACCGATGACAGATACAATAGCGGCATCGCGCGGCTCGCCGTTTGTTCGGTGCAGCCGTAGGGGTAGCGGTCCAATCGTTGCAACAGCCCGGCCACATCGTAGCGGGCCAAAGGCCCGGCGGACAGGATCGCGCGGGTGCCTTGGGGGTGGAAGCCGGTGAAGGCCGTTGCATCAAGGGTGAAGCTTTCGCCGGGCGCGAGGGTCAGGCGGGTGGTTTCCGCCACTTCGGGGTCATTGGCTTGCACGGGGACCGTCAGGGTCTGCACGATGTCGATACCGTCCGGTGTGGTCAGTGTGACGGTAAGTTCTGCCGGCCCGGTGCGGTCGGCGATGATAAAGGGGATGCGCAGGCGGGTGGCTTCGCGTTCGGCAAGCGTGACCGTGGGGATGATCTGCCCGAAAATCTGGAACTCGGGCGAGGAGGCTATGGCCAAAGGCATCTCTCCAACCGGTCCTTCGGCATGGGTGATCTCCAGCAAAAGCGCGGCGCTGTCGCCGGGGGCGAGGAAGCGGGGCAGGCTGGCGGTAACAACGACCGGGTCGCGGACAATCACGTCTGCCTCGGCCTGCCCGACGCCGGTATCGCTCCACACAGTGGCCATCAGGCGAATCGTGCCGTTGAAAGCGGGCATGTCGAAACTGGCGCGGACGGTGCCATCTGCGCCAACGGTGAGCGGGCCGGAAAACAGCGCGACGAGGTCTTCGGACGTGGGATCAGCCTGCATCCGCAAGCCCACGCCTGCGTCCCCGCCTTGGCGAATGCGCCCCTCGGCCCCGTCACGGCTATCAATCAGGCGACCATAAATATCGCGGAACGCCATGCCCAGGCGGCGTTGCCCAAAGTAGTGCCCCTGAGGATCGGGGGCATCGAACCCGGTGAGGTTGAGGATACCCAGATCAACGGCGGCGATGGTGGCGTGCACAACCTCGCCCGCCCGCGCGCCTTCCACCCCCAGCACCACGTCGAGCGGTCCACGGGGGCGCATGGTTTCTGGCGCTTCAAGGGTGGCATTCAGCGCCCGATCACCGGGGGCGACAGCGGCATGGGCAAGGCCAATGGCACGGGTTGGCGCGGGGCCAGAAACAGTCTCTAACGGGCGGATCAGGGTCGCAGTCACATAGGCTCCGGCGCCCCAATCGTCGGTCACGGGAAGGGTGATTTCGGTGGGGTCATCGCCGACCTCGATGATCTGCTGATCAATCAACCGATCCGTCACTACCTGCACGAGGGCAAGGCCGCCGGTGCGGGGCACAATCCGCAAGGTCGCGGTGTCGCCGGGGCGGTAGGCTTCGGCGTCCAAGGACACCTCTAGCGCGTCGGGCGTATCGGTGCCGTCGTTGGCCCCATACCACCCGGCGCTGAAGCTGACGGAGGACACGGCAAACCCGCCTTCATCGCTTTCAACGCGCAGCTCAAATTCGCCCCATTCAACGGGAAGGGAAAGGGCCGTGGGCTCTGTTGATAGCGTCGCCTCGCCGATGGCGATTTGCTGGCGCGTCGTAATCGGCTCCCACGTCCAATTGCCGTTCTGCCGATACCATTGATAGCGCCGCTCTACCCGGCTGAGGGTCCATCGGACCGCCATAGGGTCAGCGCCTGTTGTGATAAGGTGGAAGGGGGCCTCGACCCCTTGGGGAAGCCCCCCATCAAAGAGGGGACGAATGCCGATCAGGGGCGCGTCGGGCAGGATGGTGGCCACGGCGGCACGCTCCACCGGGCGGCCAGAGCCTTCGGTGATTTCTGCGGTTAGGGTCAACTCACCCGGATGGCTGATGCCGTCAAAGCGGGGCAGGCGCAGGGTGGCAGAGGCGGCCCCGGTGGCATTGGTTGTCAGCGTGTCGAGGCTGGTGAACGCGGGTTCCGGCGGGGCATCGTAACGGCCAAACCGGAAGCCCGGGTAATCAGGCAGGGTGAAGCGGGGGCGCAGGGCAAGCCGGCCCGTGATGGCAAGATCAGCGGCAGGCGCACCAAAAAGGTAATCGGCCTGAAACTGCGCGGTGCCTGCGTCGGCGTCCAGATCAATGCTGAGGTCGAGGCGTTCGGGCAGGAAATCTTCCACCAACAGCCGCGTATCGCGCAGGGGGCGGGCGTTGGGATCAGCGTGGATCGCCAACCGCCACGTGCCCCGCGGCACGTCCGCGCCAAGGGGGAGGGAAGCGACAAAGCCCCCCGCGCCAGTCTCCGCCAAAAGGTGCCGCGTGTATTCGACCCCATCGGGCCGCGTGAGAATGGCGGTAAGGGGCAACCCGGTAATCGCCTGCGCCTGAGGGTCGCGGGCAAGGGTGGTCAGGTGGATCGTATCGCCCGCCCGGTAGATGCCCCGATCGGTGGTCAGGAACACATCAATCGGCCCGGCGGGCGCGCGGCCTTCAACCCCCCGATCCGAGAGGTCAAATTCGGCGTCACGAAGGGACAGAAAGGCAAGATCATTGTCACCTTGGCGCACCGTCACAAGCGCAGGGGAAGCGCCCTGTTCGCCAGCGGCAAGGGCTGCGGGAAAATGGGCGTAGCCGTCTTCATCCGTCTCTAACGTGGCCAAAACCCGGTTCGACTCCGAGATAAGGTCAACCGTTGCGCCAGCATGGGCCGCAGTCGTGGCAAGGGACCGCACAAGGACGTGGACGCCGTCGGTGCCGCTCATGGCGCTGATGCCAAGGTCGCTGACAAGGAACCACTGGGTCGCTCCGCCCTCGGCCGTGCCTGCACCGCCCACACGGGCTTCCAGCGCATAAAGACCGGGGGCGCGGCCTTGCAAGACCTCCCCAATCGGCAGGCGCGTGGTGACGCTACGGTTTTGTTCTTGGGCGACTTCAGCCTCCCCCTGCCAAACGGCTTCACCGATCTCATCGGCGAATTGATCCACCTGCCATTCGGCCAGCGGACGTCCAAAGTAATCCTGCTGCAAGGTCCGCAGAATATTGCGATCCGCCACATGGAACAGGCGCAGGTCGACAAGCCCTGTATTGACCCCAACGAGCGGAATAGTGCCGTTTGAAGACCCCGGAAGGATGTAAGAACGCCCGGCGAAACGCACTGAAGGCTCCCGGTCGCGTACGTATTGGCGCAGAGAGATGGGGGCGTGCAGCACCTCGCCCGAGGCGGCGGGAAGGCCCGCGCGAAGGGTGAATTCATACCGCCCGCCATGGCGCACGCCGGACAGGCAAAGCTGGCGGCCATCGGCCTCGACCGCGATGTCGGACACCGTGGTCTGCACGAAGTCGCCATAGGTGACGCCCCCCGCTGCGAGGGGTTCAGAGAAAATGGCGCAGATGCGGGGGAAGTCCGCCTCGATATCCACCCGGGTATCGGTGACGCGGAAGCCATAAAGGCCAAGCACACGGCTCAGCGCCTCGTCGCGGGCGGGTGTATCGTCGTGGGACAGGGCAAGGCGCAGGGTCGGGATGGTGTCGCGCCCGCGTCCGCGCCGTTCCAACGCCTCGGCCAGCGTATCAAGTGCGGCGGCAAGGGGTGCCCCGTCATTGGACCGTAAGGCGGCGTTCAGGGCGGCCAGCAGGGCGCGTTCCTCCAGCCGTTGCCCTGCCGAGCGATTGTCAGGCTCTAGCGCGAGCAGATAGGTGGCGTAGGTCGCCCAATCCTCGGCCACGTCGCCTGCTGTGATTGCGGCCCCGATCCGGCGCATTGCGCCTTGGATGTTCCCCTCCGCAAAAGCGTTTTGAGCGCTACGCCGCCAATCGCTGGCGGGGAATTGCCCGGCATAATGGACCAGCCCCAGCCCTATGGCCTGATCGCGCGCGGCGGAGAAATCCGCGTCGCGCAGGAAGGCGAGATCAATGCGCCGTTGTGCGGCAAGGCGGTGGGCGGGCTCTGGCGTGACGCTGAAGATGCCCGAAATGGCCCCCGCGTAGGTCAGCCCCTCGCCCGCGGCGGTCTTGGGAAAACAACTGTTATTGGCGCTGTTGAAGGTGAACGCCGCGCAATCAGGATCGGCGCGGCAAGCGGCGGTGCAATTGCTTAGCGTGGTGTCGAGGATCGGGCGCAGATCGTTGCCCGGAAAGTCGGTATCGCGGACAATTATCAGCGTCCGGTCGGGCAAAACGCCTTGGGCCAACACGGCCCCGGTCAGAAGAAAAAAGATACCGGCAGCAACAGCGAATAAGCGCGTCATACGGACCTCAAACAAAATTATGCAAAATTGAATGGGGCAAGGGTGGCACGGGGCCGGGGAGTCTGTCGATGATTCCTCCGACTAGGGCCCGCGCAATGGCGGATTAACGCTATGTTCAGCAAGTTGCCGCAAAACGGGCGGGTCTGAAACGTGCAGGACTTCACCCGATGGCGGCGAGAGATTTCAACGACAAAATGGCGCAGGAAAGGCGCGCCCGCCTACAGGCCGAGCAACTGCTCGCCCTGCGGTCAGAGGAGCTTTATTCAGCAAACCGAAAGCTAGCCGAACATGCCACGGCGCTGTCTACGCAAGTCATTGAACAACGTGAAGAAAATGCAGCGCTAAAGGGCTTGTCGGTCAAGACCGAAGCGCAGTTGGAGGTGGCGACTGAACGCGCGGTCACGGCGCAGCGGCGCTTGTGGGATGCGTTAACGGCCACGGAAGATGGCTTTGCGATCTTTGATCGTGATTGGCGACTGGTCGCGGCCAACTCTGCCTTCTTTTCGATCTTTGATGGCGTCGCGGATGTGACGGAAGGCGCCACCTACGAGGCGATTCTTCGCATCGGGGTGGAAGAGGGGATCGTTGATCTGCAAGGCGAAGACCCGGAAGATTGGGTCGATCAGATGATCGCCCGTTGGGAAATGAACCCGATCCCCAAAGCCGACATCAAACTATGGAACGGCGCCTATATTCGGTTGAACGATAAACAGACCCCGCAGGGCGATTTCGTATCTTTGGCGGTCGATATTACCGGCAACATTCGCCGTGAACGGGAACTGGCCGAGGCGCGCGATGCTGCACTGGCAGCGAATCGGGCGAAGTCCAATTTCCTCGCCAACATGAGCCATGAAATCAGGACGCCGATGAATGGCGTCGTCTCGATGGCGGAACTGCTGCGCGAAACGCCGTTGAATGAAGAACAACAGATATTTGCCGATACCATCCGCAATTCGGGAGAGGCGTTGTTGGTGATCATCAACGACATCCTTGATTTCTCGAAAATCGAAGCACGCAAGCTCGTCCTCCAAGAAGAAAGCTTCGACCTCAACGCCCTATTGCGTGAGATTTTCCGTCTATTGGAACCCAGCATTGGCGAAAGGGAGCTGGAGCTTGTGCTGGACTACGACATCTTCATGCCTCGGCGGTTGATCGGTGATCCCGGGCGGATCAGGCAGGTTCTGATCAATCTTATCGGGAACGCCGTGAAGTTCACTGAAAAGGGCCATGTAACCGTGCACGTTATGGCGATGCCGACTCTCGATCCCAGTGACGCGCTGGAGGTGTCCATCGTGGTTGAGGATACGGGCGCGGGGATTGCGAAGGAAAAACAAGCCCATGTGTTTGGAGAGTTCAACCAGGTCGAAGACGAACGGAACCGCAGCCACGACGGCACCGGGCTTGGTCTTGCGATCACCAAGCGGCTGATTGACCTGATGAACGGAGAGATGTGGTTGGAATCCGAGCTTGGAGAAGGGTCCGCCTTCGGGTTCAAGATCGCGTTGAAAGCCGACCCGGAGGGGGAGGAAGAACCGGTTGCGGGCCTGCCCGTGACGAAATCTCGGGTGTTGTTGATCGGGCAGTGCGCCGAGCTTGAGGCGCAGTTGTTTGCCGCCCTTGGGCGACTCCATGCGGAAACGACGCAGATCAGGCGGTTGCCTACACCGCGCGATCTGGAAGGGACGGCAGCGGTGGTGCTCTGCGATCTGGGCATAGGCGCGGAACAGGTCAACGCGGCATTGGACGCGAGTGATTTCAACGGCCCGCGTCTATGTGTTCAGCCGCCGGACAATACGCCAAAGGATTACGAAAGCTGCGCCTTGCACGAAGGGCTCGCCGCGTTTCGCGAGCAGCTGATGTGGGAAGTGTCCGATGCCCACAGCCCTGCACCCGCCGTGACACAAGCTGAACCGGCGCCATCGCCAAGCAAGCCGCTCCGCCTTCTGGCGGCGGAGGACAACAAGACCAACCAGCTCGTGTTCAAGGCCATGTTGAAGGGGTTGGAGTTAGATTTGGAGATCGCCAACAACGGCGTCGAACTGGTCGACGCCTACAAACGCGACGTGCCGGATCTGGTGATGACTGATATCTCGATGCCTGAGTTGGATGGGCTGGAAGCCTCGCAACAAATCAGAGCCTATGAGGCTGAACAGGGTCTACCACGGGTGCAAATTATTGCCATGACAGCCCATGCCGTAGAGGGTGACCGGGAGCGTATCCTTGCCGCGGGGCTTGATGACTACATCACCAAGCCCCTGAAAAAGGATGTGATCCACTGCAAGATCGAGGCGGCCTTTGCCGATGCCTAAAGCTGCAACCCCGTCAGCGCGTCGGCAATGCGATAGTGGCCTGTCTCAATCCCGTTCCAGTTGCGGATCGGGCCGTGGGTGAAGGCAAGCGCCTCGGGGTGTTGTGGGTCCAGGACCCCAAGTGCGCCAAGGATGTGGGCAATCGCCGCCTCGGACCCTCGGGTGGCTCCATCGGCGATCTTCAGGGCAACGCCGATTTTCAGCTCGGGGATAATGGCGATGAACACGCCCTCGGCCCCGGTCTTGATCGCGGCACGTTTATCCATGGCGCGCATCAGACGGGTGCAGGCGCGGCCCTCTCCGGCGACCAGATCGGGGTGCAACATCATCGCATCGCGCAGACGCGCCATCGCGGCTTGGCGCGTGCCACCGTCGGTTGTGGCAGCGGCATAGGCCGCCATGGCGCGGGCAAGGCCCGACAGGCGCGTGGCGAAGTTCGGGGCGGAACAGCCATCGATGGCGAATTCGGGATTGGGCTCATCGGTCAGGTCGTCCCAAGCCTCGCTAATGGCGGCCTGAAGGGGATGTGACGGGTCGATATATTCCGGCCCCGCGCCCACATGCTGGCTATAGGTCAGGAACCCGGTGTGTTTGCCCGAGCAATTGTTGTGCCGTTGATCCGGCCCGCAATGGGAACAAATCAGCGCGTCACGGGCGGGCACATCGTTTGGCCATTGCACGCCACACCGAAAGTCAGATTCGGACATGCCAATGTCGGCAAGCCAGGCACTCACACGATCTGTATGGATCGCGGCCCCCTGATGGGACGCGCAAGACAGCGCCAGATGCTCTGGGGTTAACCCGCGCGCATCGGCAGCGCCGCTTTCCACGAGCGGCAGGGCCTGGATCATTTTCGAGGACGAACGCGGCAGAATCCGGGCCTCCGTGTCGCCGATTCCGCCAATCAGACCCTCTCCGTGGCGCCAAATCGCAACGTGTCCCCGGTGCGAACACTCCAGAATCGGGCCCCTGTGAACCTCGACCAACACCTCGGTTGCGTTCTTTGTCATCGTCATTTGCTCCTACTCCGTTCACATCCCGGCGAATTTCCGCACACGGGGCTTTTTTCAACCGTGTCTTTCGTCTACGTTAACGGGCAATTACGGTCGGACGCCCCATCTTTTGTGATGACCTAAAAAACGGGTGCCGACCAGAGGCAGCGAAGGGGCTGGAGGCTCTTACTCATGAAGACATATCTTGCTGGTATTCTGGCGGGCGCACTGGCCCTTTCGGCCACAGGCGCGTTTGCGCAGGACGAATCAACTAACCGAGTGAACGCCGAGACCGATTGGTCCGTGTTCGTCGAAGATGATCCAACGCAGTGCTGGGTCGTTTCCACACCATCTGAGACGGTGAACACGCGCGATGGTCGTGTGGTGTCCGTGCGTCGCGGCGAAATCCTGATGTTCGTGTCGTTCTGGCCCGGCCAAGAGCGTTTGGGCGAAGTCAGCTTCACGGGCGGCTATCCTTTCGCCGATGGCTCCACCGTGACGATGTCAATCGGCAGCACCTCGTTCGAGCTGTTCACCGACGGCGAAATGGCGTGGGCCGCGTCGCCGCAGGACGATGATCGGATCATCACCGCCATGAAGCGCGGCGCAGAGGCTGTGCTGACAGCACGCTCGTCGCGGGGCACCCAGACGCAGGACACGTTCAGCCTGTTGGGCTTCACGGCTGCGGTAGAAGACGCCGAGACACGTTGCGGGAACTGACATCGCCATGAAAACTGGACTGAGCGGCGTGACCGTGCTGGCCTTGGGTCTTTGCACAGCGATGCCCGGATTTGCGCAAACCGCTGATGCCCCTTGGCCTGTCTACGTGCAGGAAGATCCTGCGCGTTGCTGGGTCGTGTCACCCCCCACGGGAACGACCGCCTCGCGCAACGGCACGGACGTATCGGGCAACATCAGCCGTGACACGGTTTTGATGTTCGTCTCCTATTGGCCCGAAGATGGGCGGCTGGGTGAAATCAGCTACACTGGCGGGTATCAATTCGCGGTCGGCAGCGACGTGACTGTCGTGGTGGGCGATCAGACGTTTGCGCTGTTCACCGAAGGCCCGATGGCTTGGGCCGGGTCGCCAGAGGACGATGCGCGGATCATCGCCGCCATGCGTGACGGAACGGAAGCGGTGCTAACCGCCACCTCCACCCGTGGCACCGAGGTTGTGGATACCTTCGACCTTCAGGGTTTTTCGCGTGCGATGGATGACGCCTCGGTTCGGTGTGCGCCCAGTAACTGACCTGCCGTGATTGATTTGCGCGGACGGGCGGCCTCCTATATGGAAGGCGCTTCTTAAAAGACCGTTCCTCAAAGGAGTGTCGTCATGACTGCCCCTGTTTCTGCCAATGCCCCCATCACGCAGGACGTTCGCACGTTCCCTCGTAAATTGCCTGACGGTCCGGTCAACTTGATCGGGCTGACCCGGGATGGCTTGCGTGCCGCGTTGATCGAAGCGGGTACCCCTGAGAAGCAGGCAAAGATGCGCATGGGGCAGATTTGGCAGTGGCTCTATCAGAAGGGCGTGCGCGACTTCGCGCAGATGACCAACCTGTCCAAAGATTACCGCGCCATGCTGGCCGAGACCTTTGTGGCCGATGTGCCTGAGGTCGTGTCCAAGCAGGTCAGCGCCGATGGCACCCGCAAGTACCTGGTGCGCATCGCCGGTGGGCATGAGGTTGAGGTGGTCTATATCCCCGAAGTGGATCGCGGCACGCTGTGCATCTCCTCCCAGGTGGGCTGCACCCTGACGTGTTCGTTCTGCCATACCGGCACCCAGAAGTTAGTGCGTAACCTGACCGCCGGAGAGATCATTGGTCAGGTCATGCTGGCCCGCGATGATCTGGATGAATGGGTGCCCACAGGCGAGGGCTCGGACGCCAAGCCCCGTCTGGTGTCGAATATCGTGCTGATGGGCATGGGAGAGCCGCTTTATAATTTCGAGAACGTCCGCGACGCGATGAAAATCGCGATGGACCCCGAGGGGATTTCCCTGTCCCGGCGCCGGATCACCCTGTCGACCTCGGGCGTTGTACCCGAGATCGCCAAGACGGCACAGGAGATCGGCTGCCAACTGGCCGTGTCGTTCCACGCCACCACCGATGAGGTCCGCGACAAGCTGGTGCCGATCAACAAGCGCTGGAATATCGAAGAGCTGTTGGGCGCTCTGCGGGAGTACCCGAAGGTCTCCAACAGTGAGCGGATCACCTTTGAATATGTGATGTTGAAGGACGTGAACGACACGGATGAAGACGCCCGGCGTCTGGTGAAGCTGATCAAGGGCATCCCTGCCAAGATCAACCTTATCCCGTTCAACGAATGGCCCGGCGCGCCGTATGAGCGCTCAGATTGGGCGCGAATCGAGGCGTTTGCCGATATCGTCTACAAGGCGGGCTATGCCTCTCCGATCCGCACACCGCGCGGGGAAGACATAATGGCGGCCTGTGGCCAGTTGAAATCCGCGACAGAACGCGCGCGCAAGTCTCGCAAGCAGATTGAGGCCGAGGCCGGTCTGTAGCGCGCCCCAAGGCGGTGGGTATCTCAACCACCGTTTGCCCAAAAGAAAAGACGCAACCCGCGAGGGTTGCGCCTTTCCAAATTCGAGTCTGATCCGCGGATCAGGAGTGGTGCAGAGCCAGAACCAGCAGCAGAACTGCGATGGCTGGAACCAGGATGCCGCCAGCGGAAGAACCAGTGTCTTCAACGATGACTACGGGCTCAACAACCGTAGGGGCAACATAACCACCAGCGAATGCGCCAGTTGCGACAACGGAAAGAGCGGCTGCGAGAGCGAGTTTTTTCATAGTATTCTCCTTAGCCCGGTTTCACGCAGTATGCGTAGGTTGGGCAGATATATTTAAGACCTTGGCAAGATGATTAGCCTTTCGGCCCCCAGTGTTGCAACAGGCTGTGCAATATTCTCTACAACAGAAATCAAAGGTGTTGCAGAAAAGAAAAGGCGCCACCCGAAGGCAGCGCCAATTCAAATCGTAAGTTCTGATCCGCGGATCAGGAGTGGTGCAGTGCCAGAACCAGCAGCAGAACTGCGATGGCTGGGACCAAGATGCCGCCTGCGGAAGAACCAGTGTCTTCAACGATGACTACGGGCTCAACGACCGTAGGAGCAACGTAACCGCCTGCGAATGCGCCAGTGGCGACAACAGACAGTGCAGCAGCGAGAGCGAGTTTTTTCATAGTAGATATCCTTATAAGATACGCCCCTTTTGCGCACTATGCGCAGGTTGGGGCACCCAAGACTGTACCTCGTACTTTTCTTTAAGCAGCAACCCGGTTTGATTGCAATGCTGGCGAAATTCTCGCTGGCATCGGAAACGGGCCATGTCGTCAATTTGGCAACACTTCTTCCCATCGCCCTTTAACTAAAGGCGTTTTCGGCGCGATTTCACCTCGAATGTGCGCGCAATCCGGCGTTTTTGCGACCATGGAATGCTGCCGAATCAAGCTGCTGGGGGGTGATTCTTACGGCAGATCTACGGATAGATGGAGATCGGTGTGCCGTTGTTCACCATCGCATAAATCTGACGCATTTCGGCGTTGCTCACGGCGATACATCCCGCTGTCCAATCATCGGTTCGCCGCGACGGGCGCGGTGTGCCGTGAATGAAGATATCCCCCCCGGGGCTGACGCCACGAGCACGGGCCTGGGCGATGTCTTCGGCATTGGGGTAGCTTATCCCAATGGACAGATACCACTGGCTGTTGGGATTGCGCCGGTCGATGACGTATTCACCCTCGGGCGTGCGGCCGTCGCCCTCTTCCAGCTTGTGACCTTCGGGGGCGAAGCCCAACTCGATCTCGTAGGTTTCCAGGATTTCGTCGTTGTGCATCAGGAACATGATGCGGTCGTTCTTGTAGACGACAACACGCGTCACCTCTGGGCCATCATAGTCGATGAACCGCGAACAGCCCGTCAGGGCGGCCAGAGTCAGAATAGCAATCAAAAGGAAACGCATGGTCTGTTCACCTATCGGAGTTTGCCCCTGTTACACCGAAGTCCGCGCCCGATGCGAGGGTTAGCCTTCGCGTTCAGCGGAAAGAAGCGCAGTTAAGCCGGTGTCGTAGTCAGGGTAGAGCAATTTTACCCCCAATTCCTCTTTGATTCGGGTGTTATCGACCCGCTTGGATTCGGAATAGAAGCTGCGGCCCATGGGCGTCATCTCGGCGTCTTCAAAGGCAACCTCCGGGGGAATCGGCAGACCCAGTAGTTTGGCCGCATGGGCGATCACGTCTTGGGGCGGCGCGGGTTGATCGTCGCAAACGTTATAGGCCGCGCCGGGGTTGGGGCGCGCGATAGAGGCTAGAAGCACCTGCGCGATGTCGTCGATATGGGTGCGGCTGAACACCTGATTCTCTTTCACGACCCGCCGCGCGTTGCCGCTGCGCACCTTGGCAAACGGCCCACGCCCCGGACCATAAATGCCCGCAAGGCGGAAGATATGCACCGGCAACCCGTGGTCTTTGTAGAGGTCCAGCCATTCGCCCTCGGTTGCGACGCGGGCCTCGCCCCTGATGCTGGTGGGGGTCAATGGCGTGTCCTCTGTCACCCAGCCCCCCTGATGGTCGCCGTAGACGCCCGTCGTGGACAGGTAGCCGACCCACTGGGGCTTTTCTGCCGCAAAGGCATCATGCAGTTCGGCCAGCACCGGGTCACGCCCGTCCTGCGGCCCGGCAGAGATCAGGATATGGGTCGCCTCGGCCACATCTTTACGCAAGTCATCGCCGGGGAAGATGCGCGGCGTGACGCCCTGCATCTGGGCCGCCTTTTCCGCCGAGCGCGTGGTTGCGATGATCTCCCATTCGTCTGGGGCCGCCTTGGCGAAGGCTTTGGCCGTAAACCCGTAGCCAAATATCAGAAGTTTCATTGTAACCTCTCCACTGCCCACCGGGCGGCATCTGCCACCGCCGCATCGGGATCATCCACCAAGGGCTGCGCCGCCGTCGTTAGTGCCACATCGCCCGAGTTGCCAATCGCGTAAAGCACATTGCGCACAAACCGATTCCGTCCAATCCGCTTGATCGGAGAGCCCGAGAATCGCTCCCGAAAGCTTGCATCATCCAGCGTCGCCAGTTCAGCCAGTGGTGGTGATTGCATACCCTCACGCGGCGCATAGCGAATATCCCGTGCCGCTTGCGCGAATTTGTTCCACGGGCAGGCCGCAAGGCAATCATCGCAGCCATAAATCCGATTACCCATCTTGGCGCGAAGATCTTCGGCCACGGGGCCTTTGTGTTCAATCGTCAGATAGGAAATGCACTTGCGCGCATCCAGTTGGAAAGGCGCGGGGAAGGCATCGGTCGGGCAGATATCAAGGCAGGCGGTGCAACTGCCGCAATACTCGGCCTCGGGGGCGTCGACGGGCAGTTCAATGGTGGTGAAGATCGCGCCCAGGAAGAACCAGCTGCCCAGATCGCGCCCCAGCAAGTTGGTGTGTTTGCCCTGCCACCCAAGGCCCGCCGCCTGTGCCAGCGGCTTTTCCATTACGGGGGCGGTATCCACGAACACCTTGATCTGCTCCCCCGGCGCTTGCTCCAGCAGCCAGCGCCCCACACGCTTCAGGCGCTTCTTCACCAGATCGTGGTAATCGCGCCCTTGGGCGTAAACGCTGATGGTGGCGCAATCGTGCGCCTTCAGGGGCTCCAACGGGTCAATGTCCGGCGCGTAGGGCTCGGCCAGCATGATGACCGACTTCGCCTCGGGCCAAAGCGCGCTGGCATCACCGCGCCAATGCATCCGCTCTGCCATCCAACCCATCTGCCCGTGATATCCGGCGTCAACGAAGGCCTTCAGGCGTTCCGCGGTTTCCGGCACCGCATCGGGGCGACAAACACCCATCTTGGCAAAACCCGCGGCAACGGATTCGGCCAGAAGGGCGTGTTTCAAGGCGCTCAAAAGTCGAGGTTCGCGTAGTGGGGCGGCTGCGGGAAGCCAAAGATCTGGTCCGCCAGGATCGAGCGGAACGCAGGCCGAGACTTGATCGTCGCGTACCAGTCTTTCACCGGCTCACTCAGGCTCCAATCCACATCGGATATGTAGTCGAGACAGCTTAGATGCGCGGCAGCGGTGAAATCCGCCATCGTCATCTTGTCGCCCGCCAACCAGCGCCGCTGATCCAACAGCCAATTCATATAGTGGATGTGGAACTTGATGTTCTGCGCCCCGGACTTCACCGCGCGGCCATCGGGGTATCCTCCCCGCATCAGCTTCTTGTGGACCCTCTCGTGCACCAGATTGCAGGTGACTTCCTTGTAGAACTTGTCGTCAAACCACGCCACCAGCCTGCGCACCTCGGCCCTTGCGACCGGATCGCGGGGCATCAGGGACGGCTCTGGCACCGTTTCCTCGATGTATTCGCAGATCGCGGAACTGTCGCTCAGCGTCAGACCGTCAATCTTCAGGACCGGCACCTTGCCTGCCGGATTGCGGCGCAGGAATTCGTTGGAGGGCTCCCAATACTTCTCATCCACCAGCTCCACCTCAATACGCTTCTCCGCAAGGATCAGGCGAACCTTCCGGCAAAACGGGGACAATGGGAAATGATAGAGGCGGTTCATCGGGGGCTGCTCTTTTTCGGGTTCTTGCTGTCTTTGCAATCTGGATCAGGAAAAATCAATTCGCAAAGCAATCGGCACGGCCATCAGCGCGGATTGTAGCCGCTCCGTCTGCAATAGACCTGGCACGGCGGTTCACGAAATCCGATGGGGCACTGGCATTGCGCTGCTGTGGGTTCGGCAATACCGCGGCCATAAGCGCCGCCTGCCGCGCACTCAAATCCGCCGCCGCGACCCCAAAATGATGTTGCGCGCCGGCTTCTGCCCCGAATACGCCGGGCGCGAATTCGGCGATGTTCAGATATACCTCCAACACGCGCCGCTTGGGCCATATCAGCTCCATCACCGGTGTGATCGCCGCCTCCAACGCCTTACGCACCCATGATCGACCGTGCCATAGAAACGCGTTTTTGACCGTTTGCTGGCTGATCGTAGACCCACCCCGGTCCGCGCCCTCGGCGATCGCATCTCGAATGGCAGACATGTCAAACCCCCAATGCAGACAGAAATTCGCGTCTTCCGCGGCCACCACGGACCGCGCCAAAACCGGCGCGATGTCCTCCATCGCCACCCAGTCGCGCTCTACACCGCCCAACCGGGCCCGCTCTTGCAGCATATAGATTGTCGTGGGCACCGGCACGAAGGCGTACAGCACAATCCACGCCACCATCAACGCGGCCACCCCAAACACGCCCCGTAGCAACCAGCGCCGAAACACCCTTGCGCAACGCCGCGCCCGCGATTCCGTCTTCTTTGTCGCTGTTCGCTTTTTCACTGCCCGCTTCGCCAAAGTGCTCCACGCTCCCTCATTCACCTTGGCAAAAATACTCCCGCCGGAGGCTCCAACACCAGCCCCGCCCGGAACATCTGCTCTGATACGCGCCCTATCCGCCGCACATCGTTACCTAGTCCGACGCTTTACGCAGCGTAATCCAACCCTTCGGCATCCAGCACAGCCCGCATGCCGTCCAACACATCTTGGTCCGCACCCACGTCCGCCTCCATCTGCCTTGCGGTCAGTTCGGCCACTTCTTCCGGCAATTCCCTCAACGCCCGTCCTGTCGACAGGGCGATGATGTAGTTCCTTGCGGCGCGTTCAAAATAGTACATCCGGCTAAAGGTCTCTGCCACGGTCTCTCCGATGAACAACACGCCGTGGTTGCCCATGATCATCGTGCGAATGCTGGGGTCCTGGAACAACCTTGCGCAGCGCTCTCCTTCTTCTTCTAGGGCCAGACCGCCGTAGTTCTCATCCACCACCTGTCGGTTATGGAAAATGGCCGAATTCTGGTCGATCGCGGGCAACCGCGAATCCTGTAAGGACGCTAGAACCGTGGCATAGGTCGAATGCACATGCATCGCGCAGCGTGCGTGGGGTACGTGCCGATGGAGGGATGCATGCAACCCCCAAGCCGTCTGATCCGGCGCGTCGTTTCCTTCCATGGTCGAGGGGTCATCGGCATCAATCACCCACAGATCCGACGCTTTCATCACGCTGAAATGTTTTTTGGGGTTAATCAGGAACTGTGTGCCCGTATCGTTCACCGCCAGGGAAAAGTGGTTCGCCACCCCCTCGTGCATATCTTCGCGGGCAGTAAGGCGGAATGCGGCGGCCATCTCAGCGCGGGCAAGAGCATAGTTCATCGTGAACCCTCTGATTGTTTCGGATGATTGTTGCCGGGACGCTAACGCCACCGGTGATCCGGGTGCAATCGTAAACAAAAGGTAATCCTTTGTTGCCGTGCCTTGAACGATCCGCGGAATAATCGCTCTTTGAACAAAGCCCCATCCCTTTTTTGCCCCAATTCAACGCCAGAACGATGGCAACAAGTATAAGGGCAGAACGAGTATGGATCGTCTTACAGAAATGGAAGCCTTCGCCACCGTGGTGGACCAAGGTGGATTTACAGATGCCGCGAAGAAAATGGGGATCTCTAAATCGGCTGTTTCGAAACACGTGTCCTCCCTCGAGGCGCGCCTTGGCGCACGGCTGCTGAACCGCACGACCCGGCGGGTTAGTCCCACGGAAATCGGCCTTGCCTACTACGACCGCGCCCGCCGCGTTCTGAATGATGCAGGCGAAGCCGATGCCCTTGTGACGGCCATGCAAAGCGCCCCTTCCGGCACGTTGCGGGTCTCGATTGCGACGGATTTCGGCGTTAATCATGTCTCGCCCATTCTGGGCGAATTCCTCCATGCTTTCCCGGAAATTACCGTGAACATGGTCCTCAATAACCGCTATGTAGAGCTGATTTCAGAAGGCTTCGACATGGCGATCCGCGTGGGAGAGTTGGAAGACAGTTCTCTCATGGCCCGCAAGATCTGCGAGACCCAGCGCCGCATGATCGCCGCCCCCTCCTACTTCGAGGAATATGGCCGGCCCGAACGGATCGACGACCTGAACGAACACAAGCTGCTGCATTATTCCAACGCCTCATCGGGCAACGTCTGGAAACTGACCGCCCCCTCGGGTGAGCAGCGTCAGGTGCGCACCGCCGGGTGGTTGACGGTCAACGACGGGCAAAGCCTTCTGAACGCCGCGGTGGGGGGGCTCGGCATCGCCTACCTTCCCAGCTTCCTCTATGCCGAACCCCTGCGACAGGGCCTGTTGGTTGACGCCATGCCGGACCTGCCGACGGACGTCCAAGGCGTCTACGCCGTGTACCCGCCGGGCCGCTACATCCAGCCCAAGGTTCGCTCTTTCATTGATTACCTTGTCGAAGCCTTCCGTGACAAAGGTCCTGAAGACTGGTGATCCCCGCTTTGCCGCGCTGTTTGGGGACGTTCTGCAAACTTACGCCCCGATAGCTCAACTCATCCCGGACGATGCCTCGTGCATCCTCCGGGATTTTTTGTATAGGAAGGGAAGGGCTTCTTGGATCGAGACTGTTCTGACCGGTGCGCTTGCCTCTAATAACAGGCTCTAACGCCCAAGTTAGACCCTGTTATTGGGGATCAGCGATGACCACTTCGACGCGTCGATTGGCTTCGCGCCCGTCCGGTGTGGCATTGGTGGCGCGGGGCGCGAGGTAGCCAATGCCCTGTGCCTCGACCTGCGCCGGGTCCACGCCGAGGTCTTCGGTCAGATAAGCCCTCACCGCGAGCGCGCGGGCCCGCGACAGGGCGATGTTGCCCGACAAGGAGCCTGCCGCATCGGTATGCCCGACAAGCACCACATGAAGCGCGGGGTTTTCGGCCAGATACACCGCAAGTGCGGCCAGGGAGGCGTAGTTATTTCCGCTCAGTTCCGAGGCCCCGGTTTCAAACTGCAAATCGTCCAAAGGGGCAGAGCCGACACTGGAAAGGCGGTCAATCAGGGCGTCGGGGGCAACGTCGCTGATGGCAATGTCAGGCCCGCGAGAGGATTGGACAACCGGGTCTTCGGCCTCGGACGGGGGCTGGATCAGGGCCAAATGCACGAACCCGACTGACCCGCCACGAGAGATCATCAAAGCTACCTCGGATGCGCCATCATCGGAGGCGGCCGAGAGGTAGTGGAAATCCCCCAGATCGACATGCATCTCGGGGGCCGAGCCCACGGGCAGGGAATGGCGGAAATCGAACCCGCCACAGGCACGGGCAAAGCAGTTGAATTGCGTCTCAAACCCCTGCGCTTCGATCTGTTCCCGCAGGGAAGAGAGCAGGGTAACGGTGGTGATATCCGCGCCGGACACCTGCCAAGTAAACTGTTGCACGACCCCAAAGGCATCGTGGGACGGCAAGCCGGCCTCGGACCAAGGGCCCGTTGCGACGGGATGACGGCCATCGGCCACGCTGGTGGAGGTGATAAGCTCGGCGGTGCCGGGAAATGCCAGCTCGAACCCGTTTGCCAAGGATGGCAGGCAAGCCAACCCCATGCACAGCAAAGCTGCGTTGCAACGGCTAAACGGGCGAGAAGATATCACTGGGCTGTTCCGCCTACTTTCTCTCGATAGGCGTAGGTTCCCACAGGTTGCATCCCCAAGGAAGTGTAAAGCCCTTGAGCCGCGTGGTTTTGTTGCGTCACGAGGATGGAAAGCCACGTCGCCCCATTGTCTGCCGCCCATTTGGCCGCTGTCCGCATCATATGGGCTGCCATGCCTTTGCGCCGCGCCACCGGGGCGACCTCCAGCGCGTGGAGCATGGCGATGTCCCCGTGAATGCCGACGTAGGCGACCCCTGCGGGCTTGTCGATGATCCGGCCAAACAGCGCTGCCTTGACGCAATCGGCACGGTCCATGATGGCGCGGCGCGCGGCGTCAATGCCGCCTGCGTCCCAAAGCTCGGTCTGAATGGCGAGAGGCGGCCAGATGTCAAAGGCGGTGACAGGCGGCGGCGTGGCGGCAAGATCGGCTGAGCGGATAACCATGGCGACGGTGTGGTCACGGGCGGTGTAGCCCTGCGCATCGAGTAGGGCGTTCAGCGGGGCTTGCGTATCGAGAACCTGGAACAGCGGCGCGCGGCCTTCGGCCGCCATCGCCGCGCCTGCGGCGGCCAACTCCTCCTCGCTGACGCTCCTCGCAGTTGGATCGGTGAGGCGGGCGGCGCTGACCCGGTTGCCGCCGGGATCAGGGGAGGGAACGGTGAAAGGGCCAACGCTACGCGTCGCGGCGGCGGGCCAGGTGGCCGTCAGAACGGGGAAGATATCGGTAATGTTCATGGGGGGGTGCTCAGGTCGCCTCGGGGAACAGCGCACGCAAGGACGCCATCACACGGTCAACGGCCTGCGCGTCTTGGCTACGGACCACCACGTTAGAGCCGTGAATGCCGTTGTGGGTGAAGGGGTAAGAGCCAAGGGACACGTCCGGGTTTGCCTCTGCCAGATCACCCAGAGGCCCCGCGATGTCGCCCTCGCCCCGCTCAACCCGCAAGGAGGCACTGACCATCGGCGCGCCGCCCGTCAGCGTCGGCAAAAGCCCCGCCAGCATCGCAGTGAAGATCGTGGGCACGCCCGCCATCACATGAACGTTTCCAAGGGTGAACCCCGGCGCGGCGCTGATCGGGTTATCGATCAGGCTGGCCCCATCGGGGATGCGGGCCATGCGCAAGCGGGCCTCGTTCAGCTCCTGCCCGGAGCGGTCGTAATGGGCTTGCAAGATGGCGCGGGCATCGTCGCGGATGCCGCAAGGGCCCCCCATCGCTTCTGCCACTGCCTCTGCCGTGATGTCATCATGGGTGGGCCCGATCCCGCCCGAGGTGAAGACATGGTCGAAGGCGGCGGAAAGCTCGGCCACATGGCGTACGATGCCTGCGTGATCGTCACTGATCATCCGTGCCTCGGCCAGCGTGATGCCGTGATCCGTTAAGGCCTGCGCCAGATGGTGCATGTTGCTATCGCGTGTGCGACCCGAAAGGATCTCATCCCCGATCACAAGCATAGCGGCAGTTGGGTTGCCCATATTCCAAGTCCCTTGGATTGTGTTACCTTCGGGTATACGTCCCCCCTCATGCGCTTTCCATCCCCCCTTGTCCCCGCCCGCCTTTTGCGCCGTTACAAACGGTTTTTGTCCGATGCGGTGTTGGAGGATGGGACCGAGATCACCGCCCATTGCCCCAACCCCGGCGCAATGCTGGGCCTGAAGGACGACGATGCGCGAATTTGGCTGCTGCCCAATGACGACCCCAAAAAGAAGCTGAAATACGGCTGGCGGCTGGTGGAACTGCCGGGCGGGCACTTTGCGGGCATTGATGCGGGCCTGTCCAACGCCTTGGTGAAAGAGGCGCTGACCGAGGGCCGGATTGAGGCGCTGCAAGGCTACTCCAGCATGAAACCGGAACAGAGATACGGGGATGAAAGCTCTCGGATCGACTTCCTTTTGTCGGAGCCGGGCCGCCCCGATGCCTATGTGGAGGTCAAGAATTGCCATCTCCGGCGCGAGGGAGACTGGGCCGAGTTCCCCGATTGCGTGACCGCCCGGGGGGCCAAACACCTGCGCGAGCTTACGAAAATCGCACAATCCGGGGGGCGGGCCGTGATGCTTTATGTGGTGCAGCGTACCGATTGCACCCGCTTCCGCCTCGCCCCCGATCTGGACCCGGCCTATGCGCAAGCCTTCGACGCGGCCCGGGATGCGGGGGTGGAGGTCCTTTGCCACGGCACCGATATCACGACCGAAGGCATCACCCTGACAGGCCCGATGCCCGTTGACCCGGCAAGGCAATTCCCCGGTTAAGACACTTGCAGGCGCTTGCCCCACGCCATCACTGGCAATTTGCGAAAAGCGGGCCTATTTAGGGCCAAGACACGGGCGATGGAGACTTCCCTTGGACGATTTCAAAGGCCGCCTGACGAAGGACGGCATCCGCATTCACCAAACGGTAGATTTCGCCGGCATGCGCCAGGCGGGCGCGCTGGCGGCTGACATTCTGGACCGGATCGCGCCCCTTGTGGTGCCCGGTGTCACGACCGCCGCCCTCGATGCGCAGATCGAGGCTTGGGTGGACGAGGCCGGGGCCAAATCCGCCACCATCGGCTATCGTGGCTACAAGCATGCCAGCTGCATCAGCATCAACCATGTGGTGTGTCACGGCATCCCCAGCGAAAAGAAGCTGAAAGACGGCGATATCGTGAATATCGACGTGACGGTGATTGTGGATGGTTGGTTCGGCGATACCTCTCGGATGTATGTGGCAGGCAACCTGCCCCGCAAGGCCGAGCGGTTGATCCAGGTAACCCATGACGCGCTGTTCAAAGGCATCGAAGTGGTGAAGCCTGGCAAAACCTTTGGCGATATCGGCTATGCGATTCAGTCCTTCGTCGAGGGCAAGCGCATGTCCGTCGTGCGTGATTTCTGCGGTCACGGCTTGGGGCAAGTGTTCCACTCTCCACCCAACGTGCTGCACTACGGACGCCCCGGCACCGGCCCCGTGCTGGAAGAGGGCATGTTCTTCACGATTGAACCGATGGTGAACCTCGGGCGGCCAGAAACCAAAGTGCTGTCCGATGATTGGACCGCCGTGACACGGGACAAGAGCCTCTCCGCCCAGTTTGAACATTCCATCGGCGTGACAGCGGACGGGTTCGAGATCTTCACCCTCTCGCCCTCAGGCCGGTTCCACCCGACTTACGGCTAAGATTTGACCTGAAAGCACAGTTCTGCCTACCCTTAGTCCTTTGCCCAAAGGACTTTTCCATGCGCGCTGCTTTCCTGATGCTAATGGCTGCCATTGCCTTTCCGTTGACAGGACAGGCCCAGGACGGTTCCAGCCCCACCACTCTGTCGGCCACTGCCTTCCAGAGCCCGGACCCGTTCGCCCTCGATGAGGACTACGCGGCCGCCCACGGCATCCCCATTCTCGCCCCGGTCGATCTTCTGTTGCCCAACCACCCCAACCTTGCCGTCAGAACCGTATCCGATCCCGACAGGGCCGAGGTGCTGATCGTGGAGTTCTCGCGGATTGGCGACGGGGGGGAGCTTACTTTTCTGGAGAATATGCAGATCACAGACGGCTTCGTTCCGATGCACGAAGACGCCGATGACCCGGTCGCAACCCGCGCCCTTGCCGCAGCCGAGGTTCTTGAAATGCAGTTCTACCCGATCTGGGCCGACCTGTTCCCGGACACCGAGGTTCTGGAATTTAACCGGGTCGACCTGGGCAATGCGGCTGCGGCGGTCCACTTGCTTCTGGCCTACCGGGACCCGCGCCACGATGCCAACATGCTGACCCGAGCCGTGTTGCTCGCCCATCCCACCCAGGCGGAAAGCTATCTCGTGACGATCAATATCGACCGGGACCGTGTCCGGGTCACCGACCCCGTGACTTTGGCCGCAACGATCACTGGCCAAATCCTGAACACCTGGTCCTACCGCTGACCCACCTCCGGGGGGCGGAATAACGATCTGTTAACCATTTTCGCGATACCCTCGCCGCATGTCCGATCAACCCACCTTCTCCTTTGATGAAGCATCGCCCCGGTTCGTTGACGCCGCCCCGGTGGCCCCCCGCAAGGCCGCTGGTCCCTCCAAAGGGGCCGAAGACCACCGCCTCAAACACCGCGACCGCCTGCGCGCGCGCTTCACCGAAGGCGGCGCCGATGCCGTGCCGGATTATGAGCTGCTTGAAATGATCCTCTACGGCGCCATCCTTCGGGGCGATACCAAACCGCTTGCCAAACGCCTCATCGCCCAATTTGGCGACCTCAACCACGTCCTCGCCGCGCCCGAGGCTCGCCTGAAAGAGGTGGACGGCGTCGGCGCCAAAGTCATCTTCCAACTTAAACTGATCGAGGCGACAGGACACCGCATGGCCCGTGCCAAAGTGATCCAGAAACCAATCCTGTCGTCCTGGGATGCGCTGCTGGAATATTGCCAAACCGCGATGGCCCACCGCGATCTGGAACAATTCCGCGTCCTTTACCTGGACCGTAAGAACGTCCTCGTCGCTGATGAGGCCCAAGCAAACGGCACCGTCGATCACGTCCCCGTCTATCCCCGTGAGGTCGTCAAGCGCGCCCTGGAACTCAACGCCACCGCCTTGATCCTCGTGCACAACCACCCCTCCGGCGATCCCACCCCATCAGAGGCGGACGTGCAAATGACCTTCGCCATGCGCGATGCTGCTGGCGTTTTCAACATCGCCATCCACGACCACCTTGTCATCGGTAAAGCCCGTGAACTCAGCTTCCGGGCAGAAGGCTACCTCTAACGCGGCTCCCTCCTTCATCTTGGCAAATACACCTCCGGGGTCTGGGGCAGCGCCCCAGTCCGCCTCTCATACCACAAGAACCGCCAAACCTAATCCAACCACACTTCGACCCTCCGATTCACTGCGCGGCCCCATTCGGTGTCGTCGCAGGCCATCGGCATCGCTTCGCCGAAGCCGACGGAAACCATCTCTACCCGCTCGCCCCCCGCGATCGCAGCGGCCAACACGGCGTCCCTTACGACCCCCGCCCTGCGCAGCGATAGCCGTGCATTCACCACCGACGGTCCGTCACTGTCCGAGAAACCCGCAAAAATCAGCTGTCGCCCATCAAAGGCTCCGCGCTCCACTGCTGCAGCCAACCGCCCGACCGAGGCTCGGGACTGGATGTCCAACGCCGCCCCACCGGGGTTGAACCGCAATGTCGTGGACAGACGTTCAGCGGTGCCCAACACCTCCATCACATGCTGGAGATCGTCCAGGCCCACGTCTTCGCCCGCGGCGCGAATGGCGTTGCCAAGCCTCTCTCCCTGCAACGCCAGCGGCGTGCGGGTCAGAAGCTGGTTCACAAACCCCGCCTCCGCCACATGGGTTTCGGCCAGTTCGGTTTCCGTAAACGCCAGAAACTGCCGGACCAGCAGCGGCAAGCGACGGGGTGCTAGGTACATATAGACCGGCGCGGTCAGGGGGTAATCTTCGGCCTTCACTGCGTCGACACTGGCGCTCAGCGGGAAGCCACATTGGCCTATCAGCGGCACCGCGCGGGCCGGGCCCACGCCGGATCGCGCGGTGATGCCCACCGCATAAGCATCGTGGGCGACGGCAATCGCCAAGGCTTCGGCGCTTTCGTGGCGGATGATCTCTGGCCCCACTTCGGCATCCGAGGGCAGCAGTACCCGTGCCTCGAAGGCTTGCGACAGGCCCAAGCCGGGGGCCAACATATGCAGGGCGACAGGCGCGTCGGGGCCGTCCAACTCTTGCCAGTTCACTACCTCTCCCGAAAACAGCCGCGCCACGTCCGGCAGGGACAACGCGTTTATCGGGTTGTGCCCAGAGACCACCGGCACCAGCGCATCCAGTGCCAAAACGCGCACCCGGTCGTCCAGCGGCGGGTCGTCGGGGCTTGCGGCCTCGGAGGCGGCCACTTCGGCGCGGGAAGGCTCGCGCAGGGCCAGCGCGATGTCCGCCTCATCGTTCAGCAGCGCCAGAAACCCGTCATCGGTGCTGCCCGGCGTCACCGCGAAGCGGGCCGCCGCTGATCCATCGGCGCGGCGCAAGACGTAGTCGGTTCCCTCCTCCACCGAGACCTGCATCCCTTGGGAGTGCGCGAAGGCCTCTAACAACTCCGGCAAAAGCCCTTCGGCCACCGTAGCGGCTCCAGCCACGCGGGCTTCGGCGACGAAGTTAGTCAAATCCGGGCAGCCCGGCCCGGCGCAAGACACGCCTTCTGCCGATACGGTCAGCGCGCCATAGACCGTGTCCAAGCGGTAGAACGCCCCGTCGTAAGAGATCAGGTTGCCTTCAAGCTCTACCGACCCGTCCAGCGAGCGTAATTCCACATCCTGTGCGGCGACAGGCCCGATCAGGCATGAAAAAAGGGCGGCCCCAAGGACCGCCCAAAGATGGTTCGACATGCGAAAACCCGGTGCGTTGGCCTCAATTCAAGGCGAGTCTCAGGTCGTCCAGCAAGTTTTGCAAGACCAGAACGTCACCCACCGCGTCGCAGGACGGGACGGTGAAGGTCAGCTCGGTCACATCAACAGGATTGCCGGCCTCGGCCCGCAGGGTCCGGGCCAACACGTTGCGGGTGCAATTGGCCTGCGTCACGGGTGCATCAATCGACAAGCGCACGCTGTCACCTTCGCGCAAAGTGGCGCGGGGCAATGTGTAGATCTGCGCAACGCTGACGCCCGTATCCACTGTTGTCAGAAAGCCACCATTGCCGGACGTCGCGGCCTCGGGGCTGGCGGGGGCATCTTGCCAAACGTGGCCCGGCCCTCCGAACGTGGCGCCGAATTCCATCGCGTGCAATTCCAACCCCATGTTGCCCAACCAGCTCAGTCCGATCCGGTCATAGTCGCGCAGATCAGGCAGGCCGACCAGGACGGTCTCTGTCAGATCATCATCAAAGCTGACCGAGAAGAAGGCAGGCGTCTCAAAGGCGGGGATATCAAGGGTCAGCAGGCCAAGGGCATCGGTGTTGGCAGCGATCTGCAAGCCAGAGTGCTCTATCGTGACCGCTGCATCGGTACGGCACGGGGCCATCACATCCAGCGCCACCATGGCCGCTGGCATAGCCGTTGCCGTGACCGAGATATCGCAGGGCAGGCCAAGGGGGCTAAGCTCTGTTTCTTCGGTGATCGGGGCATTGGGCGTGGGCAATGGATCGTCGAAAGAGGCCGGGACAACCGTCGCCTCGGGGGCAAGAGCTTGCTCTGCCATGGGCAGGGTCACGTCGCTTTGCTCGATCAACGGCAATTGCGGGGCCATCGACCGCGCCGGGCGCGAAGACGAGGTTAACGTCTGTTCTTCAACAAAATGATTAATTTCTTGGGACGGATTAGGGCCCTCAATCCAGCCCGATTCCATCGCGTATAAGGCACCGCCAAGAACCATAGTGCCGCCTGCAGCCACACGAATAACTAGGGAATTCAGCATCTCCGGGACACTCCACCTCAAAATCTCAAGGGGTGGGTATCTTTCATTACTGGGGCATCAATGTGCCGGAAATGCACGGAATCCGGGGCGGATTGTCTGAAGTCTTCTCAGTTTTGCCGCAAAGGGCTGAACAGCCCCCTGCGACACCGATTCGCTGCTATGAAAGCCGCCCGTGGCAATGTTTGAACTTCTTGCCAGACCCACAGGGGCAATCGTCGTTGCGACCGGGATTGCCCCATGTGCTTGGGTCATCCTCCACGAAACCGGGCTTGGCATCCACGAAAGCCTCTGCCTCGGCATTGCCTGCCGTGGTACCGCCGCCCGCAGCCGCTTGCTGTTGACGCAGTTGCGCCAGAAGCTGCTCTTGCTGCTCAGGGGTTAGCGGCTGGATGCGGGCCAGTTTCTCGGTCACATCGGCGCGCAGACTGTCGAGCATCGATTCGAACAGCGTGAAGCTGTCGGTCTTGTATTCGTTCAGCGGATCGCGCTGCGCGTAACCCCGGAACCCCACGACCGACCGCAGATGTTCCAGCGCCAGCAGATGTTCCTGCCACTTCTGGTCGATGGTTTGCAGCAGGATCTGCTTTTCGATGTTACGCATCTGCTCGGGGCCGAATTGCGCCGCCTTGGAGGCCATGTATTCGTCTGCCGCGCGTTCCAGCCGTGCCGTCGCTTCTTCTTGATCGACGCCGTCTTCGTCGGCCCAGGTCTCGATCGGCAGATCAAGGCCAAGCACCTTTTGCGCGGCCTCTTTCAGGCCGTGTACGTCCCATTGGTCCGCATAGGACTTGGGTGGCATGTAGGTGTCGATCATGTCTTCGATCACCTGATCGCGCATGTCCTTGGCGACTTCGGCGATGTCTTCGGCGCCCATGATCTCGCGGCGCTGCGCAAAGACAACCTTCCGCTGGTCGTTCATCACGTCGTCGAATTTCAGCAATTGCTTACGGATGTCGAAGTTGCGGCCTTCGACCTTCGCTTGCGCGCGCTCCAGCGATTTGTTGACCCAGGGGTGAACGATCGCCTCGCCCTCTTTCATGCCGAGGGTGTTGAGCATCTTGTCCAACCGTTCCGACCCGAAAATACGCATCAGGTCGTCTTCCAGCGACAGGAAGAAGCTGGATTGGCCGGGGTCGCCCTGGCGACCGGAACGACCGCGCAGCTGGTTGTCGATGCGGCGGCTTTCGTGACGCTCGGTGGCCAGAACATAGAGGCCGCCCGCATCTTTCACCGCCTGTTCGGCGGCCACGTGTTCGGCTTCCATCCGCTCGCGGATTTCTTCGGGGTCGGCATCGGGATTGGCAGCGATGGCTTCCATGATCTGGAACTCGAGGTTCCCGCCCAGTTTGATATCGGTGCCGCGGCCGGCCATGTTTGTGGCGATGGTGATCGCACCCAACTTGCCTGCATCGGCAACGATCTTGGCTTCTTGCTCGTGCTGGCGGGCGTTCAGGATCGAATGGGGCAGGCCCGCTTCGGTAAGCATCTGGCCCAACATCTCGGATTTCTCGATCGAGGTGGTGCCGACCAGAACCGGCTGACCCTTGGCGTGGGCTTCGCGGATGGTTTCGACGATGGCGGCGTATTTCTCGGCCCCGGTGCGATAAACGGCATCGTCGTCGTCAATCCGCGCAATGCCGCGGTTGGTGGGGATCTCCACAACGCCAAGGCCATAGATGTCGGCAAATTCTTCGGCCTCGGTGGTGGCCGTGCCGGTCATGCCGCCGAGGGTCTTATACAGGCGGAAGTAGTTCTGGAACGTCACCGAGGCGAGCGTCACGTTTTCGGGCTGGATCTTGCAGCCTTCCTTGGCCTCAATCGCTTGGTGCAGACCTTCGGACATGCGGCGTCCGGGCATCATGCGGCCGGTGAATTCATCGACCAGAACAACCTCGCCGTCGCGGACGATGTATTCCTTGTCCTTGGAAAACACCTTGTGCGCCCGCAGGGCGTTGGTCACGTGGTGAACGATGGTGGTCGACTCTGGATCATAAAGCGACTGGCCTTCGGGCAGGATACCTTCGGCAGAAAGCGTTTCTTCAAGGAAGTCGTTGCCTTCGTCGGTGAAAGTCGCTTGCCGGGTCTTTTCGTCCAGCGTGTAGTGTTCTTCGCGCACCAAGGGGATGATCTTGTCGATGGACAGATACAAATCACTGCGGTCCTGGGTCGGACCCGAAATAATCAGCGGCGTCCGCGCCTCGTCGATCAGGATGCTGTCCACCTCATCCACAATCGCGAAGTTGTGACCGCGCTGGGCCATCTCGGCGATGGAGCCGCGCATGTTGTCGCGCAGATAGTCAAAGCCCAACTCGTTGTTGGTCGCGTAGGTGATATCGCAGGCGTAGGCTTGGCGTTTCTCGGCGTCGGGCTGGCGCGGGTAGACAACACCCGTTGTCATGCCGAGCGCGGTAAACACCTTGCCCATCCATTCGCTGTCCCGCTTGGCGAGGTAATCGTTCACCGTCACCACGTGGACGCCTTCGCCTGTCAGCGCGTTCAGATAGGCGGGGAAGGTGGCCACAAGGGTCTTGCCCTCGCCGGTTTTCATCTCGGCAATGTTGCCACGATGCAGGAACAGGCCGCCCATCATCTGCACGTCAAAGGCCCGCAGCCCCAAGGCCCGCTTGGCAGCTTCGCGGCAATTGGCAAAGGCTTCGGGCAGCAAGTCATCAAGGCTTTCGCCGTTCAGGGCGCGGTTACGAAGCTCATCGGTCTTGGCGATGATGCCAGCGTCGTCCAGCGCCTCGAACTCGGGCTCCATATCATTGATCTTTGCGATGATCGGTCGGACGGCTTTCACCATGCGGTCGTTTGGCGATCCAAACACCTTTTTCGCAATCGTTCCCAGTCCGAGCATACTTATCAACCTCTATCACGACCTCTAAGGCGGGCCGTCGCCGTCTGAACAATTCGTGTGGCCCCTCGGGTTGTTAGACCCTGCGGCGCGGTCTACCTATAGCGCCAACGGTCAATCCCGGGGCTCGTGTAACCCGTAAGCGAGATAAGGGGCGGCCTGATGATAGTCAACGTAAGGCGATCCTGCCTTTTGGGATGGTCGCTCCACACAAAGGAATTTCGTCCATGAAGAAGCTTTTAGCCTCGGTCAGCCTTGTCGCTGCTCTTGCCGCGCCGGCCTATGCCGATGGTCACGCCAGCGCCGAGACCGTTTTGGCCACCGTAAACGGCAACGACATCACCGTGGGCCACCTGATCGCCATGCGTCAGATGTTGCCAGCCGAATACCAGCAACTGCCCGATGAGGTGCTGTTTGAAGGCATGCTGGAACAGTTGATTCAACAGCAAGTGTTGGCCGATGAAGCCGAAGGCAACGTCACCCGCGCGATGGAATTGGGTCTGGAAAACGAACGCCGTGCCTTCCTTGCTGCCATGTATATGGACGATGTCGCCATGGCCGATCTGGGCGACGAAGAACTGCAAGCTGCCTATGATGAGGCGTACGGCTCGGTCGAGCCTACCACCGAATACAACGCCGCCCACATCCTTCTGGAAGGTCAGGAAGATGCGGAAAACATGCTGGTCGAGCTGGAAGCAGGCGCAGATTTCGCCGAACTCGCGGCTGAAAATTCCATAGGCCCCTCGGGTCCGAACGGCGGCGCGCTGGGTTGGTTCACCGCGGGCATGATGGTGCCCGAATTTGAAGCAGCCGTGTTCGAGCTGGAGCCGGGCGAAGTTTCTGCCCCCGTGCAGACGCAGTTTGGCTGGCACGTCGTGTTGCTGAACGAGACCCGTGAACAGGCCGCTCCAACGCTGGAAGATGTCCGCGCCGAGCTGGAAGAGGCCGTGCGCCGCGCCCGCGTCGATGCCCGTCTGGAAGAGCTGACCGAGGCGGCCGATGTCTCCCGCGCGGAAGTGGAGATTGACCCTGCCATGATCCGCAACCTAGACCTGATCGCGGAATAAGCTCAGCAAGGAGAGACGCGCGTGACTACCCCTAAAACAGATGGGCCAACCGTCTCTCCACTGGCGCCTGCCAGCTTCCCTGAGCTTCCCAAGATTGACGGCGTCCGCTTTGCGGCGGGCGCTGTTGGCATCAAGAAAGCCAACCGCGTCGATGTGATGCTGGCCGAAATCGCGCCGGGATCGTCGATAGCGGGCGTATTCACCCGCTCTGCCACGCGGTCCGCCGCTGTGTTGGACTGTCAGGCGAAGCTTGCGGGCCTTTCCGGGGATGAGGGGTTTGCCATTGTCCCGCCAGAGGCGGGCTTTGCAATTGTCGTGAACTCCGGCAACGCCAATACCTTCACCGGCAAGCGTGGCGTCACCGATGTTGATCTGATCGCCGCCGCCGCCGCTTCCGCACTGGATCTCCCGGCCTCTCACGTATTCACATCCTCTACCGGTGTGATCGGAGAGCCGCTTCCCGCCACCAAGATCACCGACGCTTTGCCCAAGATTGCCGCCAGCCTTGATGCCAGCGCGACCGAACCCGCCGCCCGCGCCATCATGACGACGGACACGTTCCCCAAAGGCGCTGTGACCACGCTGGACCTTGATGGCACGCCGGTGACGATCATGGGATTCGCCAAGGGCTCGGGTATGATCGCGCCGGATATGGCGACGATGTTGGGCTATATCTTCACCGATGCCGCCATTGCGCCCGCTGCGCTGCAAGCGATGCTGTCGGCCTGTAACGTGCAAAGCTTCAACGCCGTGACGGTAGATAGCGATACTTCCACGTCCGACACCGTGTTGATGGCTGCCACGGGCCTCGCTGGTAACGCGCCGCTCACCGCGCCGCATGAAGGTTTTCAGGCCGCGCTTTTGACGGTGATGCAAGACCTCGCCCACCAAATCGTGCGCGACGGCGAAGGGGCCACCAAGTTCGTGGAGGTCCGCGTCAGCGGGGCCGATAGCGACGAGGACGCCACCCGCGTTGCCCGTTCCATCGCGAACTCTCCGCTGGTGAAAACCGCCATCGCGGGCGAGGATCCGAACTGGGGCCGGATCGTCATGGCCGTGGGCAAATCCGGCGCAAAGGCGGACCGGGATCTTCTGACAATCCGCTTCGGCGATATCCTTGTGGCCGAAAACGGCTGGGTCGCGGAAAGCTACACCGAGGACGCTGGCGCGGCCTATATGAAGCAGCAGGAATTGCTGGTGGATGTCGATCTGGGCGTTGGCGACGGGGCCGCAACGGTTTGGACCTGCGACCTGACCCACGGCTATATCCAGATCAACGCCGATTACCGATCATGAGCGTCCTTCTGGTGTCCGCTGTCGCGTTGATTGACCGCGATGGCCGTGTGCTTCTGGCTCAGCGCCCCGAGGGCAAATCCATGGCCGGCCTATGGGAATTTCCCGGCGGTAAGGTCGAAGACGGCGAAACCCCGGAACAGGCCCTGATCCGAGAGCTTCAGGAAGAACTGGGCATCGACACCTGGGCCTCTTGCCTCGCGCCGCTGACCTTCGCCAGCCACGCCTACGAGAAGTTTCACCTGCTGATGCCTTTGTTCGCTTGCCGCAAATGGGAGGGGATTCCCCAGTCCCGTGAAGGACAGGCGTTGAAGTGGGTGCGTCCGGCTGAGCTGCGCAACTACCCCATGCCGCCCGCCGACATTCCGCTAATCCCGATCCTGAGGGATTGGCTCTAGACCAGCATTCAAAGAGATTTTCGGAAAATTTTCGAGAATCTTTCAACAATGTCGATTTTTTGAGTGATTTGTTAACCTGTTTGTCTAAACTGTAGACACAGTATCTGGGGAGATGATCTGTGCTGACCACCGTTATTATCGGGACATGTGTGTCCATTCAGGGAAATTTCGTGAAACGTCTGTCCAGTGGTCTAGTCATCGTGCGCGTGGGCAATCAGACGTTCACCGGCCGTCCGGTGTCAGAGCTTCAGGCCGCCTGAAAAAAGCGCCAAATCTTTGATTTTATGATTAAAAGCGAGCTTAAGGGCCCGCTTTTCTTGTGCTGAGGCGCGGCTTTCAGTCCAACCAGCCGCACAGGTTGTTTTGCACCACGCTGGCCAGCGCTTCCATGTGGGCGTCATCGTCGTTGAGGCAGGGGATATAGGTGAAGCTCTCGCCGCCCGCTTCCTCAAAGCTTTCACGAATCTCTTCGTTAATCTCTTCCAGCGTCTCGATGCAGTCGGCCGAGAAGGCAGGCGCACATACGGCTATGGATTTCTTGCCGCGCTCTGCCAGTCGCGCCACCTCTTCCACGGTGTAGGGCTGCAACCATTCCTCTGGCCCAAATTTGGATTGGAAGGTGGTGATGATCTGCGTGTCATCCCACCCCAACCGCTCTTTCAGCAGGCGCGTCGTTTTCTGGCAATGGCAATGGTAGGGGTCGCCCTCCATCAGGTAGCGTTGCGGCACGCCGTGGTAGCTGGCGACAAGGATATCGGGCTTTTTCTCCATCGCCGCATAGGCCCGCTCAATGCTCTGGGCCAGCGCGTCAATATAGAGGGGGTTGTCAAAATACGCCTCGGTCGTGCGCACCTGTGGTTGCCATTTCACCGACTCCAGGGCGCGGAAGAACTGGTCGCAAGCGGTGGCCGACGTCGCCCCCGCGTATTGCGGATAAAGCGGGAAAAACAGGATCTTGGTGCATCCCTGGGCGACCAGCGCATCAACCTTGGATTGGGTCGAGGGGTTGCCGTAGCGCATGCAGTAGTCGACGATCACATCATCGCCGTAGCGCGCCGCCATCAGCGCCTTCATCTTCGCCGTCTGATCCTTGGTGATCGTGGCCAGAGGCGATTCGCCCGCCTCGTGGTTCCAGATGGATTTATACGCCGCACCCGAGGTGAAGGGCCGTTTCGACAGGATAATCAGCTGCAACAAAGGCTGCCATTTCCACGCCGGGTAGTCGATGACGCGCTTATCGCTCAGGAACTCGCTCAGGTAGCGGCGCATCGACCAGTAATCGTAGTTGTCCGGCGTCCCAAGGTTCGCCAGAAGCACGCCGACCTTGCCGCGTTTCACCTTCGGGTGGTCGGCAGGTGCATGGGGCAGGGCGGGGGCTTGGGTGTCTTGCATCGGTGTCATCTCAATCTTGTTTGTCGTCTTGCGGGCGGCTGGGAACGGGCTTTGCGTCCTCGCCAAACTCGGGCACTTTCAACGCATCCGCCAGACGTGACTTGGCCGCACCGGGGCGCAGGGGTTTTTGCTGGCTGTCGTGGGGCGCCCATCCGGTCAGGAACACCAGCTCGAAGCTGGCGCTGATGCGGTCGTTATCGGCGGGAAACATCTGCGCGTAGATCGCGGCTGTGGTGGGGAACAGGGCACGGGGCGGAATGGCCCGGTGGCGGCCCGCCAAGGCGTTGGTTTCCCCCATCGCCCGCAGGTCGTGCATCAGCGCGAGGGCACTACCGTAAGTCACTGTTTTTCTAAGCGTATCTGCCACGGGCAAGGCCAAGCCGGCCCGTTGCAACAGCGCCCCCATATCGCGGACCTCGGCCATCGGCGCGACGCGGGGCGACAGCCCGCCCATCACTTGGCTTTCGGCCTGTGCCAAAGCTTGCCGCAACTCCGTCAGGGTGCTGCCACCGAAAGCCGCGGACAGGAACAACCCATCGGGTCGCAACGCACGGGCGCATTGCACCACCTGGCCCACGGGATCATCGGCCCAATGCAGGCCCATGGCGTGCACCACCAGATCATGGGCACCCGGTTTCAGGTCCAGAGCCTCTGTCATGGGGATGATTGGGGCATTTGGAAGCAATTCGCACCAAATTGTGGGGAAATCGCTCACAATTACCGGGTGCGTAAACCTTCTATTAACGTCCTCGAGTCTTTCCTGAAGCTCGGCAATGGCCTCGTCGTGAAGGAACCGCGCGTCTGCAATATGGGCGGTTCGGGTCGCACGGGCGCGGTGCGCGGCAAGCGCGTTCTGGTCGGTCAGGCGGGGCTGTGGCTGTTGCAAATTGAGGCTCTGCGCAGGGGATCACTGCGCGGTATCTAGGGGACAGGTATGAGTTTGCAAACCATGCTGCATGCGGTGTTTCCGCCGGAATGCCTTAATTGTTCGGCACGGGTCGAGGATGCCTTTGCGATTTGCGGCACCTGTTGGGGCGATACGCCGTTCATTCTGGGGGCAGCTTGCGATCTTTGCGGCACCGGGTTGCCTGGCCAAACCGCGGCGGAAGGGGAAGCGTTGATTTGCAACGAATGCCAGCGCGTGCCCCGCGCCTGGGACCATGGGCGGGCAGTGTTTGCCTATGAAGGGGTGGGCCGAAGGCTGGTCTTGGCTCTGAAACACGGGGACCGAACCGATATCGCCCGGGCCGCGGGCCCCTGGATGGCGCGGACGGCGGCGGATTTGCTGGAGGATGATCCCTTGCTTGTCCCCGTGCCCCTGCATTGGACCCGCCTTGCCCGTCGCCGCTTTAATCAGGCGGCCCTTCTGGCGTGGTCGCTGGCGCGTCACTGCGCGGCCGAGGTTGAACCGATGGCGCTGCTTCGCCTGCGCCCGACCCCCTCGCAGGAGGGGCGATCGCGCGATGCCCGATTCCAGAACGTGGACGAGGCGATTATTCCCCACCCCCGCAAAGGCAGTGCGTTGGAGGGACGCAATGTGCTCTTGATCGACGATGTCATGACCTCTGGCGCCACCCTCGCCATCGCGACCGAGGCCTGTCGCCGCGCCGGTGCCGAAAAAGTGTCTGTCTTGGCCCTAGCGCGGGTGGGGGGAGACACCTAAATAGGGACCTCTATTGTTCCTCAGGAAAGCGCTCTGCCATGGCCAATGTTACGCTCTATACCTCTCCGCTCTGCGGGTTTTGCCACGCCGCCAAGCGGATGCTGACAGACAAGGGCGTGAGCTACGCCGAGATCGACGTGGCCGCAGAGCCCGCCAAACGGCAAGAAATGCTGAGCCGTGCCAATGGCCGCCACACCGTGCCGCAGATTTTCATCGGCGACACCCATGTGGGCGGCTACGACGACATGGCCACGTTGGAGCGGAACGGTAAACTGGACGCCTTACTCGCGGCAGACTGACCCGATTGGCGCTATTCCCCTTGCGTCTTGCTGCGGCGCGGCGCTTTACTCCGCGGTATGTCCAAGCACGACGATCCTCTCTCTGTTGCGCTGTTCAGCGAGGTCTTCATGATCGACCAGCTGGCACGGGCTCGGCTGTCGAAAGCTTTGCCCAAGGGGATGGAGTTGAGCCACTTTTCCGTGCTCAACCATCTGGCGGCCACTCAGGATGAAAAATCCCCCGCGCAACTGGCGCGGGCGTTTCACCTGACGCGCGGGGCGATGACCAACACGCTGAACAAGCTGGAATGGGCCGGACATATCCATGTGCGGCCCGATTGGGACGATGCGCGGCGCAAGATGATCTCGATCAGTCCTGCCGGGCGTCGGGCACGAGAGGTGGCGATTGCCGCGATTGTGCCGATCCTGACAGAAGCCGTGGCCGAGATTGGCCCCGGAAAGGTCCGCGATGCCTTGCCGCTGCTGCGCGATGTGCGCCGCAAGCTGGAAGGCGATGGCGCTTAGGCCCCGTTTCAGGCGGCGCGTTTGACCGAGGCTGTGACGTAGTTAACGCTCAGATCACGCGCGCTGATCCCCCAAGTCCACAGCACCGGATTGAAGACGAAGCCCTTTCGATCCACCGGGTCGAGTCCCGCTTGGCCAATCAGCGCGAAAAGCTCGTCCGGGGTGATGAATTTTGACCATTCGTGGGTGCCCTTCGGCAACCAGCGCATCACGTGTTCCGCGCCGATGATCGCCATCAGAAAACTCTTGGGGTTGCGGTTCAGGGTCGAACAGACCATCAGACCGCCCGGTTTCAGAAGCTGTTGGCAGGCGGTCAGGAAGCCCAAGGGATCGGCCACATGCTCCACCACTTCCATGTTCAGGACGACGTCGAATTGCTCGCCCGCGTCGGCCATCGCCTCGGCGGTGGTGTGGCGATAGTCGATCTCTAGCCCCGATTGCGCGGCATGGACCTGCGCGACGGGGATGTTGCCCGCAGCCGCGTCGGCCCCCACCACATCGGCGCCCAACCGGGCCATCGGTTCGGCCAGAAGGCCGCCGCCACAGCCGATATCCAGAATACGCAAACCGGCGAAAGGCGCCTCAGCCTTCAAGTCACGGCCAAACTCAGCCGCGATCTGCTGGGTGATGTAATCGAGCCGCGTGGGGTTGAGCATGTGGAGCGGCTTGAATTTGCCGTTCAGGTCCCACCACTCCGCGGCCATCGCCTCGAATTTGGCGACTTCGCTGTCATCTACGGTGTTCACGGGCGCAGCTGTCATGGACATCCCCTACATCCTTTGCAAATCTTGGCACGAGCCGGGGTCGGCAAAAATCGTGTCGTGTCGTTTCCAACGTCACGTTCTATATAGGACGGATATGGATAAGTTCTCGGGCCAAAAGAGCACAGCTTCGCATTTGTTTCCGCCGATTGAGCCCTTCGATCAGCGGATTCTGAACGTGGGCGATGGACATCACATTTATGTGGAGCAATGCGGCAATCCCCGCGGCGCGCCTGTGGTCGTGTTGCACGGCGGGCCCGGCGGCGGCTGTAGCCCGGCGATGCGGCGGTATTTCGACCCCGAGATCTGGCGCGTCATCCTGTTTGATCAGCGCGGCTGCGGACGGTCGCGGCCCCATGCCTCGACGACGGATAACACGACGTGGCATCTTGTGGCGGATATCGAGAAGATCCGCACGACGCTGGGGATTGAGCGGTGGGCGGTGTTCGGCGGCAGCTGGGGCGCGACGCTGGGGCTGGTCTATGCCGAGACGCACCCGGAATCGGTCGCTTATCTGGCGCTGCGCGGCGTGTTCTTGTCGATGCAGAGAGAGCTGGACTGGTTCTACGGCGGCGGGGCCGGGCAGTTCTGGCCCGAGCAATGGCAACGCTTCGTCAGCCTCGTGCCCGAAGAGGAGCGGGGCGATTTCATTGCCGCCTACAACCGCCGCCTGTTCTCGGGCGATCTGATGCTTGAAACCCGCTTTGCCCGGTCATGGGCCGCGTGGGAAAATGCGCTGGCGTCGATGAACAGCGATGGACATGGCGGTGAAAGCCCGGCGGAATATGCCCGAGCCTTTGCGCGGCTGGAGAACCACTATTTTGTCAACAAGGGCTTTCTGGAGGAAGACGGCCAAATCCTGCGCGATGTGCACCGGATTGCGCATATCCCCGGCACGATCGTGCAGGGACGCTATGACATGATCTGCCCGCCGATTTCGGCCCATGCACTGGCGTCGAAATGGCCGGGAGGCCGGCTGCATATGGTGCGCAACGCGGGCCACGCCCTGAGCGAGCTGGGGATCAGCCAACAGCTGGTGCGCGTGATGCGCATGGTCGGCGAAAAAGCGACGCAGTACGGGTTGTGAGGGGGAAGGCCCTTGCAAGGGCCTTGGCAGCTTTTTGCAAAAAGCTGTCACGCGCCTGAAGGCGCGTCAAAAGCCTTGCAAGGCTTTTGCGAGGCGCGCGGGGCGGGGGCGGTCAGGAGCCGAGGGTCGATGCCGGGGCTCAGGCGGTCGCGGATCAGCGCCACTGGGTGTGTGCGCAGGGTCAGCCGCATGGAGACGTAGTCCTCCACCACGTTTTCCCCCTCGGTCATCTGCGGCAGGGCGACGGCTGGCTCGAAAATTCCCTCTCCGTCCAGATCGCCCTTGAACAGGGGCAGTTCCTGCTTCGGGGTCAGGGCACGGGCGGCCCAAAGGGCATCGCGGCGGCTGATCCCAAGGGCGGCGAAAGCATCGGCTTCGGCCAGGATCGTGAGCATCTTGGCCTCCACCCCGGCCAGACGCCAGACATCTTCCACCGACGTATAGCCATTGCCACGGGCGGCGATCAGCCATTCGGCTTCGTCTTCCTGCATGGATTTGATCTGTCGGAACCCAAGACGCAGGACCAGCGCGCCGCGCTCGGTGCGTTCCATCACGTTATCCCAATGGGAGCGGTTCACGCAGATCGGCCGCACCTCTACCCCATGTTCACGGGCGTCGCGCACGATTTGGGCGGGGGCGTAGAACCCCATGGGCTGCGCGTTAAGCAGGGCGCAGGCGAAGATGCCGGGGTGGTGGCGTTTCAGCCAACTGGAGGCATAGACCAGCAAAGCGAAGCTGGCAGCGTGGGATTCCGGGAAGCCGTAGGCGCCGAACCCCTCAATTTGGCTAAAGCACCGCTCGGCGAAGTCATCGTCATAGCCGTTGTCACGCATCCCGCGCAGAAAGCGCGTGCGCATCTCGGACACGTTGCCGTGCTTTTTGAACGTTGCAAGCGCGCGGCGCAGCTTGTCGGCTTCTTCAGGAGAGAACCCCGCCCCGATAATAGCGATCTGCATCGCTTGTTCCTGGAACAACGGTACGCCAAGGGTTTTGCCCAAGACCTGACCCAGGGCGTCCGAGGGGAAGCTGACCTCTTCCTCGCCGTTCCGCCGCCGGATGAAAGGATGCACCATATCGCCCTGAATGGGACCGGGGCGGATGATGGCCACTTGGATCACCAGATCATAGAAACACCGGGGCCGCATCCGGGGCAGAAAGTTCATCTGTGCGCGGCTTTCGACTTGGAACACCCCAAGGCTATCGGCCTTGCACAGCATGTCGTAGGTCGCGGGGTCTTCGGGTGGCAGGGTGGCCAGCGAGTAATCGGTCTGGTGGTGGATTTGCAGCAGATCAAACGCCTTTCGGATGCAGGTCAACATGCCCAGAGCGAGCACATCGACCTTCAGGATGCCGAGGGCGTCGATGTCGTCCTTGTCCCAGCAAATCACGGTGCGGTCGTCCATGCTGGCGTTCTCGATCGGCACCAGCTCGTCCAACCGGCCTTCGGTGATCACGAAGCCGCCCACGTGTTGGCTCAGGTGGCGGGGGAAGCCGATGATGTCCTGGATCAGCTGAAGGGTCTGAACAAGGCGCGGGCTGGAGGGGTCGAGCCCGACTTCCCGCAGGCGCGCAACCTCGGGACCCGCGTTGGACCATGATCCCCAGATTTGGGATGACAGGGCTGAAAGGATATCTTCGGACAGGCCCATGGCGCGGCCCACTTCACGCACGGCGCGTTTGCTGCGGTAATGGATGACCGTGGCACACAGACCCGCGCGGTGGCGGCCGTAGCGTTCATAGATGTGTTGGATAACCTCTTCGCGGCGCTCGTGTTCGAAATCGACGTCGATGTCAGGGGGCTCATTACGGGCCTCACTCACGAAACGTTCGAACACCATGGTGCCGATCTCGGGCGAGACAGAGGTGACGCCGAGGGCGTAACAGGTGATGGAATTGGCCGCAGAGCCTCGTCCTTGGCACAGGATATTGCGCGACCGGGCGAAGGCGACGATGTCGTTGACGGTCAGGAAATAAGGCTCGTACCCCAGTTTGGCGATGAGAGAGAGTTCGTGACTGAGCTGTTTGGTGGCTTTCTCGGGCACGCCTTGGGGATAGCGCCAGTGCAACCCGTCCTGGGCAAGGCGCCGCAACCTGTCGGCGGCGGTTTCTCCATCGGCGATTTCCGAAGGATATTCGTAGCGTAGGCTGGCGATATCAAACTGGCAGCGATCGGCCACGATGAGGGTGTTTGCCAGCGCCGCCTCGTGGCCTTGGAAGATGCGCTGCATCTCAGGCAGACCGCGCAGGCGTTGTTCGGCATTGGCTTGGGCGGCGGTGCCAAGGTCTTCGACCTTGATGCCTTGGCGAATGCAGGTGAGCACATCGGTCAACCTGCGCCGCGCGCCGTGGTGCATCAGGGGACGGGCCGAGGCGATGGTCTGCAAGCCAAGGGTCCGGGCCAGTTGCGCCTGGGCGGTGAAGCGGGCGCTGTCTTGCCCATCGTATTGAGGCGAGAGGCACAGCCAGGGGGACAAGGGGGTGATGCGACGGGCAGCGTCCCGCCAGCCCTTGGTGGCACGGCGCGGGGCGTGGAGGAGAAGCTCCAGCCCCTCATGTCGCGCCAGAAGGTCTTCGAGGTGGAGGATGCACGCGCCCTTCTCGGCCCGCAGGCGCCCGGTGGAGAGAAGGCGGCACAGGCTGGCCCATCCGGCACGATCCCGGGGCAGAGCCGTGATCTGGAGGCCTTCGGAGAAGATCAGGCGGGACGCCGGCAGAAGGCGGGGAACGTGGTCGATATTGGCACGGGGCGCGGCTGGAATATGGGCAGGTTTGGGCGGCCCGATGGGGTCGAGAGCCGCGATTTTGGCATCGTCGATCTCGGCCTGGATCTTTTGCAGTTCGGACCAGGCGCGCACGATGCCAGCGACGGAGTTCTCATCGGCGATGGCGATGGCGTCGATGCCAAGGATGGCGGCACGACGGGCGTATTCCTCGGGGTGGGAGCCGCCGGTGAGGAAGGTGAAGTTGGAGGTGATGGTGAGTTCTGCGAATCCCATGGGGATATATGTTCATAGTTTGTTCTATTTTGGGAGTCAGGATAAGTGAGAGGTTTCGCCGCGCAATGCACGGCGACCAAGCGGGGGGATTTCATCCCCCGGACCCCCCTGACGATATTTTTGAAAAGATGAAGGGGCCAGAAAGATGAAGGGGACAAATTGATATACTATTGATATACCCAAGCGGCGCGTCGGGGGCGCTTTAGCCAGACCGGGGCCACATGCGGGAGAAGACGCCATCGCGTTTGATGAGACCGTGTTGAAGCGCCGCGCCGATGTGCATGGCCAAGAGGATTGCGAGGGCCCAAGCGCCGTAGAAGTGGATGGATTTTGCCACGGCGGCCAAGGCATCGGAGCGGGGGACGAGGGCGGGGATGCCCATGGCGTCCAGGGCTTCGATTGGGAAGCCACCGGCGCGCACGCGGATGTAGCCGGCGAGGGGCATGACGAGCAGCAAAGCATAGAGGGCAACGTGGGTGAGGCTCGCGATTTTGATCTGCCAAGCGGGAAGATGGGCTGGTTCGGCTGGGGGAGTATTTCGCCAGCGGTAGATCAGGCGCACAACGATCAGAAGCAGGAGGAGTGACCCGACGTTTTTGTGGGAGATAAACAGCGTGTCTTGGAGGGAACGGGGCAGGCCTTCCTGGATCATGGTGGCCCCGCCGATGATCATCGGGATGATCAAGAGCGCCATCAGCCAATGAAGCCACCGCGCGGGGGCACGGTATGTATCTGTCGGAGTTGTCATTTTCGCCTTACCCTGTTTTGCATTATCAATTGTGGTTCGCGAGGAACGGACCAAATTATCTTTAATGCCTTAAAACGAAGCAGATCGGTGTCGACAAAGCAACTCATGGCTAACCTGGACAAATCCTCTGACGTGGGGCTGGCGCGGTTTTCTGTAGCGGCGCAGTTTGCCGTCGTGGGGCTGATCGGGGGCTGCTTTGTCGCCGGGGTCAGCTGGATTTTGCTGGGCAATTCCCCGGGCATTCTGGGGGGCATGTGCCTCTATGGGGTCGTGATAGCGCTGGCCCTTAACGGGGTAAGAGAGCGGTTTGCGCACCGAACCATTGGCCTGTGCAACGGGGCCACGATTGCACGCCTTGCGTTGGTTTCCGTGTTGGTTGCTGTCCTGATGTCGGGATACGCGCTGTCGTGGGCTGTGTTTGGCGTGGCCGTGGTTGCCTTTGCGCTCGACGGTGTGGACGGGTGGCTGGCAAGGCGAGAGGGGCGCGCCTCGGCCTTTGGAGCGCGGTTCGATATGGAGGTCGACTCTCTCCTTGCGCTGGTTCTGGCGTTACTGGTTTGGCAGAGCGGCACAGTTGGCGCTTACGTGGTGATCCTTGGCCTGCCTCGCTATGCCTTTTGGGTGGCGCAGTTTCCCTTCCCTTCGTTGAATGGCGCCTTGCCGGAGCGCTTTAGCCGCAAAGTCGTATGTGTGGTGCAAATCACCGCCCTGATCACGGCGCTATGCCCCTTGGTGCCTGCGCCGGTTGCGAGCGTTTTCGTGGGCGCGGCGGCGGTTGCTTTGATCTGGTCATTCTGGGTGGACGTCCGGCACCTATCCGGCGCAAGGGGATGAGCGCCCTGCGGCTGATCCTTGCGACGGCGATCCTGCATCTGGTGTTGGTGCAGCCCAACCATCCCGAGGCGATGACATGGGGCGCTTTGTGGGCGTTTCCTCTGGAGCTGCCTGCTATCGTTTTGGCGGTGATGGCCCTTGGGAGGGGGCGGGTTGGGCTGTTTGTCAGGGCGGTTTTGACGGCTCTGCTGACTGTGATTGCGGTGCTGAAGGGCGCCGATTTCGTCAGTTTCAACACGCTGTCACGGGGGTTTAACCCGGTGGCGGATTTCCCTTTGGTGGCGGCTTTGTTCCGGTTTTTGTCGGGCACGCTTGGGGGGCTGCTGGCGGCGGGAGCCTTCGTGGTTGTGGTGCTTTGCGTGGCGATGCTGGCGCGGGCGCTTTGGTGGGCGATGGGCGTATGGGCCAGGATCGGGGTGGGGCCGCTCTGGGCGCGTGGGGCCGGGGTCGCTGCGCTGGTGGCGATGGCGGTTGTCGTGGCTGAAGTCGGCGACACCATGGACGTTTGGAACGCCCCCGCCCGCATGCCGGGAACGGCCTTTACCGCCCGTGTCGGGGTGGAGCGTGTGGTCACCGTGCGCCAGACCTTGGCCGAGTTGCGCGCGTTCCGAGAGGAGGTCGCCAATGATCCCTATGCGGGCGCGTCGGGTCTGTTTGAGATCATCGATCGGGATGTGCTGATCCTTTTCGTGGAAAGCTATGGGCGAACCAGTTTCGATACGCCCTATTACGCAGAGGTTCATGGCGAAACCCTTGCGGCCTATGACGCGATCCTCCGTGAACGGGGCCTTTCCATGCGGTCGGGGTTTCTGACCTCCCCCACCCATGGGGGGCAAAGTTGGCTGGCGCATTCGACTGTCTCTAACGGCATGTGGATCAATAACCAGGTGCGCTATGGCGCGGCTCTAACCAGCGAACGAGAGACGTTATTTCACTATGCGAGCAATGCCGGCTTGCGTACCGCTGCGGTGATGCCTGCAATCACCCTTGATTGGCCGGAGGCCAGCGGGATGGGGTTCGAGACGATCCTGAATGCCGATGATCTGGGCTACGCCGGGTTGCCGTTCAACTGGGTCACCATGCCTGATCAGTACACGCTTTCCATGATGGACCGCCTGTTGCGACAGAGGGGGGAAACGCGGCATCTGTTCGCGCAGATAGCGCTGATTTCGTCCCACGCGCCCTGGGTGCCTGTGCCTGACTTGATCGCATGGGATGACATCGGCGACGGCGCTGTTTTCAACGAGGTGGCCAGTTCTGGCGATACGCCCGAGGTCGTTTGGAGAGACCGGGAAAGGGTGCGGTTCCAATATCGGTTGGCCGTGGATTACGCCCTGCAGGCGGTGTTCGACTACGCCCGAATTCATGCGGAAAACCCGCCGTTGATGATCGTGATCGGGGATCATCAGGCGGCGAGTTTCATTGGTCTGGATGACAGACGCGAGGTGCCGGTCCACGTGATCGGACCCGCGCATTTAGTCTCGGCGTTGGCGCAAATCGCCCCGTCTGAAGGCTTGGTGCCAGACGCGGGATCACCGGCTTTGGCGATGGATGAGGTGCGCGATATCGTGCTGAGTGCCTTTCAGGTCGACGTACATTCAGGGCCTGCGGAATGATGCGGAAAACAGGCTCTAAATGGGTGTTTAGAGCCTTACAGTTGGCCGTACTGGGGGCAATCCTGTGGCTCTTGTGGCGCGCTGTGGATTGGGCAGAGGCGCTTGCATTGATGCGAAATGCGCAGCCGGGATGGCTGGCGGTGGCGGCTTTGGCGTTGACGTTGCAAACGATACTGTCGGCCTTGCGGTGGCGGATCACCGCGGCGCGGTTGGGGATTGAGATGTCAGTGACCGAGGCTCTGCGCGAATACTATCTGTCGCAGGTCGTGAACCAATCGCTGCCGGGCGGCGTCGCAGGTGACGCCAGCCGCGCGATGCGGGCGCGAGGGCAGGCGGGCTTCGTCGCCTCGGGCCAAGCGGTGGTGTTCGAGCGGTTGGCGGGACAGCTGGGTTTGCTGACGGTTTTGGGCACGGGGCTGTTGCTGGCCCTGATCGTGCCCACGGGCATGGCATGGCCTACTTGGCTTGTCGTGCCCGTTGCGATCGGGGCGGCGGCGCTTTGCATCACGGCGCTTGGATTATGGTGGCAGGCGCGGGCGGACACGGCGGTGGGGCGCGGTCTGCGCAGCTTTCGCTACGCCGTCACCGCGCCTGCTGTCTGGCGACAGCAAGCGGCGCTCAGCCTTGGCACCGCATTGTGTAACATCGCCGCCTTCGGCTTTTGTGCCATGGCCCTCGGCGTGGCTTTGCCACTTCTTGCAGCGATCTCTCTGGTGCCGTTGATTTTGTTAGCGATGGTCCTACCCTTGTCGATCAGTGGTTGGGGGTTGCGGGAAGGGGCGGCGGCGGTGCTGTTCCCCCTGATCGGCGCGTCGATGAGCGCGGGACTGGCGACGAGCGTCGCCTTTGGCCTCGTGTTCCTGTGCACCGTCGTTCCGGGACTTATCCTGACGTGGTTACGACCAAACGCGCCTGTGTTTGGACGGCGATGAGCTAATTGGTTAACAATGCGGCGTGGCAGGCGCTCCGCGCGAAACTTTGAGAAGTGAGATTGTGATGCCCCCATTCAACGGCCTGACTCGCCGCCATATCCTTGCCTCCGGCGTTGCGGCTGGCGCGATGGGTTTTCTGCCCCGCGCGGCCATGGCGCAGTCACAGGTGAGTTTGCAATTGTCGTGGCTGCATTCGACGCAATTCGCGGGCAGTTATATCGCGCTTGACCGTGGCCTCTGGCGTGATGCGGGGCTTGAAGTTTCTCTGCTGCCCGGCGGGCCTAACGCCCCGGTAGAGCCGCCCGTTGTGGCGGGCACTGCGCTGGTGGGGATATCGGCGGCTGATTACACCGCTGCCGCCGTGGCCGAGGGTGCGCCGTTCAAGATCATTGGCGTGGCGATGCAGAACAACCCTTTTGCGATCACCTCGCTGACGTCCAATCCGGTGCATGTGCCCGCCGATCTGGAAGGCAAACGCATCGGCATGGCCTTGGCGAATACACCCGTTCTGCGGGCGCTTTGCACCCTGAACGGTGTGGATTTTGACGCGATAGAGGTGATCCCCACCCAGTATTCGCCGCAACCGCTTGTGGCAGGAGAGGTCGATTGCCTGCTGTCGTGGGAAACCGATTTGCCCGTCGCGCTGACGGTGCAGGGCATCGAGAACACCACGATGCTGCTGGCCGACCACGGCTATGCGGTGCATTCGCAAACCTACATCGCGACCGAGGACAGCATTGCCAACCGCCGCGCCGATATCGTGGCCCTGATGGCGGGCGAAGTCGCGGGGTGGGACGCGTACCGCGCCGATACCGAGGCCGCGACTGACCTGACCTTGCGAATGTTCCCCGACGCGGGGCTGGACCGGGAAACGCAGCTTTTGCAGGCCGCGCGGCAAGTGCCGTTGATGTTCTCGGACCTCACTGACGCGAATGGTTTTGGCTGGTGGACGGATGAAACCGTCGCCGCGAACATCGAGACGCTGGCGTTGTTGGATCGTGACGTGACGGCCGACCTTTGGGATCGCTCGATCCTGGAAGAGGTCCATGGCTAACCCATGTCGACCGAGGTTATCTGCATTGATCTGGCAAAAACCTACTCCGGCGGGGTAGAGGCTCTGCGCCCTTTGAACCTGACCTTCAAGGCAGGCCAAACCACGGCCCTTGTCGGCCCGTCGGGGTGCGGCAAGTCCACGGTGTTGCGGATCGTTGCGGGGTTAGAGCCGCCCTCTGCCGGAACGGTAACCATCGGCGGCGCGCCGCCCGCCGAAACGCTGCGAAAGGCGGGGTTGTCGGTGGCGTTTCAAGATCCGTCCCTGCTGCCGTGGCGGTCGGTGCGGGGGAATATCGACCTGGCCCTATCCTTGGCCCGCAAGCCCGTCGACAAGGCCGAGGTGGACCAACTTATCAATCTTGTGGGTCTGAACGGCTTTGCCGAGACGCGCCCGGCAGAGCTTTCGGGCGGTATGCGCCAGAGGGCTGCCATGGCGAGGGCCTTGGCGACGCGGCCAGACCTGTTGCTGCTGGACGAGCCCTTTGGCGCGGTAGATGAGCTAACCCGGCAACAACTCGCCAACGACCTTCCCGGCATTTGGGAGGCGCGAGGCACCACCACGGTGCTGGTCACCCATTCCGTGCGCGAGGCGGTAACCTTGTGTGACCGCGTCATCGTTCTGTCGCCGCGCCCGGCCCGTGTGGTGGCTGACATCCCCGTCGATCTGCCACGCCCGCGTCCCTTGGATGTAGTTCACACGCCGGACTTCGCGGGGATCGTCGAACGGGTCTATGACGCTCTGTCGGGTGGCATGGCAGAAACGATGCCCAAGGCCGCCCAATGACGCGAAGCCGCGCGGCCCATTGGCCTGACATGCCATGGCTGGGGTCTATCATCGCGGTGCTGGTGTGGGAGGGGCTTGCCCACGTCCTTGCCGATACCTTCGTGCTGGCCGGGCCAACGGCCATTCTCGGCTATCTCTATGACAACGCAGGTCTGATGAGCCGCGCCTTGGCCGAGACATTGGGCAATGCGGTGGCGGGTTTTATCATCGGGAACCTGGCGGCGGTGCTGCTGGCCGTAATCGCCACGGTTTGGCCGCGCAGTGACGCGATGGTGCGGGGTTTGGCCCTGGTGGTGTTCTGCCTGCCGCTGGTGGCAACGGGGCCGATCCTAAGGGTCGTGTTCGGGCCGGGGGACGGGCCACAAATCGTGCTGGCGGCGCTGGCGGTATATTACACAACGCTGATCCCTCTGCTGGTGGGCTTGCGGGCGGTTCCTGCGGGGTGGCTTGATCTGGTGCACAGTTATGGGCGCGGACGGTGGGCCGCGCTGGTCCATGTGCGGGCCAGGGCGGCTTTGCCCTACTTCATCGCCGGATTGCAGATCGCCGCGCCTGCCGCCTTTCTGGGCGCAATGGTGGGCGAGTTCACCGGGGCCGAGCGCGGCATGGGGGTGCTGACGATCCGCGCCATGCGCGCCATGAATGTAGAGATGACATGGGCTTTGGCCGTGGTGGCTACAGTGGTGGCCGTCGCCGGGTTCTGGGCCATTGGCTGGATCGCACGGCGGTTCATGCAAGGGGAGCCTCCGGTGATCCTGTCACCGCCACGGGCGGACCGGCGCGGAAATGCCGTGTTGGCGCTGTTGGGCATTGTGGCAGTGCTGCTTTTGGTCTGGTGGGGCGGGTTGAAGATTCTGGGCATCAGCCCGTTCTTCGCCAAAGGCCCGGTCGAGGTTTTTGACGCGCTGTTTCTGGCCCCTGACGCGCCGTTGGTGCGGGCCACGCTGCGGACGGCATTGGCAGAGACCGCGATGTTCCTGTTGCCCGGCTACGCCGCCGGGCTGGGCGCGGGCGCACTCCTCGCTATGCTCATCGTCTTGGTGCCGAAAGTGGCGGGTACGGCTATGCCCTTGGCCATCGCGCTCCGCTCGGTGCCGATTATTACGACGGCGCCGCTTGTGGTTCTGGTAACGGGGCGCGGTGCGGTGGGGACCATCACCCTCGTGGCGATCATGGTGTTCTTTCCCACCTTTGTGGCCTGCCTTCACGGGTTGAGCCAAGCGCCGGGGCAGGTGGTCGACGTGATGCGAAGCTATGCCGCCCGCCCGTTGACCGTGCTTGTCCGTGTGCAGGTGCCTGCCATGTTGCCGGCCTTCTTTGCAGCGGCCCGGATGAATGTCCCGGCTTCCGTCCTTGCGGTGACGGTGGTGGAATGGCTGGCCACGGGCAACGGCATCGGCAGCCTGATGGCACTGTCGGCGTCGCAATCGGATTACGACATGCTATGGAGCGCTGTGGTCCTGGTCGCGGTCCTATCTGCGCTTGGCTATGCAAGCGTCGGCTGGCTGGAACGCCGCGTAATGGCTACCTATGCGCCGGAGCAATTGCAATGAAACGGTCTGCCGCCTTCGCCATTCCCGGTGATATCAACACCGTCACCGGAGGCTACATCTACGAGCGTCGACTGCTGGAGGAGCTGCGCCACCTTGGTCATGACGTGACCCACATCGCGTTGGGCGCGTCTTTTCCTGACCCCACGCCCGAAGACATGGCCGATGCGATTGCCCAATTGACCGCGTTGGACCCAAGCCGTGCTCTGATCCTTGATGGGTTGGTCTATGGCGCCATTGATCCCAAGGGTCTGGCCCAAGTGAAGGCCCCGATTGTGGCGATGATTCACCATCCCCTGGCACTGGAGACCGGACTTGACCCGGCCACGCGCGCGCGTCTGTTTGCGACGGAAAAGGCCAATCTGGCGATGGCAGAAAGGGTCTTGGTCCCCAGTCGCCACACCGCCGCGATCCTGCGCGGCAAGTATGCGGTTCCCGGCGACAAGATCACCATCGCGCAACCGGGGACAGACGTGAGCGGCGGCACGCCCGCGCCCGTTGATCCGCCGCTTATCCTGTCGGTGGGGCTGCAACATCCACGCAAGGGCCATGACGTGTTGATCACCGCCTTGGCCGAGGTCCGCGATCTGCCGTGGCGGGCGGCCATCGTCGGATCTATCCACGACACCCCCCATGCCGAGGCCTTGGCCCGCTTGGTCACGGACTTGGACCTATCCGACAGGGTCACCTTGATGGGGCGCGTGTCGCAGGACGTCTTGGATAGCCTTTATGCGACGGCCTCCATCTTCGCGCTGGCGACGCGGTATGAGGGCTATGGCATGGTCTTTGATGAGGCCCTGTCTTGGGGATTGCCGATCATCTCATGTGCGACCGGCGCGGTGCCGGATACGGTGCCCAAGGGCGCTGGCCTCTTGGTGACCCCGGAGCGGGCAGGCGAATTTGCGGGGGCTCTGGGCCGGCTAATGACCGATGTCCCCTTGCGAAAACGCATGGCACGCGCGGCCCTGAAGGCGGGCGCGGCGCTGCCCACATGGCGGGACACAGCAGCCGTGGCCGGGGGCGTGTTGGACCAACTCGATGGGTAGCGCGATTGGGCATTCGCTGGATGTGTATTACCGCGACGCCGCCCGCACGGCGCGGATGGATCGCCTGAATGCGTGCTTCGTGAGGCCGGGGGATTTGGTCTTTGACGTGGGTGCCCATGTGGGGGACCGGACCGCCAGTTTCCGCCGTCTCGGCGCAAAAGTGATCACGTTAGAGCCGCAACCTCACGTCTTTCGCGCCCTGCGTTTGATCCACGGACGTGACGCCCAAGTGACCCTTCGCCCCGAGGCCGTGGGCGACGCGATGGGAGAGATCGCCCTGCACCTGAACACCAGCAACCCTACCGTCTCCACAGCTTCGGCCGAGTTGATAGAGGCCGCCGACGACACGCGGGAGTGGGCCGGGCAGGTATGGGACAGAACGATCCGCGTGCCGGTGGTGACGCTTGACCACTTGATCGCCACCCACGGCACGCCCGCGTTCATCAAGATTGATGTGGAGGGACATGAAGCCGCCGTTCTTGCAGGTCTGTCTACCCCCGTGAAAGCACTGTCCTTCGAGGTGACAACAATCCAACGCGCGGTCGCTTTCGCCTGCCTGTCACGCCTTACCGAGCTTGGCGCATACGAGTTCAACCTAAGCCTAGGAGAGGAACATGCCTTGCGACACACCGACTGGATCAGCGCCGAAGCGATGACCACGGTGATCGCGCAGCTCCCCAATGCGGCAAATTCGGGGGATGTGTATGGGCGGTTGCCTGACGGTGTTTGCGGTAAGTAAAGTACGAGCAGTGGTGCCACGATCTACCAGTGGAAGCGCTTTTTCCGCCATTGCGGAAAAATCCCTGATCGCCGTGCCGAACGCTTTCGACAAGGTCGCAAGGGACGAGAGTAAGAGACGTTCGAACCGGTCCTAGATCGTTCGTAACTGACCCTCTTTTGCCGCCACCCGTGCCTGCCCACCCAGTAGCTCCAGCAAGACCCAAACCCGCCGTTTAGAGTCTGTTTCTTCAACTTCTCCGACAAAGTCGACAAAGGGGCCTGTGGTGAAGGAAACGGCATCGCCGCTGGAGATTTCGCTTTCCGAAACCAGGTACCCCGACGCACCGCACCGTGCCTTTAGCGCCTTGATCAGATCCGGGGGAACGGTTGCGGGATCGTGCCCAAAGCTTACCAACCGTGTAATGCCCTGCGTCGAATTTATGGCCCTCCACGCACCTTGCGCGGCATTGACAGCAACAAAGATATAACCGGGGAAGACAGGTCGATGCGTGGTCACAAACGACCCATTTCGCGCTTGAGTAGCCTCTTCCAGTGGTAGAAACGTCTCGAACCCTTGCCGCAAGAGATTGCGTTGCGCAATCGAGGCGCTGTTTGGCTTCACCTGGGCCAAGAACCACTGAACCTGCATGCCGATGTTATTCGGTCCCACTTGGCAATCTCCGTGAAACAGCCGCGCGTTTCGTACTATTTCGACCAAGTATAACACGCGCTTAGTGTTGCCCAAGCGAACTTTGGCATTGCTTGAATGTGATTATTTGGATAGCGCTCAAAATTGAACGATGAAGCGCCTGGCTGGACCATCAACATTCTTCCCGCAGGGCGCCGCAAAGGCAGCGCTACTGCGGTAGCCTTCGAAGATCACTGCCACATGACACGCTCCCAACTTCAAGAAGATATGCATTTTCGCATCCTGCGATTGCTTCAGGACAACCCGGAGATGTCGCAACGTGATCTCGCCAAAGCTGTGGGTGTGAGCGTCGGGCGAATGAATTACGTGCTCAACGCGCTAGTCGATAAAGGGCTAGTGAAGCTTGGGAATTTCACTGGAGCGAAGGACAAGCGGCGCTATGCCTATGTGCTAACACCGAAGGGCATCGCAAAACGCGCGGCTTTAACGCGGTCATTCCTAGCCCGGAAAATGGCCGAGTACGAGGCACTGAAGGCAGAGATTGAGGCGTTGAGCTCGGAGATGGATCCTCTCCAAAAAGAATAAATTGATAAGTTCAGAACCTTTGAAAGCAGAGCAGTTTACATGAAAAAAGTCCTATTGGTGTTTGGCACGCGACCAGAAGCTATCAAAATGGCGCCGGTGTATGCGGCGCTCAAGGATACGCCAAACCTTGACGTGCGTATCGCGGTGACTGCTCAACACCGTGAAATGCTGGATCAGGTCTTGCGACTGTTCGGAATAACACCTGATTACGACTTGGACCTTATGAAGCCGGGTCAGGGATTGACCGAAATCACCGCAGCTGTGCTCGCGGGACTTAAACCCATCTTGGAACGCTTTTCTCCCGACTTGATGCTGGTTCACGGAGAAACCACCACAACTCTCTCTGCCTCTCTGGCGGCTTATTATCAGCAGGTCGCGGTCGGGCACGTCGAGGCGGGGTTGCGTACCGGCAACATATATTCGCCTTGGCCAGAAGAGATTAACCGCAAAGTCACCGGCACGATCGCGCGGCTTCATTTTGCACCGACGGAAAAATCGGCCAGCAACCTCCGAGCCGAAGCCGTAGATTCCACGACAATATCTGTTACCGGAAACACAGTCATCGATGCCTTGCTTGATGTCGTGGGAAGGCTTGAGGACGATCCGAAAAGAAGCGCGGCATTCGACGCCGAGTTTGGTATTGATCCGGCCAAGCGCATCATTCTTGTCACCGGGCACCGCCGAGAGAGTTTTGGCGACGGATTTGAGCGCATGTGCAGGGCGCTTTCAAAAATTGCGGAGCGGGAAGATGTCCAGATTATCTACCCTGTGCATCTTAATCCAAACGTGAAGGGCCCGGTGGAGAAACTGCTTGGGTCGTTAAAGCGGGTCAAACTTGTTCCTCCACAAGACTACTTGCCTTTCGTCCACTTGATGAGGAGAGCGGACATTATTCTCACGGACTCCGGTGGCGTGCAGGAGGAAGCGCCGTCCTTGGGGAAGCCGGTATTGGTGATGCGAGACACCACCGAGCGGCCTGAGGCGGTCGACGCTGGAACAGTGAAACTTGTGGGGACAAATACAGACCTGATCGTCCGAGAGACGACCCTGCTTCTCGACGACGCCGCGGCCTACGCAAAAATGTCGCGTGCGCACAATCCATATGGTGACGGACAGGCTTCTGAGCGCATCCGTGACGCTATCATTTCCTTCTTCAACAGTAGTGAGGTGCAATAATTATGGCCGAGCCGACGTTCAAAAAGATCTCCGTCGTAGGATTGGGTTATATCGGCCTCCCCACTGCCGCGATGTTTGCCTCTCGTAAGATCGAGGTCATCGGCATTGATGTGAATCAGCACACGGTCGACACAATCAATCGCGGTGAGGTCCATATCGTAGAACCGGACCTCGATATGGTGGTGCGGGCCGTCGTCACAGAAGGATACCTCAAGGCCACAACTGATCCTGAACCAGCCGAGGCGTTCCTGATCGCGGTGCCTACCCCTTTCAAGGGCGAACACCATGAGCCCGACCTTAAGTATATCGAGGCCGCCGCGCGCGCGATCGCTCCAGTTCTCAAGACAGGTGATCTTGTAATTCTCGAGAGCACCTCCCCTGTTGGGGCGACGGAAGCAATGGCGAACTGGCTGGCAGAAGCTCGCCCAGATCTGACTCTTCCACAGACCGCGGGTGAAGCGTCTGACATACGTATTGCGCATTGCCCCGAGCGTGTTCTGCCTGGAAAGGTCATGCAGGAACTGATCACCAATGACCGCGTGATTGGTGGCGTGACGACGAAGTGTTCCGAGACCGCCGCTCGCCTGTATCAGAACTTTGTTACCGGAGAGTGCGTCATAGCCTCCGGTCCGCGCGTTGCCGAAATGGCAAAGCTGACCGAGAACAGCTTTCGCGATGTAAATATCGCCTTCGCAAACGAACTGTCCATCATCTGCGACAAGCTGGACATGGACGTGTGGGAGCTGATCTCTCTCGCCAATCGCCACCCCCGCGTTAACATTCTACAGCCTGGTCCCGGTGTCGGCGGACATTGTATTGCTGTTGACCCTTGGTTCATTGTCTCGTCGGCCCCGGACCAAGCGAAACTGATCCGGACAGCGCGTGAGGTGAATGATGCCAAGCCCGAATGGGTGATCGACAAAGTTCATGCGGCGATTGGTGCGCATCTCAGTTCGCATCCAAACAAGACAGCGAAAGATGTTGTAATTGCTATCTACGGGTTGGCATTCAAGCCAGACATTGACGACCTGCGCGAGAGCCCCGCATTAGAGATCGCGCGCAACATCGCTCATGCCCATCAAGGGAAGCTCTTTGTGGTTGAGCCGAACATTGACGCAATTCCAGATGGATTTGGCGACGCGCACATGGTTTCCTTGGGCGACGTTCAAGCTGATGTACATGTCATGCTTGTCGACCACGCATCGTTCAAATCCAGCCCGGTTCCTGAGGGCCGTATCGTGGATGTGCGGGGTGTTTGGGTTTGAAGCCATCAACCACTAACTGGATGGATTATTGGCCCAATAATCTCAATTCGCACCGTTCGTTTCGATATAAGTCAAATCAAAGGCCGGCGTGGCGATGAAAAAGGGAATGCAAAAGAAGGTCGAATTTCTACCGCGGTGTATAATTTCAAAAATGACGATAGAAAGTTTTGTAAAAACATTGTTCTCCGGGAGGAATTGGTGAAGCAGTGGCGTAACAAACTCTCTAGCGTGGTGCTGGCGTTTGCGCTTTATTTGTCCATTTCTAGTGGTGGGCTGGGACTGGCGGATGTGTTTACGATTGAAAGGGCTCTGGTATCCGCGTTTCTGACATTCCTTGCACTTCTATCGAGTATCGTCTTGGCAGTGTTGTCGAGAACTGGAGCACAGCGCACTCTTTACTGTATTTTCGCTACAGTTGTTTTTTACTGCATCATTCAATTTTTGAGAGCCGACAGTATTATACTCGCGTTGGGAAAGCTGGATGGGTTAGTATTCGCAAGTGGCTTAGTATTTATCCTTGGAAGAGCGGTGCAGGTGCATGATGCCGTGGAGCTTCGCAGGTCTCTTATTGTAAGTGCAATATTCGTCTTGGTGCTTACAATAGCCTACAAATGGTATTTTGGATTTTGGGATCGAGAGGTCAGGTTCTTTTTAAATGGTCCAATTATTTTCGGCTGGTTAATGGCTGTTTCGTCATTGCTTTGCTTAGATGTTCAACGGGAAGGGTCTAGAATCCTGTATATTTCCTTAGCAGTAATATTTTTGCTTGCTCTATTCTGGACGGAGTCAAAGGGACCTCTTATTGGATATATGATTGGTGCTACATACTTAATGACATCCGGGGGGAAGTATTATCGTTTACCGGTCATTGTAGCGGCTTTTTGGCTGGCTGGGTACGTTGCTGTTGCGAACAACCTTTTTCCCAGTCGATTTCTTGTTCTTGAAAGAATGATTTCGGGGACACTTCTTGCCTCGGACTTTGGCTCCGTTGGTGTTCGGCAACTTATGTGGTTGGAATCTTTGGAAATGTTCTCGCAGCGCCCGTTTTTTGGAATGGGTCTGGGCAACTGGGCCTCGAATTCAATGATATCATTTCAATTTGGTGAAAGAATAGTATATCCTCACAATATTATCGCGGAGATTTTAAGTGAGCACGGGTTGGTTGGGGCTGTATTTTTCGGGGTTCTTTTTTGGTTAATATACTTACGTTCTTCGAGGCTGGGCAGGTGTGTGTTCATCACTATTTGCGTCTCGCTTCTTTTTACGGGAGATATGGGAAATTGGCATTTCTTGGTTGCATTGCCAATAGTTCTTGGAAATTACCCAGTCGCGAAGGGGCGGTGAATTGAGCGTCGTTCTAATAACTTTTGTAGCTATATTTTTCTCGGCATACGCGTTCTTCGATTCCATGGCGATTATATCGCGCTCCTCGGCTTCCGTAGTCGGATTAAACGCATTTGGCGCGTCGATAGAAAAAGTAATGAATACCTTGAAGAGATTGATGATTTTTCTCTATCCGCCTGTACTCGGTTTTTTTGTCATTCAGAATGATGCGCCGAGTATATTCTTGGCAATATTATTTTCGTACTTGTGTGCCAGTGTTATTCAGTTGCTCATTGTTTTTAAAAGAAGGAAATTTTTGCGATACTTCTGTGCGGTTGCCGAGCAGTTCTTAAAGGGCAGTAGTATTATTCGAAGCCTTAGATTGGGGTTTTGTTCGTCCTATATGATATCTGATGGCTTTAGTAAGGCCGAAAGCGGACTTGCTGATATTTCGAGCGTAGGAGGCATTTTATCAGATTTTCGAGGCCTCATAACGATGGCTTCTTGGATATATTTCGTGTTCGGAGCATCTATTTTTTCCCTTAACATCTTAGCCATTATGTACTCCGAATTCGCGCCAGTGATATTGCAGTTTTTGGGCCTTTTTAATGGTTTGGGGACTGTAGTACTAGCATTTTATGTGGATCCGATTGTTTCTAGATTTCTAGATAAGTCTGAGCGCCTCGATGACATCACCGTGGCATTGCTAGTCGCACAGCTTTTTTCCTACACGATAATTTCTCCATTTTACTATATAATTTTGATGGCGGTGTCGATGAACTTGTAGTGCTTTTTGCCGTTCTCTGTGTTGCGGAGTGCAACTTCGAAAGATACGCTTTATTTTTTATCTTTGTCGGGAGTGTTTTTTTGTTTGCGTCAGATTCGAAATGAAAAATCCTGGATTCTGAAGTCATGTTGCTACTCAGTTTTCTGCTCCGCCTGGAGTACTCATCACGAAAGTCACCTTCTGATCATGCATGTCCTCTATTTTCACCAACACTTTTCCACACCGGAAGGATCTGCAGGTACGCGTTCGTATGGAATGGCGCAGGCGCTTATTCGGGCCGGCCATAGCGTCACGATAGTTTGCGGTAGCTACGCTCAGGGTAAAACGGGGTTAACCAGTTCCTTTGAAAAGGGGAGGCGACGCGGCATGGTCGACGGGATCGATGTCATTGAGTTTGAGTTGGACTACGGCAACCACATGGGCTTCGCGCAACGCGTAGGTGTGTTTGCCAAGTTTGCCATCGGGTCGATCGGAGTTGCGCTGCGGGAACCCTGTGACTTGGTTTTCGCAACCACCACTCCTCTGACAGCGGGAATACCTGGAATATTTGCGCGGTGGCTTCGTCGGAAGCCCTTTGTTTTCGAGGTCCGTGATCTGTGGCCAGAGCTACCCAAAGCTATGGGGGTTATCACGAACCCCGTAGTACTTTGGTTGATGTCTGTTCTGGAATGGACATCTTACCGCTCTGCGGATCGGTTAATCGGCCTGTCGCCTGGGATTGAAGAGGGCATCGCTGCGCGGAGCGTTGATACAAAGCGCATTACCCTGGTGCCGAACGGATGCGATCTTGATCTATTTAAAACGCCGGACGAGGCATGGCGCCCTGATGGTTTGACCGACGAACAGTTGCTCGCGATCTTTACCGGCACCCACGGCAACGCCAATGGACTTGATGGAGTCTTGAATGCGGCGAGGGAGCTTCAAGCCAGAGGCAGAGATGACATTCGTATTGCGCTTGTCGGGCAAGGCCGCGAAAAAGCAAAACTTCAAGAACGGGCTCGGGTTGAGAACATCGCCAACGTCTTGTTTCTTGATCCTGTGCCAAAAGTGAAGCTGGCCGGACTAATGGCAGGTGCCGACGTTGGGCTACAGGTATTGCGCAATGTACCGGCGTTCTATTTTGGCACGTCTCCCAATAAATTCTTCGATTACATCTCTGCTGGGTTGCCAGTCATTAATAACTATCCCGGTTGGGTCGCCGAAATGGTGACTGAAAATCGGTGCGGATTTGCCGTTCAGCCGGATGACTCAGATGCGTTCGCTGACGCTTTAGAGGCTGCGGCAGACAATAGAAGCGCTCTTGCTGAAATGGGCGAAAATGCTGTTGATCTGGCAGAACGTGAGTTTAGCCGAGAGTTGTTGGGCGACCGTTGGGTGTCTTGGGTGACCGGTGCGACGGCCCACGTCAAAGGTGACGAAGGATGAAACGCCTCTTCAACATCCTTGGCGCGTCCCTTGGGTTGCTCCTGCTGTCCCCGATTTTTATCGTCCTCGTTCTCCGTATTGGCAAGGACATGGGTAAGCCCGTTTTCTTTCACCAAGTGCGTCCGGGAAAGGATGCGAAGCCGTTCAAGATGGTTAAATTTCGGTCCATGCGCGATGCTGCAGGCGCGGACGGAAAGCCCCTTCCGGATGCGGAGCGTATCACTGCACTGGGTCACAAACTGCGTTCCAGTTCGCTAGATGAACTGCCGGAACTGTGGAATGTTCTTAAGGGCGAGATGAGCTTGGTCGGCCCGCGGCCTCTGTTGATGGAATATGTCCCGCTCTATTCTCCCAAACAGGCTCGCCGCATGGAGGTCCGGCCGGGGATCACGGGTTGGGCGCAGGTCAATGGGCGCAACGCGATTAGTTGGGAAGAAAAGTTCGAGCTAGATGTCTGGTACGTCGACAACCGGACGCTTTGGCTTGATCTAAAGATCATTTGGATGACGATCGGGAAAGTTATCAAGAAAGATGGCATTTCAGCGGATGGGGAAGCCACGATGACCAAGTTCACGGGCACCGAATGAAGACTATGCTTATCATAGGCGCAGGCGGGCATGGCAAAGTCGTGGCGGATACTGCGATCGCGTCTGGGTATGATAATATCGCTTTCCTGGACGACGCTTGGCCTGAAAAAACAAGTATCGGATCTTGGAAGGTGCAGGGAAAGCCCGAGAAAAGTGACTTTCCAACGTTCTGCGCCGTTGGGAGCAATGCTGCCCGCGAGGGCATTTTTCGCGCATTTGAGTTGGACGATGCTCCGGTCCTCGTGCACCCTTCCGCGATTACGTCGCCAAGTAGCGTAGTCGAAAATGGGTCCCTGTTGGTTGCCGGGGCGATTGTAAACGCCGACGCCCGGATCGGGAAAGGTGTCATCCTGAATACTGCATGTAGCATAGATCATGATTGCGTTGTCGGCGACTTCGCGCATGTCTCCCCCGGAGCTCGGCTTGCTGGAAATGTCCGTATCGGAAAGCGGAGTTGGATCGGCATTGGGGCGGTGGTTCGGGAAGGTATCTGCATCGGTGATGACGTTGTCATTGGTGCGGGGTCTGTCGTCGTTGAAGACATTGAATCCGGCGCACGTGTTTGCGGCGTTCCTGCGAGGAAGATGACGTGATCAGTAAAAAGTTCGCCCTATGGCCCTCATTCACTCAAGAAGAGGCTGACGCGGTTCAACGCGTTCTTCTGTCAAACAAGGTCAACTACTGGACGGGTCAAGAGGGCCGCGCCTTCGAACAAGAGTTCGCCAGTTTCGCGGGGACCTCTCATGCGATTGCTGTGGCGAATGGAACGCTTGCGCTAGATCTCATTCTGGCGGGTATGGGCATCGGGGCGCATTATGGCGGCGACGCCTCGGACGAGGTGATCGTCACGCCTCGCAGCTTCATGGCCTCTGTATCCACAGTGGCCAACGCTGGGGCAAAACCGGTGTTCGTCGATGTGGATCGCGACAGTGGCAATATGTCGGCAGCAACCATCGCGCCAATGATTACGGGCAACACGAAGGCCATCATAGCGGTACACCTTGCCGGGTGGCCCTGCGATATGGATGGGATCATGGCACTGGCCGATGCCCATGGGATCATGGTGATCGAGGATTGCGCCCAAGCCCACGGTGGCACCTACGAGGGTACGCCGCTTGGCGGTATCGGGCACGCTGCCGCTTGGTCGTTCTGTCAGGACAAAATCATGACCACCGGCGGCGAAGGCGGCATGGTCACCACCAATGACGCCGCTCTCTGGGATCGCATGTGGTCGTTCAAGGACCACGGGAAAAGCTTCGATACGGTCTATAACAAGAACCACGCGCCGGGGTTTCGGTGGTTGCACGAAAGCTTCGGCACCAATTGGCGCTTGACGGAAATGCAATCCGCCATTGGCCGCATACAGCTTACGCGGATGCCCGAGTGGACGGTGAAGCGCGCCGCGAATGCTCAGGCGCTGATTGAGGCATTGGGTGCGTATGACTGTATCAGGATGCCAGTGACCCAACCTGATAGCCAGAATGCCTTCTACAAGCTCTATGCCTATGTAGACGAGACCAGGCTTTCCCAAGGGTGGACGCGGGATCTGATCGTCGCAGAGATCAACGCCATGGGCATTCCTTGCATGCAGGGCAGTTGTTCCGAGATTTATCTGGAGAAGGCGTTCGACGGAACGGGCTGGCGACCCACTCAAAGCCTGCCGGTCGCTAAGGAGCTTGGTGCGACGAGCCTGATGTTCATGGTTCACCCAACGCTGTCGCCAGCCAATATCAGCGACACGGCATCGGCTATTCGGGACGTCCTGACACGGGCGAACTAGCCCGGCCCAAAGCACCGTATCGGCGCCATCCCACTGGCTGGCGACTGTCCAGACTTCCTGCATGAAACTAATGGTGACCCCGGCAGGATTCGAACCTGCAACCTGCCCCTTAGGAGGGATGCGTTCATAGCGCTATTCCTTTTGTGATTTCTTGCTGTTGGGTGTTTGTACAGCGTCATCCTGTACGTGATTTGTACGAAAACGGGCTCTAATGTCGGCCTCATCGGTCTCTGCGTGGGCATAGATGCGCATGGGCAAATTGGGGTCTGACCAGCGGCCAGCCTTGGCTGCCGTGACCGGATCGACGCCCTGGCGGACAACCAATTCAGTGAAGAACCCGTGCCGCCCAGCGGGGTGGGCTGACAGGTACGGAATGCCAGCGCGTTTGCAGATCGTCTTCCAGCGCGTGTTGTAGCCGGTGGAACTCCCATAGCCGAAGACGCGCGCTTTCATCAGCTTGCCGGTCTTGCGGTTCTTTGGCCGCTTCGGCGGCAACGCCAGAAGCTCGTCCATCATCTGAGGCGAAACAGTGATCCAACTTTCAGGATGGCCCTTCTGCGCTTTCACTCGGACTTTGTTTTCATGCGGTCGTAGATCATCAGGCTCCAATGATACGGCCTGATCGATCCGTGCGGCCGTCTCGAACATGAAACGGACCAGCGCGGCATTGTATGGATCAGCGGCACGGCAAAATGCCTCGATCCATTCCTTGTCAGCTGGCGTGCGCTCGACGCGGCTAAGCTTCCCCCGCCGCTTGTCCTGCGCGATCCGCTCGAACTTGTCGTAGGGCTTCACGCGAATCAGAGGCGTCCCCTCCAGCTCGTGGGCGTTGTTGATCACAGCACACGCGGGCGTCACAATTTCGCGCCACCAGGTATCGGTCGACGCTTTCGGTTTCAGCTTCGGTCCAAGGCTCTTCAATAACGCGCCGGAAATCGCGCCCAGAGACAGGTCGCCGATTGCTTCGACAATCGGGATCAACTGCTTCGCTGCTTTTGGTGACGCGTTGTAGAGCATGATAGCATCAGAGAACGTCTTGCTTGGTTCGTCGCCCACGACATAGCGACGGATTTGACGTTCAGTCTCATGGTTTATCCAGTCCCGTGCGCCCTCTTCTGTAGATGCCTTAGTGCTTCGCCGGTATGGGCCGGCGATTGGCCTGCCGTTGTATTCAATCCACCCCTTGGCCCAGTAGACACGGCCCCTTTTGTAAATTTGGAGCGGCATGACTGGCCTCCTTCAAAAATCGTATCAATCTGCGCGGGCGTGATCAGCATGGTTCGCCCAAGGCGATAAAATGCACCCGTGTCATTGGCGCGTTCGCGCAAGGTGCGCTCCGAAATATCGATCCCCATCTCGGCCATGACTTCGACCCATTGCGCGGGCGTTTTACCAAGCCCCAGGATCTGAGAGCTGTCCGAATAGTTGGTCTCTGCCATTTCAGTCGTCCTTGTCCGCTAAAGTTGAATCGGCGACACGCATGGAATCGCTTGTTCTGCACCTTCTGACGTGGTCAGATGGTTGAAAACGTAAATATGCGTCATTTTGTGCTATGTTTATACAAAATTGCGCACTCGTCAATTGGGAAACTTGCATGGTGCGAGATGATGCTGAATTGTTTGCAGAGATTGGCGCTCGCCTCGCGATCTGTCGCAATGAGATAGGCGTTTCTCAGGCTGCTATGGCTGAAGCTATTGGCGTGTCACATCGTGCCTATCATAGCTACGAAAAAGGCAAACGCGGCGTCCCGGTCGAGGCCCTCGTCAAGATGCAAAGCCGCTACGATATTGACGTCGCCTGGCTACTTTTGGGCACCAAATCCATTCGGGCTGGGCATGATTTCGAGGCCCTCAAACACATCGAAAGCTCGCTGGACAAGCACCTCACCGACGAGGGCATAAAAGTCAAAAGCGAGAAGCGCGGGGCCATTGTCGCGCGCTGGTATCAATCGCATGTCGAAGGTCGTGAAGTGACGGATGATGACGTGCACACATGGATCGAGTTGGTAAGGGAGTAATCTGGTGAACAAGGCAAGCAAACGCTGGAGCATGTTGCGGCACTCAGTCTTGGAGCGCACTCGCCGTGAGGTGATTGAACCCTTTGGCCCGCTTTACCTGATCTTCCTGGGAACCAGCGTGTTCTACCTGATTGGTTTGGGTCAACTATCGTTGGCACAAAAGCCCACCGAATACTCGGTTTTGGCTGCGATTTCGATTATTGCTATCGCCACAGCTGGCTTGGCACTTCCATTTTTGACAGGTGCGGTGCTGACCTTACGCGCGGCCGATCGAAAACTGGAACGCCTTCAATGCGGGTGATCCGATGGCCTTCGGTATCTTCATCCATCGCAGCGACTCGATCTACGACGACATTCCCTCGGAGCGGTATCAGTTTCCCAAGCAATACCTCTCGCGAGCCCAACAGTGCGAAGGTGATTGGATCGTCTACCTCGAGCCAACCAAGGTCAAAGAGACCAAAGGGTACTTTGCTGTCGCTAAGGTCCAGGAAATCATTCCGGATCCTAGGAAGCAGGACATGTTCTTGGCGGTGATCGAGGCAGGAACGTATCTTGATTTTGGCGACCCTGTTTCATTCCGAGACGAGAATTCAATCATCGAAAGAGGATTGCTGAACGATCAAGGCAAGATATCCGGACGCGCACAAGCCGCAGTAAGAACCCTTTCAGCTGAAGACTTTGCCCGAATAGTCGAACGTGGTCTTGGACGAGATGAGGACATCCTGCCCCGCGTGGGCGACACGATGCAGTTGCCAGGGTTTCAGGACACGCAAACACCTTTCCAACACATGCCTGCACGGGAACGCGTCAACCAACTGACCAACCGGGCGGTTCGCGATCGTAATTTCAGAAAGAACGTCCTGCGCGCCTACGGCGAGCGTTGCGCCATCACCGGCCTACGCCTGATAAATGGCGGTGGCCGCGCCGAGGTGGAAGCCGCCCATATCAGACCTGTAGAGCATGACGGCCCCGACATTGTCAGCAACGGACTTGCCCTGTCCGGAACCGCGCATTGGATGTTTGATCGCGGCCTCGTTGGGTTGGCGGATGACCTGACTATTCTGGTTTCCCGGCAGAGCAACGATATCGAAGCCGTGACATCTATGATCAACTCGTCCGGCAAGATCTTGGTGCCGGACCGCCTCGCCAACCGGCCCAGGACTGAGTTTGTAAACTGGCACAGAGAGAATTGTTTCAAGCAGTAATGAGCCAACCTAAAGGTGTCCGTTGTAGGTCGTGGATGTCGGGCGTAGGATGCAAAAAAGAACAAGACATAAGAAGTGAAATGAAAGTTCAGAAACCGGTTTTTGGTGAAATCACACAAGGCACTTTGTTCAACTGCGCTATTGCCGACAGATACCGGGGCAAGCGTGTACACGGGTTAGGCATCACAGCTAGGTGCGACATCGCAAATGATAAATATCCAGTGCTGAACTATTTGCCGGTCGTTACGTTGTTTGATTGGATGCACTGTGACGGCTTCGAGATATTGTTCGGCAATGCCTTGAAGTCACAACGCGGAAGCTTCGAAGGCACCTTGAAACAGGCAGGGGTGGCCACAAGCGTATTGGCGTCTATCCCACGCCAGGAAGTAGTTTCCAGCTTCTTTGATGATGAGAACGCATCTAGACAACAGAAAAAGCTTGCTGGCAAAGCACACGAGCAGGCGAACCGTCTGGATGCACTCGAGGCTTTGAGCGCGGATAGTTCTAAAGACAGAAACTGGTTCCTAGATACATATGAAAAAGAGGCATCGGCGCTTGTGAAAGAGCTGGTGCAGCACAAGGTTCCCAGTTTTTACTTCATTCCCAGCGTGACCGATGAGAATGAGAATGACGGGCACGTCATCCTTCTAAGAGAAAGTGCGTTTTTGCCCCGAAGTATAGCCAAGGAAGTGGCTAACGGCGTAGATCGTCCTGAGAAAAATGATTCTGAATTAGGTATCCACCTTTCATTCGAATTTGACGACTTCGCAATGCCAGTAGGGCAAGTCCCATCTCCGAACATCGAACACATTCTGCAGACATTCTCATATATGTTCGGCCGAATTGGCCTAGAGAATTACACTGCGGATTTCATATCGGATGTCTGTGGCCGGAAATTCGTGAAAAAGGGAATTGCATGACATGAAGTACATTATTTTTGAAGAAGGCGCTGTCGACGAGTTTGTATCTAACAGGTTCTTTCAGACCATCGAGTTTGACTTGGCTCGTGCACTTTACGAGTTGGTTGCTGGAGGAGTGACCTCGGCCGTATTTCCACCTGAAGTTTCGCTGATTAAGCTGGATGATGGAATCGCATTTGCTAGTCCCAACGCCTCGAAAGACTCGCATTTCCTGGTGATAGATTTGGAGCAGTCCCGGTTCCTAGAAGAAGTAGATGCTGGCGAGACGGTATTTGTACTTCAGAAAACCCTCAGGTTTGCGAAAAAGCTTTGGCAGAATATGTCTTTGAACTTCTCGGAGAAGGTCATTCCAGCCAGTACTAAAGCCATTCTTTTTCCCTACCCTTACAAGCCAACACCGTATCGTGTGGTTATTGAACAAGCTCCCTGGGCTGACCGCCTGAAGAAACGAAACTTTGCCGGGAAATTTTTGCTCGTCTACAAGACGGGTTACGGGAAAGGCGACGCAAATAGCGAACAAGCAGGCATAACAAATTTCAAGAAAGCTTTTGAACAGGTCGATGAGGTCATTTCGAAAGCCCGTGCAATGATGCCCACGCAGGCTGCGGCGTCTACGAGCGTCGTGAAGGTATCAGAGCTGGACACCGTACCGGGCACTAACGGAACGTCAATGTTTCAGTCGTTTGATGACTGGATGAAGATGCTGACCAAAAAACAAAGGGAGTTCATTGAGGCAGATGTAAATGGTGCCCATCGTATCGAAGGTGCGGCTGGAACTGGGAAAACTCTGTGCCTGATGTTGAAGGCGATAGCTTCCCTGAAAAAGTCAGTTTCCCAAGGCACCTCGCTTCACATCGTGTTCGTAACTCACAGTGAAGCAACGAAGCGTGCTATCATTGAATTTCTTATGGTGCTCGACCCGGACAATTTTGCGGATCGTGATCGCTTTTTGGAGAAAAATACTCTGAAGGTTTGCACATTGAGTGAGCTTTGTGCCGAGCAACTGGCCCAGCATATTAGCGAGTCCGAGTTCATAGACCGGGATGCCTTAGAGTCAAAAGAAACACAGCTTCTTTACGTTAATGAAGCGTATTGTAGCGCGATGGAAAACGACTTTCCATCTCATGAGAGATTTTTGTCGACTGACCTTAGAGAGTTCCTAAGGGATACAGACGGCTGGGCGATTACGGAAATGCTCCAACATGAGATCAGCGTTATGATCAAAGGGCGCGCTTCCGAGGACTTCGATGCCTACAAAAATGCTCCCTCTTTGAAGTATGGAATCCCAATAAACGGCGACGCTGACAAAGGCTTTGTTTTTGCGATATTCAGGAAATACCAAGAGCAGCTCGGGGCGGTATCCCAGTTTGACACTGACGATGTGGTCCTAACAGCCATCGGTCAGCTTGATACGCCTGTATGGCGGAGGAGACGTGTTAGGGATGGATATGATGCGGTGTTCATCGATGAAACCCATCTGTTCAACATAAATGAACTCCACATTTTTCACTACTTCACAAAAAGTGACACCCATTTCCCAATTGTCTATTCGGTCGACCGTACTCAGGCAGTAGGCGATCATGGTTGGACTAATCAAGATATCTCTGAGACGCTAACCGGCGGACCAACAAAAGAGGATCAGAGTAAACTGCAGACGGTTTTCAGATCCTCTCCCCAGATCGTAGAACTGGCGTTCTCGATTGTGTCTTCCGGCGCTACTCTCTTTACAAACTTCGACAATCCGCTTGAAGCCGCTGCATCGAGCTTCACGGATGAGGAGGAGCGGATGTCGGCGCAACCCATGTTCCGCTCTTATCCAAATGATCAGGCGATGATTGAAGGCGCTTACGAACGCGCGGAGGCCATGCAGAAGGATATGGGATGCAAGAAAGGTAAAGTTTTGATTGTTGGCTTCGACAAAGGTTTGGTCGAGAGCTTACAGGAATACGCCAAAACAAAAAACAAACCTCACATCCTGCTAAAGAAGCGTGGTGACGTTGAAGCCGTTGGTGAAGCCGAAGCTTCTGGGAAATTTGTTGTAGCCCATGCAGATTTTGTTGGTGGGCTAGAGTTCTCTGGAGTTGTTGCCGTTGGTGTTGACAAGGGGCGCTTGCCTCCCTCGAAGGATCAGTCGAGCGAAAACAGCAAACACTTCCTATCCTATTCGTCGCACAATAGGCTATATGTCGCCGTCAGTCGCGCGAAATACAGAGTGGAACTTCTTGGGGACCAATCACGGGGACCTAGCGACTTGATCGAACCTGCGGTTAAGGCCGGCATTCTAAGTCTGCAGCCATAGGTAGCGATGGGCGGATAAGTACTTATTGCCGTGATTATTGGGGGCAAATTTCGGTTCTTTGGTAGAGGTAGCCAGCAAACCGCATTAGCGGCGAAGGCCCGGCTTCCACCGAGCTCCAATCGACTAACTACTTACAATGACTGAAAAAATATGCTCTTCCATATCACCTAATGGGTGAGCCTTTGGTTGAGTTCCCGCGTGTCTAACTCTCGTTCAGCCGCCTCTCGGCGTCTTTCGCTAGTTTCCAGCTGGTTTCTAATCCCGCCCGAAGAGTCTCGTAATTCTGCTCCTCGCGCAGCAAGTCGACTAATGTGGTGACGGACGTGAGATGTGATTTCATCAATAGCGCCACGCAATGCGCCAAGCCATTCACCTTGCTTTCGATCCTGCTGGTCGAGCGCGTCTCCAAGGCGTGCAATTCCGTGGCTGAGCTCTCGCAGGCCGTCACCAACCGTTCGACGGATGCGAGCAATTCGCGCTCCAATGCTGTCAGGGGCGTTGTCGGTGGATTGGTCATCTAAGGCTCCTTGATCTCGATGCAGATGATTGGCGTTTGCGCCATCGTGCAGGTCTTCAACTCGGTCCGGTCGGGGTCCAGCGTCACCCATGTCTGCCCCGCCTGTTCGATCCGTGTCAGGCCAAGCCTCGTCATCTCCGAACGCGTGATCAAGCCCGTCCAAAACCAACTCGCGATCAGCACTGTCGCGATCCAGGATGAGACCATCCCCACGATCACCCAGGGTGAGATCGTCAACCAGCGCCTGATCGTCTCGCTCCGCCTCTCCAACTCGCTCCTGCTGTCGCTGAGAAAGAACCTGATATCGGTTTCGATTGTATGCAGCGCGCTGGTCGCAATGCTGCTGAAATCGCTCCTGAAGCTTTCCAGTTGAGATTCCATCAAGGCGGCGTGGTCGCTGCGTACTGTCTTCAGGTCCGCGTTCAATTTCTCGGCGAGGCGGTTCGGCTTGCCAGTCGTCATGGAAAATCTCTCCTTTCAATCGCCAGCGCTCACCGGTGTCGGGGTCTTTGGCGGTGATGTAATCTTTGCTGGCACGGGGGATTTCGAAGCCCGCATCAGTGAGTGCATCGATCATGCTGGCGCGGTCGGTGATTGTGCCGACGCTAATCTGATCGAGGATCCAATCGTGCAGCGCTTCGCGACCTTGCGCGCGCGTCGGCGCTTCAATCGTCGCTCTCACTTCGCGGGCGTGTTCTGGCTCCAAAGGGTCTGCCCAACCGTGCGTTTTGTTCATCAAGTCGCGAAGGTTGGCAAAGGCGTTCTCATGCCCTGGAGGAGCGATGTTCAGGGCCTTGCCGGTGCTAAGCTCAAGTCGTGGCGTGCAGAAGTGCAGCTCGACATTGCCTTCATGCGAGTGGCGCACCCAAAGGCAATCGTATTGATCCCTGTCCAGCCCAGCAAAGGCCAGAGCCTCAAAAAGCTCAATGGCCTCTTGCTGGGCGTCAGGACTGGGATCATCGCTATCGGCAAAGCTGATCACACCTGCCGTGTAACTCCATTTGTTGGGGCTCGCGTCGATCAGGTCGCGGGTCTGATCGGGATTGCCGTGCAGCACTTCGGGCAACGGGTCGCGGATCTTGGTTTGCGGCTCACCGCTGTCATCGCGAATAAGGTTGCGGTTGTCGTCGTAGACCAGAACTTCACGCGCTGTCAGGTAGTCTACGGGGGCCGCACCGCCACCTGTTCCAGTGGAGAAGAACGAGATGATCATGCGTCACCGCCTGTGTGTGCCGCCACAATCTGTGCCAACTGCCGTTCGATGACCACCAGCTGAGCAGCGACCTTGAGCGCATCGATCTGGCTCGCACGGCCAGATTTGACCGCGCCGTTGATCCAGCGAGAGAGCTGATTGAGGTTACCGCCGACACGGGCAATCGCAAAGGTCAGCCTCGGGTCAACACGGGGGACGGGCTTGCGCCGACGTGCCTCGACCAGCCCCAAGGCCTCTCGCATCAGCGTGGCATTGGGCAGGCCAGCGGCGCGCGCTTTGGCCACGAGTGCTGCCTTTTCCGACGGGGTGCATCGAAAGATCACGCTCTCGGAAAGGCCCTCTTTGACGCCGCTTGCGCGCGTCTGGTTGGGGTTTGAAGGGGAGGCTTGCCGCCCCTCACAAGTCCCGCCGATGTAATCGGCGGGTAACCTTGCTCTCTGCTCTTTGTCGGGACCAGTTGCATTCATGATCGGAGCCCCGCCGCCTCGATTTCAGTAGGGCTGACCAGGTTTGCGGCCAGCAACGCGGTCACTTGGCCGGGTGTGATGTGGCGGCACAGTGGATGTTTGTCTGTGACCCAGTCGGCCAAACCTTTCAGCAATTCGGCCTCTTTGGCTTTGCCCGCTTCACGCGCCTCCTCAACCTCCTGAAGGTATTTCAACCAACGGCCAGAGCTGAACCAGTTGTCGGAGAAACATACCTTGGAGCGGGTGAAGCCTTCGCTTTCGGCTGCATAGGCCCGCACGGCGTCCTCGAGGTCTTTGGCATCCACTCCGTCCGCCAACGCTTGGCGGATTTGTGAGAGACAAACCGCTTTGCCGCGAATGCGATCCTCGGGATAGGCTGACAAAATCTTTTCAGAAACTTCATCCTCCACCGCCGCCTTCGCGTGCGAAGGATTTGGTTTTTGATATGGTTTATATCTGTTCTTATAGGATTTGCCCTCTGGGGCAGATGGCTTGCCCTCAGGGGCAAATGCATCATTTTCCCGTTCGGTCGTATCGATTTGCCCATTTGGGCAAATGGAGTTGCCCAAGGCATACCAACAGGTCCGGTCATAGCGATCATCGCTGAAATTGCCCTTGATGATCAGCTCTGCGCTGACCAGCTTTTCGAGCGCTGTGCGGATCTGCTTCTCGCTCAGATAGGGGAACAACTCACTAAAGGCCGAGATCGAATTGTAAGTCCAATACCGCCCATCACGAAGGTTCCGGCGATTGGCTTGGTTCTTCTCGATCCAGAAGGTGATGTTCTGAAAGATGACGGCCGCGTTCAGGCCAACACGTCCGGCGATTTTAGGATCAAAGCTATGGCGGCTCATGATTGACCCCTGAAATACGCACAAACGTGCAAATTTTGTACAGGTTTTGTACGAGAAATCGCCCGTTTCAGCCGATTTCGCCGCGAAAGCTCACGGGACTTTCTGCACGCTTCCGCGCAACGTCCTGTAAATAGGCCATATTTTTCAGGTGTTTTTGGCGACCCCGGCAGGATTCGAACCTGCAACCTGCCCCTTAGGAGGGGGCTGCTCTATCCAGTTGAGCCACGGGGCCAGAAGCGTTGTTTTCGGCGATTTAGCGCGATCCTGCAAGCGCTTGCGCAGGGGCGGGTCGGGGGCGTATCAAGAAATGGTAGCGCTCACGATTGAAGGACATTCCCTTGCGCGGACGGAATCCATTTGATGGCAAGCCGCAGATGACTCTGCGTGACGTGGCGGATGCCGCTTCGGTTAGTGAAATGACGGTCAGCCGGGTGTTGCGGAACCGCGGAGATGTGTCGGACAAGACGCGCGAGCGGGTGTTCGAGGCGGCGCGGACATTGGGCTATGTGCCCAACAAGATCGCGGGGGCCTTGGCGTCCAATCGGGTCAATCTGGTGGGCGTGGTGATCCCTTCGCTGTCCAACATGGTGTTTCCGGATGTGTTGCACGGCATCGGTGCCGCCTTGGAAGAAACAGAGCTGCAACCGGTGATCGGCTCATCGAAATACGATCAGCAGCAAGAGGAAAAAGTCATCTATGAGATGCTCAGCTGGCGGCCGTCGGGGCTGATCGTGGCGGGGTTGGAGCATACGGAAGCGGCCCGCGCGATGATGCGCAACGCGGGCGTTCCGGTGGTCGAGGTCATGGACGTGGACGGTGACCCTGTCGCGGCGGCCGTGGGGATCAGCCACGAGGCAGCGGGTCGTGCCATGGCAGCAGAAATCGTCGCGCGCGGCTACAAGAAGATCGGCTATCTGGGGTCCAGCTCCATCGCCGATGCCCGCGCGCAGAAACGCTATCGCGGGTTTGAGGCAGGGTTGAACGAGGCGGGCGTCAGCCTGACGGACAGCATTTTCTACGATGGGGCTTCGGGGTTTGGGACTGGGCGCAACATGACTCAGGCTTTGCTGGAACGGACGCCCGATTTAGATTTTCTATACTATAACACGGATATGAATGCCGCGGGTGGGCTGCTCTACTGCCTTGAAAAGGGGATGGATATTCCAAACCAGATCGGTTTGGCCGGGTTCAATTCCTTTGAAGTTTTGGACGGTTTGCCGATGCGCATCGCCACGATGGATAGCCAGCGCGAAGCGATTGGTCGCCGCGCCGCAGAGTTGATGGTCGCCAATGAGCTGACCGAAGAAGTCGTGCGACTAGAGCCAGAGTTCCTGCCCGGCGACACTGTGCGCAAAAGCTAAGGCGCCGCCAGTTCTGCGATGATCTTGGCCATGCGTCTTTGGCGTGTTTCCTCTTTCCGGGCCGAGGTGAGCGCTGCGTAGATCGCGAACTTTTTGGATCGGGTCAGCCTCTCGAAACGCTCCACCGCCAAGGGTTGCGCTGCTAGGGCCGCCAGAAAATCGGCGGAGAACTCCATGTCCGCAGACCCGGCATAAGCCTTTCCCCATTGCCCGCTGTCTTTGGCAGCTTGAACCTGCACCAACCCTTCGGGCCTCATGCGACCCTCGGCCATCAGCCGTTCGACATGTTTCACGTTGCGCTGGGACCAGCCGGATCGCGCCCGGCGTGGGGTGATCCGTTGCAGGTAGGAACCGGCATCAAAGGACCGCTTTTGGCCGTCGATCCAGCCCCAGATCAGGCAGGCCACTACGCAGTCGTCCCACGTGACCGACGCAACGTCAGAGCCCTTTTTGTAGATACGCACCCAAAGCACGGATTCCGTCGCGTGGTGAGCGGCAAGCCAACTTTCCAACTCGGCGGCGGTGGCGAAACTTTGGTGGGTCTCGCTTTCGCGTTTTAGGTCAGCCATTCGGTGTCCTCCCCCGATCTTCGGGGCGACTATAGCGCCCTCACCGCGAAGGGCGAGGGGTGCGGCCCCATTTGGAAAGCCGCCCCATGCTACAGGAGGCCACGCGGTTCAGGCCGGTGCCAAGCGCATTGCGATAAGGTCACGACCCAAGACAACGGCATTCGCCGCGCACGCCAAAGGGCGCATGGAAACGTCAGCACCGAACGTTGACGTCGTGTCCACCATCACCGGCATGGTAGCCTTCGAGATCAGAGGGCCAAACTCAAGGGGAAGTGAAAAAGCGCGCCTCACACTGGCGCCAATTGCGCGGCGCCTTTCAGCATTGCGGTAAGTTGACCGCCAACCCACCCATCGAGGTTTCTTTATACTTGGTGTTCATATCAAGGCCGGTTTGGCGCATCGCCTCGATGCAATTATCCAGCGGCATGTAATGGGTGCCGTCGCCGCGCAGGGCAAGGGACGCCGCCGATACCGCCTTGATCGCGCCTAGGCCGTTGCGCTCGATGCAGGGCACTTGCACAAGGCCCGCCACGGGGTCACAGGTCATGCCCATGTGATGTTCCAAGGCAATCTCTGCGGCGTTCTCGATCTGTGCGTTGCTGCCGCCAAGGGCGGCACACAGCCCCGCCGCCGCCATGGCCGAGGCACTGCCCACTTCGCCTTGGCAGCCGACCTCTGCACCGGAAATACTGGCGTTGTGCTTGATCAGCCCGCCGATCGCGGCGGCAGTCATCATGAAGTCGCGCAGGCCGTCTTCCGTCGCGCCGATGCAATGGTCGCGATAATAGCGCAGCACCGCCGGAACAACGCCCGCCGCCCCATTGGTGGGCGAGGTGACTACACGCCCCCCCGCGGCGTTTTCCTCGTTCACGGCCATGGCGTAGACGGACAGCCAATCGTTCGCCACGTGAGGTTGCGCCTGATTGGTGCCCGCTTCGGCCTGCAACTGCGTGTGGATGTGTTTCGCGCGGCGCTTAACGGCCAGCCCGCCGGGCAGCTCCCCCTCCATCCGCAGGCCTCGGTCGATGCAATCGTTCATCGCGGCCCAAATCGTGTCGAGCCGCTGGCGGACGTCGGCTCGGGGGGAGAGGGCGGATTCATTCTCCCACTTCATCTGGGCGATGGTCTTGCCAGATTTTTTGCCCATCTCCAGCATCTCGGCGGCTGACCCGAAGGGATGCGGAAAGCCTGCGTCGGCTTTTTCGGCGTGAAGCGCGTCGGGGCCATCGTTCTGGGCGTTCAACTCTTTGGCCGTGACCACAAATCCGCCGCCGACAGAATAGTAGGTCTCCTCCAGATAGAGGTGCCCATTGGTGTCGAACGCGCGCAGCACCATCCCGTTGGCGTGGCCGGGCAAGTTGGTGTCGTAGTCAAAGATCAGGTCGGTGTCGGGTGCGAATTTCAGCGGCGGCAACCCATCGGGGGCCACCGTGCCCGAGGCACGAATCTCAGCCTCCAGCGGTTCGGCTCGGTCAGGATCAAGGGTGGCAGGCTCAAACCCGGCAAACCCGAGAATCACCGCCCGATCCGTCGCGTGACCCTTGCCGGTAAAGGCGAGCGATCCATGCAAGGAGCATCCCAAACCGCCAAGCTCCCCCGCGCCGGGTTCTTTCTCGCGGCCCGAGCGCAGGTCATCCAAAAACCGCGCCGCCGCCGTCATAGGCCCCATCGTGTGCGAAGAAGATGGGCCGATGCCGACCTTGAAGATATCGAAGATACTCAGAAACATGGGCCCCAACTAACGTGATCCGCTCGATTTCAACGCGATAGCACCGACTTGCTATACGTTAATAACGACGCTGGAAAGGAACCTAAGGGGCAGCAGACGTTGCTGTAGCTACCCCTTGAGGCAATAGGTTCTTCATTCCGAGCCAGACAAAGTGTTCTCAAGAAACCCGATTACCTGCCCGATCTGGTCTGCCCGCTCTTTCAACTCTTCGATCTTGTGTTGGATGACGCCGCGCGCGACCTCACGATCGCAACTTTCTGCGGTGGCCTCCACAATGGAGCGCAGATCAGCAACTGACACGCCCGCATCTCGTGCGCCTGTGAAAAACTGCAACCAGACGAGGCAATCATCCCTGTAGTTGCGGTAGCTGTTTGTCTCACTGTCTTCGACGGTCGACGTGAGAAGACCGTTGCGTTCATAAAACCGGATGGTGTCCCGGCTAACGCCTGATTTCTGTGCAAGTTCGCCTATGCGCATCGCCAAACCTCAAACTATGGACAAAGGTCTATTGTTTTTATTCCTACACCCTCTATGTGCGATCAAAGGTGTGAAATTGCAATCTCTTGAGGACTGAGGACAACGTTCATGACAAAACGCATCATTATCGTCGGTGGGGGCTATGTTGGCGTGCAACTGGCCAAGGCGCTAGATGGCAAGGCAGATGTGACGCTGATTGAGCCTCGCAGCCACTTTGTCCACGCCCCTGCAATGATCCGGGCAGTTGTTGATCCACAGGTTCTGGAGCAGGGATTGGTCCCCTATGATAAATTGCTCAAGAACGGTGAAATGCTTCGGGCACGTGCCAAAAGCATCCATGCCGCAGGTGTCACGCTTGAAGACGGGACCGACGTGCCCGGGGATTACATCGTCGTCGCGACAGGATCTAGCAATGCGATGCCGTTCAAGCCTGTAGGTGATGACATTGACGCTTTTCGCGCGGAAAACGCGCGTATCCATGGGATGCTGGAAACCGCGCAAAGTGTAGCCATCGTTGGCGCGGGTGCTGTCGGGACAGAATTGGCCGGCGAAATCGCGCATTTCATGCCAGATAAGAAGGTCACGCTGATTTCCTCAGAACCGTCGCTATTTCCGACCATGCCATCAAAACTTGGGGCTGCCCCGAATGGTAAACTCAAGGAAGCTGGCGTGACGACGATTTTCGGTGCGCGGGCCGAAAACCTTGAGAGTATGACAGAGCCTTATGCTGGGGCACTTCAACTTAGCAACGGTGACAGTATTGTTGCCGATTTGATCTTCCCTGCGATTGGGTCTCGCGCCTCGTCAGCCGTTTTTGAGACTCTGCCTGGCAGCACAAAAGGTGCCGCGAATAGGGTCAAGACTGACCCGTGGTTACGTCCTTCCGACCTGCCCAATGTCTTTGCCGCTGGTGATGTTGTTGAGGCAGGAGATGCGATGACAATCGTTGCCGTCAGCCGCCAAGCACCTTGGTTGGAGAAGATGCTGACATCGCTGATCAAAGGTAAGAAGGTCGAGGAAGTGGCCAAGTACAAGCCGTGGAGCAAAGCGCCTTTCCTGGTCCCCCTGGGGCCGCAAAAAGGGAATTCCTATCTCGTAATGTTCACCGCCGGAGACACGATTACACGCCTCATGAAGGGCAAGGACCTGTTTGTGTCCAAGTATCGAAAGATGCTGAACCAGACGTGACGCGACCCGCGCCCAAGAACAGGTATTTGCCCGCGAGACCAATCAGAGGCAGTGGCGTTAACCTCAAAACTCGGTGCAGACATTCGATGCCTTGCGGGAGATCGGCGGAATGGTCCCCCCCAGGGTTGCCTCATGGTGCCCCGGATGATGGTGGGCCGACATCCCGCGCGAACGACGCGCCGAGTGGAGTGAGGGTAGGTGCGGCCTGCCCACCTGCTGCCATCGAATCACGAGAAACGCTTGTCTGTTGCGGCCTCACCACGCTCTAAATACGCGTGCTGCTGCTTCCGCCATGCTTCCAGAATTGGGAGCTCGCCCAACTCGCAGCACGCCTCGTGCTTAACTGGCTGATAAGTAAGGGAAAATGGTGAGCCCTGCAGGATTCGAACCTGCGACAAATTGATTAAAAGTCAACTGCTCTACCAACTGAGCTAAGGGCCCGCTCAAGTCGCGCTTACTAGGGTCGTCTCTAGGGCGCGTCAAGCGAAAATCCCCGTGGGGTCTTTGAACTGTCGCCGGGTTCTCGTATATGCGGCGAATGCCTGATCCTGTTTCCCCTTCCGGTCTGACGTTTTTAAAGATGCACGGCCTTGGCAATGACTTCGTGGTCATTGATGCCCGCGACGGTGGCCGCGTGGTGACGCCTGCGCTGGCGCGGGGCTTGGGGGATCGACACCGCGGTGTCGGGTTCGATCAATTGGCGGTGGTTGAAGCGGGCGATGACAGTGACCTGCGGCTGACGTTCTGGAACGCCGATGGCTCTGTTGCCGGTGCTTGCGGCAACGCAACCCGCTGTGTTGCCCGGCGCGAGATGGAGTTGACGGGCCGCGACCACATCACCCTACGGACCGAGCGGGGGCTGCTGGAGGCGGTTGACGCGGGCGACGGGCTGACCTCGGTCAACATGGGCGCGCCGCTTCTGGAATGGCAGGACGTGCCGCTGGCCCACGAATGCGATACGTTGAGCTTGCCGATTGACGGCACGCCGGTGGCGACGGGCATGGGCAATCCCCATTGCACCTTCTTCGTGGAAGATGCCGACGCCGTCGACCTGGAAGCCCTTGGCGCGCGCTTTGAACATGATCCGCTTTTCCCCCAGCGCACCAACGTCCAGTTTGCCCATGTGATCGGGCCGGATCATCTGCGGATGCGGGTGTGGGAACGGGGCGTTGGGGTTACCCTAGCCTCGGGTTCTTCGTCTTGTGCCGTGGCCGTGGCCGCCGTGCGCCGGGGGCTGACCGGGCGCCGCGTGCGCCTGACGCTGGACGGCGGAGAGATTGCAATTGATTGGCGCGAGGATGGCGTCTGGATGACAGGCCCCACGGCCCATGTCTTCACTGCGACGCTGACGCCCGCCTTCCTTGATGCGCTGACATGAGCTTGCCCAACCATAAGCCGCCCGTGTTTCACACGCTGGGCTGTCGCCTGAACGCCTACGAGACCGAGGCGATGCGCGAAATGACCGATGCCGCTGGTTTGCAGAACGCCGTGGTGGTCAACACCTGCGCCGTCACGGCCGAGGCTGTGCGCAAGGCCCGCCAAGAGATCCGGAAGCTGAAGCGCGACAACCCCGATGCCAAGCTGATCGTCACCGGCTGCGCCGCCCAGACCGAACCCGCCACGTTTGAGGCGATGGGAGAGGTGGACCTTGTCCTGGGCAATACCGAGAAGATGAACCCCGAAACCTGGACCGGCATGGCCGCTGATTTCATTGGCGACACCGAAAAGGTGCGCGTCAACGACATCATGTCGGTGACCGAGACGGCCGAGCATTTGATCGACGGGTTCGGCACCCGCTCCCGCGCCTATGTGCAGGTGCAAAACGGCTGTGACCACCGCTGCACCTTCTGCATTATTCCTTACGGTCGCGGGAACTCTCGTTCGGTTCCGGCGGGCGTCGTGGTGGATCAGATCAAACGTCTCGTGGATCGTGGCTTTAACGAGGTGGTGCTGACCGGGGTTGATATGACCTCTTGGGGGGCGGACCTGCCGGGGGAGCCGAAGCTGGGCGATCTGGTGATGCGTATCCTGAAGCTGGTGCCGGACCTGCCGCGCCTGCGGATCAGCTCGATTGATAGTATCGAGGTGGACGAAAACCTGATGCAGGCCATCGCGACAGAGCCGCGCTTGATGCCGCATCTACATTTGTCGTTGCAGCACGGTGATGATCTGATCTTGAAGCGCATGAAGCGCCGCCACCTGCGCGACGATGCAATTGCCTTCTGCCAGGAGGCCCGCCGCCTGCGCCCCGACATCACCTTTGGCGCCGATATTATCGCGGGCTTCCCGACCGAGACCGACGCCCATTTCGCCAATTCCCTGAAGCTGGTGGAAGAATGTGACCTGACGTGGCTCCACGTTTTCCCCTATTCGCCCCGCGAAGGCACGCCCGCCGCCCGAATGCCCGCTGTCGATGGGCCCACGATCAAGGCGCGGGCCAAGCGGTTGCGCGACGCCGGTGAAGCCGCCGTCACGGCGCATCTCAACAAACAGGTCGGGCAGGTTCATCGGATCTTGATGGAGAATCCCCGCATGGGCCGGACCGAGCAATTTACCGAAGTACGTTTTGCCAGCGATCAGCCGGAGGGCCAGATCGTGACCGCGAAAATTGCGGGTATCGACGGGAACAGCCTGCGGGCCCAAGGGTGATTCCTTGCGCCAAGGGGCGGTTTCAGCGAGACGTGATCATTCAAATTTGAGGTAAACAGACGGGCGGCAAAGCGCTCTTTGTTTACGCGAGGCTTACGACACTGTTGGCACCTGTCGAAACGGGTAGGTCAAATGAACAACAGTCTGCCCAAAAGCCCGACGACGCGGCAACGGAGCAGGTGCGCCGCGGTCTTTTTTGTCAGAGATCAACCGCTTGGCGTATTCGTTAACTTTTGTAACGTTAAGCTGACGGCGTGCCCGCTTCTGGTAACGCGCGCTCTTTAACTGGGATCTATCCATGCATCCGAATCCGGCTTTTCGCCAAGAACCTACTTTCACTAACGTCGGCCTGTGCCGGAAGCGGGGTTTTGGGACGCTTTGCCTCAATGGCGACCCCGCCCCAATGATTGCCCATGTGCCGTTTTTTCTGAACGACATCGGCGACACGGCCGAGCTTCACCTGGTGCGTTCCAACCCGATTGCGCGGGCGGTGAAGGACGCGACCCCTGCGGTGATCGCCGTGAATGGCCCCGATAGCTATGTCTCACCTGATTGGTACAGCATCCCCAATCAGGTGCCGACGTGGAACTACGTAGCTGTCCACATGCGCGGCTTGTTGCACCCGATGGCTCCTGAAGAAACCCGTGCCCACATTGACAGGATTTCCGGCCATTTTGAGGACCGCTTGGCCCCGAAAAAGCCGTGGACCACGGCGAAGATGCAGGCAGACCTGTTGGAGAAGTTGCAGCGGCAAATCATCTCTTTCCGGTTTGAGGTTCAAGAGGTGGAGGGGACCTGGAAGCTCAACCAGAACAAACCCGACATGGCCCGGCAAGATGCAGCAGGCGCGATCAAGCACTCTCCGATCGGGCATGAGGTTGAAACGCTCAGTGCGCTGATGACCGGTGGTGTTCCGTCGATTGATAAGGACGCGCCGCTAACCTACATCTAGGACATCACTCTTTGAAGGAGATGACCTGGATGGCTTTGAACATTCCACCAATGGCGTTCATCGCGCTACGGTATGGGGCTTTTGCCGTTGCGGGCTTTGCTGCCGCGCGTTTCGCGCCCCGTGGGCGTTTGTCGCCCGCGGTGGAGGCTGAAATGAACGCCGCCCCGGAAGGCGTGCAGCTGTGCAAGGCGCCGGGGCAATTGGCGGGGGCCGCGAAAATCACAAGATCATTGCGGGCAGGGCGGTTCGGTCCGCGCTTCCGTGTTGAAGGAGCGGCGCTTGCGCGCCTGAGAATAAGGCGACTGATATGATTGAACTTCTGGGCTCTGATGCCTCTCCGTTCGTGCGCAAGGCGCGGGTTTTGGTGGCAGAGGCGGGCATTATCGATGTGCCTTACGTGCAGGTGACGGCCACGCCCATGGGCGGCGAAGACCGCCTGAACTCGGCCAATCCTCTGGGCAAAATTCCGGCGTTGGCGCGTGAAGATGGCCCCACGATCTATGACAGCAACGTCGTGTGCCGTTTTCTGGATGATCGTGCGCAAGCGGGCTTCTACCCGGCGGGTCGCCTTTGGGAATGTCTGACGCTGGAGGCGACGGGTGATGGCATCATGGAGGCCGCCGTCGGCATCGTCTATGAAAAGCGCCTGCGCCCGGAAGAGCTGTGGTGGAACGATTGGTTCGACGCTCAATGGGTGAAGGTCACCCGGTCCCTTGATGCGTTGGAACGGCAATGGATGAGCCATCTGTATGGTCCTGTTGATATGGGCCAGATCAGCGTCGCCTGTGCGCTTGGTTATCTGGACCTGCGCCACAAGGACCGCGATTGGCGGGCCGGGCGCGATGCTTTGGCGACGTGGTACGCCAAGTTTGCCGAGCGTCCCTCGATGGTGGGCACCGCGCCGGAATGAAGATCGCTCTCGCGGACACGGACGCTGCGCGGCAGGCATGTTTCGACATTCGCCGCGCGGTGTTCATCGAAGAACAGCAAATCCCCGAGGCCGAGGAATGGGACGCCGATGATGCCACCTGTCTGCATTATCTGGCCGGGGATGGCGCAGGCACGGCGCGGGTGATCCCGCGGGGCGACACTGCCAAGATCGGTCGCGTTGCGGTGATGAAAGCCCATCGCGGCACGGGCCTTGGGGCGCGGATCATGCAGACGTTGATGGAAGACGCAAAGGCGCGGGGCTTCACCGCCGCCGAACTCGAATCGCAAGTCTACGCGATTGCGTTTTATGAGCGGTTGGGCTTCGTCGCCGAGGGGCCAGATTATGACGACGGCTCTGGCATCCTGCACCGCTTGATGCGTGCAAAGCTGTAGCAGGGCGGGGGCGCGGCTCAACATTCCGGGCATCGGCAACGGGCGGGCGGGCCATCTGCAACAATCGGACCGCATGCCCCCGATGTTCTGCGCGATTGCGGGCGCCGCGCTTGTTCTGCGGCTCTATGGCACAGCCAAGGCACCCCATTTGGGCGATGACCCACGGCAAGAGGCCGCGCGACCCCTCCCCAAGATCGCGGAGACACGGCGGATTCTCGAAACGAGGATCTTTTTCGAGAGCCCGTCGCGCCCCTCAAGACGTAGCAAACCGACCGTTGCGCCGTTGAAATGATCCCGTTTTTTCGGAGATTTGGGGGAAGGCGGCACTGGGGGTTTCTGGCGGCGCAAGACTTTGGAAGCCATCGACAGCCACCACATTGCGTTGCTCGAGGATCAGGCCCTCGCACCGGTGTCATTTCCAGACAATTCCAGAGGAATCGCCGTCAGGGGGGCGATCAGGGCGAAAATTTGCACATTTCGGCCCCCGTGTGCGCGTTTGTCCGCTGGACGCGTAAACCGTCAAACAGTAACAGCAACAGCAGCTTGGGGGCGGAGGGATTCCGTCGCCGCAACTAGACGTTTCCAGGTCTGAAGACGTTTGGACCCAGAGAGAAAGGACGCAGAGCTCGTGTCAGATACACAGGATCCGTCCGGCGACCGCCGGGATTTTCTGTACTACGCCACCGCTGGTACTGGTGTTGTTGTTACAGGTGCGGCCGCTTGGCCGCTGGTAAACTCCATGAACCCCTCCGCCGATGTGCAGGCTGCCAGCCAGCTGCGCGTTGACGTGTCGGGGGTAGAGCCGGGCACTCAGCTGACCGTGCTGTTTCTTGGTAAGCCGATTTTCATCCGTCGCCGCACGGAAGAAGAAATTGAAGCTGGCCGCGCCGTAGAGATGAGCGAGCTTGTCGATACCGACGCCCGCAACGCCAACGCCGCCGGTGAAGACGCCGCAGATATCAACCGTACGCTGGTCACGCCCGATGGCGAGAACACCGGTGAATGGCTGGTGATGCAGGGCGTGTGTACGCACCTTGGCTGCGTGCCAATCGGTGACGGCGCTGGCGACTTCGGCGGGTGGTTCTGCCCCTGCCACGGGTCGCACTACGACACCGCCGGCCGTATCCGTCGTGGGCCTGCGCCTGAAAACCTGCCGGTTCCGCCAGCAGAGTTCCTCGACGATTCCACAATTTTGCTCGGTTAAGGGAGGATTGAACCATGGGTGGTATTCCCCACGACCATTACGAACCAAAGTCTCGGCCAGAGAAGTGGCTTCACCGCCGCTTGCCCGTCGTTGCTTTGATGTACGACACATTGATGATCCCGACGCCGAAAAACCTCAACTGGATGTGGATTTTCGGCATCGTGCTGGTGTTCTGTCTGGTGATGCAGATCCTGACTGGTGTGCTGCTGGTCATGCACTACACGCCCCACGTTGATCTGGCGTTCGCGTCGGTTGAACACATCATGCGCAACGTGAACGGCGGGTGGGCCATTCGCTACATCCACATGAACGGTGCATCGCTGTTCTTCGTGGCGGTTTACCTGCACATCTTCCGCGGCCTCTACTACGGTTCTTACAAGGCCCCGCGTGAGGTTACATGGATCATCGGCATGCTGATCTACGTGCTGATGATGGGCACCGCGTTCATGGGCTACGTTCTTCCTTGGGGGCAGATGTCCTTCTGGGGCGCGACCGTGATTACCGGCCTCTTCGGCGCTATCCCGTTCATCGGTGAAGGCATTCAGACCTGGCTTCTGGGCGGGCCCGCCGTGGACAACGCCACGCTGAACCGCTTCTTGTCGCTGCACTATCTGCTGCCGTTCCTGATCCTGGGCCTTGTGATCGTCCACGTCTGGGCCTTCCACACCACGGGCAACAACAACCCCACCGGTGTTGAAGTGCGTCGCACCTCGAAGAAAGAGGCCGAAGCGGACACGCTGCCGTTCTGGCCCTACTTCGTCATCAAGGATCTGTTCGCGCTTGCCGTGATCCTGGTAATCTTCTTTGCGGTCGTGGGTTTCATGCCAAACTATCTGGGCCACCCCGATAACTACATCGAGGCGAACCCGCTGGTGACCCCTGCACACATCGTTCCTGAATGGTACTTCCTGCCGTTCTACGCGATCCTGCGGGCGTTTGACGGCGAAGTCTGGGTCGTGATCGCGGCGAACTTCCTGACCGGCGGTATCGTCGATGCGAAGTTCTTCGGCGTGATCGCCATGTTCGGGGCGATCCTTGTGATGGCTCTGGCACCTTGGCTGGATACGTCCTCTGTTCGGTCGGGCCGCTATCGCCCGATGTTCAAGTGGTGGTTCTGGGTCTTTGCCTTCAACTTCATGGTTCTGATGTGGGTGGGCGCACGCCCGGCCGAGGGGATCTATCCCTACATCGCCCTGATCGCGTCGGCCTATTGGTTCGCATACTTCCTCGTCATCCTGCCCCTGCTTGGCGTGATCGAGAAGCCGCTGCCACAGCCCGAGACGATCGAGGATGACTTCAACGAGCACTATGGCAAAGGCCATGGCGCATCCGGTTCGACCTCCGCGTCGACCCCGGCTGAATGAGAGAGGATCTGACAATGCTCAGGAAACTTACAATCAGCGCCATCGCGGCTCTGTCCCTCTCCACCGGCGGCGCAATGGCGGCAGGTGGCGGTGGTCACGTTGAAAACTATGCGTTCTCGTTTGAAGGGCCCTTCGGCACCTTCGATCAGGACCAGCTTCAGCGCGGCCTTCAGGTCTACACGCAGGTTTGCGCGGGCTGCCACGGTCTCCAGTATATCCCTCTGCGGACGCTGGCAGATCACGGCGGCATCGGTTGGACCGAAGACGAAGTGCGTGCCTACATTGATGAAAACTTCATCGAGGTCTTCGACGACGATTTGCAGGACTGGCGTGCGGCAACCCCGAACGACAACTTCCCGGCAAATGACGGCGTTGGCGCCCCTGACCTGAGCCTGATGGCGAAGGCACGGGCTGGTTTCCATGGCCCCTACGGCCTTGGCATCAACCAGTTCATCTACGGCATCGGCGGTCCTGAATACATCGCGTCGCTTCTGACCCACTACACCGGCGAAGAGCAGGAGCAGTTCGGCAGCATTCTTTATGAGAATGAGACGTTCGAGGGCGGCTACATCTCCATGGCGCCCCCGCTTTATGAGGATGCAGTGGAATATGCCGATGGCACCCCTGCAACGGTCGAGCAGATGGCAGAAGATGTGGCGGCGTTCCTGATGTGGACGGCGGAACCTCACCTGATGGCCCGTAAACAATTGGGCTTGGTGGCGTTCATCATTCTCGGCCTGTTCTCGGTCCTGCTGTACCTGACCAACAAGCGCCTCTGGGCACCGGTCAAGGCGCGGGCGAAAGCCAGCTAAGACGCCTCGCGTCGATGAAAGATTGCAGCGCGCCCTTCGGGGCGCGTTTTGGGTTTTGGGGAACCTGTCGGGCGGCCATGTGCCCGCCACCCGCTTGCCGCGCTACGCGCCCTACATCCAAGGATGCAGGGCCGGGGCCTTATCCGCGATCGCCTCGACCAGATCAGCGTTCAACGCCACTTCGCCCTCTTCCAGCAGCAGCACCCGGTCGCACAGGCGCTCCGCATCGCGCAAATCGTGTGTCGCCATCACCAGCGTTTGCCCGGTCTCGTCGCACAGGGTCCGCACCAGCCCCAACATCTCGCGCCGCAAGCCGGGGTCGAGGGCCGAAAACGGCTCATCCAGAAGCGCCACTGGCTTGTCGCGCAGAAGCATCCTCGCAAGGGCCACGCGGCTTTGTTGACCTCCGGACAATTCCGCAGGCATCCGCCCCGCCATCCCGTCCAGATCGACCTTCTTCAAGGCCCCCTCCACCCGCGCCTTGTCCGCCACGCTCAGGTTCAGGTTTGGGGCAATCCCAAGGGCGATGTTGTCGAAGGCGTTCAGATGCGGGAACAGATTGCCGTCCTGGAACAGGATCGACACGGGCCGATCCGCCACCGGCAACCTGGTCACGTCTTTGCCCCTCATCGTGACGCGCCCCTCATCGGGCCAAAGGAACCCCGACAATGTGAACAGCAGCGTGGACTTGCCGCTGCCCGACGCGCCCATCAAGGCGACCCGCGCCCCCTCGGGCACCGTAAGATGCGCCGATAGCGTGAAGCTGCCCTGCCGCACGCGGATGTTCTCAAGATGCAGCATTGGCGCGACCCCCTTGGTCAAATAGCCAGAACATGCCCAGGGACAGGGCCATCAACAGCACCGCCGCTCCCTGCGCGTCATTTGTGCGGTAGGACCCGAACAGGCGATACATCTCCAGCGGAAGCGTCTCCTGCCCTTGGGCCGAGAACAGGGCGATCACGCCCAGGTCCCCCATGGAGAACGCCGCCGCTAACCCCGCGCCAAAGCCCAAGGGGCGGCCCAGGCGGGGCAGGATCGCGTGGCGCAAGCGGGCCATGCCGCGCATCCCCAAAGCGTCGGCAAGGCGGCCCTGTGTGGCCTCGGCCTGTCTGGCGGCGGGGATCAGGGCCCGCAAAAGGAAAGGCAGCGCCACCAGCGCGTTCACAAGGCCCGTGATGGGCAGCGATAGCGTCACCGGGTTGGCGATGGGAAAGACGATCAGAAACAGGCCCGTTCCGATCACCAGGGGCGACACGGCGATGGACAGAAGGCCCACGCCCTCCAACCCCGCACGGGCGGCCTTGCCGGCGATCAACAGCGCGATGGGCAGGGCCAGCGTCACCGCCAGCGTGGTAGAGGCCAGTGCCAGCAGGACCGAGCGTAATGCCGCCTCCCACGTCGAGATTGGCAGGCCCGTGACCGCGCCGATGCCTTGCCCGGCGACAGCGGCCAGCGGCAACAGAAGGAACGCGCCCGCAAGGATCAGCGCGGCGCCGTCGATGCCGCGCGATAACGGCCTGTCGCCGGGCCATGACAACGCCGGACGATCCAGCCCGCCGCCGAATTCGGTGGCATTGGCGAAGCGCCACACAATCAACCCCGCGCCAACGCAGATGGCCACCTGGACCATCCCCAGAAGGGCCGCGCGGCCAAGATCGAAGTCGAACTGAAAGGCTTGGTAAATCGCCAACTCGATCGTGGTGGCGGCGGGGCCACCGCCAAGGATCAGGGCGACGGCGAAACTGGTGGTGCAGATCAGAAAAATCACCAAGGCCGCACCGGGTAGCGTGGCCCGTAACAGCGGCCAGCCGAAATGGCGGCGCATGTCCTGGGCGGTGAAGTTCAGCGAATGGGCCAGCCTGATCCGCTCTGCCGGGACCGCAAGCCACGCTTGCAGCAACAGCCGGGTTGCCAAAGGCAGGTTCAGGAACACATGGGCCATCACCACGCCCACCATCCCGTAAATTTCAATCGTGCCCGCGCCGATGCCCTCCAGCGCGGCATTCAGCCAACCGGCCCGCCCGAAGATCGCCAGAAGCCCCATGACGGCGACAATCACCGGCAGGATGAAAGGCGCCCCCATCAGCGAGATATACACGCCGCGCCCGTAGAATTTTCGCCGCGCCAAGGCCCGCGCCACGGGGATTGCCGCGATGCAGGACACGAACGCCGACAGGGCCGCTTGCAGCAACGTGAACCGCACGGCTGCCCAATCGGCTGCACGCAGGTCCGTAAATCCCTCGGCCCGGAAGATCACCGCGCCGAGGGGGGCAAGAATTGCCAGGGCCACCAGCAGGGTAAAAACCCCGCCGATGGTCTGGATCAGCGTTACTGGCTGAGCGCGTTTTGCCATGTGGCCAATGCCTCATCCCGCACGGCTGCCGCCTCTGCCGCAGGGTAGATCAGCGCCGTTTCGGGCTGCGCCAATGTCTCGAAGCCGTCTGGAAGGCTCTCGGCGGGCATGGCGGCGGGATACATCCAGTTGGTTTCCGGGATGATCGCCTGAAACGCGGGCGACACCATGAAATCAAGGAACTGTTGCGCCAGCTCTGGGTTGTCGGCGGTCTGCAACACGCCACCCACTTCGATCTGCATGTAGTGGCCTTCGCTGAAGGTGGCAGAGGCGTAGCTGTCGTCCTCTTCCGCGATCAGATGGTAGGCAGGAGATGTCGTGTAAGACAGCACCATGTCCGCTTCGCCATCAAGGAACAGGCCGTAGGCCTCAGACCAGCCGGGGGTTACGGTGACGACATTGTCAGCCAGCGCTTCCCAGATCGCGGGGGCGTCGTCGCCATAGGCGTTCTGGACCCACATCAACAGGCCAAGACCGGGGGTCGAGGACCGAGGATCCTGAATCACGACAGAGGTCTCGGAGGCAGCAAGCGCTTCGAAGCTGCCGGGCACGTTTTCCATGCTCGCGCGGTGGACGAAGGCGAAATAGCCCCAATCAAACGGCAGGAAGTGCGGGTCATCCCAAGCCACGGGCAGGGTCAGCCCTTCGGCGGTGATACCGTGCTCTGCCATCAGGCCCGCTTCAACCGCGGCGGCCGTCAGGTTGGTGTCCAGTCCAAGGACCACGTCCGCATCGGATCGTTCGCCCTCAAGGCGCAGACGCGCCAGCAGGGCCGCGCCGTCGCCAGTGGCGGTGAACTGCAAATCGCAGTTGCAGATTTCCTCAAACGCGACCTCCACACCGGGGCCGGGGCCCCAATCGGACGCGAAGCTGTCATAGGTGTAGACCGTCAAGACGGGCTCTTGCGCAAAGGCAGCCCCCGTCACAAGGGTCAGACCCGCAGCGATGATGGTGGTGTTGGTGAGAGTCATGGCTCACGCCTCCAAAGCTAGGGGCGAAGTGAAGTCCGGGCGCTCAAGCCGCGATAACCTTCCCTCCGCCGGTGTTAACCGGTTCAGGTTCAACGGGTCAGCTTTCGCAATCTCAGGCCAGCATTTCGTCAGATACTCAATATCATCCGATACACGGGCCCCCCCGAGGTGCCTACAGACCTAGGTTAAAGCGCGCGGGTCGGCAAGCGACTTGGCAAAAGCGCCTCGCGGGGCTAATCGGGGCCTATGAGCATGAATTCTTTCGGTCACCTTTTCCGCGTCACCACTTGGGGCGAAAGCCACGGTCCAGCCTTGGGGGCGACAGTCGATGGCTGCCCTCCGGGGATTGCTGTCGATGCTGCCGCCATTCAGCACTGGCTGGACCGCCGCAAACCGGGCCAGAACAAATACACCACCCAACGGCGCGAAGCCGATGAGGTAGAGATCCTGTCCGGCGTGTATGAGGGCCACACCACCGGCACGCCGATCCAGTTGATGATCCGCAACACCGACCAACGGTCGAAGGATTATGGCGACATCGCTGAAAAGTTCCGCCCCGGTCACGCCGACATTACCTATTGGCAGAAGTACGGCATCCGCGATCCCCGTGGCGGCGGCCGCTCCAGCGCGCGGGAAACCGCGGCGCGGGTGGCAGCGGGCGGCATCGCCCGTCTGGCGCTAGAGGCGCTGGCGCCTGACCTGCGGATGACCGGCTATATGGTCCAGATGGGCCCCCACGCCATTGACCGCGCCGCCCTCGATCTTGCTCAGGTCGAGCAGAACCCGTTCTGGGTGCCCGACGCCAAAGCCGCCGAAGAGTGGGCCGACTATCTGGATGGCCTGCGCAAATCCGGCGACAGCGTCGGCGCGGTGATCGAGGTTCGGGCCAGCGGTCTTCCTGCCGGGCTTGGCGCGCCGATCTATGCCAAGTTGGACACCGATCTTGCCGCCGCGATGATGTCGATCAACGCCGTGAAGGGCGTGGAGATCGGCGATGGCATGGCCGCCGCTGCCCTGACCGGGTCCGCCAATGCCGATGAGATTCACATGGGCGCCGATGGCCCCGAATATTCCAGCAACCACGCGGGCGGCATCCTTGGTGGTATTTCCACGGGCCAGGACGTGATCGTGCGGTTTGCGGTAAAGCCCACGTCCTCGATCCTCACGCCCCGTGCGACGATCACCAAGGCAGGAGAGCCTGCCGAGATCATCACCAAAGGCCGTCACGACCCCTGCGTGGGTATCCGCGCCGTGCCGGTCGGAGAGGCGATGATGGCCTGCGTCCTACTGGACCACATTATGCTTCAACGAGGGCAAATTGGTGGCAACGTGGGCGAGACCCGGGGCAAAATCGGGTAAGATTTCGTTAAGTTATATAGTGTTATTGATCCAATCCTTGGCTGTTTAGGGCTTTGGTGCCAACACCGGAACAATGTGGCAAAACCGTCCCGAATGGGCCATGTTTTTGCCACATTTGGCGAAAAATAAGGCGGTTCTGGGGACTTAAGAATTGGATGTCTGATGGGGCAGAATGCTCACAGCAGTAAGTCGCATCGCGGCTATGTAACGATTGATTGGTTTGTTCTGACGGTGGCCTGTGTCGCGCTGTTGTTTTTGTTGGGGACATTACTGCGCACCACCGTCGATGCCGACGACATCAACTCGGGCAGTTTCAACCAACTTGCGGGGCAAGATACGCTTCTGGCGTATCAGGATTTCAACTTCGGCGCTCCGGGGTGGAGCCCTGCTGAAACCAGCGATCGTCTGCCGGGCCTTGGCCCGGTTCTTGGCCCTTTCTCTGACACGGCTGTGCAACGCTCTTTCGTGATGCACACGGATGCGACCACGGCGCAGATCACCTTTGACATCCATCTGATCGGTGGCTGGGCGGGGCAGGGCGGCGTCCATATCTCGCTTGGCGAAGAGCAGGTGTTGACGATCAATGTCCCCGAGGGTGCGAGCCTTGGGGATGTTACCTTCCAAACCGCCGAAACGGACTCGGTCAACATCGCTGTGCGAAGCGATCTGATCCAGCCCCGTCCGTCTGAACCGGCCCTTCCCGAAACAGCAGAGGCTTTCGCCAGCTTGCGGGTACGGATGACCTTGGCCGATCCGGCGGAAACCCTGGTCCTGCGCCTGAACGCGGATGTCGACGGCGACGGGGCACTGTGGTCGTTGGATAACCTGACGGTGGTGGCCACCAGCGGGGATGGGGCGACGCAGCCCTGACCGGGGCGCGGCTGGGGCGGCTCAGCTTTTGATCCGGGATCGTTGCACCGCCAAGATGCCCCCCGCGATGATGGCCACGCCAAGGGCGTCGGTCCAGCTCAGGCGCTCGGACAGGAACACGAAGGCAATGGCAACGCCGAAGACGGGGTTTAAAAAGTGATACGTCGCCGCCCGCGTCGCGCCGATCCGCCCTACCAGAAGGAACCAGATCAGTGTCGCCGCAAGGCCGGGCATCAGCGTGGTATAGACGAAGGCAAGGATGAAGGGTTGGGTCCATTCCACCGCCAACGTCTCGAACGCCATGGCGGGCAAAAGCAACGCTGCTGAGCCCACAATCATCTGCAACCCCACGATCATCAGCAGATTGCCCCCATCGGACGAGGCGCTTTTGACCGTCAGCGTTGCCGCCGCCAGCGCCACAGCGCCGATCAGGCACAGGGCAATGCCAAAGGGGTCCGCGCCGCCGCCAAAGCGTTGCGCCATGATAATGGCAACCCCGGCAAAGCCTGCCACCATCCCAAGGATACCCATGGCGGGCAGCCGTTCCTTGAAGATCGTCCAGTTTGCGAGCGCCACCAACAACGGCATGGTGGAGGCGATGATCGCCGCAAGGGACGCCTCAATCGTCTGCATGGCGACGAAGTTCAGCCCCAGATAGATCGCATTCTGGCACAGGCCAAAGATGATGACCGCCCGCCATTGGTTGCGGGTCAGGTTGAAGCGTTGTCCCAAGGCAAACGCAATGCCGACGCCGATGATGCCGGAAATCAGGAACCGCGCGGAAAGCGAATAAAGCGGCGGCGCGGCCTCTACGATGATGCGGGCCGAGGTGAAAGCCGACGACCAGATCAGGGCGAATGTCAGCCCCATGATTACCGCGCGCACGTCCATCGAGTGTCCCTTCAACGAAAAAGGGCCGCACCCTTCGGCGCGACCCTTTCATGTCTTTTCGTGGACAGCAATATTAGCCGTTCACGGAATCCTTGAGTGCCTTGGCGATGGTGACTTTCACCTGCTTGTCGGCCTCTTTTTTGATCTGCTCGCCCGTGGCGGGGTTGCGAACCATACGCTCTGGACGCTCGCGGCAGTATACTTTGCCGATGCCAGGAAGGGTCACGGCGCCGCCGTTTGCCACTTCTTTGGTGACCACGGACGTTACTGCGTCGAGTGCTGCACCAGCGGCTTTCTTGTCGCCGCCCATTTCCTCGGCCAGTGCGGCAACGAGTTGTGTCTTAGTCATGGGTTTAGTTGCCATGTGCTTATTCTCCTGCTGTCTATCCCCCGAGCCCTAGGGCCGGTTGGCGCGAAACTAACCGTATTTTGCGGGGCCATACAACGGAGCAAACCCATGTTTTGTTGAAAAACATGGGTTAAAGTGAGTTTTTCTTTGGTCAGAGGAACGCGGTCTCCTGAAAAGAGCGTAATTTCCGGCTGTGAAGACGCGCCAAAGGCATGTCGCGCAGGTGTTCCATGGCGCGAATACCGATCTGCAAATGTCGGGCGACCTGGTCCTTGTAGAAGTCCGAGGCCATGCCGGGCAGCTTCAGCTCTCCGTGCAGGGGCTTGTCGGACACGCACAAAAGCGTGCCGTAGGGAACGCGGAAGCGGAATCCATTGGCGGCAATCGTGGCGCTTTCCATATCCAGGGCGACAGCGCGCGATTGCGACAGACGCTGCACCGGACCGGATTGATCGCGCAGTTCCCAGTTGCGGTTGTCAAAGCTGGCGACAGTGCCGGTGCGCATGATGCGCTTCAGCTCAAACCCTTCCAGCGCGGTCACGTCCGCCACAGCGGTTTCCAGTGCCACCTGAATTTCGGCAAGGGCCGGGACAGGCACCCAGATCGGCAGATCGTCATCCAGCACTTTATCTTCGCGCAGATACGCATGGGCGAGCACGAAATCCCCCAAGCGCTGGGAATTGCGAAGGCCCGCGCAATGGCCCACCATCAGCCATGCATGGGGGCGCAGAACCGCGATATGGTCCGTCGCCGTCTTCGCGTTCGACGGGCCGACGCCGATGTTGACCAAGGTGATCCCCGAGCCATCTTCGCGCACCAGATGATACGTCGGCATCTGCGGCATCTTCGCAGGCTGCGCGATGGGGGTTTTTGCGTCGGTGATGATCGTGTTCCCGGTGGCGACAAAGCTGGTGTAGCCGCTGTCGGGGTCATCCAGCTGCGCACGGGCGTAGGCCTCGAACTCATCCACATAGAACTGATAGTTCGTGAACAGAACGTGGTTCTGGAAATGGCTGGGGTCGGTGGCGGTGTAATGGGCCAGCCGCGCAAGGGAATAGTCGATGCGCTGCGCCGTGAAGGGCGCCAGCGGCCAAGCGCCGTCCTCAAACATGAAGCCGAATCCGTTGACGATATCATCGTTGGTCGTGGCCAGATCGGGCACGTCGAAAACGTCGCGCAGAACGAAGTCGCCCGCGCCCTCTTGTGGCACGGTGATCGAGGTATCTTGCGCCACGGCAAAGTGGACAGGCATCGGTGTCATGGACGGGCCGACATAGATGCTGACGCCATGGTTCTTCAGCAGCAGGTCAATCTGCTGCGTCAGGTAATTCTCGAACAGATCGGGACGGGTGATTGTCGTGGCATAGGTGCCGGGCTCGGACACATGGCCGAAGGACAAGCGGCTATCGACGGCGGCAAAGGACGTCGTGCGCAGGCGGATCTCGGGGTAATAGGCCCGAAACCGCGTGCCCTCGGTCGCGCCATTGGCGAGTGTCTCGGTAAAGTGGTCACATAGAAAGCGCGTGGCCTCCTTATACAGCGCCTGCACCTGCGCCACGGCGGCGGCGGCTTCGGCGTAGGCCTGAGGCTCGCCGTGGTCAGGGGTCTTGATGTGGAGCGGAGGATGGGTGGTCATAAGGTCTCGATCATAGGTCAGGCCGGCGTCATTCTACGATGACATCGGTAAGTTGGAAGGTGCGCACGTCCACAAGGCCAAGGTCGGAAATCCGCAATTCAGGGATCACTACAAGGGCCAGAAGCGAGTGCTGCATATAGGCGTTGTTCAAAGTGCAGCCTGCGGCCGTCATGGCATCGACAAGCTCGGTTACATTGGCGGCCACCTCGGCGGCGGGACGGTCGGACATCAGGCCTGCGATGGGCAATTCCACCAGCGCCTTTTCTTCGCCGTCCTGCCAAAGGGTAACGCCGCCGCCGACCTCGCCCAAGCGCATGGCGGCTTTCGCCATCATCTCGCGGTCGGTGCCGACAACTATCATATGGTGACTATCGTGCGCCACGGTAGAGGCCATGGCCATTCCGGGCCCGTAGCCGAAACCGCTGACAACGGCGTTGGTGACCTGTCCCGTGGCCCGGTGGCGTTCCACCAGCGCGATCTGGGCGATGCCACCTTTCTCAGATTGGGCAGGCTCGACGATGCCATTGTGCACGGGAAGGTCCAGTTGCAGCGCCTTGGTGGGGGCCTGGTTTTCGACCACGCCAATGACGTTGGCGGTGACTTGGTCGGCATCAGAGCGGATTTCAAAGTCCGCCGCCGTCAGGGTTTTGCCAAGGTTGACCGATTGGCGCGTATCTTCGGGCCAGTCGAGGTGGGGGCAATCGGCAAGGCATTTGCCGCCCTCGGCCACTTTCACGCCGCGCCCATAGACGACCTCGACCGGCAGGGTGTTCAGATCGCTGGTCACGATCATATCGGCCCGACGGCCCGGCGCGATCTGGCCAATCTCGCGCTCCAGCCCGAAGTGGGTGGCGGTGTTGATCGTCGCCATTTGTAGCGCAATCAGCGGATCACAGCCGCAGTCGATGGCGTGGCGCACGGCGCGGTTCATGTGGCCGTCTTCCACCAGCGTCTTGGCGAAACAATCATCGGTGCAGATGATCATGTTGCGCGGATCAAGGCCGCGCTCGGTGATCGCGGTGATCTGCGACTCGATATCGTACCATGCGGAGCCGAGGCGGATCATCGACCGCATCCCCTGACGCATCCGGGCCACGGCGTCTTTTTCGCAGGTGCCCTCATGTTCATCGGCGGGGCCGCCGGCCACATAGGCGTGGAAGTTCGGCCCCAGATCCGGAGAGGCATAATGCCCGCCCACGGTCTTGCCCGCGGCCTGGGTCGCGGCGATCTCGGCCAGCATCTGTTGCGAGCCGTTGATGACGCCGGGGAAGTTCATCATTTCCCCCAGCCCCACGATGCCGGGCCATTGCATGGCAGCGGTGACATCATCGGGGCCGATTTCAAACCCGGTGGTCTCCAACCCCGGCGCCGAGGGCGCACAGGACGGCATCTGGGTGAACACGTTTATCGGCTGCATCAGCGCCTCGTCATGCATCAGGCGAACACCGCGCAGGCCGAAAACATTGGCGATTTCATGGGGGTCGGTGAACATCGACGTGGTGCCGTGGGGAATGACAGCACGGGAAAACTCCGCCGGGGTTAGCATCCCTGATTCGATATGCATGTGCCCGTCACAGAGGCCGGGAATCAGGTAGCGGCCAGACAGCTCCTCCACTGTCGTGTCCTCGCCGATGCAATGGCTGGCGTCGGGGCCGACATAGGCGAAACGCCCGTGCTTAACGGCGACTTGCCAGCCGTCCATGACCTCACGGGTCTGGACGAGAACGACACGGGTATCGCGCAGAACCAGATCAGCGGCAGCACGGCCAGCGGCGACGGCAACAAGGTCGCTTGCGACGTCTTGCCAAGAGGGAAAGGGGGTATGTTCCATGTCCCAATTTTGCAGAGCCGAAGGGGCGCTGCAAGTGACGTTTATGTGGCAGGCCCCAACGTCTGGTTCAGGCGTTGGGATTCGATATTTATAAAAAGGTGAATGGGGGGTGTGCTTAGGCGCGGAGGCGGTTTTTGTGGAGGGCGGTGTAGATCGGCAGCGCCTCTTGCAGGAGGGGTTGCAGGTGGTCGGGAAGCGTGGGGAGGGGGCCTTCAGCTGCTGCGAAGCCGGTGGATTTATGGACGGCGTCGTACCAATGGGGGGCCCAGGCGCCGTCGTAGGGTTTGGGGCCTTTGGACCAGGAGAGCATGGCGGGGTCGAAGGGCAGGTCGATGGCGGCGCACAGCGCGCGCAGCATGGCCTCGGGGTTGGCGCGGATATCGGCACTGTCGATGATCGGGCCGGGAAGGGCCGCGTGGATGCGTTCCGCCTGGGCAAAGCCGATATCGTCCAGCGTGATGGCGACGTCGTTCTTGACGGCGTAGCTGGCGATCACACGGGCCGGGTGGCGCAGAAGGTGGACGTTTGCGCAGTCCCTGGCCCAATCCAGAGGGAACGAGGGCAGCATGTGGTGGGCCATGACCTTGAGGTATTGCACCGGCTTGGCCGGGGTTGAGAGGGCCGCCACCACGCGGGCGGGGTCGGTCGGTTGGCTGGAAAGGATGGCGTCCTGCATCGGATGTTCCACGCCCGATTGCGCCAGATAGGCGGCGTAGAAAGGTTCATCCACAGCAACGCAATCGGCGCGGTTGCCGAAGGCATAGAGCATGGCCGTTGACAGATTTCGCGGGCCGGACCACATGGCGATACGCATAGACACCTCCGTTCATTTCCGCGTGAGATCACACCCCTCGGGCTTGCAATGCAAGAGCACTTTGAGGAGCCTTGTGAAAGAAACGGAGGTGCCCATGCCCAGAAGCCCGATCAACGAGAGCATCAAGCCCATCGCCCTGGCCCTTGCGATCCTTGCGGGGGCGGTATTGCACGGCGGTCGCGCCCATGCCGAAGACATCCGGACCACGGTTGTGGCGGGGGGGTGCTTTTGGTGTGTCGAGAGCGATTTTGAGGGCGTTAACGGCGTGATCGAAGTTGTGTCCGGCTTCGCGGGCGGCAGCGTGGCGAACCCGTCGTACCGCGATGTCGTGAGCGGTGGCACCGGCCATCTGGAGGTCGCGCAGATCACCTATGATGCCGATGTGTTGCCCTATGCGGGGCTGTTGCGGTTGTTCCTGCGCTCCATTGATCCGCTGGACGCGGACGGGCAGTTTTGCGATCGGGGCCACAGTTATACGACCGCGATTTTCGTGGATGACGCGCGGGAGCGGGATATCGCCCGCGGCGCAATCATGGAGGCCGAGGGCAGTCTTGGCCAAAGCATCGTGACCCCGATCCTTGATGCCGCGCCGTTCTACGCAGCGGAGGACTACCATCAGGATTACTACCGCTCGGACGCCTTGGTTCTGACGCGTTTTGGCCCGCGCCGGAAGTCGGTGGCGTATGAGCTGTATCGCGCCGCCTGCGGGCGCGATCAGCGGGTGTTGGATGTCTGGGGATCAGAAGCGGCCTTTGCGGCGGCGCATCTGAATTGATTTACCGTTGATATGCCCGCCGAGGGGCACACGCGCGCGCCCCGGGCCGAGGCCCGGTCTACAGGAAGACGGCCACGTTGTTGCGTAGGATGATCTCTAGGGCATAGAGGCCGAGGATCACCACCAGGGGCGCAAGATCAAGCCCGCCCATGTTCGGCAGGAAGCGCCGGATCGGGTCGTAGATCGGTTGCAGGAGGCGGTTCAGCCCGTCCCAAATCTGCGCCACGATGGGCTGGTGCATGTTCAAGACGCCGAAGTTGATCAGCCAGGACATGATGATATGGGCGATCACGATGAATTTCACGACGCCGATCAAAAGCAGCAGGATCTGAAACAAAGAGGTCATGGGCAAAGGTTCCGCGTTCGTGTGAGTTGCTTGCCAAATAGGGGCGCGGGTCTTTGGCTGCAAGCGGCGATGCGGCGCGGCACGGGTTTTGACGTAGCGATGCCCTTGCACTTGGCAGCGGTTGGCGCGATGCAGCGGCCATGTATCCATTCCTCAGACTTGGCAGCGTCATGCTGCGCGAAAGCCGTCTTCCCTCGATGGGGATTTACGACACCCATAAGATGTCGATGACCTGCTTACCCGTTGATATTGACGGGTTTATGGAGATGAACAACGGCCGCATCCTGACCCTGTTTGATCTGGGGCGCTTTGCTTTGTCGATCCGTATCGGGCTGATGGATGTCCTGAAGCAACAGAAGTGGGGGCTGGTCGTTGCGGGCTCTACCGTGCGCTATCGGTCGCGGATCACGCCGCTTCAGAAATTCGAGATGCGGACGCGGTTTCTGGGGTGGGATGAGAGGTTTTTCTACCTGGAACAAGCGATGTGGCGCGGCGATACCTGCTGCAACCACGCGTTGTTGCGCACGGGCGTGACGGCCAACGGGCGGTTGGCGCCGGTCGATGATGTGGCAAAGGCGCTGGGGGTCGAGGGCGAAAGTCGCCCGCTTCCGGCATGGGCCACCGCCTGGGCTGAGGCGGACAAGACACGGATCTGGCCGCCCGAGTTCTAGGCACACGCTTGGCGATGGACAAACGCCGCCCGGCGCAGGACAGTGCGAGGCATGATTATGACCGCTCCCGCCTCTGAAACTGCCTCCGGCCTTCGCAAACGTATCGTGGGATGGTGGGCGTTCGACTGGGCAAGCCAGCCGTATAACACGTTGCTGCTGACCTTCATCTTCGGCCCCTATGTGAACGAGCTTCTGGGCGACGGCACCCAGGCGCAGACGGCTTGGGGATACGGCGTTGGCATTGCGGGATTCCTGATCGCCATTTCCGCACCGTTTCTTGGCGCGATGGCCGACCTTTCGGGGCGGCGGATGCCATTTATCAGGCTGTTTTCCGTGATGTATTTCGTCGGCGCCTACGGCTTGTGGTGGGCCGCGCCGGGGGATTTCAACCTGCTGCTAACGCTGATTTTCTTCGCGATCGGCCTGATCGGGATGGAGTTCGCGACAATCTTCACCAATGCGATGCTACCCAGCCTTGGCCCGAAAGAAGACATCGGGCGGATCTCAGGTTCGGGCTTTGCCTGGGGCTATGTGGGCGGCTTGGTGGCCCTTGTCTTGATGCTGTTTTTCTTCGCCGAAAGCGCCGAGACGGGCACAACCCTTTTGGGGATCGAGCCGATCCTCGGCCTTGATGCCGAGGCACGCGAAGGCACGCGGGCCGTTGGTCCCCTGACCGCGATCTGGTTTGCCATTGGCATGATCCCCTTCTTTTTATGGGTGCGTGACACGCCGCTTCCCGGGGCGGTGCCGATGGGGCACGCCCTGCGCGGGGCGATGCCTGCGCTGATGAAGACCCTGCGCCGGCTGCCGTCGGAGAAGCCGCTAATGGCCTATCTGGCCTCGTCCATGTTCTACCGCGACGCGCTGAACGGGATGTATGTGTTTGGCGGTATCTATGCCTCGGGCGTGCTGGGGTGGAGCGTGGTGGACGTTGGCATCTTCGGCATCCTCGCCATTTTGACGGGGGCGTTCTTTTCGTGGCTCGGCGGGCGGGCAGACGGGCGCTTTGGGCCTAAACCGGTGATTGTCGTGAACGTGGTCATGCTGACGTTCGTGGCATTGGCGGTGGTGTTCATCAGCCGCGACAGCGTCTTGGGTATCCCCGTGGCCGAGGGCTCCTCTCTGCCCGATATCGCCTTCTACATCCTTGGCGCTTTCATCGGCGCTTGCGGCGGCGCGTTGCAGTCATCGTCGCGGACGATGTTGGTGCGCCAAGCCTACCCCGATCGCATGACCGAGGCCTTTGGCCTTTATGCGCTGGCGGGAAAGGCGACCTCTTTCATCGCGCCTTTGTCGATCGGATTTGTCACGCAAATGTCGGGCAGCCAGCAGGTGGGGGTTGTGCCGCTGGTGGTTTTGTTCACGATTGGTCTGATCCTGCTGTATTTTGTGGATCCCGAAGGCCGAAACTAATTTCAGGAGATATCGATATGAAACGATGGTTCCCCTTTGCATTGATGTTCTTGGCTGCCTGTGGGGCGGGCGGGCCTACGGTGGAATTGACCGCGACCCAGTCGCGCAGCGAAGGCCGGCAATACTTCGGCGCGGAGACCACCGGTTCCGGCGGCGAGAGCGAGGTGATTGGATTTTACTCCAACGGGTGCGTAGCCGGCGCGCAACAATTGCCCGAAACGGGGCCGACGTGGCAGTCCATGCGCCTGTCGCGGAACCGCAGCTGGGGCCATTCGGAGCTGATTGATTATGTCGAGACCCTGTCCGCGAATGTGGCGCGCAATACGGCGTGGGACGGGCTCTATGTTGGCGATATGTCGCAACCGCGCGGCGGGCCGATGCTGACAGGTCACGCCAGCCACCAAAGCGGCCTGGATGCGGATATCTGGATGCTGCCCGCCACGGATCTGACCCTGACAAGGGAGGAACGGGAAAACCTGTCCTCTATCTCGGTCCGGGCGGAACGGGGCGCATCGGTGAATGGCAACTGGACCGCCGATCATGCCGAAGTGTTGCGCCTTGCCGCCACCGACCCCCGCGTTGCGCGCATTTTCGTGACGACGGGCGTGAAAGTCTGGCTGTGCCAGAATGTCACCGGGGATCGCAGCTGGCTGTCGCACATCCGCCCTGCCACAGGGCATCACTACCATTTCCACGTGCGTCTTCAGTGCCCCGATGGGGACCGCAATTGCCAGAATCAGGCCTTGCCCCAGGGCGATGGCTGCCAAGAGGCCTATGACCGGGCCGAGCGTATCAGGAACCCGCCGCCTCCCGGCCCGCCCAACAATGATCCGCCCCCCGCCAGCCCCCCTTCGGGCATGCGCGTGGCCCTTGGGAACATGCCAAACCAATGCGCCGCAATCCTCAGCGGGTTCTGATCGCCGCCTTTGCCGCGCTTTTGCAATTCTCTCCGGTCGCCGCGCAGGCGGTGTTTCGGGGCGAAGTGCATCTTGAAGCGACGGCAGAGGCATCCCGGTTCGGGGGGCTTTCCGCCATCGAGATGTCCGAGGAAGGCACCACTGCGCTGGTGCTTTCGGACAGGGGAATGCTGTTCGACCTGTCCCTGACCCGCGCCGCCGGGGCGATCACGGATGTCACCGTGTGCTGTGGCGCAAGGATCACCTGGGACGGAGGTGTTCACCTCAGCACGGCGCAACGCGACAGCGAAGGCTTGGCGATCTTGCCAAGTGGCGAGATTGTCATTTCCTTTGAAGGCCAAGGCTTCGCCCGCCTTGCCGTGCATCGCCGCGACGGGGTGCAAACCCGCACCTTCCCCGAAGTGCCCGGCGTTGCCGTCTTGCCCCCCAACGGCGCGTTTGAAGGCGTTGCCGCCGATGCGCGGGGGCGGCTTTATACCCTGCCTGAGGCGATGCCGGGCCAAGGCCCCATTCCCCTGCTGCGGCTCGACCGGGGCCGGTGGAGCCTTTTTGCACAATTGCCCCGATCGTCGGGTTGGTCCCCCGTGGCCCTCGATTTCGACGACCGCGGGCGTCTTTACCTGCTGGAGCGCCGCGTCGTGGTGCCGTTCGGTCTTTCGTCTCGGCTGACGCGTTTTGACGTTGCACCAGCCGGGCTGTCAGGGGCCGAGGTTCTGTTACACAGCCGCACCGGTCGCCATGGCAACCTGGAGGGGCTGAGCATCTGGCGCGACGGGCAGGGGCAGCTTGTCGCCACCATGGTCAGTGACGACAATTTCTTGGCCATGCTGAACACAACCTTGGTGGAATACTCCCTGCCGGATTAACGGCCCGGGATCTCTCCGCGTTTGCCCGACAACGTCCAGCCGTCGATCACGTCCAGCGCGTCTTGGGCGGTTTCCACGAAGCGGAACAGGTTCAGGTCATCGGCCGAAATCGTGCCCGCCCGGACCAGCGCGTCCCAGTTGATGATCTCGCGCCAGAATTCCTCTCCGAACAGCAGAACCGGCACCTGCTCCATCCGGCCGGTCTGGATCAGGGTCAGCGCCTCGAAAGTCTCGTCCATGGTGCCAAAACCGCCGGGGAAGACGGCAATCGCCTTGGCCCGCATCAGGAAGTGCATCTTGCGGATCGCGAAGTAGTGGAAGTTGAAGCACAGCTCCGGCGTGACGTAGTGGTTCGGCTCTTGTTCATGGGGCAGCACGATGTTGAGCCCGATGGATTTGCCACCCGCCTCCATCGCGCCACGGTTGCCAGCCTCCATCACACCGGGGCCGCCACCGGTCACCACGACGTTCTCGGTGCAATCGCTGGTCAGCGAGCGTTCGGTGATTACACGGGCAAACTCCTGCGCTTCCTCATAGTATTTCGACATGTCGCGCAGGGTGTCACTGCGGGCGCCATCGCGGTCTGCGGGGCGGGGAATGCGGGCACCGCCGAACAGAACGATCGTGGATTTGATCTTGTGGGCATCGAGGCCAAGTTCCGGCTTCAGCAATTCCAATTGCAGACGCACGGGGCGCAGTTCATCCCGGCACAGAAAATCCTCATCGGTGAAGGCCAACCGATAAGAGGGCGATTGCGCCTGCGGCGTATCCGGCAGTCTTTGGGTATCCACGCGATCTTGATGGGCATCGCGAAGGGGGTGGCGTTCGTTTGTCATGTTGGGTGGTCCCGAAAAGTCCTGTTTGCGGTACTCTATGGCAGAAATCGCCCAAGCTGAATCACAATCGCGGACCTGAAAAGAAGTCGCCCGCAGAAACCATGGCTTTGCGCCAACTATGGTTTCCCGTAGTTGAGGGGCAGGGGCGAGCCTTTACCCTTGGGCGACGCGATCTGGCATCTGGAAGGTTTGATGACAGCAGTACTACGGCTATTGGATGCGACCTTCGGACGGGTGATCCGGCACTTCTTCTTCATATGTTTGCGGACATATTTTGGCTTGTTCTACAACGTCTCCTGCTCGAACAAGCACCTGTTGCAGACGATGCCCCACGGGTTGATCCTTGCGACACACGTCACCCGGCTGGATGGGCCGATGGTGGCCTCGGTCCTGTACCCGACACGGCGGGTTCTTCCGGCGGTGCACTACAACGAATACTACCACCCGGCACAGTTCTTCGTCTTGATGCCATCGGGGTGCATTCCGCTGTCCTCTCCGAAAAGCTGGCCCGCGCAACGCCGCGCCGCACGGAAGGTCTGGGCACGTGACAAGCTGATCGACACAATCAACCGCGGCAAGTTCGTGCTGCTGTTTCCCGGCGGTCAGGCCAAGCGCCAGCCCCGTGAGATCATCCAACCGCACTTTAGTGGTGCCTATGATACCCTCCGCGCCGTGCCCGATTGCCCGGTTGCGATCCTGCGCATCAAGGGCCTCAGCAAATACGACACCCCCATCCATGATCGGTTCTGGAGCTTTCTGGGAATCAAGAAAGGGCGGCGCCACGTCACCATCACGATCGAGCGGCTGGACGGTGGGCTGGATACCAGCGTTTCGCTGGAGGAGTTCAATGCCGATCTGGAAGAACGCTTCAACGCGCCCCCCCATTGGCCTGCGACCTGACCGGGCGCACAGGGTCTGCCACCGGGCCATGGCATCGGCCCGGTGGCAGGGTCGCTTTTATTCGATGACCCAGACGTCAGGGCTTGTCGGCCCGTTGATGTAGTGCAGCAGCTGGTTGCCGTTGATCACAGCGTTGCCGCAGAAGGGTTCCGACACTTCGACACCGATGCAAAAGACATTGCCGCGTGCGGACCATGTCCCGTTCACGTCGTAGTAATCGCCCGGTCCGCTATAGAAGCGCCCCGCGACCCGACTACCTGGCAGCAGCCTATGGGATTCCTGATGGCGGGTGATTTGCTGACCGGAAAGGAATTGCTGCAAGGACGCAGCCCCCGGCCCCGGCCCCGGCGATGTTGCCCGCGCAGACGCGCCTGAGCCGCCTCCGGTAAGGAATGGTCCCGGGCCAACGGCTTCGGGCGGGACAGTGTCGAGGACGACACAGGCAGGCAGGGAAAGGGCTACAAAGGCCGCAATCCAGAGTTTGGCATGTTTCATCGGGCAATCATCCTTGAAGTTACAGTCACGAACCACCTCAACTCATTAAGCGGCGTAGGCTTCCATTTCCTGCCGTTGCGACGCGTCGAACAGGGACAGGTAATCACCGTCATAACGGATCGGAACGCAGGCGCCTCGGGCATAGGCCGCGACCGGGCCGGTAAAGCACATGGTCGCCGTGTCGATCGGCGCGCGCCACGTGCCATAGGCCTGCCCACCGTTCCGAAGCCCGACTGTGTAGGAGCCATCGCTCCACAGGTTCAGAGTCTCTCCTGTACGAATGTTCACAAACGCGCTCCCCCCCAGTTGGCTCGCTAGGGTGACGGAAGGGGCGACGGATGGAACGCCATTGACGCTTGGCCCGGTGACCGGCAGCGGATCAACGATCACACAGGCTGAAAGGGACAGGGCAGCGAAAGCGGTGCCAAGTGCGGCAAGTTTTAAGGTCATCAAGGGAACTCATTTCTTTTTGTGATCGGGCCAGCTTGCAAATCTAGATGACCCTTCGTCAAGCCTCGTCCGTCCAGCGCACATGGACAGACACAGCCGACGCCGCTATAGCGCTGCAAACCTGCCCATAAGGAGTGTCCCAATGTCCGGCACCGCGTCAAACGCCCAACTCGAAACCGCCATCGAAGCCGCTTGGGAGGCCCGTGACACGATCACCCCCGCCACCACAGGCGAAACCCGTGACGCCATCGAAAGCACGCTCGCCGCGCTGGACGGCGGCACCCTGCGTGTGGCCGAGAAACAAGACAGCGGCGACTGGCACGTGAACCAATGGGCGAAGAAGGCCGTGCTTCTGGGCTTCCGCCTGAAGGATATGGAGATGCAGTCCGGCTCCGCCCAAGGCGGCAGCTGGTGGGATAAAGTCGATAGCAAATGGGCCAATTGGGACGAAGGCGACTGGACCCAGGCCGGCTTCCGTGCCGTCCCTAACTGCGTCGTCCGTAAATCCGCCTATATCGCGCCCGGCGTGGTGCTGATGCCATCCTTCGTCAACCTGGGTGCCTATGTGGACACCGGCACAATGGTCGATACCTGGGCCACCGTCGGCTCCTGCGCCCAAATCGGCAAGAACGTCCACCTATCGGGCGGCGTCGGCATCGGCGGCGTGCTCGAGCCTATGCAGGCCGGCCCCACAATCATCGAGGACAATTGCTTCATCGGCGCGCGCTCCGAGGTCGTCGAAGGCTGCATCGTGCGTGAAGGCTCGGTGCTTGGCATGGGCGTGTTCATCGGCCAATCCACCAAGATCGTGGACCGTGAAAGCGGCGAAGTGATGTACGGCGAAGTCCCTTCCGGCTCAGTTGTTGTTGCAGGCTCCATGCCCTCGAAAAACGGCGTGAACCTCTACTGCGCCGTGATCGTAAAACGGGTGGACGAACGAACCCGCTCCAAAACATCGATCAACGAACTTCTGCGCGACTAACCCCACCCCCTCGACACGGCGCGCGGCCCTCCCTTCATCTTGGCCTTACAACTCCCGGGGGTTTGGGGGGCTGGCCCCCCAAGTAGAATAGGCTTGGTTTCAGAGGCTGGCCCCCCAAGTATCACGGACCCGGTTTGGGGGGCAGCCCCTCCCACTGCCTAGACCCGCTCAACACGCTGGACAGGCGGGCCCTTCCCCCGGCACAATGCCCCCGTCATTGATGGGAGCACACCACATGCAGGGCCTCGGATTTTTTGCAGCCATCCTCGTGGGCGGCCTCGCCGGGTGGATCGCCAGCCGCTTCATGGGCGCGCGCACGGGAATCTTCGTGAACATAATCCTCGGCATCGTCGGGGCAATCGTCGCCAATTTCCTGTTCCGCCTGATCGGCCTTGCCCCTTCGGGCGGATGGATCATGCAGGGGTTTGTCGGCTTTGTCGGCGCCTGCATCCTGATTGCCGCCCTGCGGTTATTGCGCGGACGTTAGTTTAAAACGCCGCATCCGCCCCATCGGCAGACTTGACAGGGGCCGGTTTTCTCCGCACTTCGCCCCCATGTCAGAGAACGATCAAAAGAAACCGAAAAAGCCAAAAGCCATCCACCAGGTGTTCACCTTGCTTGTGGAAGTTGGCCGTAAGGAAAACGATGGCTTGCCGAAGAAAGCGACCGGTGCGGGCCTGTTGTGCTTTGCCTCCGGCGTGGATGAGGCGGAAGCCGTCCGTGAAACAGTAGCCGTGCTCAAGCAAGCCGACCTCGCGCCACTGGACGTGACGGGCTATGGCTCCTTGGCCGAGCGCGAAGCGCAAGGCGATGAAATCAACGATGAAGAGCGGGAATTGATGGAACGGGCGCGGGCAGAAAACTCTGTCGTCGTGGTTCAGATGACACCGTTTTTTGGCGACGGTCCCGACCCGGCAAACGCCTGAGCCCTATGCGGCGTAGTCCTTAGGCCGCCCGGGCGTGGGCTGATACCAGGGCGCGGGCCGCGGCGCGATCCAGAAGCGGCAGCGACGGCGTCGTATCTGCGGCGTTGGGGCAAGCCGATTGGCTGATCTGCTGATCGCCCGATGCCATGACATCGCCTAGATGCACCGTTTCAATCGGAGAGTTCTCGACCCGAATACAAGCCGGGTCATCCAGCATCATATGATAGAAAATCCGCATCGGCTTGGACCGGTCCCGTACCACGGCGCGACCCGTCGCCATATCGGCGGCATTGGCCAGAACGGCTTCTGTCCCGCACAGATAATCCACAACCGGTCCGGTCTGAAGCAGGCGGGTTTGCGGCGTCACCAACAGATCCCGGATCAAGCCGAAGTAGGGCGCGCGCAGGCAAATGGGGGCGGTGCGCCCAAGGCATAGGCGCGGACGCGCCTCGATCCAGCGCAAAGGGTGGGAGGTGCCTTCAGCGTCCAGCAGCAAGTCGCCGGGGCGCAGGGCGTCAATTGGGCGGGGGCCTTCGATCGTGGACACCAAGGCGCCGCTCTCCACGCCCGGCAAGTCTGCGGCCGTCACAGCGCTAGAGGCGACGGCGGCCACATGGGCGACGGAAAGAAACCCCTCGGCCCTGGGCAGCGCATCGGCCAAGGTTGCTTGCTTCTGCAAGCCCGAGCGCAGCGATTGTACGGTATCCTGGTCGTAATTCTTGACCTCGAAGACATCGGCCCGGCCCTCAGAGCAGGCGATGTAGCGCAGGCCCAGGGTCTCTCCGGCCCGCAGGGTGGCAGGGGCCGAGCAAAGGTCAATCTCGCCGTGCAGCAAACGCACCGCCCCATCGGGCATCAGGTAGATGGAAATCGCATCCTGGCCTTCCGATGCACCCTGCCAAAGCCGCAAGGGAATATCGCGCGCCACACCGCGGCCCCGGCGCGGGGCGGGTTTGCGTGGGCCAATCAACTCCAGCCACAGGGTCATCGCCCGCAGGGGCGTGTGGCACGCCCTGGGCGGGGCCCGATGCGCCCGTCCATGGCTCCATATGGCTTGCCACGTCATCCGAAATTCCGCCCTATGCCAGCATCGCGCGGGCTTCAAAACCGCGCAGGGGCAGGCGGGCAGCGGGCCCATAGCCGTCCATCGTTTCTGGGTCTATCTCGGGGAACAGGGACAACACCTCATCCTGAACGTCGGCATCCAGATCGTGCATCACCGTGGGCCCGGGCAGGAAGCTTTCCGTCGCCAACCCTTCCGAAAAGACAATCTGGTGCTGGTCAAACAGCAGGTGGAAGTATTCCACCTCACCACCGGTCAGCACCCGGACCGAGCAATCGTTGACCAGATCCTTCGCAGCGACCAGAACCTCATCCTCGCCAAACATCAGTTCGGCCATCCAATGGGTCAGCATGATCCGATGCTGAGGCGAAACGACAAGGCGGCGATGCATCCCAAAGGTGCCCGCTTCAATCGCCACCGGGGCAAAGCGCCCCTCTGCCGCGATGGTCCGTGACCCGATCCAGCGGATCGGTTGCAGGCCATTGTCGCGGGTCTCGATTAAGTCCCCTGCCTCAAGATCCTCTACAGCCTTCTCGCCGTCTTGGGTCAGGATCATGGTGCCGCGCACAAAGCAGGGGATCGCCGTGACTGTGACAAAGGCGGTATCCGTAATGCCCGTGCCATCATCGGCTGTATAGGTGAAGTTGATTGTCTCGTTCGCCGTCAGGCCGGTTTGGCTGGCGGGCGGGTCGATCTCCAGCTCACCGGAAAGGGTCAGCGTTACAACGGTGCCATCGGCAAGGGTCACGCTATCGCCGGGATCAACCTCGATCCCGTTGACGTGGGTGATAAAGGCCACGCCGCCGGAGGTGGGGTCATTGGCCAACACGTCCAATACGGTTGTGACCCCTTCGTAATGGGTCACCGAGTCTGCGCCGGCAATGAATTCCCCTTGGATCGAGTTGGCCGCGATCAGCACGTTGGAATCGTATGAGCTGTCTCCGACATCGGCGATGCCGATCTTGATGTCGTTAGCTTCGCCATTGTTGACAGGCATCACCAGCGTCAGGGTCACCGTGAAGCCGTCCATCTCGGTGTTGTAGTCGTCGTTGGTGTTGTCGTTGAACAACGTGGCGTTGGCTTGGCTGTTGACCGAGTTAATCTGCGTCACGTTCACAATGGGGGATGTGACGAGGTTGCCGTTGACCCAGACGCCCACGATGTCGTTGTAGATCGAGCCGGTATATTCCGGGTATTCTTCCGACGCGAAGGTGAACTGCATGGTCACGAAATCGGTCGTTGGGGTGAAGTTCACCTCCAGAAAGCTGGCGTCATAGGTGTTGGTGCCCGCTGCCGCGTTGAAATCCGCGTCATTGTTCGCGCCAGAGGTGTTGGTAGACGTGCTAGAGGATCGGTTCGGGTCGCCACTGGACCTTGTGACATGGCTGGCGCGGCCGGTGGACAGGATAACGCCCGTATCGGACGGCGTCAGTTCCGGCGCTACGTCGTCGCCGTCATAGTAGATGCCAGAAGATTGGCTCCACCCGGAATAGCTCGCGCTGTTTACCGTCGTGCCGGGGCCAAAGATCGTTGTGGCCATCTGCATCGCAGTGGCGTTTTCATAAATTGGTAGTTCGTCGCCCGTCGCCATGGTCTGCCGTCACCCTTTCGGGCCGAGGTCGGGCATTACACATCACACGCACACGCTTGCAACCGGGGGAAACCCCCCGCGATTCATATGCTGATTACTCGTTACACTGCTCAATGCGGCGCTCATTTTTGGCGTCCGCTGCCTGCCTCGGCGTATTTATTATTACAAAAAGGTTAACACGCGATCGGCGAATTGCTCCAGAAAACTACGTACTTAGGCCATCATCCCGCCGCATTGTGGTCCATTGGCCACGCCGATAGGATGGTAACACAACATCCTGTATCCCGAGGTTTCCATGTCACAAGCCGCCGCATTGGCCCCCGTTGATCCTGTCGCACTGACGGCTGATCTGATCCGCTGCAACTCTGTGACGCCCTTGGAAGGCGGCGCTCTGGTCCTGCTGGAACGGCTGTTGTCCGAGGCAGGCTTCACCTGCACCCGGGTCGATCGCAACGGCATCGCCAACCTCTATGCCCGCTGGGGCACGCGCGGCAACGGCAAGGCGTTTGGCTTCAACGGCCATACCGATGTGGTTCCCGTCGGCGATGAGGCAGCATGGCGCTTCCCCCCGTTCGGCGCGGAAGTGGACGGAGAATGGATGTATGGGCGCGGCGCCACCGATATGAAATCCGGTGTGGCCGCTTTCGCCGCCGCCGCGATTGATTTCGTGCGTGAAACGCCTCCCGACGGGGCGATCGTTCTGGCGATCACCGGCGATGAGGAGGGCGAATCTACCGACGGCACCATCGCCCTTCTGGATTGGATGGAGGAGGTCGGCGAGCGCATCGACGTCTGCATCGTGGGCGAGCCGACCTGCCCCGAGGAAATGGGCGACATGATGAAAATCGGCCGCCGGGGTGCCCTGACCGCCTTCTTCGAGGTCATCGGCAAGCAAGGCCACTCCGCCTACCTGCACAAGGTCATCAACCCTCTGCCCGCCGTGGCGCTCCTGGGCCACCGCCTCTCGACCCATGTGCTGGACGAGGGCACCGACCACTTCGATGCCTCCACCTGCGCGATCACCACCATCGACACCGGCAACCCCGCCAACAACGTGATCCCCGCCCGCACCAAAATGACCGTGAACCTGCGCTTCAACGATACCCATACCGGCGCCAGCCTCACCGAATGGCTCCGCTCTGAGGCCGACCGCGTCGCCGAGGAAACCGGCACCCAGATCACCATGACCACCAAGCTCAGCGGCGAATCCTTCCTCACCCCTCCCGGTGACCTCTCCACCCTCGTGGGCAAGGCGGTCGAGGCCGAAACCGGCCGCACCCCGACCCTCTCCACCACCGGTGGCACCTCGGACGCTCGCTTCGTGAAAAACCACTGCCCCGTGGTCGAATTCGGCCTCGTCGGCCACCGGATGCACCAGGTGGATGAACGCGTCCGCATCAGCGATATAGAGGCCCTCAAACGGGTCTACACCCGTGTCCTTACCGACTACTTCGCCGACTAGTGCCGCCGCCCTGTGCACCCGCGCAGGGCGCCCGCTCCCCCCATCGCCCCCCCGTCCCGGTGCGCGCGCTCCTCGCCGATACCCCCCGGTCAGGCCCCACCAAAGGCTCCCCACAACCCCCGCCCGCCAAGTCATCGACCGGCCGCTCTTCATCCCCGCCGCTCCCCCTTCATCTTGGCCCATACAACTCAATCCAACGCTCCACTCCCCACCGCCGCTCGATTTAGGCCCATGACGCCCCCCCGCGCTCGTGCTACCTGAGACCGCATGAGCAACATCCCCTCCAAAGACCAAATCCTGAAATGGATCACCGACAACCCCGGCAAACGCTCCAAGCGTGACATTGCCAAAGCCTTTGGCATCAAGGGGGCGGCTCGGATTGACCTGAAACGGATCCTCAAGGAACTCCAGGCCGAAGGGCATCTGGAAAAAACCGGGCGCACCTACCGTGACCCGGAAAAACTGCCTCCTGTCACGATCCTTTCCGTGCAAGCGCCCGACGATAACGGTGACCTCTTTGCGCGGCCTCTGGAATGGCACGGTGAAGGGGCCGAGCCGCGTGTGCTCTATAAACCCCGTACCGCCGACCCTGCCGTGGGGCAGGGCGACCGCATTCTGGCGAAATTGTTCGAGGCTGAAGGCGACGACCATCACTACACCGCCCGGCTGATCCGCAAGATCGGCACCAACCCCCGCAAGATCCTTGGTATCTTCCGCAAACGCGACGAGGGGGGCGTGATCTCTCCGATCTCCAAGGGGTCCGACAAGGAATGGCAGGTGCGCGCCGGCGATACCCACGGTGCCAAGGATGGAGAGTTGGTCGAAGGCGAGCTTGCCGGGCCAAAGGCGCGGATGGGGGCGCCCCGGGCGCGGATCACCTTGCGCGTCGGCGATCCCGGCGAAGCCCGCGCGGTGTCGCTGATCGCGATCCATGAACACGGCATCCCCGACAGCTTCCCCGACGCCGTGATGGCGCAGGCCGATGCCGCGAAACCCGCCGGGCTGAAAGGCCGCGAAGACCTGCGTGACGTGCCATTGGTGACCATCGACCCCGCCGATGCGCGGGACCACGATGATGCCTGCTATGCCCAGGCCGATGATGACCCCAAGAACAAGGGTGGCCATATCATCTGGGTCGCGATCGCCGATGTGGCCCATTACGTCACGCCGGACTCAGCCCTGGACCGCGAGGCGCGCAAGCGTGGCAACTCCACCTATTTCCCGGACCGCGTGGTGCCGATGCTGCCCGATCGGCTCTCGGGGGATCTTTGCTCTCTCCATGAAGGGGTGCCACGGGCGGTGATTGCCGTGCGGATGGTGATCGACGCCAAGGGGCAAAAGATCGGCCATACGTTCCACCGGGGCCTGATGAAATCCCATGCGTCGCTCAGCTATGAGGAGGCTCAGGCCGCCCAGGATGGCACGCCGTCGGCGCGGGCCGAGCCCCTCGTTAAAGGCGTGATCCGCCCTCTCTTCGCAGCCTATGACGCGCTGAAAATCGCCCGTGCCAAGCGGCAGCCGCTGGAACTGGATCTGCCGGAGCGGCGGATTGAACTGGACGACAATGGCAAGGTCTCCTCCGTGGCCTTCAAGGACCGCCTCGACGCCCACAAGCTGATCGAAGAATTCATGGTTCTGGCCAATGTCGCCGCTGCAGAAACCCTGATCGCCAAGCGCACGCCGTTGCTTTTCCGGGTCCATGAAGAACCCTCGCCCGAGAAACTGGAAGCCCTGCGCGAAGTGGCCGACAGCGCCGGGCTGACGCTCGCCAAGGGGCAGGTTCTGCAAACGCGGCACCTCAATGACCTGTTGCGCGCAGCGGGCGAGGATACGTCCGAGCTGATCTCGATCTCGACCCTGCGGTCGATGCAACAGGCCTACTACAACCCCGAGAACTTCGGGCACTTCGGCCTCGCCCTGAAAAGCTATGCGCATTTCACCTCTCCGATCCGGCGCTATGCGGATTTGATCGTGCATCGCGCTTTGGTCAGCGCCCATGGCTGGGGCAAGGACGGGCTGTCCGCGGAGGAGATTGAGCGTCTGGAAGACACGGCAAAGCTGATTTCGGGCACCGAGCGGCGGTCGATGGTGGCAGAGCGTGACACCTCGGACCGCTACCTTGCGGCCTTCCTCTCGGACCGTGTCGGGGCCGAGTTTGGTGGGCGCATTTCCGGCATCGCCAAGTTCGGTGTGTTCGTGAAACTGGATGAGACCGGGGCCGATGGCCTGTTGCCAATGCGGTCGCTGGGGCGTGAGTATTTCCACTACGATGCCGAGGCGCAAACCCTGATGGGCGCGGATACGGGCACGATGATTTCCATCGGTGACCGGGTCTTGGTGAAGCTGGCCGAAGCCGTGCCAGTCACGGGGGGGCTGATCCTCGAATTGCTTGAACATGACGGCAAAGCGCCCGCCAAAGGCGCAGGTCGGGGCGGCGGACGGGGGCGGGGCAAGCCCCCCGCGCGGCGCAAGGTGGGCGCGTCCAAGGGGCGGAAGGCGAAACTGCGCAAAAAGACCGCTCGGACCCGCACAAAGGACTGACGCTAACGGTATGTTAACCAGATTGGGGCAAGGGTGACCGGCAAAACGCCGCCCATCACCCCTGCATTGTTCGCGGTTTTCCTGTAAGTTTGCCGTGAAGCCCCTATATTGTTGCGCTGTCGTGGATAGTCGAGCCCTGCCTATGTTTGCTCTTAAATATGCATCCCTTGTTGCCTTCCTGGCCTCAACGCTGCCCGCAATGGCGGCGCCGCCGGCGATTTCGCCGTTGCCCATGCCTCGGCCTGTTTTGGGGCCCGTTTTGGGTCCTGTGCAGGGGCTGGCTTCGGCGGTGGAGGTCGCCGCGCCGGAGGTTGCGGTGCCGGAGCGTCGAGGCGTGTTGATCGAGGTCATCGCCGAAGAGGCGATTGAAGAGGCGTCCCAGGGTGCGCCCGACGCGGTAACTGTCGAAGTTCTGCCCGCCCTTGGCGAAACAGAGACCGCCCAAACCCTAGGCACCCGCTCGCCCGAAGGCGAAAGTGCACTGGCGATATTGGCGTCGCCCTTGCCCGTGGCGCGGGGTGATGTGCCGGTTGAATTCGCCGCCCGTGCCGCCGTTCTGCGGGCCTCGGCCGAGGCGGAAGAAGCGGCGCAACGCCCGATCCGGGCCAATGATCCGGCGTTCCGAGCTTGGATTGCAGCGTTCAGGGAAAGGGCGCTGGCGGCGGGCATCAGCGCGGCGACGTTCGAGCAAGCCTTCGATGGATTGCAGCTGAACACGCGGGTGTTGGAACGGGATCGCAATCAGGCCGAATTCTCTCGGACCCTTTGGGAATATCTCGACTCGGCTGTTTCCGCGACCCGCATTCGCAACGGGCAAGAGGCGCGCGCTGAATGGCGCACGACGTTGTCACGGATCGAGGAACAGTTTCAGGTGGAGGCCGAAGTTGTGGTCGCCGTCTGGGGCTTGGAAAGCGCCTATGGGGCGTCCCGCGGCAGCGTAGGGATCGTAGAGGCGATGGCCTCGCTTGCCTATGACGGACGGCGGCAGGACTTCTTTGAGGCGCAGCTGATCGCGGCTTTGCAGATCATCGAGGCGGGCGACACGCAGGCCCGCAACATGACCGGATCATGGGCCGGAGCGATGGGCCACACGCAGTTCATGCCGACCAGCTACCTGGAGTTTGCCCAGGATTTCGACGGTGATGGTCGCCGCAATATCTGGAGCGATAATCCCGTCGATGCGCTGGCCTCTACGGCGCATTATCTGGCGGAACACGGGTGGGTCTATGGCCAGCCTTGGGGCATGGAAGTGCGCCTGCCCGATGGATTCGACTACCGCCTTGCCGGAGAGCAGGAGCGTATCAGCGCCGCATTCTGGAACAATCTTGGGGTGCGCCAGATCAACGGTGACCCGATCCCCGACCACGGGCCTGCGTCGATCCTGTTGCCCGGCGGGGCAGAGGGCGTGGCCCTGGTGGTGTTCAGCAACTTCCGGGTGATTGAACGCTATAACCCCGCCGATGCCTATGTGATCGCCATCGGCCACCTCAGCGATCGGATTGAGGGCGGGCGCGGGTTTCAGGCCGGATGGCCCCGTGGCGACCGGGCGTTGACCTTTGCCGAGAGGGAAGAGTTGCAGCGCCTGCTCTTGGCGGCGGGGCATTATCACGAGGATATCGACGGAATCGTTGGGCCGATCACCATTGCAGCGGTGCGCAGCTACCAGGAAGCTGTGGGCGTGACACCCGATGGCTATGCCTCCCTGCGGTTGTTGGAGCGTTTGCGGCGCGGCTAGGGATTGCGCCGGGCTTCGCCCGTCGCCCGCGCTTCCTCCTCCGCACAAAGTGCGTCCTCGGGGCTGTAATGGGGGACTCGACTCCGAAACGGCGGCAGTCTAATTTGAGAACAAATCAGGAACAATTGCTGCCGCTCATGTCCACACCCCCTCGCCATAACGTTGCCAACCGGCGGCGCATCCTCTCGCTATGGTTCCCGCGTTTGGGGGTGGAGCGGGTGCTGAGGGGAGAGCCGGGCCTGGCCGAAATGCCCCTGGTCACGGTGAGCGAGACGGGCAATCTCAGGCAATTGGCCGCGACCAGCGTGGCGGCGGAGCGGGAAGGGTTGGCAAGGGGGCAATCCCTGAGCGAGGCCATGGTGCTGTGCCCCGATCTGGTAACCCGCCCCGAAGATCTGGGACGTGAGGCGGCGCTTTTGATGGCGCTGCGACGGTGGGCGGGAAAGTTCAGCCCCTGGGTGTCAGAAGAGGGCCGCGAAAGCCTTTTGGTGGACCTTACCGGTTGCGCACATCTGTTTGGCGGGGAAGAGCCGTTGTTTCGCCAAGTGCAGGAAGATTGCGGGGACCTTGGCCTTACCGTCTGCGCCGGGATCGCCGATACGGCCGGGGCGGCTTGGGCCTTGGCGCGATACGGCGGCGGGCAGGGCGGCGGACAGGGCGGCGGACAGGGCCTTGTGCAGGGGCGCAACGGCGACGCGATTGATCAAGAAGCCCGCGCCACGCGGTCACGCGCCAGCAAGCGGCATTGGGTGAAGGGCGGCCCTGCGCCTGCCACGCAACTGGCGGGTGGCCCGGTGCAACGGATCGCCAAGCCGGGGGCCACGCGGCAGGCCTTGGCGCCTCTGCCGATTGCCGCGTTGCGGGTGGATGCCGCCACCACGGCGGGGCTGGCGCGGTTGGGCCTGCGGCAGATCGGCGATGTGCTGGCGTTGCCCCGTGCCAGCCTGACGCGCCGTTTTGGGCAGGGCTTGATCCGGCGGATGGATCAGGCGCTTGGGACGATGCCAGAGCCGATCTCGCCTGCCGGGGCGCCGTTGCATTTTGCGGTGCGCCTCAGCTTGCCGGACCCGATTGGCCTGGAGGCGGATATCGCCGCTGGCCTGGACAGGCTTCTGCCGCCCCTGTGCGAGAAGCTCCGCGCCAAGGGCCGGGGCGCCCGGCGGGTCCGGCTGGAACTCAGCCGGGTAGAGGGGGACACCCAAACCATCGACATCGGCCTTGCGCGGGCGGCGGACCAGCCGGACAAGCTGAAACCCCTGTTCGAGATGAAGCTGGGGGACGTGGACGCAGGCTTTGGCATCGACCGCTTGCGGGTGATCGCCCATGTGACCGAACCGCTGCACGCGACCGAACATAAGGGCGGATGGGCCGTGGCCCAGGAAAGCGCGGCCCCCCGGACGCTGGACCAGGACATGGCCGACCAGCTCGCTCGGCTTGGGGCACGGGTGGGGTTGGAGGCGATCCGCCGTGCCCGTCCCGCCGATAGCCATATCCCCGAGAAGACCTCGGTTCCCCTCGCCGCCGCATGGTCCGAGGCCGAGGCCCCCGGCACCTGGCCCGCCCCCACACGGCCCCGCCCGCTTACCCTGTTCCCGCCCGAACCTGTCACCGCCCCGGCATCGCCCGACGTGCCCTCGGGGTTTCGCTGGCGGGGGCGTGATTTCACGACCCACAGCGCCCAAGGCCCAGAAAGAATCGCCCCGGAGTGGTGGCTGGATGAACGGCAGTGGCGCACCGGGGTGCGGGATTACTGGCGCGTCACAACCCAAGATGGCGCAAGGCTGTGGCTGTATTTCGCCCATGGGGGCGGCCAATCGGGCGGGTGGTTTGCCCATGGGGACTTCGGCTAGCGACGGGCGCGTTCTTGCCAGCGCCCGCCGTCCTGCCTACCGTGACCCCATGACACCGCCCTTCCGCATCCGCGCCCTAGGGGAGATCGCCATTCGCTGCGACGACCTTGCGCGGATGACCGCGTTTTATGGCGATGTCTTGGGGCTGGAGCGCATGACGGGCAACGCCGCGCCGAACATCGTTTTCTTCAAGATCGCCGAAGGGTTTGGCGGCCATACACAGATATTGGCTCTGTTTGATAACGACAAAGACCAAAGCCAAGCGCCGCGGACCGGGGCCAAGTCATCCCTGCATCACATCGCACTGACCGTGCCCTACGCCGAGCAAGACGCGGTGATGGAATGGTACAGCACCTTGGGGCAACCCTATAGGGTCGAGCATTTCGGCTGGGTTGGATGGCGCGGTATCTTCACCGAAGACCCGGAAGGGAACACGGTAGAACTGGTCGCCTACGACGACAGTTTGAAGGCGACATAACAAAGACAAAGCTAAGGCTGCCACAGGGTCGGAACGGCAATCGCCAGAAACAGCCCCCGGAACTTCTGCACGCCCCCACCGGCGTGCAGAAGGTAAGCCACATACGGTACCACACCCCCCCCAAAGGATACTCGTTAAACGACTAAGGTGGGTCCACTCCTAAGGCGGGGCGGTAAGGCTTTGGGAACGTCGCTGAACGAGCGAAAACAGGCAGGTCGCCAACGTACACAACGCCCTGCCCAGGGTGGCGGCTGCCAGTACTCAGGGCGCCGCGACCGTAAAAGGTTAATAAAAGGTTAACGAACCGAGCACCACTGTCGAAAAGGACAGGTTCTTGGGGTGGGAATGGGGCACGGGCACGTGATTCGTCAGGCGCCCGTGGGGAAATCAGACCGCCGCTTTGCGCATCTCGTCGATGTAGATTTCGCGCAGCCGGGCCGTGATACTGCCGGGGGTGCCGGTGCCGACACTCTCTCCGTCAATCTCGATGACGGGCATGACGAAGGTGGTGGCAGAGGTCACAAATGCCTCGTCCGCCTGCTTGGCCTCATCCATCGTGAAGGGGCGTTCTTCCACCTTCATCTGGGCTTCTTTCGCCATGCGCAGAACCGCGGTCCGGGTGATGCCGGACAGGATCTCATGGCCAAGGTTACGGGTGATGATCGTGTTGCCTTTCACGATATAGGCGTTGTTCGAGGTGCCCTCGGTCACGACGCCGTCTTCGACCATCCAGGCGTCATGGGCACCGGCAGCCTTGGCGGCCATTTTGCCCATGGAGGGGTAGAGGAGCTGCACCGTCTTGATGTCCCGGCGGCCCCAGCGCTGGTCCTCGATCGAGATGATCTTCATGCCGGTCTTCGCCATCGGGTTATCGGCAAGGCCGGGCTTGTTCTGGGTGAACAGCACGATGGTGGGGGCCGTGTCTTCGGGATAGGCAAAATCACGGTCGGCAGCGCCACGGGTGACCTGAAGGTAGATCAGCCCCTCGTCGATATCGTTGAGGCGGACCAGTTCACGGTGGATCTCCAGCAGCTCGTCTTCCGTGGTAGGATTGCCCATTTCCAGCTCATCCAGCGACCGCTGAAGACGTTTGGCGTGGCCGTCGAAGTCGATCAGCTTGCCGTCCAGAACGCTGGTGACCTCATAGACGCCGTCCGCAAACAGGAACCCACGGTCAAAGATCGAGATGGAGGCTTCAGCTTCAGGCAGATACTGGCCGTTTACGTAGACGGTTCGGGTCATGGGCAGGGTCCTTTCATGGTCAATTCACCTCTAGAGCCGAGAGAGAATCCATTCAATGGCCCATTCGACGCGGGCTGTGGAATAGGAATGGCCTCCGTCGAATTCGCAAAAGACCAAGGCGTCGTTGCTGGCATTTTCACCGCCAAGGCACCGCATCCCCTCGGGGGCCTGCATGGCGGCGGGGCGCCCGTAACCGCCCGCGGTGCCGTACATCTCCAGCACCTCCCAGATGTTGCCCTGCGAGGTGCCGCCAATGGTGCGGCCTTCCTGGGGCACGGTGGTGTCCGCGTCGCCGTGAATGTGGACGATCGTGGTCGCGGGAGAGGGGCAACTGGCCGGCGTTGGTGACCAGAATGTGCCCGCGTAGGGGACAAAACCCGCGAAGGTTTCGGACATCTCGCAGGCCAGCGTCCAGGTCATCATGCCGCCGGCGCTGAACCCGGTGGCGATCAGGCGGGTGGCGTCGAGGTCGATCCGGGTGGAGACATCGGCAATGACGGCGCGGACGTAGTCTGTCTCGGCCTCTTGCGTCTGGTCCGGATTGCGCGGGCGATGGGCAAGGTTCCAGTCATCGGCATCGGCGTTGAGCGCGATGAAGGCCATGCCAAGCCGGTCGGCCACGGCCCGCAGGGAGGCGTTGCGCATCGCGCCATTGGCAGAGCCTCGGTAGCCATGGGCATGGAAGAACGCGCCGGTTGGCTCGGTTGGGCCGTCGGGCATGTAATAGCGATAGGTGCGGTCACCCGGAACGGTGCAATCGGTGTCAGGGCCACAGGCCATGGCGGGTGTTGTGAACAGGGCGAGGGCAACGAAGAGGATTGGGCGCATTGGGAAGCTCCGGGTTTGGTGTGTCGGAGAGTGACCTGTTTCGGGCGGCGGCGCACCTTAACTTCGTGTGAGGTGGAGGAGGGGACGGGAGCGAGGGGCCAGCCCCTCGCGCTCCCCGGAGGTGTATTTGCCAAGATGAAGGAGCGCTCAGCCCCAGAGGGCCGGTTCTGGGGGATGGACGGTGGAGCCGTCGAAGGTCAGCGGTGGGGTGCGATCTTCGGCCAGGAGGAGGGGGCCGTCGAGGTCCACGATCTCGGCGCCCTGGGCGACCAGCATGGCGGGGGCCATGGCGAGGCTGGAGCCGACCATGCAACCGACCATGACGGTGTAGCCCTCGGCGCGGGCGGCATCGCGCAGCGCCAGCGCCTCGGTCAGGCCTCCGGTCTTGTCGAGCTTGATGTTGACCATGTCGTATTTGCCTTTGAGGCCGGGCAGGGAGGCGCGGTCATGGCAGGATTCGTCGGCGCAGACGGGCAGGGGGCGGGCGATTTCGGCCAGCATGTCGTCTTCGCCCACGGGCAGGGGTTGTTCCACCATCTGCACCCCAAGCCGGATCAGGTGCGGGGCGAGGTCGGCGTAGACATCGGCGGTCCAGCCTTCGTTGGCGTCGACGATGATGGCGGCCTTGGGCGCACCGGCGCGGACCGCTTCGAGGCGGGCCATATCATCAGGCGTGCCGAGTTTGATTTTCAGAAGCGGGCGGTGGCCGTGTTTGGCGGCGGCTGCGCGCATGTTGTCGGGCGTGTCGAGCGACAGGGTGAACGCGCTGGTGACCGGTTTGGGGGCCGCGATGTTGAGCAGATCCCAGACGCGGCGGCCTTGGGTTTTCGCGGCCAGGTCGATCAAGGCACAATCGAGGGCGTTGCGGGCGGCCCCGGCGGGCAGGGCCGAGACATCGCCATGGGATGCCTCGAGCTGCGCCGTGACGCTGTCGAGCGTTTCGCCATAGCGGGCATAGGGCACGCATTCGCCGCGCCCGATATGGCCATCTTGCGTGATCGTGACGGTCAGCACCTGAGCCTCGGTCCTTGATCCGCGAGAGATGGTGAAGACCTCGGCCAAGCGGAAGCTGTCTCGGGTGATCTGCATCACAGGGCTTCCAGCGCGTCACACAGGCGGCCCGCGCCTTGGCGGAACGGATCGGCAGTGGGCAGGCCCATGCGTTTTTCGATATCGGCGAGGCATTGCAGCGCCTCGTCTTCCCCCAGAGCGGCGGTGTTGACGGAGATGCCCACAACCTCGGCCTTGGGGTTCGCAACACGGGCCAGCGGCAGGGCGGTGTCGCGCAGCTGCTCCAGCGTCGGCAGGGAATAGCCGGGCAGGCCGCGCATATGGGTGCGGGTCGGCTCGTGCGACAGGATCAGCGCATCGGGTTGGCCGCCGTGGATCAGCGCCATGGTGACGCCGGAATAAGAGACGTGGAACAGGCTGCCCTGGCCTTCGATCATGTCCCAGTGATCCTCGTCATTGTCGGGGGTCAGCCATTCGACGGCGCCGGCCATGAAGTCGGCAATCACCGCGTCCAGCGGGACGCCATCGCCGGTCACGAGGATGCCGGTCTGGCCGGTGGCACGGAAGCTGGACTTCAGGCCACGGGCCTTCATTTCCTTGTCCATCGCCAGGGACGTATACATCTTGCCCGCCGAGCAATCGGTGCCCACGGCCAAGCAGCGCTTACCGGTGCGTTTGATGCCATTGGCGATCGGGTAATCAACCGAGGGGATGCGCACATCGTGCAGGGTGCGCCCGTATTCCTTGGCAACAGCCACCAGATCGGGTTCGTCGTTAAGCAGGTTGTGCAGGCCAGAGGCGATATCGAAGCCCTCGGCCAGAGCCTCGATCAGCACGCGCTTCCAAGAGCTGGAGATCACGCCGCCCCGGTTGGCCACGCCCACCACCAGCGTTTTCGCGCCGGATGCCTTGGCGGCGGCAAGGTCCATATCGGCGACTTTTACATCGGCGTTGCAGCCCTCCATGCGGAACTGGCCGATCACATTCTCGGGGCGCCAATCACGGATGCCCTGGGCGACCTTTGCGGCCAATGCATCGGGCGCGTCACCCAGAAACAGAAGATACGGTGTTTCGATCATCGAAGAGGCCCCTTGCGCGGAAAAAAAGTAGGTGTCACGGCAAATTAGCCGCGTTCCGGCGCACATTCTGCGAAAAATGGGGCGTGGCGAAGGCTAATTGCGGGTGATTTTCGCGTGAATCAGAAAATCACGCGAAAATCGTGCGTTAGGCTTAGGTCTGCGTCAGCAATCCTGCGGGGCGGGTGTCTGCCAAGACGAAATCTACCGGCGCGGTCGTGGCGGTGGCGGTGTTGCGCTTGAAGTCATAGCGCATCAAGTCGCCGTCTTCCGATGAGGCAACGATCAACGCCTGATAGAGATGCTGAGGGCCATCGTAGATGTCGATCAGCCCGCGCAAACGCGGTGCCTCCTCTGCCAGGACGGCGAAGCCACGGTCGGACATTTCGATGATGGCAAAAGCCTCATCCCCCACATGAACGGACCGTGTGGCGCGTTTGCGTTTGCCTTGCCGTTGGGCGGCGGCAAGCTGGTCACGTAATTCTTTCGGTAAGTATTCAGACATAGGAACCTCTGACCCAATGGGGGTGCTTACCATGCAAGGTGGCAAACTTTCGTGACAGGTCAATGACGTATATCGGACATTGTCCCAGCAATTCGGAGACTTTGCAGCGGTAGCGTTAATATCTCCTTACTGACTTGGGGTGCCAGAGCACGCTGCGGCGCAGAGATTTTCTAGAAGAAGTTGAAGATTCTTTGACCTGTGCGCCGGTGCGGAGGCGCCCGTGCGTGCCTTCACCTATACGCACCGCCCCTGCGGACCTAGATACGACTCAGCAAATGGAGGAGCAAACGATGGGCCTGTTGGTAGACGGAAAGTGGCAAGATACCTGGTACGATACCAAGAAATCTGGCGGAGCATTCAAACGATCCGAAGCGCAGTTTCGCAACTGGATCACGGCCGATGGCAGCGCAGGCCCGAGCGGCGAGGGCGGCTTCAAGGCCGAAAGCGGGCGCTATCACCTCTATGTCTCCCATGCCTGCCCTTGGGCGAACCGGGCGCTGATCTTTCGGGCGTTGAAAGGGCTGGAGCAGCATATCTCCCTCTCGGTCGTGCATCCCGATATGTTGGGGGAAGGCTGGACCTTTGCCACCGATTTCGACGGCGCGACGGGCGATACGCTTTACGGCCTGCCGTTTGCCCGCGACCTCTACACCAAGGTGCAGCCCGATGTGACGACCCGTGTGACCGTGCCGATCCTCTGGGACAAGGAGCGCGAAACCATCGTGTCCAACGAGTCCGCCGAGATCATTCGCATGTTCAACAGCGCCTTCAATGACATCACCGGCAACACCGACGATTACTACCCTGAACCCCTGCGCGACCAGATCGACGAGATCAACGCCCGCGTCTATTCCGACGTGAACAACGGCGTCTACAAATCCGGTTTCGCCACCTCTCAAGAGGCCTATGACAAGGCCGTCCACACGCTGTTCGATGCGCTGGATTGGCTGGAAGGAATCCTCTCCGAAAACCGCTACCTGACGGGCGACAGGGTTACCGAGGCCGATTGGCGTCTGTTCACCACGCTGATCCGTTTCGATCTGGTCTATCACCTGCACTTCAAATGCAACCGCAAGCGGATCGTGGATTATCCCAACCTCTGGGCCTACACGCGCGAGCTGTACCAATGGCCGGGCGTGGCGGATCAGGTGAATTTCGACCACATCGTGCGCCATTACCACTACAGCCACGACACGATTAACCCGCACCGGATCATCCCGATCAACCCGGTGATCGACTGGCACGCCCCCCATGGTCGAGAGGCATTGCGGGCGGCGTAGTTTTCCGTTTCAACGGAGCGCATGAGCGCATCGTCGAAAAAACGCGACCACGGCGGGGGTCTGGACGCCGCCGCCGCCGCGTTCGGCGGTGCCCCTGCCGATTGGCTGGACCTGTCCACGGGGATCAACCCCGTGGCCTATCCCGTTGGCGATTTGCCCGCGTCGATCTGGGGGCGCTTGCCCGGTGACGGCGCGATGGCGCAGCTTACGCAGGCCGCGCGGGAATTTTGGCGTGTGCCCGATGGGGTGGAGATTATCGCCGCCGCGGGGGCCTCTCCTTTGATCGCCCATATGCCGGAGCTGGCGCGCGGGGCCGAGGCTTATATTCCAACCCCGACCTACAATGAACACGCCGCCGCCTTCGCGGCTCGGGGGCAGCTGAACGACCCGCAAAACAGCGCCAACCCCGTCCATGTCTATGTGCATCCCAACAACCCCGATGGCCGCATGTGGCCCGATGTGGGTGGGCCTCGGCGGTTGACGGTGATCGACGAAAGTTTCTGCGACGTCGTGCCGGAACAATCTCACATCGCCCGCACGGCGGAACCGGGTGTCGTGGTGCTGAAGAGCTTTGGCAAATTCTGGGGGCTGGCCGGGGTGCGGCTGGGGTTCGCGATGGCACTGCCCGAGACGTTTCGGACCACGCAAAACAACACGCCCTTGCATGACCTGATGGGGCCGTGGTGCGTGTCTGGCCCGGCGTTGGAGATTGGTGCTCGGGCCTTGCGGGACGCCGATTGGGCCGACGCCACCCGCGAACGACTGGCAAAAGACGCCGCGCGCCTTGATGGGATGCTGCTGACCTCAGGGGCAGAGCTTGTCGGCGGCACCACGTTGTTCCGCACCTATGCCCTCCCTGATGCAGCGACGATGCAGGCGCGTTTGGCGAAACACCATATCTGGACCCGCATCTTTCCCTATTCCGACCACTGGATTCGCCTCGGCCTGCCGGGAACCGAGGTCGATTGGACCCGACTAGAGGCCGCCCTGTGATCGCGACGGCCCCCCTGCTTGTGGCCGCAATGGCGCTGGATGCGCTGGTGGGAGAGCCCCGTTGGCTCTGGTCCCGTGTGACCCATCCGATCGTGCTGATCGGGCGTTTGATAGGCTGGTGTGACCGGCGTTTCAACAAGGGTGCGCAGGGGCGCAACGGCGTGGTGGTGATGGCTGGTCTGGGTCTGGGGGCCTTGACCCTTGGTGGGCTGATCGCGGCACTTCCCCTTGGATGGCTGTGGCAAATCCTGATTGCCGCAGCCCTTCTGGCGCAGAAATCTCTGGTGCAGCATGTGGCGGCCGTGGCCGATGGCCTGCGCCGCTCGCTTGGCGAGGGGAAGCGGGAAGTGGCGATGATCGTGGGGCGCGATACCGGCCCCTTGGATGCCGCCGCCGTGGCCCGCGCCGCGATTGAAAGCGCGGCCGAGAATATGTCCGACGGCGTGGTTGCGCCGGCGTTCTGGTTTCTGGTGGGCGGGCTGCCGGGGCTGTTGCTGTATAAAGTGACGAACACGGCGGATTCGATGATCGGCCACCGCACGCCCGAGCACGAGGCGTTTGGGTGGGCCGCCGCCCGTCTGGACGACGTGCTCAATTACATCCCCGCGCGCCTGACGGCGCTTTTGATTGCGCTGACCCACGGCATCGCCGCTCTGCGCTGCGCTTATCGCGACGGCGGCAAGCATCGCTCGGTCAATGCCGGGTGGCCCGAGGCGGCGATGGCCTCAACCCTCGGCCTGTCCCTGTCGGGACCGCGCGCCTACGGCGGCGAGATGACCGCTGACGCGGCCCTGAACGAAGGCGGCACGCGGCAGGCGGCGCCCGGCGACATCTCGGCGGCGGTTTCTGTCTTGTGGCGCGTGTGGGCGGCGATGTTGCTGGCGGTGGTTGTCTTGGCGGTTGTGTAGCGGCCTTCTCCCGACGCGACCTATCCGAAAGTCGCCGTTTCGCACCGCCGCAAGTCCGCTTCGAGCGCAAAGTCACCGATGCTGCATCTCCCATGAACGGAAGCTATGCTGGTTTTTTTGTTTCCACCGGACGGCGCACCATTGAAAACGACAAAAAACGACAAGGCGAAAAAAGTTGCTGCCTCAAGGGGTCATTTACTCGCTAAGCCCGATTTCACCCCGACCAAAGGGGACTGCGCCATCCAGTCCTGCGCTGTGCTTGTCAGATGTCGTGGCCCGTCCAGAAAGACAGTCTTGGCATCAACAGCCTCGCGCACGCCCACATCCCCCAGCCAAAGCGCTACTAGATTCGCGAGCGTAGCCGTGAGGTACACGTCGACATCATGACCAGGGTCTTTGGGGCACAGATCAACGGTTTCACCACTCGCAATTACCCACCAAGCATTAAGATCGGTACGGTCGGAAATTTGCACAAGGATCACGGTTTCCCCATCCGGCAAGCCTTCGGTATTCAATGTGCGATGGAAATCCCACATGAACCCACCAACATCGCAATCCTGCGCCGCGATACTGCGTTTGCGCCACCGCATTCCCCAGATGGCCATGTTTTCGACAATTGGCCCAAGTTCTCGTCCCGACCGCGTCAGTTTGTAGTCTGCGGCTTGGCTGGTCGGTGCCGATTTGCGGGTGATGATCTCTGCAGCTTCCAATGTTTTGAGCCGTTTGCTCAGGATCGAAGGAGACATGCGCGGAATCGCTTTTTGAAAACCGCCAAAGCGCGTCGTGCCCAGAAACATCTCTCGCAATAACAAAAGGGTCCACTTGTCGCCGAGTATGTCGGCCGATGCCATGGCAGGGCACAAGCTGCCCGATGTGTTTTTTGTCTCGCTGTCCATCGCTCAAGCCTACAGCGGCCCCGGGCCGTGTGACTACTACGGATTCCGTAGCGCTTTGGTACGGATTGCGAAGTATCCCCCGATGCACGCCGCGTGCACCCTATGACCCTGTCCGGTTTTTCGGGTGATTTTCTATTAAAAGGGGTTTTCCATGGGCCGCTCAATTACATTTATCTACGGCATCGCCACCTACGTTATCTTTCTGGTGACGTTCCTCTATGCCATCGGGTTTGTTGGGAATGTGCTGGTGCCAAAATCCATCGATTCCGGCGTGCAAGGACCGATCGTCGCTTCGCTGGTGATCAATCTGATGTTGCTGTCCGTCTTTGCTCTTCAGCACAGCATCATGGCGCGTCCAGCATTCAAACGTGTCTGGACCAGAGTTATTCCCCAAGCTGCCGAACGCAGCACTTATATCTTTTTGACATGCGTTGCCCTGATCCTGATTTTCGTGTTCTGGCAGCCGCTTCCGGCGGTCATATGGGACGTCAGCAACACGGTCCTCGGCACAGTATTGACCGTTCTGTTTTGGGTCGGCTGGCTGGTCGTTTTGGCCTCAACCTTCATGATTGATCACTTTGATCTGTTTGGCGTGAAGCAAATCTACGCGAACTTGAGAAAGCGCCAGGCATCACAACCCGGGTTCATCAAGATTGGCCTGTATCGACTGGTGCGCCATCCAATCATGACCGGCTTTTTGATCGCCTTTTGGGCAGCGCCAACCATGACCGTGGGGCATCTTTTGTTCACGTTGGTGACCACAGGATACATCGTCATCGCTGTGCTACGTCTTGAGGAGAAGGACCTGATTGCCCAGATCGGTGATGACTACATCACGTATCAGCGCGAGGTTCCGGCGTTTGTTCCTGGCATTGGACGGCGGGCTTCAAAATGACACTGGCCCCTGAACACCTGCGCCACATTCAGTCATTCACGGATGTAGAACCGCAAAGCATCCGTGATCGGCAACGCCCCTTGCGAAAGCGCTATCAAGAGACGCCTGACGCGGCATGGGTGCATGATCACGCAAGAACCGTTGATGCGCAGGTTTCCGCAAACCATCCGCTCCACGGGCATGTGGTCTGCGGGACAGGCATCCCGGTGGACATCCCTGTATCCGTCCACAAAGCTGTCGGCGGCGAAAGTGACTTTCCATGCCCCGGCGAAATTCTGGCCGCAGCCTTGGCCAGCTGCCTTGATACCGCCATTCGCATGATTGCCAACCTCAAGGGCATTGAACTGAGCCACCTTGATGTGAAGGTCAGCTTAGGCGCGGATGTCCGCGGAACCTTGATGACAGGCGACAATGTGCCCGTCGGATTTCAAACTGTGCACATCGGGGTTGATCTGAAGACAGAGTGTGACAGGGCAAAGCCGCATCTACACGCGCTGATCGATGCAGCAGAGCAAAGCTGTGTCATCCTGCAAACTCTGCGCGCTCCTCCCACTGTGAAAATTGAACGCAGCTTTGGTTATTCAACTGACCTAGGAACAGCCTGAAAACAGGGTATGGAAGCGTCAATAGCGGCCCTTTGAATTTAATCAATGAACGGCAGCTTCGTCCGCAAAGTCGCGCCTGCATTCGCCTGGGCCATCCAGCCCCCTTGCGCCGTGCCTCCCGCCCTGTATCTTCGCGCGAAACGCTTAACACAGGGTCTTTTCATATGCGCCGCTTTCTTGCCCCGCTTCTTCTTTCCCTCACCCTCACCCTCGGCACCACGGCCACCGCGCAGCAATGCGGCGGTGATTTTGGCCAGTTCGTCCAGGGCCTCCGCGCCGAGGCGGCAGAGCGCGGCCATAGCCAGGAAGCCATCGACGGCTTCTTCCGTCACGCCAGCTATTACCAGCGCGCGCTGGATGCCGACCGCAGGCAGGGTATTTTCACCGTGCCCTTCACCGATTTCGCCCGCCGCCTGATCAGCCAGGGCCGCATGGACAATGGTCGCCGCAACGCCGAACGCCAGGCCGCCACCTTCAACGAGATCGAGCGTCGCTTCGGCGTGTCGCGCGGTATCCTGCTGGCCTTCTGGGCGTTCGAGACGGACTACGGCGCGTTCCAAGGGGATTACAACACGCTCGATAGTCTTGTGACGCTGGCCCACGATTGCCGTCGGCCTGAGCTGTTCCGCCCCGAAGTGTTCGGCGCATTGGAGCTGTATGAGAACGGCGATTTCGACCCGGTCAACACCGTCGGCGCCTGGGCCGGTGAGATCGGCATGGTGCAGATGTTGCCCGAAGATATCGTGGCCCACGGCATGGACGGCGATGGCGATGGCCATGTGTCCCTGCAAACCTCCGCCCCCGATGCGCTGATGTCGGGTGCCAACATCCTCTCGTCCCTCGGTTGGCGCGCGGGTGAGCCCTGGCTGGTGGAAATCACCGTGCCCTCCGATCTGGACTGGTATCAGACCGGCATCCACACCACCCGCACCGTCGCCGAGTGGGAGGCCGATGGCGTCGCCGCCCGCACCGGCACCCTGCCCATGCGCAACGCCCAGGCCTCCGTCGTGCTGCCCCAGGGCCGCAACGGTCCCGCCTTCCTCGCCTACCCCAACTTCTCCGTCCTGTTCGAGTGGAACCAGTCCTTCACCTACGTGCTGACCGCCGCCTATTTCGCCACCCGCCTCGAAGGCGCTCCGGTGTTTGACGCCGGCAACCCGGACGCTGGCCTGAACGGCGACCAGATGCGGCGCTTGCAGCAGGCCCTTGCCGCCCGTGGCCACGACGTGGGCGAGATCGACGGCATCCTCGGCGCAGGCACTCGTGCCGCCGTGCGTGAGGAACAGCGCCGCCTCGGCCTGCCCGCCGACGCCTGGCCCACCACAGCGCTCCTCAACGCGCTCTGACTCCGCGCCGCGCGCAACACCCCCCCACCCCGGCGTATCCTGTCAGCCCCCAAGCCACAGGATACGCCCATGACCCAGACCACCCAGATCCCCCTCTCCGATATCGACGCCGATGCCCTCCCCCGTGACCGCATCTCCCTTGCGCCCGCAGCCCTGGCCGAGCTGCAAGCCTCCATCGCGTCCCTCGGCCTCACCCACCCGATCGAGGTCTGGCGCAAGCACACCGCCTCTGACGCGCCCTATGGCCTGATCTCCGGCCTGCGCCGCCTCACCGCCACCCGTGCGCTCGGCCACACCACCATTCCCGCCTTCATCCGTGACCCCTCCGACATCGCCGAGGCCATGACCCGTATGGTCGCCGAGAATGAGATCCGCGCCGCCATTTCCCCGTGGGAGAAGGGCCGCCTTGTCACCGAGTCCGTGGCCGAGGGCCTCTTTCCCACCCTCGATGCCGCCACCGACAGCCTCTACCGCACGCTCGACCGCCACCGCCGCGCCCGCATCCGTTCCATGGCCGAGGTCGTGGCTGAGATCGGCGACCACCTGCTGACCTCGCCCGAGACCCTCAGCCAGAACCAGATCACACGCATTGCCTTCTCCCTGCGCGCCGACCTCGGCCCCCTCATCACCACCGCCCTGCGTACCTCCAAACAGAAATCCCCCGACGCCCAATGGAAGACGATCCTGCCGATCCTGCTGGAGGCCGAAGAGGCCGCCCGCACGCCCACCAAACCCCTCTACCGCCCAAACCGCCCCCGCCGCATGGCCCACGTACGGTCGAAATTGCACATAAGACGAGAAATGACCCCCGACGGCTGGTCTCTACGCTTCACAGGCCCCGAGGCAACGGGGCCGCTGATGGAGGATATTATGGACGCCGTGGAGCGGGATTTTGGCCAGACCAGATGAAATCGGGTCGCCGCCCCGGTAGGCTCTTTTCCGCAAGAAAAGATGCCGGGAGGGGGATGGCGAACGGGTGTGGCGCAACGTGGACTCTAAGCCGGTACCTCGTTACGCCCGCGGAACGTAAAATCCCAAAAAATTTTATTTGGCATTAAGGCGTCTTTCAGAGGGGTGATGCCTTGGGATTTCGTCACGAAGTATCAAAACTACACCCGTTAGAGTAAGCGTAAGCTACAAACATGCTGCGAATCGCAAAGCTATCTGGAGACGATTTCTATCATCTGCAAGAAGTTAATGCCGTTCCTAAGCTGTGATCTACATTCTTCATGAGGCGGCTGTCATAGTATTGAAAAGCATAAATAAAATTCCCCTTTATGCTAGTAACCAGTAGAATACACAATGCCGGTTATCTTGCTGAATCTTAAAAAGCTTGCTTTATTTCTGCCCCTGCTGCTTTATGTGTGGTTTAGACGTAATACAGCCAATTTTTGGGGTGATTTAATGGGCGTTGAAGCGAAGGTGATACGTATCGGCGCGGTTCTCATGTTGAACGCAGTCTCTTGTGCCATGCCCGCTTTCGCCCAAGTTGCCAGCTCATGCGCTATTGTATACGAGGGTAATTTGGCTGAAATTGCAAATGCAAATAGTCGCTCAGCTCAGGCAAGTTTTCTCTACGATCATTACTGCGATGCGACTGGATCGACTAGAGAAGGAGCACTTTCTGGTGGCATTGAAGTATTCGAGGTTTTGGGCGCAGATCTAAATTTTTCAGGAAGTAGTGAGGAAGTTCGCCGTTTCTGTTCCACTTCATTTGAGGCTAGACAGATTGAAGGCGCAAGTTTTTCCTCTACGTATTCCCCCGTGTATGAGGCAATGCAAAGTTTCAACGCTTGCGTCGCGATTGAAAATCAATTCGGCTACCGGATCACACATACAACCAATCATCCGTTTGGTGTTGTGATAAATGGCTCTAGTCTAGGGGTGGCAACCCCAGTTGAAGTAAATGCACTTAACTATCCGACAGATCTTCTAACGTGTGAAAGCGGCAGCTTTTCGGAAGATGGCGAAACCATAAACCTAGATCAATTTAGTAATGTTACCGCACCAACTGGTTCTTTCGCTATTTCGTGTGAGCGTATTCCTGTTCCGTTGGAGAGTGGTAATACTTTCTTACCTAGCGTTACCTTAACAATCTCTACAGACAGAATTTCCTCCTCATATCCAATATCTCTTGCGTCTGAAATAAGATACAATTTTGACCTCGCAAGCCAAGCCGTGGCAGCATATGATGCTGTCCAACGGGAATTGGAAGATAGTAGAGTAAACGCCCTTGGGCTACAAACTAGGCTTGATGGTGCAGCGGCTCGCTATGAAAGTATTTCATCGTTGATGTTATCTATCTATGATGGTGATGGAAGTGCACACGGGTTCGGTCCAACTGGTTCCATAAACGTTGGTATTACTCAACCAGATTTAAGCTATGGTTGTGAAGATCAATACGAATTAAGAAATCAATGCCCGAATGGATATCGGGCCGTTGGAGTTGATCAAGTCATATCAATCAGCGGAGGCCAATGCGGCCACAATTACTTTTCCGTTTCTTGTGTGCCGGTGGAACAGTGGCGGTAAGCTTTGCTTACACAAAATGAAAATCACTTGCTTTGTGGAAAAGCGCATTCATAGCATTCGTGGTAGTCTGTGATGGTACAAGAGGCAATTGTCCGTGCCGTGAAACCCCAGTAACTCGCCCGAAATTCACCTGCTCAAACCTTAACAAATAAAAAAACACAATAAAAACCACAGCTTAACCCTCTGCTCAAGCTTGAGCAGCCCACACAGAGCCCAAATCAGGCCACCAGAGTCTCCGCCGCTTTCAGGTCCACCGAGACGAGTTGAGATACCCCCTGCTCCCCCATCGTGACCCCGAAAAGGCGGTCCATCCGGGCCATCGTGACCGCATGGTGGGTGATCGTCAGGAAGCGGGTATTCGTGGAGCGGGTCATCTCATCGAGCATGTCACAGAACCGCGTCACGTTCGCATCATCCAGCGGCGCGTCGACCTCGTCCAGCACACAGATCGGCGCCGGGTTCGCAAGGAACACCCCGAAGATTAGCGCCAGCGCCGTCAACGTCTGCTCCCCCCCCGATAGCAGCGAGAGGGTCGAGAGTTTCTTGCCTGGAGGCTGGCACAGGATCTCCAACCCGGCCTCCAGCGGATCGTCGGATTCCACCAGCACCAACCGCGCCTCACCCCCCCCAAAGAGGTGCGTGAAGAGCCGCGCGAAGTTCTCGTTCACCTCGTCGAACGCCTTCAAGAGCCGCTCGCGCCCTTCCTTGTTGAGGCTGTTGATCCCTGTCCGAAGCTTCGCAATCGCCTCCTCGAGGTCAATCTTCTCGGAAGCCAGCATGTCATGCTCCTCCCGCACCTCACGGCTATCCTCCTCCGCCCGAAGGTTCACTGCACCGAGGGCGTCGCGCTGACGGCGCAGGCGGAGGACGTTCTGCTCAATCTGGTCCGCGGTGGGCATCGGTGCGGGCAGGTCGCCGAGGGTTTCCAGAAGGGTCTCGGGCGTCTGTTCCATCTCTTCGGTGATGCGGTCGGCGGCGGCCTGGACCGCCTCCTGCGCGGCATCGCGGCGGGCCTCAGCGGCGGCGCGGGCCTCACGGGCCTCGGAGGCGGCGCGCTCGGTGTCGCGCTCGGCGCCGCTGGCGGCCCGCAGGTTCATCTCACCCACTGACAGGGCATCGGCGGAGGTGGTCTTGCGGGTCTCGGACTCAGAGATCTGGATGGCCAACTGCTCGCGCCGCATGGCGATTTCGCCGGGCTTCTGGCGGGCGTCTATCAGGGCGGCTTCGGCCTCCCCGCGGCGCTTCTCCAGCTCGGCCAGACGCGAGGCGGCGTTGGTCAGGCGGTTCTGCCAGTTGGTAATTTCTGTGCCGATCTTGGCGATGCGCGACACGCGATCTTCACCGTCGCGCTTGACCTCATCAAAGGCGGCGCGCTTGGCGAGCATGGTCATCCGTGCGGCTTCCACGGTGGTCTTCACGTCCGCCAAACGGCCTCGCACGGCGTCCAGATCATCCAATTCGGCCAAGGCATCTTGGGCACGGGTCAGCTCAGCCCGTGCCGTATCAGCCTCTTCCGCGTGGCGCGAGGCGGTCAGGCGCAGGGTTTCCAGCTTGCCGTCCAGCACACTTTGATCGGCCTCGGCGCGGGCGGCGGCGCGGCTGGCTTGGCTCAGCTGCGTTTCCGCGTCGCGCCGGGCGGTGCGGGCGGATTTATCGGCCTCTGTCAGTTGGTTAAGGCGCTGCGCCAAGTCTTCATGGGCGGCCTTGGCAGCATCCGCTTTGCCCCGTGCGCGGAGCCGTTCTTCCTCCAGTTCCGACAGGCGGTTTGCCTGCTCCAACCGCCGCGCGGCGGTGGACACGGCATCGGCGGCGGCGACGGCAAAACCGTCCCAACGCCAAAGATCGCCCTCGCGGCTGACAAGACGTTGACCGGGCTGCAATTCGGGCTGCAAGCGGGGACCGTCGGCGGCGTCGATGATGCCGACTTGCGACAGGCGGCGGCCCAGAACGGCGGGGGCTTGCGCGACCTCGGCGGCGGGCTGCGCACCCTTCGGCAAAGCGGCTGAGGCGTCGTATCCGGGCAGGTCTGTCCAGCCTGTTGCGCCCGCCGATGTCGCACGGGCGGCCTTTAGATCATCGGAAAGGGCGGCTCCGATCGCGGCCTCAAAACCGGGGGAAACTTTAATTTCGTCAAGGACTTGGTCACCGTCACCCCGGTCGCGTTCCAGCACGCGTGCCAGCGCCGTGACCTCCGCATCCAGTGTCCCCGCGCGGCCCTCGGCCTCGGACCGGGCAGAGCGGGCCTCGGTCTCGTGGGTTTGGGCGTCTGCGCGGGCAGATTCCGTTTCCAGCAGGGTTTCCTCGGCGCGGGCCGCAAGATCTGTGGCGCGGGTGAGGGCGTCTGTGGCCTCTTCCGCTTCGCGCTTGAGGGTCTGCAACCGATCCGCTGCATCGTTGGCGGCTTTCTCGGCGGCCTGGGCATCTGCGATGTTGCGGGTGACGGCTTTTTCCGCCTCTCCCATCCGCCGCTCAATGGCTTGGTAGCGCGCAGCCAAAGCGGCAGATTGCTCTGTAAGATCAGAGAGTTCCGCTTCTTGTCCGGCCAAAACACTGCGGGCGTCGGTGACCGCGTCGCGGGCGTCGCCAAGGCGATCATCCTGGCCCTTTTGCGCCCGCTGCAAATCGGCCCGTTCATCCTGCAACCGAGAGACAGTTTCGCCGGCGTCGGCGTTCAATGCCTCCTCCCGCTCGCGGTCCTTGTCGATCTGGGTGATCCGGTTGGTCAGGGTTTCCACGGCGGCGGCGGCGCGGTCTGCTTCGGCCTGCAAACTGTCGCGTTCTACCAGTAAACGTTGAAGAATCGCGGCGGCGACCGTGTCTTCTTCGCGCAGGGGGGGCAGGGCTTCTTCGGCCGCTTCGCGGGCCTTCACGGCCTCTTGCGCGGCTGATTCTGCCTGCGCGGCAGTGGCGAGGCCCGCCCGCAAAGCCTCTTCAGCGCGGAGACGAGCGGCGTCCGCGTCGCGCCAGCGCACAAACAGCAACAGGCCTTCCGTCAGGCGTAGTTCCGTCCCGATCTCGCGGTAGCGGGAGGCTTGTTTTGCCTGTCTTGCCAAGGTGTTAAGCTGCCCGCTGAGTTGGTCGAGAACGTCATCGGTGCGTGACAGGTTTGCTTCGGCCCCTTTCAATTTCAACTCCGCCTCATGGCGGCGTTGATAGAGGCCCGAGATGCCCGCGGCCTCTTCCAGGATGCGGCGGCGGGCTTTGGGGCGGGCGTTAATCAGCTCGGAAATCTGGCCTTGGCGGACCAAAGCGGGGCTGTGTGCGCCGGTAGAAGCGTCAGCAAACAGCATCGAGACATCGCGGGCGCGAACGTCTTTTCCGTTTAGTTTATAAGCACTTCCGGCGTCGCGCGTGATGCGGCGGATTATGTCGATCTGGTCTTCATCGTTGAAACCAGCAGGCGCGAGGCGGTCGGTGTTGTCGATCTGAAGCGAGACTTCCGCGAAGTTGCGGGCGTTGCGGGTGGCGGCACCGCCAAAGATGACGTCTTCCATGCCAGCGCCACGCATCGCGGTGGGGCGGTTTTCGCCCATCACCCAACGCAACGCTTCGAGAAGATTGGATTTTCCGCAGCCATTGGGCCCGACAACACCGGTCAAACCATCGGCAATCACGAGGTCTGTCGGATCGACGAAGGACTTGAAGCCGTTCAATCTGAGCTTTGTGAAACGCACCTGTGCTGCCTCTTTTCGATGGCGATTCTGCTAAGGGGCAGTCTACGCGAAGGGCAGCGGGCCGAGTCAACGGACGTGGGGCGTATATCGTGTGTTTCGGCGGGTTATCCCCAAGATATGCGCGTTAGGGCGAAATCTATGTTTGGGGAGGCGGGCCAGCACAAGTATCTCAATGGTATATCAATTGGCTTTTCCCCTGCGGACGGGCAGAGGGCCCAGGCTCGCCCTACAGACCGCCTCAGGGACAAATCAAATTCGCCCGCATCACGTTCTGATCGCCGCGCAGGCTGTCGGTGTCAACGGCGCAACCGGTGGCTTGCTCCATCGCTTGGCCCGCGCGATGCACAATTGCCCCGATGGACGGGAAGGGCATGGGGTTGGTGCGGATCGCCTCGGCCCGGTGGCCGTTGCGGCGGACAGAGAACTCGGCCCCATCCACGGCGACGTAAGTGGGCGGAATGCCCATCATCGCGGGGGAGGGGCTATCGCAGGCGGCAAGCGAGAGGATCAGGGCGGGGACGGCGGGGAGGGGGAGTAAGAAACGCATGGTTCAGCATTTCCGTGACATGGTTAACAAATCGTTACTGCAACAGGGCAAAGAACCATGCGTAAGGCGTGGTTGAGAACACGGGCGCGGAGTGTTATTATCCCTTATGCCCGGCGCCGGGGTTCAACAGGTGCATTGTAATGGAGGATAGAGTCCTGACCGGACTTAACCAGGCGGAGGCCAAGACCTCTGCATCCGCAGCGCCCACAACTTCTAAACGGGCCCGGACTCAAACCGCTTATACCAGCGAAGAGCTGCTAGAGCGCATTCTGACATCCCTTGATGACGACAAAGCCGAAGATGTCGTGCAGATTGATCTGCGCGGAAAATCTTCGATTGGCGATTATATGGTCGTGGCTTCTGGTCGCTCTACCCGTCAGGTTTCGGCCATCGCCGAGAAGCTGGTGGACAGGCTGAAGCAGGAATACGGCCTGTATTCCAAGATCGAAGGCAAGGATACGGGCGACTGGGTATTGATTGATACCGCCGATGTCGTTGTCCACATATTCCGCCCTGAAGTACGAGAGTTCTATCAGCTAGAGAAAATGTGGCAGCCCGAAGCGCCAGAATCGGCCCCTGCGCCGGGTTCAGACGGCTGAAGGTTCATCTGTGCGTCGTGGGCCGCCTGAAAGGCGGGCCCGAGAAGGCGTTGATCGACGATTATCTGAGACGCTTCGACAAGACGGGCCGGGGCCTTGGGCTGTCGCTTGGACAGTTGATCGAGGTCGAGGATCGCAAGGGCGGCGGCATGGCGGCGGAGGCGGAATTGATTCGCGCCCGCCTGCCCGGTGCCGCGTTTTGGGTCATGGACGAACGGGGGGAGGTTATGACTTCTCCTACCTTTGCGGACCGTTTGGGGGCGCAAAGGGACAAAGGCGTGGGCGATTTGGCGCTGGTGATCGGTGGCGCGGATGGGATTGATCCGACGCTGCGGGCTGAAGCCGGGATGGCGATTTCCTTCGGCAAGATGGTGTGGCCCCACATGCTGGCGCGGGTGATGCTGACCGAGCAGTTGTACCGCGCGGCGTCCATTCTGGCGGGAAGCCCCTACCACCGGGTGTGACCGGCGCCCTACCGCATCAATATCCGCTGACTGTTGCGCCGCAAGATCAGCAAGCCAAGGGCCAGCGGCCCCAACCCCCAGATCAGCACCAGCGGGACCGAGATGAAATCGGGTCCATAGGTGGGATAGACCCCTTGTCGAAACAGTGCGGTGAAGTGAATCCACGGGGTCCAATCAAGGATGGATTGGATGGTGGGGGGCAAATCCTCATACAAGAAGAAGACGCCCGAGCCGATCAACAGGGGCCGCGAGGCGATCGTCCAGATTTGAGCATATACCGGGAAAAGCCCGGAAATGGCGCAGTTCAAGGTGCCGTGGCCAAGCCCCAGCAGCGCCGCCAGCGCCATGGCCGAGATCATGTAGCGAATTTCCAGCACGGCGGTTGTGTCGGTGAACTCCAGAATACCGAACAGCACAAGGCTGGCGATGGCGACACTTGTCAGCGTGTTGAGGATGAACCGCGCCAGAACCGCGTCGATCCAGCTGACGGCGGGATACATCAGCAACGGCCGAGAGAACGTCAGCGCGTTCATCACCGTGGACAGGGTGAGGCTATAGAGGAGGAACGGCAGGTATCCGGTGGTGTAAAACAGCAGGAACGAGCTGCCCAAGCTGGGGCTGCGGATCAGCATGGAAAAGACGAACGACATCACGATCAGCGCGCCAACCGGTTCCACCACGGCCCAGATATAGCCCCCCGGAGACCGGCCATAGCGCGTGGACATTTCGCGCAGCATCAGCGCGATGATCGCGCGGGCCGAGGCAAAGCTTGTGGTACGGGCTTTGGCGCGACCAAGGGGGGCGTGGATGGTTGTGAGGCTGGTCAAAATGCCGGGTCCATCATGTTTTATTAAACCTCTTTGCGTAGGGATGATTCCAGAAGGGAAACGACAGGTGATCCGGTAGCGGGTTGCGCGGTGTCCCTGAGATTAACCACGCAAGGATTGCCAAACCGTTGACTGAAGCCACCATAATTCAAAAACCCCCTGCCTCGGTGCAGCGGCGCATTCGGATTAATACGGTGCCCGCGCAACGGGCGCGGATGCGGTGGCGGCACTGGGGCATCGTGATCTCGTTCATCGTGTTGGTGCTGGCCCCTTTGGGGGCGGCGGCGTTCTACCTGTACCGGGTGGCGGTGGATCAATACGCCTCGACCACCGGGTTTACGGTCCGGCAGAATGAAACCGGCGCTGCGACTGATGTTTTGGGCGGGTTGGCGGCCTTTGCGGGCGGCGGGGGCAGCGGGCAGGCCGATGCCGATATTCTGTTTGAATACATTGTCAGCCAGGAACTGGTGCAGCGTTTGGATGAACGGCTGGACCTAGTGGGCCATTACGCGGCCCCTTACGATGTGGACCCGGTTTTTGCCCTGCCGCCTGACACGACGATCGAAGGGTTGGTGGACCATTGGCAACGCATAGTGCGGATCAGTTACAGCCAGTCCTCGGGGCTTATCGAACTGCGCGTTCTGGCGTTTGAACCAGAGATGGCCCGTACCATCGCCCGCGCGATTATCGAGGAAAGCCAAGAGCTTGTGAATGCGCTCAACAGCACCGCCCGCAATGATGCGATGCAGTTTGCCGAGCAGGATCTGGAGGCGGCCTTGCGGCGCCTTCGGGGCGCGCGCGAAGCCCTGACAGCGTTTCGCACCCGCACGCAGATCGTGGACCCGGAAAGCGATTTGCAGGGGCGGATGGGGGTGCTGAACAATCTGCAACAGCAGTTGGCCGAGGCGTTGATTGAGAATGATCTGTTGAGTGAGAACACGGGCAATCCCAACGACCCCCGCCTGCGCCAATCAGCACAGCGCATCGGGGTGATCCGCGAACGTATCGCGCTGGAACGGCAAAACTTCACCGAGGCCGACGCTCAGGTCGGGGGGGAAGATTACCCGACCCTGATCGCCGAATATGAAGGGCTGGTGGTGGACCGGGAATTCGCGGAAGGAAGCTATCGCGCAGCCTTGACGGCCTTGGACCTTGCCCGAACAAACACGACCCGCCAAAGCCGCTATCTGGCGGTCTTCATCCAGCCGACGTTCCCCGAACTGGCCCAATTCCCGCGCCGAGAGGTCGTGCTGGGCCTTTGCTCGCTATTCCTGCTGCTGGGCTGGGCGATCTTGGCGCTGGTCTATTACTCGATCCGCGACAGACAGTAGCGCTCGCGATGATCCGGTTTGAGAACCTCACCAAAAGTTTTCGGGTCGCGGGGCAGCGGCGGGTTGTGATTGACGACCTTAATCTGACCCTGCCCACGGGCAGATCGCTGGCGCTGTTGGGGCGCAACGGGGCGGGGAAATCCACGCTGATGCAGATCATCGCGGGCAATATGAACGCCGATCGCGGGCGGGTGGTGACCGATGGCACGATCTCATGGCCGGTGGGGTTTGCGGGCTCTTTCCATCCAGAGCTGACGGGGGCGCAGAACACCCGCTTCATCGCGCGGGTTTACGGTGTCGATACCCGAGAGTTGGCCGATTTCGTACGCAGCTTTGCGGAGCTGGGCGCGCATTTCAACATGCCGGTACGGACCTATTCATCGGGGATGCGGTCGCGGCTGACGTTCGGCCTGTCGATGGGAATCGAGTTCGATACCTACCTTGTGGATGAGGTTACGGCAGCGGGCGACGCTGCGTTTAGAAGCAAGTCCAAGGCGCTCTTCGCCGCCAGAATGGAGCGGTCTGGCGCCATCATGGTAAACCACAACCTGGCCGAACTGCGCGAGTATTGCGACGCGGCGCTGGTGCTGGAAAAGGGCCGCTTGCGTTACTTTAATGATCTGGATGAGGCGATTGCCCACCATAAGGAAAACATGGGCGCCTAGGCCCGCGCCCGAACGCCAGGGTTAAGCCAAGCCCCGACATTTCGTTCTATTCGTCACGACGCCGCCACAAACCGGCATAATCTTCGTCCCCCTTTCCAAGGCATATCTCCGAGGAGTGCAAAGGAAAGTGGGTGCGTCATGGCGCAGATGGTCATTCAGGGGCAGTTTCAAATCGGGATGGCGGCGTTGGACGTTGGCATCACCGATCTGATGGTGACCGAGCACAACGGCAAATCCATTCTCTACGCCACCTCGGGCCAGACCGGCGGTCTTTCCTCTTATGAATTGCACGCGAACGGGACGGTCAGCGTTCTGGATTCGGCTCTGTACAACGCCGCGTGGGCCGGGGCAGCGTTGCAGGAAATGTCGTTGATGGAGGTTAACGGCGCGATGTGCATCGCGGTTGCGGGCTCAGGCTCGGAGCAGTTGCACCTGTACGATGTGAACGCCAACGGCACCCTGGGCGCGGCGCAGCAGATGTCTGGCATCAGCTCCAACATGGCGCAGCTTCTGGAGGTCAGCCAGGCGGACCCGCAGACCGTCTTCATGGCCGACACCGGCAGCGGTCTGATCCGCGCCTACGAGATCGGCAGCAACGGCGCCCTTTCCCAAGCGATGCAGGTGTCGGACACCGGCACGACCTATGCTTCGGAAGTGATGTCCATCGGTGCGGCCTCGGTGATGAGCAACGAATATGTCATCAGCGCCAGCCAGACTGAAAAGGGCGTGTCCGCCTATCGCCTGGACGGCAACACGCTGGTGAACACGGGCAACGCCGGGGTGAATGAGGGGCTTGGCATCATGACCCCCACCGACATGAAAGTGGTCGAGATTGGCGGGCGGAACTTCATCATCCTCGCCTCGGCCCCCGGCGACGGGCAGGGGCAGTCGGGCGCAATCACCGTGATGGAACTGGCGCAAGATGGCAGCCTGGTGGACACCGACCACATCATCGACACGGCGGATACGCACTTTGGCAACGTCCAGACCCTGGAAGTCGTGGAGGCCGACGGGCGCACCTATGTGATGGCGGGGGGCGGCGATGATGGCGTGACCTTGTTTGTGATGATGCCTAACGGGCGGTTGCAGCTTTTGGGCACGGTCAGCGGCGACGCCGGGTTGCAAAACATAGCCTCGATGGCGGCGTCCTTTGACGGGGGCAGCCTGCACCTTTTTGTCGCCTCCGAGATGGAGGGGGGCGTGACGGAAATAACCGTCGATGTGTCTGCGCAGGGCGATATCATCGAGGGCGATCACGGCGGCGGGACAATTGCCGGCGGCGCGGGAGATGACATCCTGATCGGCGGCGCGGGCAGCGATAGCCTTGTGGGCGGCGCGGGCGATGATCTGCTGGAAGACGGATTGGGCGTCGATACGCTGCACGGGGGCGACGGCGCGGATTTGTTCGTTCTGCGGTCCGACTTCACCCATGACGAGATTCACGATTTCCAAGTCGGCGTGGACCGGATCGACCTGTCGGCGTGGCCGATGCTCTATGATGTGACGCAGATCGGCTACACGGCCACGACCCAAGGGGCGCTGCTGGATTGGCGGGGCGAAACGCTGGAGGTGTTCTCGCGCAATGGGCAGACGTTAAGCTTCACCCAAGTCCACGCGGCGATCCTGAAGACGGCGCACCGGGTGCCCGATTTCTCGCTATATGGGGGAAATGACGGGGATGACGCGATTGACGGCACCGCGATCAATGATGCGGTGGATACGGGCAACGGTGCGGACACGGTCACTGGCTATGCGGGCGACGATTACGTGAACGCGGGCCACGGCAACGATGTGATCTACGGCGATCTGGGGAAAGACACGATCATGCTGGGGGATGGCAATGATTACGCCGAGGGTGGAGGTCAGGAAGACCTGATTTACGGCGGCAGTGGCCGGGATGAGATCTGGGCCGGAAGCCAGAACGACACGGTTTACGGCGGCGCGGGCAATGACTCGATCCGGGGTCAGCAGGGCAAGGACCTGATCCAAGGCGGCGACGGGCGCGACACGATCCTGGGCGATAACAGTGACGATACGATCTACGGCGAGGAAGGAAACGACGTGCTGCGCGGCGGCAACGGGGCGGATCTTGTGGTCGGTGGAGAGGGCAATGACCGCCTGTTCGGGGCCGAGCACCAAGATACGATTCTAGGCGGCAACGGCAACGATCTGATCCGCGCGGGGTATCAGTCGGACTATGCCGACGGCGGCGCGGGCGACGATTATATTGTCGGTGGAGGCGGTTACGATACGCTGATCGGTGGCGCTGGAAACGACACGATGGAAGGCAACGTGAACGCCGACCTGTTCGTATTTGAGGATGGCCACGGGGCCGATGTGATCCTGGACTTCAACGCCACCAACAACGGCGAAAAGCTGGTGTTTACCGAGCTTTCGACCATGAACACCTATGCCGATGTGATGACGGCTGCGGTGCAGCAGGGAGCGGATGTGTTCATTGATACGGGCAGCGGCAATTCGATCCTGCTGGAGGACGTCTTGCTGGCTGATTTGCACGCCGCGGATTTCACCTTTTAGCGGCATGGCCTGACAAAATATCCTGATACAGCGCCACCAGTTCATCCCCCTGTTGCGCGGCCGTGCGTTGGGGCTGGCTGCTTTCCGGCGGGCTTGTGTAGCGGGCGGGATCGGCGTCAATGCGGGCCAAGACGGCAGCCAAGGCACGGTGATCCTCGACCGGGACCACGTGGCCATTCACCCCTTCGATGATGTCCGCCCCGATCGCCCCCCGGTCCGAGGTGACAACCCATAGCCCCAGTGCCAAAGCCTCTCGGGTGACGAGGCCAAAACTCTCGGGCCAGATCGAGGGGGCCAGCAGCACATCAAAGCGTCCATAAAGGTGCCCCACTTGGGTTTGCGGATGGCGCGGGACGCGCAGGACGGGGGTATTGTTCCACGTCTCGTGCACCTCGGCCCCCGGCGCAAGCGCGTGATCTGAGACGATAAGATCAAGCTTCTGGAAGGCCCGCGCCGTCAGGGCCGCGCGCAGGATGTCGTAGCCTTTGTGCCGAGACGCGCCGCCGATCAACCCAAGGCGCACGCGCCCGGGGGGCGCGGCGGTCGGCTCGCGCGACGGCAGGGCCGAGACCCCGTTAGGCAGAGCGCGAACGTTGGTCAAACCGGCGTCCCGATGCAGTTTTGCAAAGGGCTCCGACACCGCGAGGGCGGCGGCGGCGTCCTGGATGCAGCGCCGGGCGATTTGAACCGGGGCGGGGGCGTCAACCATCGTGAAATCGTGAAGAGAGGGGGCGCCGCCGGCGTCGATGATGAACTGATGCGGGGAGATCCACCACCCGTCATGGAGCGACAAAACATAGGGGATGCCCCGCTGACGGCAGGCATCAATGATCCCTACTCCAAGGCGCTGAACGCAGTGGATGTGGACGATATCGGGGGCGATGCGGTCCAGCAGGGCGTTGATCCGCGTGTCCATCACCGGATCGCGCAGGGCGCGTTCGGGCAGCTTCTTGTCGTTGCTGATTGACCAGATGCGCGCGCCGGAATGGCTGGTGGCACAGAACTGATGGGCGGTTTTTTCACCGTCGAGGGTGGTAAGGATATCAACCTCAAACCGGTCGCCGTGGTGGGCCAGAATATGGCTTACGTTATCGGCCACGACACGGGTCGCGCCGCCGATGGATTGCGGCGGGTAGAAAACGTTCACCACCAGTAATTTAGGCTTCGCCGCAGGCAGTGTGGCTTGCATCTGGCGCAGCAGATCGGCCCCCATGGCGGGCAGCGCATAGTCCCGCATTACCTGCGCCTTCGCGGCATGGCCGATGCTGATGCGCGCGGCGTCATCGTCGATCAGATGCAACAGGGCTTGAACGAATGCGTCTTCATCCGGGGCGATGAGTCCGGTCAGGCCGTTGTCGATGGCGGCATTCATCACCGGCGACGGGCTGACGACGGCGGGGATGGCGAAGACGGCGGGCTCCATCCACTTGATCTCGGACTTGGCATCTGTCGCGGGGGAGGGGGACAGGACGGAGAGGGCGACGTCGGCCTTGGCCAATTCCTCTGCGTAGCATTCAAAATCCCACGTGGGCGGGATGAGCGTCACATCGCTGGCAGAGAGGTGTCTGAGGGAAGGGAAATCTCCCATCAAGCGGACCTCGACCCGGTCGGGACGCGCGGCCAGAACGCGGGCAAGGGCGGGCTCCAGAAGGGTGCTGAACTCGGCCTTATGGGCCTTGGTGCCGGTGCCATAGAACAGAACCACCCGGTCCCCGGCGGCGGGCTTTGGCCGTTTCATTGCGGCGAGATGGGCAAGGCCAAGGGCGTTACGGTGGGTGAAAGCGGTACCCGACTGGGTGAGCGGCGCAAGGGCCGCCCGGATCGGCGCGGTCGAAGCGATGCCAACCCCGCAAAGCCGCGCGGCGGCGGCAAACAGCGGCACGCCACAGGCCATGGCGGCGTGAACTTCGGCGGTTATCTGGCCCGCGTAAGTGGCAAGGGGCGGAGGAAAAGTGCCTGCGTCGAAAATCAGGTCGTCGATGTCATAAAACGTTGCGATGCCTTGCTTGGCGGCATCCACCATCAGCGCCGCAATGGGCGGGAACGCGGGCGTTCGCTGGAAGATCACGGCATCGAATTGCGCCAATTGGCCGTGCAGTTGCGCCACGTCCTTGCTTTGCAGAAAGGTGGAGACCTGCACCCCCTGGGATCGCAGTTGATCGGCCTTCTGATCGGCCCGGTAGAGCTTGCATTGGTAAAGGTCGTCATTGGCAAGGATCGCAACACGCTTGATCGCCCCGGCCCGCGCCACCCTGTCGGGCGTCGGGGCATAAAGGGCGATGGCACGGGTCAGAAGATCTTGCAGGTCTGGGACGGAATAGCGGGCGAGGTGAGATTTGAGGTCGCGAAAAAGCGTCTCAAACACATCGCGGCCAAGGGTTTGGGCGCGGGCGCAGAGGCCCACATGGCCCCGGGCCGCTGGGGGCAGGGTGCTGGCATGGGTCAGGGCGGCGTCATGGTCGCCTTGGTCGAGGAACAGCCGGGCCAGCCGCATCCGGTTTTCGCCTTCATCAAAGTCGGGCGGGGCGGTTTGGCGCAGGGCGATTTCCCGAGGCGTTTGCCGCGTGCCGTGGATCAGGTCGGCAAGATCAACGCTGGCACGGGGGTCGCCGGGGCAGATGTGAAGGACATGGGACAACAGCGCCTCGGCCCCGCCAATGTCACCACGCCGACGTTTGTGGCGCGCAAGGTCGATCACGAAGCTGCGCAGGGCGGTGTCGGTCAGGTCAAGGGCGGTCACGCCTTCCATCGGGTGCAGGATGAACCGCGTCAAATGCCCGTCTGAGGGGGGCGAGATCGCAGAGGGCAGGTTGAGGCCATAGCAGGCAAGCGCCTGCGCCTTGGCGTTGGCATGGACGTTGGCCCGTAGCCCGACGCTGGCCCAATGGCGCGGCGAAGGGGGCGCGCTTATTCCCCTCTCCGACAGGGTGGCGGCGTAGTAGCTGGCATCAAGGGCGTGATCGGGGTGGGCCGGAACGCCCGCATCCAGCCCCACTTGCGCGAAGTGGCGGATGCAAGACACACGGTCCGGGGCGAGCAGGTCCAGCCCCGCCGCATCGAGCGCGGCGAGATATGTTTCGTGGTGAAAGATCGGGGCCAGCGCGGGGCCATGGAGGCCGAGGATCAACCAGAGGTCCGCTTCCCGCAGGGCCAGTGCATCGGGCAGGATGCCAAGATCAGACAGCGCGGTAGCGGCTTGTTCGGCAGAGAGATCGGGCGACAGCCTGTGGCCCGTCGTGCGGGCAACGAAATCCGCGTTCCAAGCCGTGGGGGTAGCAGAGCGGCCCTCGGGTATTCCGAATTCAAGGTAGTGAAACACCGCTTCAGCCGGGTCAGAGATGGCGTTGGCGACATCGGTGTTATGGGCAAGGTAGGCGGGCAGGGTGAAGCCTTGGCCAAGGGCAGAGGCGCGGGGGTGGTGGGCAAGGATATCGCCGATGCGGTCCCCGTCCGGGTCGGGGCAGGCCCGGGCCTGCGCCAACCAGCCGCGCCAATTGTTTCGGTCCGCTTGAGAGGTCAGCAAATTCCCCGAGGGTCGCGCCACAGGCGTCGCCGCATCCAGCGCATTGCCTGACACCTCTTGACCGTTCATTGCGCGTTCCCTCGCGTGTCTTCACCGAACGACACCGCGGGAGGTTGCAGCGCCGATGCACCCTCCGTAGAACAATTTGGTAAAGGAGTTCTGACCAATGACCGATAAGCCCCGCCCCGTTGTTCTGTGCATTCTGGATGGCTGGGGCATTGGGCAGACTGAAGCGGACAATGCGCCGCTGTTGGCCAAGACCCCTGTGATGGATGATCTGATGGCCCGCTGCCCCCACGCCACGTTGCTGACCCACGGGCGCGACGTGGGCTTGCCGGACGGGCAGATGGGCAATTCGGAAGTGGGACACACCAACATTGGCGCCGGTCGTGTAGTGAAGATGGACCTAGTGGAGATCAACGATTCCATCGACGCCGGAGAATTCGCGCAGCGCGAGGCTTTGGTGGCCTTTGGGCAGGCGCTGAAGACCTCGGGCGGGGTGGCGCATCTGATGGGATTGGTCAGCGACGGCGGCGTTCATTCGCAACTGGCGCATCTGGAGGCCGCCGTGGCAGTGCTGGTCACGATGGGCGTGCCGGTGGCGGTTCATGCGATCACCGACGGGCGCGATGTGGCCCCGAAATCCGCCGAAGGGTTCCTGCGTGATTTGACCCTGCCCAAAGGGGCCTTTGTGGCAACGGTCAGCGGGCGCTACTTCGCCTTGGACCGGGATAACCGATGGGACCGGGTAGAACGCGCATACGACGCGATGGTGCGCGGGAAAGGCGACCGGGCCGACGACGCATTGGGCGCGGTCGCTGCGGCCTATGGGGCGGATAACACGGACGAATTCATTCCGCCCACCATCGTCGGAGATTTTGCCGGAATGGCAGATGGCGACGGGATCTTCATGCTCAACTACCGTGCCGACCGGGCGCGGGAAATCCTTGCAGCCCTGGGCGACCCAGAGTTTGACGGGTTCGATGTGACCGGGCGGCCCGACTTTGCCGGGAAGCTGGGGATGGTCGACTACTCCAAGGCGCACGACGCCTATATGACCACGGTTTTCCCGAAACAGCAGATTGTGAACACCCTTGGCGAATGGGTTGCAAAAGCGGGTCTGCGGCAGTTTCGGGTGGCCGAGACCGAGAAATATCCCCATGTGACCTTCTTCCTGAACGGCGGCGTGGAAGTGCCGGAACCGGGAGAGGATCGGCAGATGCCGAAATCGCCCGATGTGGCGACATATGATCTGCAACCCGAGATGAGCGCCGACCAAGTGACAGACCTGCTCGTGGCCGCGATCCGAGAGCAATACGACCTGATCGTGGTGAACTACGCCAACCCCGACATGGTCGGCCACACGGGCGATCTGGCGGCGGCGATGGCGGCGTGTGAGGCGGTGGACAAGGGCCTGGGGCAAGCGGTGGCGGCGCTAGAGGACGTGGGCGGCGCGATGATCGTCTGCGCGGATCACGGCAACTGCGAAACCATGGTGGACCCCGAAACCGGCGGGCCACACACGGCCCATACAACGAATTTGGTGCCGGTGGTGCTGGTCGGCGGACCCGAAGGCGCGGCCCTGCGCGACGGACGTTTGGCCGACTTGGCCCCATCGTTGCTGCAACTGATGGGGCTGGAGCAGCCCGCCGAGATGACAGGTGAGAGTTTGATTTCGTGAGGACGCTGCGCTTGCATATCCTCCGGCCACTCCTCGGCCTAGGTCTAGGCCTCCTCGCAGCCTTAGGGGCGGGGGCGCAGAGCGATCCGGCGATGACGGCACGGGAAGCGAGCCGGATGTTGGAGGATGCCGCCAGCGCGTTGCGTGATGCCGATGGCGCAAGGGATCAGGTGGAGGCGCTGACCGAAACGGTGCGCGCCTATGAACACGGGCTCGACGCGCTGCGGGCCGGTATCCGCAGCGCCGCCCTGCGCGAACGCACGATCCTGTTGGTGTTCGAGGCCGAGCGAGAGCGTTTGGCCCGGTTGATGGGGGTCTTGCAGCGGATCGAAGAAGCCCCTGCGCCAGCCACATTATTGCACCCCGAGGGCCCCTTGGGCACCGCGCGATTGGGGATGATCGTGGCCGATGTCACCCCTGCCGTCGCCCGAGAGGCCCGCGCCTTGCGGGCGCAGCTGGAAGAACTCGCCGTGCTTCGCGCCCTGCAAGATGGCGCGGTGGGCGAACTGGAGGCTGCCGTAAGCGGCGTGCAGGATGCAAGATCGGCCCTTAGCCAAGCGATTGCGGACCGGGTGGAATTGCCTGAACGGTTCTCTCTCGATGCGGCGGGGATGGCGCAAATCCTCGATAGTGTGGACAGCTTGGGCAGTTTCGCCGCGATGCTGGCGGAAACGCCGACCTCTGCCGAAGGGGAGATCGCCGACTTCACCGCTGTGCAGGGCACCGTGCCGTTACCGGCCCTTGGCACCTTGGTGCGCGGCTTCAACGAGGCCGACGCCGCGGGCATCAACCGGCCCGGTGTTTTGCTGGCGGTGCCGCAAAATGCCCTGCTGACCGCCCCTTGGCCTGCCTCGGTCCGCTATGCGGGGCCGCTGCTGGATTACGGAAATGTCATTATCCTTGAGCCCCACGAAGACTATTTACTTGTTTTGGCAGGCGCGGGTGACTTGTTCGTGACTGCGGGCGAATTGGTGCCTTCGGGGGCGCCTTTGGGCCTGATGCCGGACGAAGAAACCGAAACTGAAGCGGAATTGATCGTTTCTGACGCTCTTGGCGGTGGCGCCGGGCTTACGGAAACGCTTTATATGGAACTGAGACAGGGCGGGAGCCCAGTGAACCCGATGGATTGGTTCGCTTCCCCATAGGCCCCTTCAGGCGGATGCGTGAAGGAAGGCTTGGCCCGATACGGCAAACAGAGGACGACGATCTATGAAGAAACTGATGATGGCCGCCGTGGGCGGCATTGCAGGCGGGGTGTTGTTGAGCACTCAGGTCGCGGGCCCGTTGCTGGCGCAAGAAGCCGAGCGGAATGCCTCGGTCTATGAGCAGTTGGACCTGTTCGGCGATATTTTCGAGCGTATCCGCCAGAACTACGTGGAAGAAGTGGACGAGGCAGAGCTGATTGAAGCGGCGATCAACGGCATGCTGATTTCACTCGATCCGCATTCCTCGTACATCTCGGCCAGCGACTTCGAAGACATGCAGGTGCAGACCCGCGGCGAGTTCGGCGGACTTGGCATTGAAGTGACGCAGGAAGATGGCTTTGTGCGGGTCATCACGCCAATGGATGACACGCCAGCGATGGAAGCGGGTGTTGAGGCGGGTGACTTCATCACCGCCGTCGACGGAGAGGCGCTGTTGGGTCTGACGCTGGAACAAGCGGTGGACCTGATGCGCGGCCCGGTGGGCAGCGATATCGTCATCACCATCGTGCGCGAAGGCGCAGAGGAGCCGATCGACCTGACGATCACACGGGACCGTATCCAGCTGACCGCTGTGCGGGCGCGCCTTGAGGGCAACACCGCCGTTCTGCGGGTGTCCACCTTCAGCGACCAGACGTTCCCCAACTTGCGTGACGGCTTGCTTGAGCTGATCGAAGAAGTGGGCGGGCTCGACAATATGAATGGTGTCGTGCTGGACCTGCGCAACAACCCCGGCGGGTTGCTGAACCAGGCGATCCGCGTGTCTGACGCATTCCTGGAGCAAGGCGAAATCGTTTCGACCCGTGGCCGCGAGCCGCAGGATGGAGAGCGCTACAACGCAACCCCCGGCGATCTGATTGAAGGCCTGCCGATGGTGGTGCTGATCAACGGCGGCTCGGCTTCCGCATCGGAAATCGTGGCCGGCGCGTTGCAAGACCACCGCCGCGCGGTAATCGTGGGCACCAACAGCTTCGGCAAAGGCTCGGTCCAGTCGGTGATGCCGTTGGCCGGTGACGGGGCTATGCGTCTGACGACCTCGCTGTACTACACACCCTCGGGCCGTTCGATCCAAGCCCTTGGCGTGGCCCCGGACATCATCGTGGAACAGCGTGATCCCGTAGAAGTTGAGGAAGACGACGAGGGCCGTCCCGCCCGGACCGAAGCAGGTCTGCGCGGCGCGATCGAGAATTCGTCCCTGACCGAAGACCAGTTGCAGCAGTTGCAGGAAGAGCGCGAGGCCGCAGAAGCCACCGCCGCCCTGCGCAACGAGGATTATCAACTGGCCTATGCCATTGATATCCTGACCGGTCTTGGCGCTTTGGGCCCAAACTGAGGTGAGCGCTGATCTACCCTATCGCCCCTGCGCGGGGGTCGTTTTGACCAACGCGGAGGGGCGCATCTTTGCGGGCCAGAGGGCCGGTATGGACACGCCCGCCTGGCAGATGCCGCAAGGGGGGCTGGACGAGGGCGAAGACCCCGTCGATGCCGCCTACCGAGAGCTTGAGGAAGAAACCGGCGTGGGCCGGGATCATGTCACTTTCATCGGCAAGACCGCTGACTGGCTGACCTATGATTTCCCGCCTGAGCTGGCCTTGGGGCGGTGGAAGGACAAATATCGCGGACAAAAGCAGATGTGGGTGCATGTGCGCCTTGATGCGCCCGATAGTGTCATCAACCTGAACCACAAGGACGTGGAGTTCAGCGATTGGCGGTGGATGACGAAGCGGGATATCCTGACTGTGATCGTCCCGTTCAAACGCGGTATCTACAAGGCAGTCTTCAAGGAGTTTGCCCTGTGATCCGCCAGCTTGCCTTTGGTGCAGCGCTTGTTGCCGCCACATTGAATGCGGTTCCGGCCTCGGCCCTGTCTTGCGTGAATCCATCCGTGGCAAGCACCTATCAGCGGGCAGCGGAAAGCCCCATCGACTATGTGATTGGCGTGGGGCAGCTGACCCTGACCGGTCAAAGCACACCACCCGAGGGGGCGGTGGCGCAGGGCGGCGATATCAACCAGATGGTGGGCTACACACAGCCCGCGCGCTTTGTAGGCGAATTTTTCACGGGGAGTGGTTTTGACTCCAGCCGTGACGTGCCTGTCACTGTCGATGTGACCTGCGCTGCGGCATGGTGTGGGCAGGCCTCGGACGTGGCGTATGGGCTGATATTCTTCAGTGTCGAGGATGGCACCTACACGCTGACCGAAAATGCCTGCCCGTGGGATGTCTTCCATGATGCCCACCCCGGCATGTTGGCCGAGGTGATGTCCTGCCACCAAGGCGCCTGTGCGGGGGCTTGGTAGCAAGGTGGCGTATCCGGGCTAAAGCCCGGTCTACCTGATTTTGAGACGCCGCCCCGGGCCAAGGCCCGGTCCACATGGACGTTGCGTAGACCGGGCCTTGGCCCGGGGACCGGATTACAAAACCCGCATCAGCCCTTCCCGCACGAAGCGCTTGGCGAGGACCATTTTCCCGTCGTCATCGAGATCGCCTTCCATGTCGCCCAATCGGAAATCGGTATTGGTGACGCAGAACGCCATCGCCTCTTTCGCGTGGGCGGGCAGGATGATCTCGGCCCCTTGGGCAACGAGGCAGACCTGATCTTCATCCGGCACGTTATGGATGCCGAAGACGATATGGGGATGGGCCCCGACGCGGCTGTCCATGGTCAGGCCATCGAGCTTCGCCAGTTGCGCCATCTGTCCTTCGACGCGGGGCACACGGGCGGTCAGGAATTCTTCCCGGAACCCCGACAGCAGTTTGCCCACATGGGCGTCTCCGACCATCGCGACAAGCTCGGCGAAGGTATCGTTGTAGGCATCCAGATCGGCCCCATAGCTGGCGTAGCCGGGCGGCAGAGCGCGGCGCATGGCGGGTTCACGGTGCGCTTTGGCAATGACTGCTTCGGCCAAAGCATCGGCCCAGGTGCGGAACATCAGGCCGGTGGTGATGTGGAGCGACGTCTCGTCGGTGGCGACGGCGTCATGGGCCATGCCACGGGGGATATAGACGGCATCGCCCGGTTCCAGAACGAAGCGGTGTTCTTCTTCGCCCACATCCATACCGCGTTCAAAGGCTTGATCGGGCAGGGGCAGTTCCACGGGCGTGCCGTAGATGCGCCATTCCTTGGTGCCCGAGACTTGCAGCACCAGCACGTCGTGGCCGTCGTAATGGGGGTTGAAGCCCTGATTGCCGGGAGGAGTCATGTAGATGTTCGTCTGAACACGGGCCGACATGGCGGATTCCATCGCGCGGCAGTAACGCGCCAGCGTGGGGAGGCGTTCGTGCAGGCCCGACAGGATCACCGTTGCGCCATCGGCATGGAGTTGGTTGACCCGAACCGGGTCCACTTGGCCGGTTTCATAGGCGAAGTCCGCGGGTGTGATCTCGCCATCGGCCCGGGTCACGTTGATCTCGGGGACATGCAGGCCCATGGTCGAGACGACGCGATCAATCTCGGCGTAGCTGAGAAGGTCCGAAAAGTACCCCGGTTGGCCACGCTTGATCAGCATGGGCTTCTTTTCAAAGTAATCCTTGAAGAAGGTTTCAGGTGTTTCGGGGGCAATGGCCCAATCAAAGCTGAAGGTAGCGGTCATCTGGCGTCCGTTTGTTAAATCGTGGTGTTTGCTAGACATATGGAAAATCTGTTGTGTCAGTCTGAGCACGCAAGGGGGCGGGGATCAATCACTTGTGCGGGTAAGGGATCACCTCCATTGACTGAAACCGGCGGATCGGCCAAAAATTTCCCATATGTAGCCAGAATAGCATTGAGGAAATTTACCAATGTCCAGCGATGATAAGAAGAAAACTCTGACAGACGCAGAGATTACAACAGATCACCCCACCAGCCGCCGCACGGTTCTGGGCGTCATGGGGGCCGCTGGTGTTGGCGCTGCTTTGATCCCGACGGGCGCACAAGCCCAGGGCACCGACAGCGACAACGGTTCCTGGACCGATTCCGCCGGTTGCGGGCGCGGTAGCGGTGGCTATTCCACCGGGATCACCGATGCCGACAACGGCTCTCTCGGGACAGACGCGCCGGGTGCCGGTCGCGGTGCGCCTTACTGCTGATATCGGCGCGGGCTGAGAGGCCTGCTTTTTCGATATTTATGAAAAGATGAAGAGCGGGAATGGCGGAGAGGTCATCCCGCTCTTTCTATGTGCGGTCCATGGCGCGGGCGAGGGCTTGGGTTGCGCGGCTAAAGGCGGAGGCTGCGGCGGGTGATTGAGAGCGCCAGCGGATGAAGCCGTGGATCATGCCTTCCGCCTTTTCGTGCCAGATGAGTTTGGACGCGGCGAGGAGAGTGGCGGCGAGCGCCTCGCCGTCGCCGAGGAGCGGGTCGAGCGCCGCCGTCAGGAGGATGGCGGGAGGGAGGTTTGCGGGATTGCTTGTTGCGGGGGCAGAGAAGGCATCGGCTGGCGCGGTGCCGAGGTAGTCGCGCCAGCAGCGATGCATCATGGCACGTGACAGGTAGGGCGCATCGGCGTGGGTGGCGTAGCTGGAGGCCCGACAGATGGGGTCCGTGGCGGGATAGATCAGGAAGAGGCCCGCCGCGCGATTGGTCTTGAGCGCGGTGCCGAGGGCGAGGTTGCCGCCCGCGCTATCGCCGCCGAGCCAGATCAGGGGCGCAGCGCCGAGGGGGGATTGGCCCGATGTGAGACGATTCAGCGCCGCTACACATTCGTTCAGGGCCGTGGGGTAGGGCTGTTCCGGGGCGAGGGCGTAGTCAATGCTGACCACGCGCATGCCGGTATCAAGGGCGATGTCTGCGCAGACATGGTCATGGCCGCGCAGGGTACCAAGGCTCCACCCGCCGCCATGTATATAGAGCAGCACCTCGGCACGGGGATTGGCGGTGGCGTAGCTGCGCAGGGGCACGTTGCGGCCGTTGCAGTGCAGGGACCAGTCGTGGGTGGTGACATCAGAGGGGAGGGGCGGCAGCGTGGTCTCCATCGCGGCGACGGCGGCGCGCAGGGTCGCGATCGAGCGCAGGTGATCCGGAGTTGGGTCCGGGTCAGCCTCCATGGCCCGCACCAGGGGCCAGAGGTCCGGATGCAGGTCTGGGTAGGGGGCAACCGCGTCGCCCATGGTCACATCATCTTGATGACGTCTTTGTCGATCGCCAGAATGTAGCCGCGCCGGGCGATGTTCTTGACCAGCAACTCGCTTACCATCTGGTTGCCGAGCGTATCACGCAGGCGTTTGATGCGCGTGGCCCCGGCGGCTTCATCCACGTCGGATTCCAGTTTGCCAGAGACCATCGCCTCGATCTGGGCACCGGAGAGCACGTCATCGTCCAGCCGCGCCTCGGCCAGCACCGAGAGCGTTTCCATCGCCGCATCGGTCAATTTGAATTCGAGGTTGTTGATCAGCACCACCCGTTCTTCACGCGACAGGATCAGGGAGGACACCTGAATGCCCTGACGCTCGATCTCGCCCATGCGGCGGTTGAGGGTGATGATGGTAATCAGGAACACCAAGCACGCCACCAGAAGGGCCGTCGCGAAGATCATCAGGACGAAGATCACTGCCCGGTAGCTGGCCAGCACCTTAGAGAAGGTCGTGCCTGATTGGGCCAGCACTTCGAGCATCGCAATGGCATCGGGGTTGCGCACGTCATTGACCTCGAACACCTGGACCACCGCCTCGTTAAAGGCGTCTGCGTCGGGGAGGTTCATGAACAATAAAACGGCGGAGGTCACGAGAACCGCGACGACCGCCAGAATGCCTAATTGTACGACGCGCGTAGACGCGATCCGTGTGTCAGAAACGGAGGTAGTATTGTCCGGCATCCGATCTCCTTGATGCGAGGCCGGAATCGTCAAAGACCGAGCTCACATTCACCAACGTCCAACCCTGAGCGGCCAAACGGCTTGCGATGACGCCAGAGGCGGCACCGACCGAACAGGCGCTATCAGGTACTTGGATCACACCGTAGTGCAGACGCAAAGGGTTATCCATCCTTGCGCGATAGTCCGCGTAACAAGCGGCGTGCAGGGGGGCGGCCAAAACCGAGAGGGCAAGGGCCGCGAGGAGTGGTCTGAAAAGAGATTTTATCGTTCGGGTCATAATGGAGTGCTCATCTATTGTGCTGAAAGGGGCAGCTTCACGAACGGATATGTGCCGGAGAGGCTCTGTCATTCAATATCGGGGGGGCGCCGGGGGGGCTGTTATCCGATAGCGGGCATCGGTTTTTGCCTTGCGGGGTTGGATTGCAGGACCGTTACACATCGGCAATTGCTGCCGGACCAAGACCATTTTTGCTATCAGACCAGATTTCGACGCACCGCCATTTTTTCAGAGTGATTTTCATGACCAAATCTATTACCGCCCTTGCCGGTGTCGTCATTATCGGCTGCATCGCCTCAACGGCTTCAGCACAGAATATTGTGAGCATCCAAACCGGTGCCGCTGCGAACACCACGGGCGAAGTGGCCGGATATGTCGGTTGGAACGCCACCGCAATTCCTCGACCCGCCGCAGGTGAGCTTCCTTCGTGCGCACTGTTCGGCATGATGTCGTCGACCCCCTGCAGCACGGATGCGCTACCGTCGCGATCCCCGGTCCGATCCAGCCCGCGGTACCCGGTTGCTGGCGAATGGGCGTTGGGCACGGTATGCTCTCGGGTGGAAGACGTCATTATCGGTGGGGATATGTTGTTCGCGCATTGCTTCGAGGTGATGACGCCGGATTCGATCACCCCGATCGTCCTGGACGAGCCTTTTGTATGCACGAGTGATGGGTTCTTTTCGCGGCAGCCATGTGACGTCAGCTATGTAGCGCGAGAAAATAGGTGGGGTCTGGTTCCGCTGGCCGAGTCAATCGATCCCCAACAGTCCGCGCGAATAGACAACAGCCAAGACGCGCCTCGTTGATCGAAAGCGACGCGCCCATCAGCGACGTTCCGTCGGAGGCGATGGAGCGTTCCATAGGTATAGCGTAGGGTCTGGGTGTGCTGGGGGTAGCAGGTTTTGCCCTATCACGGCAGCCTGCCGGGGCTAGGCTACGTGGGCCTAATTCCGGCTCTAATGCCGGAAGGGTAGGTCATCATCCGACGCAGCATGGCGCGTGATGCCCCCACAGTCGGTCACCTGGAAATCCTTTGCCTCGTTTATGGAATGCGAGAGTTGACGGGCAATCCCCGCGCTATGGGATGGGATTGACCGCTGTGAAAATGCGCCCTGAATTCGGGGCGTTATCCGATAGCACCCGAAGCAATATTCGATATCGCGCGCCCGTCATTGCATGGCCAAGATCAGAGCGCCGAAAGTTCCCCTACAGGCGCCGAATGAGTGCGCTCCCCCGTTCAGGCAAGGCAGGAACCCAAGCCCGCCCTGTTCTGAACACCCCAAGATTGACCATGTGAACAAGACAAGGGAACAAGATTATGCTCAACAAATTCTCCAGAACCATGACCGCAGGCCTTTTGGCTGTGACGTTGGCTCTTACGGGTGTAGCGGCCTCGACCTCTCCGGCGGCGGCCAACGGGCACCGCAACAATGGCGGCGAAGCGGCCGCTATTTTGGGCGGGTTGCTGCTTCTTTATGGCATTAGCCAAGTGGGCCGGAACAACGGCCACCGGGGCAATCCGCCGGTGATCCATCAGCCACGCCCGCAACCGGTGCAGCGTGTGGCCCCCTCCCGCTGCTTGATCCAAGGCCATGACGGCAATGGCCGGTTCCGGGGCTATCGCCAGCAGTGCATGCAGCGCCACGCGCAGAACACCCACCTGTTGCCGCAGAACTGTCTGCGCCGGGTCTGGACGCCGAACGGCCAGCGCACCATCTACCGCGCCCGTTGCCTGACCAATAATGGCTGGACCCAAGGCTAAGTCAGCGAGTTTTCCGAGCAGTCAGAACGGAGCGGCGCGACCACAGGGTTGCGCCGCCTTTTTCTTTGGCGCACTTCGGGGCCATGGGACCAGATTATCAGTTAGAGCAAGACCTGGGCGGAATCGTTGCGGGTGTGGATGAAGTCGGGCGTGGCCCTTGGGCGGGGCCGGTGACGGCCTGCGCGGTGATATTGGACGCGGCCCATATCCCCGAAGGATTGAATGATTCCAAGAAGTTAACCGAAGCGCGCCGCGATGCGCTGGCGTTGGCCGTGCTAGAGGTGGCGGACGTTTCACTGGGATGGGCCAGCGTGGAAGAGATCGACGCCCTCAACATCCGCCAAGCCACCTTCCTTGCCATGACCCGTGCCATTGCGGGCCTCAAAGCCACGCCCACCCATGCCTTGATCGACGGCAACGCGATCCCGCCGGGCCTGCCTTGTCCTGCCACCTGCGTTGTGAAGGGCGACGGGCGGTCGGTTTCCATCGCGGCGGCCTCAATTGTGGCCAAAGTACGGCGGGACACTTTGATGAAAGAGCTTGCAGTGATGCATCCGGGTTACGGTTGGGACACAAACATGGGTTACGGCACCGCCAAACACACCGCTGGCCTACATCATCTAGGGGTCACCCCTCATCACCGACGCAGCTTTGCGCCAATCCGCAAGATATTGTGTGAATGAAATCGTACCAGTTCGATTCGATGCAAATTGACCGGGAATCGATGATCGTGGATTCTAGCCTCAATAAAAAGATCTGCGCCTAACCCGGCGTGGGCAGAAATGAGCGTCCAAAAGAGGCGCCTTTGCGAGGCTGAACATGACAACCAAGACGAAAGAGAAGGCAGTGGCGACACTGCCCCTGAACCAGATTCTTGCCGGTGATTGCATCGACGTGATGAACGCGTTGCCCGAAGCATCGGTTGATCTGATCTTTGCAGATCCCCCCTATAACTTGCAGCTGAAAGGCGACCTCCATCGCCCCAACAACTCCAAGGTCGATGCGGTCGACAACGCTTGGGACCAGTTCGACAGCTTCAAAGCCTACGACACCTTCACCCGCGCCTGGCTGGCCGCTGCAAAGCGCCTTCTCAAGCCCGGCGGCGCGATCTGGGTGATCGGCAGCTACCACAACATCTTCCGTGTGGGTGCTGAGTTGCAGACCCAAGGCTATTGGATCTTGAATGACGTCGTCTGGCGCAAGTCCAACCCGATGCCGAACTTCCGCGGCAAGCGCTTCACCAACGCCCATGAGACGATGATCTGGGCCTCCAAGGACGAAGGGTCCAAATACACGTTCAACTACGAGGCGTTGAAAGAGCTGAACGAGGGCATTCAAATGCGCTCGGACTGGGTTCTGCCAATCTGCAACGGCGGCGAGCGTCTGAAAGACGACAAGGGTGACAAGGCGCACCCCACCCAGAAACCCGAATCGTTGCTGCACCGCGTCTTGGTCGGCTCCACCAACCCCGGCGATGTGGTCCTTGATCCGTTCTTCGGGACCGGCACGACCGGCGCCGTGGCCAAGGCCCTTGGCCGCGAATTCATCGGGATCGAACGTGAAGAGGCCTACCGTAAGGTTGCCGAAAAGCGCATCTCTCGGGTGCGGAAGTTCGACAAGGCCTCGATCGCCGTCACCACCCCCAAACGCGCCGAGCCCCGGGTGCCCTTCGGCCAGCTGGTCGAGCGTGGCATGTTGCGCCCCGGTGAAATGCTGACCAGCCCCCGCGGTCACTTGGCGAAAGTGCGTGCCGACGGCACCCTGATCGCCGATGACGTGAAAGGCTCGATCCACAAGGTCGGCGCCGAGCTTGAAGGCGCCCCTTCTTGCAATGGCTGGACGTATTGGAACTTCAAACGCGACGGCAAGAACGTCTCGATTGATGTGCTGCGTCAGCAAATTCGGGCGGAAATGTCCGAGTAACATCCCCTTTTCAGGAACACCTCTCGTAGGGCGCTCTCTCCATGCGCGCCCTGCGTTTGGCACAGAACCTTGCCGCCCGCGCATGTTACCATTTTGGCGCGTGGGCCAACTCTGCCCGTCGGTTCCATACCGGCGGGTCTTTTCGCGTCTGCAATCGCTCCGGCAAAAGATATCGCCGTTTTCCTGTTTGGAAGCAGGGAAATCAGCCCTATCTTGAAAGACAGGAGGTGCTTTCGATGAAACTATCTATCATTGGCGCAAGCCGGGGTATCGGCCGCAAGGTCGTGACAGAGGCGCTTGAACGCGGCCACAAAGTCACCGCCATGGCCCGCTCCATGGAAACGGCCACGACCCACCACGAAAACCTCACCACGCTTTCGGGCGATGCCACGAATGCCACCGATGTCGCGGCGGCAATTGATGGGGCCGATGCGGTCATCCTCACCCTCGGCCTGCCCAGAGATGCCAGCGTGCTGAAACCCACAACCCTGTTTTCCGATGCCACCCGAACCCTGATCGCGGCAATGGAAACAAACGGCATGAAACGCCTTCTGACTGTCACCGGCTTCGGTGCCGGCGATAGCGCCGAGAAACTCTCCACCCCCGAACGTCTCATCCAAAAAGCCCTTCTGGGCCGTGCTTACGCCGATAAGGACCTGCAAGAGCAATTGATCCGAGACAGCGCCCTCGACTGGACAATTGTCCGCCCCGGCATCCTGACCGACAACCGCAAATCAAATGCCTACAAGGTGCTGGTCGAAAAAGAGACGTGGCGCAACGGACTCATCAACCGCGCTGATGTGGCCGACTTCCTCGTCACCGCCGCCGAGCAGGCCAGCCACATCCACCAAACCCCGGCACTGCAACGATAGCGCCTCCGCTTCCTTCATCTTGGCCATACAACTCTCAGGGGGGCCGGGGGATGAAATCCCCCGCTTCAGCGACCGGCCCCGTCGGGCGCAATGCCCGCCCCCTAGCGCGGCAAGGGATGTTTCATCTTGTTGTAGGCCTTCCAGTCGGTGATCTCCGGGTAATACATCGTCCGCCACCGCCTCACCCTTGGGTTCATCACCCGCTTCCACAACGGCGGTATCATCGCGCAGGTGGTCATGACCGGGTAGCCATAGGGAAACTGCGGCGCGTCGGCCTCGGTATAATTCTGCAACAAGGGAAATCGCCGGTCCGGCTTGTAATGATGGTCCGAATGGCGCTGCAAATTGATCAATAACCAGTTCGATGCCTTGTGGGCCGCATTCCACGAATGCCTTGGCCGCACGTGTTCATACTTCCCTTCGCCCAGATGTTTCCGGGTCAAACCATAGTGCTCGATGTAATTGGTCAGCTCCAACTGCCACACGGCCGTTAAAGCCTGCCCCAGAAACATCGCCAAGCCGACCCATCCCCCCACCAGAAACGCCAGGGCCAGGAATATCCCCTGCAACGCAATATAGAGCCAAAACGGGTTTCTCCCATCCAGTGCAGGCAGCCCTTTGCGGGCCAGCATCGCCGCTTCCGCCCGCCACGATGACCCGTAAGACTCCCGCAAGACGCGCGGAAAGAAGCGGTGGAACCCCTCATTAAACCGCGCCGTGACCGGATCGCGCCCGGTGCCCACATAGCGGTGATGCACCAGCAAATGCTCGGACCGGAAATGGGAATATAGCACGCTCGCCAGCAAAAAATCCGCCAACCAACGCTCCAGTCTGGAGGATTGGTGCATCAACTCATGGGCGTAGTTGATCCCGATCGTGCCACTCAGCACGCCCATCCCAAAGGCCAGCCCCGCCAGTTCGACCCCGCTCAAATGATCGGCGCGGGTGGCATAGTAAATGACTGCAAACAGCGTCGTGAACTGCAACGGTGGCCACATCAGAGTGATCGCCCGATACCAATACAACTGATCGTCCGCCGTGCCGGGGTCGGCGTTTTCCAACTCCAATCCGGTGATCTGGTCCAAGACCGCAAACAACCACCACGTCGCCAAGGGTATCCCCAAAAGCCACCAACCGCCCTGCGTGGCCAGAACGGCGATCAACGGGATCAGCAAAAGGCTTGCCCAGAAGGGTAGCGCGCGTTGAAACTTCGCGACGGTTTCAGGTGCGATCATGGTCTATCTCACTCAGGTCATAGGCTTTACGCATCAGCGTAGGCAAAGAGGATGGCTTGAATTGGCCCTTGGGCACAAAGTCACCCCGTTGCGGCGACGTGTCTAGGGGGGCTTGCCCTAACCTCAGGGCAAGGCGCAGGTGGAAATGAGTGAACGTGTGGCGCACCTCCAAGCCCGGGTCCTGCCAATCCAGATCGCAGGGTGGGGCCTCAACCGGCGCGTCGGACCAGTCGCTGCTGGGAAAGGCCAACATGCCGCCCAACAGACCCGTCTCGGGGCGGGTCTCCAGCAATACCGCGCCATCTTCCCGACGCACCACATAGACGTAGCCATACCGGATCGGCTTCACCTTCTTCGGGGCCTTCTTCGGCAATTCCGCCGCGATGCCCTGCTTTCGGGCCGCGCATCCCGCCATCAACGGACATATCCCGCAGGCAGGTGATCTTGGCGTGCAGATCGTCGCCCCCAGATCCATCAGCGCCTGCGCGTGGTCCCCGGGCCGCTGTTCCGGGGTCAGCCGCGCCGCGTGGGCCTTCAACACGGGCTTACTGCCCGGCAAAGCCTTCACCACCGCGAAAAGCCGCGCCATCACCCTCTCGATGTTCCCATCCATGACCGGCGCGGGCTGATCGAACGCGATCGAGGCGACAGCCGCCGCCGTATAGGGCCCAATCCCCGGCAGGCTCAGCAAGGCGGCCTCGGTCCCTGGAAACGTCCCGCCATGATCGCTGACCACGGCGCGGGCGCATTTCAGCAAGTTTCGCGCCCTGGCGTAGTACCCAAGGCCCGCCCATTCGCCCATCACGTCGGCATCTTCCGCCGCTGCCAGATCGGCCACCGTTGGCCAAAGCTCGGTGAACCTCTCGAAATAGGCCTTCACCGTCACAACAGTGGTCTGCTGCAACATGATCTCACTCAGCCACACCCGGTAAGGATCGGCGGTTTCCCCTGAATTGGGGGGAACCCGCCATGGCAAATCCCGCGCATGGGCGTCATACCACTGCAACAACGCGCGCCCTATCTGATCTTCACGCACCCGTTATCCAATCTGTGTCGCTTGATATTGGTTAGCATCTCATGAAGGCATAGAGTGCGTGCAACGAAAGGTTCAACCCATGGCCGCCCGACCGACCAAAACGACACAGCCCAATCCGCGCCGCAGGCGGGGCTTTGAACGTGCCGTGACGCTGGTCGGGGCCGAGCTGCGCACCCCCGCCGAAAAGCGCGGCTTTGCGGAAACCAAGCTGCTTACCCATTGGGCGGACATCGTCGGACCCGAGATTTCCGCCATGGCCGTCCCGGTAAAAGTGAAATTTGGCCGTGGCTTCGGCGGTACTCTGGTCCTTCTGACCACGGGCGCCAAAGCTCCGATGCTGGAGATGAGCCGCGAAGCGATCATCACCCGCGTGAACGCCTGCTACGGCTATTCGGCGATCAAGGACCTGCAAGTCACCCAAACCGCCCCCACCGGTTTCGCCGAAGGGCAGGTGGCTTTCGCCCCGCCTGAACCAAAGAAAAAACCCGCTCCCGACCCGGCGCGGCTGAAACAGGCCACCCAAGGCCTCGATCACATCAACGATCCCGTGCTGCGCGACGCCTTGCGAAAGCTGGCCGGGAACATAGTTACTCAGACAAATCGTTAAGGAGATTAATATGGATCGCAGAGCCATGATGTTGGGCGGCGCCACGGGCGTCCTGGGCGCCGGCGCTTACCTCTTGTGGAACGGCCGCGGTGGCCAACGCTTCCAGACCGAGGCCCCCCTGACACCCTTCACGGCGGCCAACGCCCAGGAAGTCAGCGACCTCCCCGAAGTGATCGAGATGTCTAAAGGCAACCCCGACAGCGGCGTCACGCTGATCGAATACGCCAGCTTCACCTGCCCCCATTGCCGCAGCTTCCACGCCAACGTCATGCCGCAACTGACCCGTGATTACATCGACACGGGACTCATCAACTTCGTCTACCGGGAAGTCTACTTCGATCGCTATGGCCTCTGGGCCGGAATGGTCGCCCGCTGCGGTGGCCCCCTGCGCTACTTCGGTATCGTGGACCTGCTCTATGCGCAGCAAAGCGAATGGACCCAAGGCTCGCCTGCTGAAATCGCTGAAAACCTCAAGCGCATTGGCCGCACGGCTGGCCTCACCAACGAAGAACTCGATGCCTGCATGACCGACGCCGCCATGGCCGAGGCCATGATCGCCAGCTACGAGGCGAACATGGAAGTGCATGAAATCCCCGGCACACCCGCGTTCATCCTCAACGACGAACTCCATGGCAACATGAACTTCACCGACATGAGCGCCCTTCTCGATTCCGCCATCGAAGCGGCAGGCTGATCGCCTTAGACCCGCGCCCCTAACCCGGCGCGGGTCACCCCCTTTGGCTCGCGATCAAACGCGCCGCCCCCCCTTCATCTTTTCATAAATATCGATTCTTCTGGGGCAACGCCTGCCCAAAAACGCGGCGGCTATTTTCGCGCCAACACTCGATCCAACCCTGCATCCAGCGGTGCCCAATCATCCATCTGTAACCTGACCGGCACCGTCATCACCCGAGACCGGAACTCGGGCGATAGGCGCACCGCGTCCTTTTCGGTCGTGACCACCTGCGCCCCGCGCTGCCACGCCTCACGCAACAGCCGCGTCATCAAGGTGTCGCTCAACGGCTGATGATCCGCCAAGGCGTGGGTCGCGTGCAAATCCGCGCCGAGCCCCCGTAGCGTCTGAAAGAATTTCTCAGGATGACCGATCCCGGCGAAAGCCAAAACCGGCACGCCGTCGAGGGACATTCCCGTGGCCAACGGCTCTAACGCACCGGTCAGTTGGGGCACCTTCACCCAAGCGCCCCAGGTCGCGGCGAATCGTGTCTGCGCGGCTTCCGGCCCGATGCTCACCACCATGTCGGCACGCGTCAGCCCCACGTCCACCGGCTCTCGTAGCGGCCCGGCGGGGATCACCTTTCCATTGCCGAAGCCGCGCCATGCGTCCACCACCACCACCGACAGGTCATAGGCCAAGCCGGGGTTCTGGAAGCCGTCGTCAAGGATCAGGCACTCGGCCCCTGCGGCCACGGCGGCCTTGGCCCCGGCGACGCGGTCTGCCGAAACCCAGGTTGGCAGGAAGGCGGCCAAGAGCAACGCCTCATCCCCCACCTGTTTGGCATCGTGGGAGCGCTCATCGACCTGAACAGGGCCGTTGATTTCTCCGCCGTAGCCCCGTGTCACGGCGTGAACAGCCACACCCCGCGCCGCCAGACGCTGCGCCACGGCGATGGCGGTGGGGGTCTTGCCGGTGCCACCCGCATTGATGTTGCCAATACAAATCACCGGCACGCCAACACTTTCGCGCGGTCCCTTCCGCAAGCGCCGCGCAGTGCCAGCAGCGTAGAGTGCCCCCAGGGGCGACAGGGCCGCGGCCATAATCCCCGCAGGCTCATGCCAGAACCCCGGCGCGCGCATCAGGGTGTCTCCGCCTCTTCCAATGTGTCAATCACCAGCGCCAGTGCCCGGTCTGTCACGTCCGCCCCGTCCGAGATCACCTGCCACGCGGCGGCGGCCATGGTGGCGGCTTCATCGGGGTTCAGCAATTCGGCCACCTGTCCGGCGAGCTTCTCGGGCGAAGAGACCAACCGCGCCGCGCCGCCGTCGCGCAGGCGGTCATAGATATCGACAAAGTTCGTCACATAAGGCCCGTGCAGAATGGCAGAGCCAAGGGCGGCAGGCTCAAACGGATTGTGCCCGCCAATCGCCACAAGGCTGCCGCCGACAAAGCTGATCGGGGATAGCCGATACCAAAGGCCCATTTCGCCCATCGTGTCGGCTAGATAGACCTGCGCCTCATCTGCGGGTTCTTGATCGGCGCTGCGCCGGGTGAAACGCCAGCCGTCGCTTTGCAACAGTGCGGCAATCTCTTCGGCGCGTTCGGGGTGGCGGGGCACGAGGATCAGCAGCAACCGGGGCGAAGATCGCATCGCCATCCGGTGTGCTTGCAGAACCATCTTCTCTTCCCCGTCATGGGTCGAGGCCGCCAGCCAAACCGGACGCCCGGCCAAATTGGCCGCCATCGCGGCGCGGTCATCCTCATTGCAGGGCAGTGCGGCAGAGCCTTCCTTCAACGTGCCCATCACCTTCATTCGGTCTACAGGCATCCCCAAACGGCGCAGATACACCATCGTCAGATTATCCTGCACCAAGGCCGCCTGAAACCGCCCCAGAAGACTGCGGATCATGCCACGGGCGAAACGCCACTTGTCGTGGCTGGCCTTGGACATGCGCGCGTTGAGGAGAAGCATGGGAACGCCGCGGGCATGGGTTTCCACGACCAAGGTGGGCCAAAGCTCACTTTCGGTCCAGATCGCCACATCGGGTTTCCAATGGTCCAGAAACGCCGCCACGAAAGGCTTCGCATCCAGCGGCGCGAATTGGTGGATCGCCCTGTCCGGTAACCGTTCGGCCATCACGGCGGCGGATGTGACGGTGCCCGTGGTCACCAGCACCGTCAGGTCTTCGCGTTCATCCAAGGCGCGCCGGATCAGTTCCAGCACCGCCAGAGATTCCCCGACCGAGGCCGCGTGGAACCAGATCAGCGGCCCTTCGGGGCGCGGCGTCGTGGCGATGCCACGGCGTTCATCCAGACGAGCGGCGTCCTCTTTCCCGTCGGCGAGACGCTCCCGCAGCTTACGCTCTGCAAAAGCGCGCGCGCCTCGCGCGGACCACGCAAGATACAGGCCAAGGAAAAGGGACCGCGCCATGGTGGTCAGCTGCCCAGTTCTTCGGTGGGAGAGGCTTCTGCCCCCTCATCACGCAGGCGGTGGATATGGGCGATGAAATACCGCATGTGGGCATTGTCCACGGTGCGTTGCGCTTCGGACTTCCAGGCGTCGTAGGCCGATTGATAATCGGGGAACATGCCGACGACGTGAATGTCTTCGGGGTTCTCGAATTCCGTCTTCTGAGGGTCTTTCAGCTCTCCGCCGAATACAAGGTGCAGACGTTGCGACATGGGGATCTCCGACAGGTTAGTCCGATAGGTTAGATTGCGCCTGCACCCTTAAGGGGCAGGGCGGGGGCGTCAAGCGCCGAGGGGTCGCGGGGCGCGGGCATGGGGTCAGGTTTCCCGCCATAGCGAGGGCGGGGCAGAAGGGGCATATTGATCCCATCGAAACGGAGGGTTTTTCAATGACCAAATCTTTATCCTCGTTTGTCGCAGCCTTGGCAATTTCCGCCTCTCTTACGGCTGTGACCACCCCCGTTTCGGCCTTCACCGCAACCGGAGATGTCACCCGTATTTCGAATGGTGATCTGGGATCGGGCCGTATTTCTGGCGGCGATCTTGGCTCTGGCCGGATAGCAAACGGTGATCTCGGCTCTGGCCGGTAAGCCCTGACCTGACCTGACAAGACGCTGCCCTTTCCGCTCTCTGCCGTTTCTCTCCCTTAGGGTCGTCTTGCCAAACAACCCCGTCGCGTGTCCCCGCGGCGGGGTTTCGTTTTCGGAGGTAAGGACAGCCTTACTCGCGCAGAAAGCTCAAAAATGCTATGGTCGTCGGGCAAGCACAACGACCATCAAGAGATTTCGCCACCCCAATTATCCAGAGACTTCATAGCTGCCATGCCCTTTTCAAAATCCCTTTCTCGTCTGGCCCCGCTCTTGATCGTCACTGTGCTTGCAGCCCTTCCCGAAACTGCCACAGCCCACACCGGCAACCCGGCCGAGGAAGATGCGTTTCCCGCCAGCCGGATCATGGCCACGGGCCCATTGAACATTGTGGTGTACCGCGTCAGCGGCCGATAACGCGCTTGGGCGGGGATCAACCCGCCTTCAAAGGGCGCATGTCCAGCAATGCCTGATGCACCGATGCGCTGCCCGTCAGCACGCCGTCCACCTGTGCGCGGGGACCGTTGAACTGCAGCGGCACCCCGAAGCTGTCAGTCACGATGCCGCCTGCCTCTGCGATTATCAGCGCCCCTGCGGCGATGTCCCATTCCCACGTGGGGCGGAACGTCATCATCGCGTCAAAGCGGCCCTCGCCGACCAGCGACATGCGGTAGGCCAGCGAGGGGCGGTAGGCTTTGTTTACCTCCGGCACGCCTTCTTTCCAGTGATGCGCCTGCATGTTGGCCTTCGTTGTCAGAACCGTGGCTTCGGCCAGGTGCGCCGTGGTTGTCACCTGCAAAGGCGCGTCGTTCAGTGTTGCACCCGCGCCGAGGGCTGCGCTGTAGAGCTTGTCGCGCATGGGCAGGAAGACAGCAGCGGCGGTGATCTTTCCGTTCCGCGACACCGCGAGGGAGTGGGAGAAACTCGTGCTGCCCTCAATGAACGCGCGGGTGCCATCAATGGGATCGCAGATGAACACGTGCTCGGCCGAAAGGCGGGCGCGGTCATCATCGGTTTCTTCCGACAGCCAGCCGTAATCGGGCCGCGCTGTGCGCAGCACGTCATGGAGCATGGCGTCGATGGCCAAATCAGCTTCGGTCACCGGGCCCTCCGGGCCTTTGTCGAAAACGGCGGGGTCATTGCCGAAGAATTGCTTCGCAATCGCACCAGCCTGTAACGCGGCGTCGCAAAGCAGTTTCAGGTCATCTTCAGGCCCCTGCAATCGTCATCCCCTCCACCAGAAGCGAGGGCACGACGCGGCTCAGGTGGGGGCGGGCATCGTTGGCGGGGATAATGCCGCGCAGCATATCACGCAGGTTGCCGGCCACCGTGCATTCGTTCACCGCATGGGTGATTTCGCCGTTTTCCACCCAAAAGCCCGAGGCACCACGGGAATAATCGCCCGTCGTCGCGTTGATCGAAGACCCGATCAGCGAGGTGATCAGCAGCCCCGTCCCCATCTGTTGCAACAGCGCGTCGCGCGACAGATCGCCTGCCGTCAGGCGCGCATTCCCCACGGAAGGAGAGGGCGGCGCACCGGTGCCACGGGTGGCCGACGCGGTAGAGGTCAGGCCCAGTTTGCGGGCGCTGGAAAGGTCGAGCGTCCAGCCGGTCAGCATGCCATCGTCCACGATCAGCCGATCGGCGGTTGGCAGACCTTCGGCATCAAAGGGACGGCTGGCCGAGGTGCGCGGGCGGTGGGGTTCCTCGATAATCGAAAGACCTTTGGGCAGCACCTGCTCCCCCAACAAATCCCGCGCCCAGGACGCGCCACGGGTGATCGCCGTGCCGTTGGTGGCAGCCAGAAGGTGCCCGATCAGGCCCGAGGAAATGCGTTCATCAAACATCACCGGGAACGCGCCCGTGGGCGGCTTTTTCGCCCCGGCGCGGGCCACCGTGCGTTCGCCCGCCAAGCGCCCGATTTCGGAAGGAGACATCAGATCGCTGGCGTGGTTGCGCCCGTCGCCGAAGTAATCACGTTCCATCGTGTTGCCTTCGCCGGTGATCGCCACGCAGTGAACGCCGTGATCGGTGCGGGCATAGCCACCCGCGAACCCGTTGGTGGCGGCCAGATGCACTTGCCGCCGGGAAAAGCCTGCGCCGGCGTTGGACACTTGCGCCACGCCGTCCACGGCCAGCGCTGCGGCCTCGGCTTCCAGCGCCATCGCCTCCAGCGTAGCGGGGTCCGGGTCCGCGCCCGTGTCGTTCATGTCCAGCGCCGCGCCATCGCGCACCGTGGCCAGTTGCGCTGCCTCGGCAAGGCCTGCGTAGGGGTCTTCCGGCGCAAGCCGCGCCATGGCAACGGCGCGTTCCGCCATTTCGCGCAGGGTATCGGCAGAGGTGTCGGACGCCGACACACAGGCCTGGCGGTTGCCCACCAGCACCCGCAGACCGATTTCGATCCCTTCGGACCGTTCGGCCTGTTCCAAAGCGCCGTTCAGGACACCAATGCTGACCGAGGTGCCATCGACGGCCAACGCATCAGCGGCATCGGCCCCGGCACGGGTTGCGGCCTCTAGCAAGGCGGCGGCAAGGGGGGCAAGCGCGGTATCGGTCATGGGCATCCTCAAGGCGAAGGGTTTCAACGGAGGTAGAGCCGGGACGGCGGGCTTGCAAGCGAAACGGCCCGAGGAATTTACCCCGGGCCGCTCAAGGGAACGTTAACGAACACGCTTATTGCAGTGGAATACCGTTGGCCGTGATGGAGCCGTCGGCCCCGAATTCCACTGTTGTCTCCAGGGTGTCAGGGGCCGCGCCGGGACGGGCAAAGACGTTGGCCGCGCCCCGAATGAACGCGCCCTGCTCGTTCGGGAGCAATCCACCGGCAATCAACGCATCCAGCAGGGCGTTGCCGCCCGAAAGCTCAAGCTCTGCCGCGCCGACGGGCATGGGGATCATCTGGTTCGGCGCAAAGCTGAAATCTGCCGTACCGGTCAGGGCCGCGCCGCCAACCGAAAGGCTCAACTCGTTCACGGTCACCGCCCGCAATTCTCCGGGAGGGCCGGTCAACTCTTCTGGGTTGATGTTCACGAGATCCATGAACAATTGCACCTGCCCTGTGGTGTCCAGCAGAAGGCTCATCGGATCGCGGGGCAGCGCGCTGGCGGGATCAACCATGCTGAGCAGGCTCTCGCCCACTACAAAATCCTGCACGCCAAGGCGAAGCCCCATGTCTTGCGGCGTGTCTCCGGCGGCGAGGGGGAAGGACAGGGCCAATTCGCTGGACCCGACTGAAAGCTCCACCGGAACCGGAAGTTCGGTGCCTTCAATGTGGGCGTTCGCCCCCGACGCCGCGACATCGTAGGCCATCGCAGAAGGCGAGATCGACATTCCGATGCTGCCGCCATCGTTGGAGTATGTGGCCGAGAAGGCCTCGGTGCGTTCCTCAAACATGATCTCGAAGTTGAGGGGGCCATAGGTCGTGGTGCCGGAAAGCTCGAACCCTTCAGGAAGGGTGCTGTCGAATTGGTTCATGCTGGTCAACGACAGCAGCGTACCTTCGCTGCTGGATGTCATCGCGCCAATATGCAAGCCGGTCTTGAAGCGACCCGATGCGTTCGCAGGGGCGACATCCAATTCCATCGACATGCCGCCCGCGGTGGCGGATGTGGAAAACCGCATGGTCTCCGGGTCTGTACCGGTGATGTTGTAGGTAGAGGCAAGGTCCGAGATTATCATCTCCAGGTTGACCTCTGGCGGCTCTCCATCGCCGCCCCAAAGGCGCCCTTCGTGAAGGCTGATCTGATCGGCCGCATAGGTATAGACCCGCGCCCCGGCATCGCCGGAAATCTGGATATCAAGGTTCTCGTGACGCACCAGAAGTTCGATATTGGCGGGGGGGGCGCCTTCGTCAATCTCGAAGGTGAGTGTCAGCGTATAAAGCTCGGACAGGGCGACAGATACGGTGCCGTCGGGATTCTCGATCAGGTCAATCTGCTCAATCACACCATTGGTCGAAAGGGTCTCGTCAGCATAACGCGTGGTGACATTGGTCAGGGTCAGGCCCGTGCCCGTTTCAGAGACTTCGGCACTCATGGTTTGACCGGTGGCTTCGGCTTGGGCCTGCCATTCGGCCCACAAATCCGCCGCAGAGGTATCTGCCAAGGCGGGCGAGGCGATTGCCAGTGCCAGCAGGGAAATCGTAGAGGAAAGTCGTTTCATCGGAGGGGTTGCTCCAGCAAACAGGGATGTAAAGCCCGGATGATCACGGGCCAGGCCGGGGGCGTCAAGTAAGGATCACCGTATATGGCTGGTCGCCGCCGATTGTGGGCGCTACGTTCCCGACGATTGATAAGGACCAAAGGGGAATTGCTCATGGCGCATGTGGTAAGTGGAAAAGTGGTGGCAATCACCGGAGCAAGTCGCGGCATCGGCGCAGCAGCGGCCCGCGAATTCGCGGCATTGGGCGCGAAGGTGGTGCTTCTGGCCCGTTCGCGGGATGCGATTGCCGAACTGGCGGGCGAAATCGGCGAAAACGCTCTCGCCGTGCCCTGTGACGTGGCCCGCTATTGGGAGGTGGAGGCCGCCTTCAACGCCGCCGTCCAGACCTTCGGCTCCCTCGATGTGGTCATCAACAACGCGGGCGTGATCGAGCCGGTGGCCCGCATTGAGGATTCCGACCCGGACGCTTGGGGCCAAGTGATCGACATCAACCTCAAGGGCACTTTCAACGGCGTGCGCGCGGCTCTGCCTCATATGGGCAAGGGCGGCACGATCCTGAACATATCTTCCGGGGCGGCGACAAATCCGCTTGAGGGCTGGTCCCATTATTGCGCCTCCAAGGCGGCGGCGCTGATGCTGACCCGGTCAGTGCACAAGGAGATGGGGGATAAGGGCATCCGCGTCCTGGGCCTGTCGCCCGGCACGGTCGCCACGCAAATGCAGGTAGAGATCAAGGCCACCGGCATGAACCCCGTTGCCGCTTTGGAATGGTCCGATCACATCCCGCCGGAATGGCCGGCCAAGACGCTGGCCTGGATGTGCACCGAGGCCGCAGATCCGCACCTCGGCGGCGACATATCCCTGCGCGATGAGAGCATCCGTGCGGCTGTGGGCCTCTCGTGATTGACGTCGCGGACGAGGGTGGCCTGCGTATCGTCACCCTCAATCGCCCCCATAAGGCCAATTCCCTGACCGCCGACATGCTGACCGAACTGGTCCGCGTCTTCGCCGAAAGCCAAAGCGCCCGAGCCCTGATCCTGACCGGCGCAGGCGACAAAGTCTTCTCCGCCGGTGCTGATCTGGAAGAAGCCCACGCAGGCCTCGCCACGTCTCCGCTCTGGGAACAGGCGTCTTCTGCTCTGGCCGCTTTGCCCTGCCTCTCCATTGCCGCACTCAACGGCACGCTCGCGGGCGGCGCATTCGGCATGGCTCTGGCCTGTGATATCCGCCTCAGTACGCCCGCCGCCTCCTTCTTTTACCCCGTCGCCAAACTCGGCTTCCTGCCGCAACCCTCCGATCCGGCCCGCCTCACCGCGCTCATCGGACCGTCCCGTGCAAAACTCATCCTCCTCGCCTCGGAGAAACTTTCCGCCCCAGAGGCCCTCTCCTTTGGCTTGGTCGACCGGATCTGCCCACCCGAAACCCTCCTCCCCTCTGCCCGCGCCCTTTGTGCAACTTCCCTTGCAGGCGCCCCCGCAAACCTCCATGCCATCAAGACGATGATACCCTAAGCGCCCCGCTCCCCCCTTCACCTTGGCCATACACCTCCGGGGGGAGACGGCTTTTCCCCGGAAAAGTCGTCAGGGGGGCTGGCCCCCCACTAGGACCCAACCCATGATCGACACGCCCCTTGATGCCCTTGTTATCGGCTCCGGCCCCGCTGGCCTCATGGCGGCTGAAACGCTCGTGAAAGCGGGCCGTAAGGTCACGATCATCGAGGCCAAACCCTCTGCCGGACGCAAATTTCTGATGGCGGGCAAATCTGGCCTCAACCTCACCAAGGATGAGCCGCTCGATACCTTCATTCGCGCCTATGGGGGGGCTGCTGATTGGCTCTATCCCATGGTGGCGCAACTGGACCCGGTGGAGGTCATGGCCTTCGCCGAGGATCTTGGCCAACCTGTCTTCACGGGCACCACGGGGCGGGTGTTTCCCAAAGCCATGAAGGCCTCGCCCCTGCTGCGCGCTTGGCTGCAACGGCTGGACGCGCAAATGTTCCTGCGCTGGCGTTGGACCGGGTTTGACGGCGACGCGCTGGCCTTCGACACGCCGGATGGCCCGCAAACCCTCTCGCCAAAGGTCACTGTCCTTGCCCTTGGCGGTGCCAGCTGGTCGCGGTTGGGGTCTGACGGTGCCTGGGCCGACATCTTGGCCGCGAAGGGCGTCAGCCTTGCGCCATTCAAGCCTGCCAATATGGGCCTTTGCGTTACCTGGTCTGACCATATGACAGCGCATCTGGGCACGCCCCTGAAGAACATTGCCCTGCATGCCGGCGACATGCGCCAACGAGGGGAGGCCGTGATCTCCCACCGTGGCCTGGAAGGTGGCGGCATCTACGCGATCTCCTCCGCCGTGCGTGATGGGGCTGCGCTCACCTTCGATCTGCTGCCCGACCGCGCGGTCGATGGGCTCATCTCTCGCCTAAAGAAACGTCCGAAGAAGCAGACCCTGACCAAAGCTCTCACCGGGTTGGGGCTCGACCCTCTCAAACGCGCGCTCCTGCAAGAATTCGCCCGCCCCTTGCCCGACGATCCCGCCACCCTTGCCGCGCTGATCAAGGCGCTGCCCGTGAAGCACGACGGCCCGCGCCCGATGGACGAGGCGATTTCGACCGCTGGCGGTGTCCCGCAATCTGCGCTCACCAAGGGACTGATGCTTGAAGCGATCCCCGGCATGTTCGTCGCGGGAGAGATGTTGGATTGGGAAGCGCCCACAGGCGGCTACTTGATTAATGGCTGCTTCGCCACGGGCCGATGGGCCGGGTTGCACGCTGCGATGTACTAAGGGCGAACATGTAGGGCGGGCTTGAGACCGCCGCCGCCTTTACGGCTCGGGTCGCCCTCTATCGCCTGCCGCGCCCTGGCAGCATCGCCAGCCGGATCAACGTGCGCTCCATCACCGCCATCTGCGGCGCGGTGCTTGCGGAGCGCAGGGTCAGATCCGTTTCAATCAACATCGATAGGGCCGCTTCCAACGCGTCGCGGCCCCAGCGGCCCGCTTGTCGTGCCATCCGATCGCGGCGCGGGCCGAAGACTGGGGGCCGCATCGCTTGCAGGCCCGCAGCGGGGCCGTTGGGATGGGCGGCGGCCATGTGCAACGCCCGGAAGTGGCGTAGGGCCGCGATGCACAGGGACACCGGCGTTGTGCCTTGCTGTTTCAGGCGGACCAGAATGGGGCCGATCGCGCCGGTCTCTGCCTCGGCAGTCGCGTGGAGGATATCGTCCAGCTCTGCCTCCTGGGTCAGGGGGGCCACGGCCTCGATATCGGCGGGCACCACGGGCGTCGCATCGCCACGTTTATACAGCCCCAGCTTTTCGATCATCTGGCGGAAATCGCCGGGCCCGATGGATCTCGCCAACGCCTCCAGGTCTGTCATCGCCTCTCGGTCCGCGTCGGTGATTTCTGCGGCCTTGAGCATATCTTCAATCTCGGCGCGTCCCGGCGGATCATCGTAGATCGCAGCGGCGTAGGCGAGTTTGTTGCCCTCGAATACTTTGCGCAGGGCAGATTTTGCGGTCAGCCGCCCGGCGGTGGCGATGATTTGCGCGTCACCTTGCTGCCATTCCTCAAACGCGGTGGTAAAGACTTTGGCCAAGCCATCCGTCGCGCCCTCGACCAGAACGGCACGGGGGCCGGGAAAGAAGCCCACAGCCTTTACGGCATCCAGCAGCCCCGCACTGTCCGAGCGCAGGTCAGCCCCGGTCATCCGCGTCAGGCGCATTTCCTCCTCCGCGTTCTCTCCCAGAAGGGCGGCCATTAGATCCTGCCGTTTCAAGGCGACCCGCATGGCGTCATCACCAAAGATCAAACACCCCGCCGCCGAGGTATCGGGCCGTTTGAAGTAGGTATTTGCGTCACGGGTGGACAGTTTCATGGGGAGATCATGACCACGATTGCGCGGAGCCGATCAGGCGGGTGATCAATTGATCCGCCAATGCGACGGCCAGCCTGTCTTCTGCATCGCGCCGCGCAGATTCCGTAGCAACCGGTGATGCCGTGGTCGCGTAGGAGGTGAAGGTTGCCACTTCACCGGTCTGCACAACGCGTCCGCTGGCGGCATCGCGCAGGGTGAACGACAAGGTGCCGCGTAGATTGATGCGGTTGATGACTTCATCTTCGTCAATCGCCAGACCCCGCGAAGAACGTTCGATGGTATAATCCAGCGTGTAGCGCGTGCCGGTGCCCAAACGATCTTCCAACCGGGCCACCAGCCCGAATTCAAGGCGGCTATCGGGTTCGGCTACCCGGATCTGGTTACGGATCACCTCGCCCGAGCCGCCCGGCCCGTAGACAGGTTGGAAGTTGCACGCCGCCAAGGGCAGCGCACCGAGAGATAGCAAAAGGGTTCGGCGGTTAAATAACGACATTCACGATCCGTCCGGGGACAACGATCAGCTTTTTCGGCGCGGCCCCATCAAGCGCCTTGACCACAGCGTCGTCTGCAAGCGCGATCTTTTCAACCTCTTCCTTGCTGGCATCCTTGGCGACAGTGATCTCGGATTTGCGTTTTCCGTTGATCTGGATGGGCAAGGTCACGGTGGATTCCACTAACATCGCCTCGTCAGCCTTGGGCCAAGGCGCGTTGGCGATCAGACCTTCGCCGCCTTGTTGCGCCCAGATATCCTCGGCCAGATGCGGGGTCATGGGGGCCATCAGCTGCGCCAGCACCATAACGGCTTCGCGCTGCGCACTATGGGACGCCTTGGACTTGGAAAGCGTGTTGGTGAACGCATAAAGTTTCGCAATCGCCGCATTGAAGCCAAAGCTATCAACCCCGTTCGACACGTCACGAATCGCCTTGTGCATTTCACGCAGCAGTTCTGTGTCGGCCGCCTCATCCATATGGTCAGATGTCTTCGCAGCTTCCTGGATACGAGTGGACAGGGCATAAACGCGGCCCAGATGCTTGTAGGCCGCTTCGGCGCCCGAGGCTGTCCATTCCACGTCCCGTTCGGGGGGGCTGTCGGACAGAACAAACCAACGGGCCGTGTCGGCGCCGTATTGTTTGATGATCTCGATCGGATCGACGACGTTGTTTTTCGACTTCGACATTTTCGCCGAGGGGATGATGTCTACCTTGGTGCCGTCTTCCAAGAAGCCGCTGCCGTCGCGCAGGTTCACGTCCTCGGGGTAGTGATAAACGGGCCGCCCATCGGCGCCTTCGGTCTTGTAGATCGCGTGGGTCACCATGCCTTGGGTGAATAGCGCGTCGAACGGCTCGATCGCTTTGGCGGGCAGGTGGCCCGTGGCGTGCATCGCGCGGGCGAAGAAACGAGAGTACAGCAGGTGCAGGATCGCGTGCTCAATCCCGCCGATGTATTGATCGACGTTCATCCAATACGCGGCCTCTTCCGCCGACGTAGGCGTCTCGGCACGGGGTGCGGTGAAGCGGGCGAAGTACCAGCTGGAATCGACGAAAGTATCCATCGTGTCGGTTTCGCGCAGGGCAGGCGCATCACAGGAGGGGCAAGGCGTGTTGCGCCATGTGGGGTGACGGTCCAGCGGGTTTCCGGGAACGTCGAAAGACACGTCGTAGGGCAGTTCGACCGGTAGGTTCTCTTTCTTCTCGGGGACCACACCGCAGGCCTCGCAATGGACCACGGGAATCGGGCAGCCCCAATAGCGTTGCCGTGACAGGCCCCAATCGCGCAGGCGGAACTTGGTGACGCCCTGGCCCACGCCTTTTTCCTCGCAGAATGTCACCGCAGCGTCGATGGCGTCGTTACCGGACTGCACATCCTCGCCCGCAAAGCCCGCGATGTAGCGCACCGGGTCGGGTTTGGGGGGCACATAGGCCGCGCCGCCGTCCTCGGGGCGAATGTGGCCTTCATCGTTTACCGGCACAAAGGTCGAGACGACAGGCAGGTTGTACTTCCGGGCAAACTCCAAATCGCGTTCATCATGGGCCGGGCAGCCGAAAATCGCGCCGGTGCCGTAATCCATCAGGATGAAGTTGGCGATGTAGACGGGCAATTCCGCCGCCGTATCGAAGGGGTGGCGCACTTTCAGGCCGGTATCGAAGCCGCGCTTATCGGCGGTTTCCAGTTCGGCTGCGGTGGTGCCACCTTTGCGACAGTCCTCGCAGAAGGCTTTGATCTCGGGATTATCGGCTTCTAGCTGCTTGGCGATGGGATGATCGGGCGAGATCCCCACGAAGCTGGCCCCCAGCAGGGTATCGGGGCGGGTCGTATAAACCTCGACCCGGTCATGGCCGCCCACAGGGTCCACCAGACCAAACGCAAACTGAAGCCCGCGTGATTTGCCAATCCAGTTGGCCTGCATCAGCTTCACCTTGGCGGGCCAATCATCCAACCCGTCCAGCGCCTCCAGCAATTCATCGGAGTAATCGCTGATCTTGAAGAACCACTGGGTCAGTTCCTTACGCTCTACCTCTGCGCCGGAGCGCCAGCCCTTGCCGTCTTCGACCTGCTCATTCGCCAGAACGGTCATATCGACCGGGTCCCAGTTCACGATGGCGTTCTTGCGTTCAATCAACCCGGCATCGAGGAAATCCAGAAACAGCGCCTGCTGCTGGCCATAATATTCCGCGTCGCAGGTGGCGAACATGCGCGACCAGTCGATGCCGAAGCCAAGGGGCTTCATCTGCTCGACCATCGTTTCAATATTGGCGTAGGTCCAATCCGTGGGGTGACCGCCATTGGCCATCGCCGCATTTTCCGCCGGCATCCCGAAAGCGTCAAACCCCATGGGATGCAGTACGTTATGACCCATCGCCTTCTTGAACCGCGCGATCACGTCGCCCATCGTGTAGTTGCGGACGTGGCCAATGTGGATACGCCCCGACGGGTAGGGGAACATCTCCAGCACGTAATACTTGGGGCGGTCGCCCTCCATCGTGGCGGTAAACGTTCCGGCGCTGTCCCAGGCTTCTTGCCACTTCTTCTCGATCTCGGAGGGGTCGTAACGGGACATCAGGGTATTCCTTGCGGCATGTAGACATAAAAACGCCGGGCCCCCCTATGAACAGGAGTGCGCCCGGCGTTGTGTTTAGAAAGCTAACGCGCTGGGGTCTAGAGGTTGCCGTCGGCAACGCGCAGCTGACGGGCGCGTGTGAGAATCGCATCTTCAACTTGACGCGCAGTCTCTCGGCTAACCGCCGAGCCGCCGCGCCCTTGCAGCGCAACCCGCAACGACCGGGCCTCTAGCGCAGGGTCGCTGACATAGACCGTCGCGCGGTAAGCGCGGTTGCCGCCGGGCGGTGTGGCGTAGTCAAACACAAGGATGCCAGTGAACGGGTCAGCGGCTTCCAGCGGCATGAAGTCGAGAATCTCCAGTGACGCGCGCCAAAGGTAGCGGTTCACTTCTACGGTCACCGAGGGATCATCGCTGTTGCCGAAGAGATCCCAGATCGTTTCGCGTTCCGAATCCACAAGGAAGCCTTGCTGCGAAAGCCGCTCATTGGCAGCCTCGGTGTCGTTGGCATAGTCGCCACAGGCGGTCAGCGCCCCGATGATCAAGGCTGCGCCCAGATAGTTTGCAAGTCGTTTCAACATCTTCACTGGTCCCGCCCAATTGTTGAGGCAACTTTTATAGAACCACCTTCCTTGCGGCAAGGGGCGGTCTTGTTTGGGCGCGGGAACCACCCTTGGCGGGCCGAGCGGTGCACTATCTATACACACACCTTTATACGCACCTTTTTTCGCGCTCCGCTTGTTCGCGCCTCAAACGGCCCGAAAAGCCCCCCCCTCGATTCGGGGGAATGCTGCGGCAAACCCCTGCCGCGACTCAGGAGGGATGGCGGCGGCCCCATCGGGAAAGGGGCAATCGGTCGGCAGCATTCTGCGCAAGGTCCACCGCGCTGCACGGGGCCTAAGTCCCAACGGCGTATGATTTATTGGGTTCAGGTGGTTTTACTGGCGAAAACCGACTGTGACATGTCTGCACCATGCGAAGGCGAACCTTTCGGGCAGCTTTGGGCCATTGTTGCAATCGGGGGGGTGAAAGGCGAAACACCATGCATACCCAATTCGGGCGTTCCGCTTTGGGGTTAAGTTTTTCAAGTGAACACAAGGGAAAAACCATGAAAAAGGTTCTCTTCGCATCCACAGCGCTCGTAGCGACTGCTGGTATTGCTTCCGCAGACATCGCTCTGTCCGGCTCCGCCGAAATGGGTGTTGTTGGTGGTTCCGGCGCGACCGTAACCCAATTCCACCAAGACCTCGACATCACCTTCACGATGTCCGGCGAAACAGACGGCGGCATCACTTTCGGTGCACGCGTTGACCTCGACGAAATCGCTGGCGGTGCCGGCGGCGCAGCCAACGATGACTGGGGCACATCCGTATTCATCTCCGGCGAATTCGGTACGCTGACCATGGGCGACACCGACGGCGGCTTCGACGCTGGTATGGTTGAAGTTCCTGCGGGCCCAGGCTCCATCAACGACGCGCACACCGGCCACGCTGGTTGGAACGGCAACGGCGGCCTCGACGGCCTGTACGATGGTCAGATCCTGTCCTACAGCTACTCCGTATCCGGCTTCACCATCACTGGTTCGGTTGAGATGGAAGATGACCGCGGCTATGCAGCAAACCGTGTAGTTATGGGCACCCAAATTGTTGGGCTTGAGACTGCTGGCGACGGCATCACAGGCGACAACATCTACGGTATCGGTGCTCAGTACGCTGGTTCCTTCGGTGGCGGCTCCTACACAATCGGTGCCGGTTACCAGACTGTTGCTGACATCGACACTGTAACTGCTGGCGATCAAGGCTTCGACGTCATGGGTGTTTCCGCTCAGGTTACTCTGGACTCCGGTCTGGCACTTGGCGTGAACTACTCCACAATTTCGTCCGATACAGCTGGCTCTGACGGTACACACACTGCGATCGGCGCATCCTACGCGTTCGACGCAATCACCGTTGGTGTGAACTACGGTCAATACGACTGGGACGCGACTGCAGCCGCACATGACACATCGGGTTACGGTATCTCTGCCGCATACGACCTGGGTGGCGGTCTGTCCGCACAGCTCGGCTACGGTTCCAGCACCGTTGACGCGATCAACACGGGCGCAGGTGCACCTGTTGCTGCTCTGGGTACCACCTCCACATGGTCCCTGGGCGTTGCAATGTCCTTCTAATCCAACCGGATTAGCGTGATTTGGGAAGAGCGGGCCTTGTGCCCGCTCTTTTCGTTTGTGACATAGGCTGTATGTCCCTTGTCGATATCACCACCCGCATTTCCGCTTGCGCGCAGGCCCATGGCCGCGATCCAAGCGACATCACCCTGATTGCCGTCTCCAAAGTTCAGCCCGCCGAGCGCGTCGAAGCCGTATTGACCCAGGGCTACCGCATTTTCGGAGAGAACCGCGTGCAAGAGGCGCAGGGCCGTTGGCCCGCGTTCCAAGCGCAGTTCGATGGGATTGACCTGCATCTGATCGGGCCGTTGCAAACCAACAAGGCCCGCCAAGCGATGGAGATGTTCGGCACCATCCACACCGTTGATCGCTCCAAGCTGGCCAAGACCCTCGCCCGCCTCGCCCAGGAACGCGGCGATTGCCCCGGCCTGTTCATTCAGGTGAACACGGGGGAGGAGCCTCAGAAGGCCGGATGCTTGCCGTCCGAGGCAGACGGTTTCATTGCCGAGGCGAAGGCGATGGACCTGCCTGTGCGGGGCCTTATGTGCATCCCCCCGGTGGAGGAGGAACCCTCTCTCCACTTCGCGCTTCTGGCGAAAATCGCGGCACGTAACGGGTTGGACGGCCTGTCGATGGGCATGTCAGCAGATTTTGAGACAGCGATTGCCCAAGGCGCGACACATATCCGCGTGGGATCAGCGATCTTTGGTGAACGGGCACATTCGTAGACCGGGCCTCGGCCCGGGTACTAAGCCATCGGACCTACAACGCCATCGCCTCGGGCACGATCAACCTTGTGCCAAGGGCGATGCGCGGCATCATCCAGCGCAGATTTTCCCGGCTGACGGCCACGCACCCCTCGGTCGAGCGGAAGGGGCCGCGCCACTGGTGTATGAAGATGGCAGAGCCTTTGCCGGGTTGCGCATCGGGCCAATTCCAATCGGTGACCAGAACGATGTCATAGAGGGAATCACCCCGTGCCAAACGTTCGGACGATCCGGAGAAGGGGCGGCGGGTTGGCAGGTTGTAGCCCGCATGCGTGTCATCATCGGACCAAAGGTCATTAGGGCCAATCGGCTCGGCCCAGGGGCAGGGCTTGGGGCCGCGATCCGCACGGTAGAGGCAACCCACAACGCGATGGATGCCAACGGGCGTCCCGCCATCGCCTTCGCGTTTATCCGCCACCACGCCGCCCCGGCCCACAGTGTAGGGTATCGAAGCGCCCCAGAACCGCAGGCCCGTTGGGGTCAGGACGATGTCATGTGGGCTCACAGCAAATGCCCGGATTTGTCGCGCTTCACGTCCAGATAGGCGGCGTTGTGCAGATTTGATTCGATCACAAGGGGAACGCGGTCGGCAACGGTGATGCCTTCCCCTTCCAACATCTCGACCTTGCGGGGATTGTTGGTCATCAGGCGCACGACGTCAAACCCCATGCGGCGCAGCAAATCGGCGCCGATGCGGAAATCGCGTTCGTCGTCCTCGAACCCAAGGCGGTGATTGGCCTCGACCGTGTCGAACCCCTGATCCTGCAAAGCGTAGGCACGCATCTTGTTGGCAAGCCCGATCCCGCGCCCCTCTTGGTTGAGGTAGAGCAGTACCCCTTCGCCCTCGGCCCCCATAGCCGCCAATGCGCCATGCAATTGCGGGCCACAGTCGCATTTGAGCGAGCCCAAGACGTCGCCGGTGAAGCAAGCGGAATGGAGCCGCGCAAGGACAGGTTTGGCGCGATCCGGGCGACCGACTTCGATGGCGTAGTGCTCGATCTCGGCATTGTCGGGTCGGAAGATATGCAACCGCCCGACCCCAGCCAGCGCCATGGGCAGGCGGGCGGCGGCAACGGGGGAAAGGGGGGTGGCGGTGGCAAGGTCATTGAGCGTGGCAGTCAAAGGCAGCACGGTCAGGCCTTCGGGCCATTGGGTGACGGTAACGCCGACAACGGCGGGCAGAAGCTGTGCCGATTTGGCCAGCAACACAGCGGCACGGTGGAAGACGGGGGTGCTGTCGCGATCCTCTTTGAAGGGGCCTTTCAGGGGCGTGTTCATATCGCTTGCGGGGTCCGCCAGCTCGGACAACCAGCGCGCGCTGGCATCGGCGGGCATGACGATTCGGGCGATATCACCGTCGTAGACGCGGACCTTCAACGTCTCGGCCCGCCAACCGGTAATGGCGGCCACGACGGGACCAAGGGCACGCAGGGCGTCCAAACGATCATCAGTGGCGGTCTCGCACGCCATGAAGATCAGGGCAGCGTCGCCGTCTTGCAGGACGACGGGCAGGCCCACGCGCAGGTCACTACGGGCACGGGCGACGAGATCCGATATGGAGGGCAAAAGACTCATGCCCCTGACATAGCCCGCCCGGCGGGGAAATTGAAACGCTGTCACGGACTGAAACATTTCCTCACGGGTGCACACACAGGCGTGAGACATGGTTACATCCATAGACAACGGATGCGGCGGCGCGTCATGTCAGGGTAACGGAACACGTAGACGGGAGCCCAACCAATGGCAAACCTCAAGAAAATCCTTCTGGTCGATGACGAAGACGACCTGCGCGAAGCGCTGTCTGAGCAGCTGGTGATGACCGAAGACTTCGACGTGTTTGAGGCCGCCGACGGCGCGCAGGCGATGGAACGGATCAAGGAAGGTATCTACGATCTGGTGATCTTAGACGTGGGCCTGCCCGACACCGATGGCCGCGAGCTGTGCCGCCTGATGCGTAAGCAGGGTGTGAAATGCCCTGTGCTGATGTTGACGGGCCATGACAGCGATGCGGACACGATCCTTGGCCTTGATGCAGGTGCCAACGATTACGTCACCAAACCCTTCCGCTTCCCGGTTCTTCTGGCCCGCATTCGCGCCCAGTTGCGCCAACATGAACAGTCGGAAGATGCGGTATTCCAGCTTGGGCCGTATACGTTCAAACCGGCCATGAAGATGCTGATTGCCGAGGATGAGCGGAAGATCCGCCTGACTGAGAAAGAGACCAATATCCTCAAGTTCCTGTACCGTGCCCAAGATGGCGTGGTGGCCCGCGAAGTGCTGCTGCACGAGGTTTGGGGCTACAACGCCGGCGTCACGACCCACACGCTCGAGACGCATATTTACCGTTTGCGCCAAAAAATTGAGCCTGATCCGTCAAATGCTCGCCTTCTTGTGACCGAATCCGGCGGATATCGATTGGTCGCGTAGACTTTAACGACTCTTTAAGCGTTCATATGTACGTAAAGAGCAACAGATCCCCCGGTGCCGGGTGTCCCGACCTCCCTCGGGAATGGCACCACTCTCCCTGTTGACTGGCCCGGACCTTGCGTCCGGGCTTTTTTTTGAGAAATCGCTTTACCTCAAGTTTACCTGAGGTCGTATCAGGTGAGTCGTCTTATGAAACAGGAGCCGACCGATGCAATCGCAACTTGAACACCTCAACATCACTGTCCCCGAGCCAGAGGCGACGGCTGACATGCTACGCACCCTTTTTGGCTGGCAAATCCGTTGGCAAGGCCCGGCCAAGGATGGCGGCCATTCGGTGCATGTGGGGGGCGATGACAGCTACGTCGCCCTTTATGCGCCCAAGGCTCCGTTGCAGCGGGCGGAAAGCTCATACGGGCGAGTAAATGGGCTGAACCATTTGGGCGTTGTGGTGGCCGATTTGGACGCGGTCGAGGCGCGGGTGAAAGGCCTTGGAATGGTGCCCCATAGCCACGGGGACTATGCGCCGGGGCGACGGTTCTATTTCCATGACGCCAACGGGTTGGAGATTGAAGTCGTTCAATACTGACAGGCTCAGGCGCGGGGCAATCGCAACCGCGCCACGCCATACAGAAATAGCCCCACAAACAGCCCCGCACATAGCAGGAACACAAGGCGCAGGGCGCCTTCCCGGCCCATCGAAGGCTCTGCAATCGCCATGATCCAGCCGCCTGCCAAGGCGCCAAGGGGCATCATCCCCCAACCAAAGAACCGGTAGATGGAGTTGACCCGGCCCAAAAGCGCATCGGGGATGACCCGTTGGCGGAAAGATACGGTAACGACGTTCCAAAGTACCGCCACGAAGGTTTCCAGAAACAAAAGGGTCACGGCAACCCAGACCTGCGACGTCAGATAAAGGCCCAGAAACGGGAGCGGCATAAGCGCCAAAGCCATCCAAAGGCTACGAGACGACCCAAGCCGCGCGGCGATCCAGGGGCACAGCAAACCGCCCGCAACGCCCCCCGCCGCGCCTGCGGTCAACAACATGCCGTGCCCGAACGCGCCAAGGCCCAAGACCTCTTGGCTATAGAGAACCAGTACCGTGAAGCCCGCCATGTGGGCGGCGTTCAGCCCGCCCAATATCAGGGCCAGTTGCAAGATCACGCGATGTTCTTTGATCCAGATCCAGCCTGCGCGCATCTCTCTCCAGAAGCCGTCTCTCGGGGCCAACGCGCCCCGCGCGGGGAAGGCGATGGCCCAAACGGCAAAGGCGGCAAAGGCGAAACCAAGGGCTTCGAACGCGAATGGCGCGGGAACGGTGAGGGCGATCAACAGCCCCGCAAGAGGTGGCCCAACGAATTGCCCCATGACCTGTTCCACCGACCAGATTTGGCCGTTGGCTTCCTCTAGCCGATCCTTGTGAACGATGCTGGGAAGCGCCGTTTGCGCGGCGTTATCCCGAAACACTTCCGCCGTACCCATCAGAAAAGCGAGCGCCGACAGCCCGCCAATCATCCACATGATCTGTCGTGGCCCGGCGGCCTCTCTCGGGCCAGCGACGATCAAGGCGACAACAGCCAACGCCAAGGCCATGCGGGCCAAATCTGCCCGGACCATCATTTTCTGGCGGTCCGCCCTGTCCGTCCAAACGCCCACGGGCAGGGACCAAAGGAACCACGGCAACCGGGTCGCGAAGGCCACCATAGCAAGGGCGCGCGGGTCCGTGGTGATAAGCGTCGCCATCCAGGGAAAGGCAAGGACGCCAATGCCATCGGACAAGTTCGACAGCCCCGCGCCAGACATCAGCAGGCGGAAATTGCGGTTCTCTCGGATCAAGGCGGGCATCGGCATCTCCTTTCGGGCAAGCTTGCGCCGGGAAAAGGATCAGGCACAATGCACGCCATGAGATTTCTTTTCAGACTGCTCCTCTGCCTAAGCCTCCTCGCCGCGCTGACACTGGGCGGGTTCCGTCTTGCCGCTCATCTGCGCGAGGGGGAGGTCACCGCTGACGTCGCCCCTGACGATGGGCACCTGGTGCCGACGGCGCTGCAAGGCATCTTCGCCATCGAACGCGGCCCCGCAAATGGCCCTACGGTGCTGTTGATCCACGGATCTGTCGGCTGGTCCGGGTCTTGGCGGCACACGTTAAATGTTTTGGGGGCAGAGGGTTACCGTGCCATCGCCATAGACCTGCCGCCGATGGGGTTCTCGGACCGTGATCCAAGCGAAGACTACGGGCGCGCGGCCACTGCGGCGCGGATCCTGGCATTTGCCGAGGCCGAAGGGATCACTCCCCATATCGTCGCGCACTCCTTCGGGGCAGGGGCCGCCGTCGAGGCACTTATGCAACGACCCGAGGCCTTTGCCTCGCTCACCATCATCAACGGCGCGCTCCCCTTGGACCCCGATGCCGCCCAACTGCCCGCTCCCCTGCGCCCCCTCTGGCTGCGCGAGACGCTGGTCTCCGCCACCGTCACCAACCCACTCCTGTCGCGGCGCCTGCTGCAAGCCTTCCTGCATCGCAAAAACACCGCCACCGATGAGGTTCTCTCGGTCCTCTCGCGCCCCAGCCGCCTAGAGGGCGCGACCGAGGCGCTTGCCGCCTGGCTCCCCACGCTTCTCATCGCCCCCACCGACCTCCCCTCAAGCGCTTCGGCCGCCTACGGGAATATCACCCTCCCCACCGCGATCATCTGGGGCGCAGAAGACACCACAACCCCGCTTCCCCAAGGCGAAAACCTGCACCGCTTGATCCCAAACAGCACCCTCACCGTCATTCCCGATGTCGGCCACATCCCGATGATCGAGGACCCGCAGGCCTTCGACGCGGCCCTGCTCTCGGCGCTCGCCACCCTCCGATAACGCCCCCCCCCCCATTCACCTTTTCAAAAGTATCGCGGGGGTGGGGGCATCTCCGATGCACCCAGGGGGCAGCGCCCCCTAGACACGCCTGCCCCAATCCCTATCGTCGCCGCACCTCACAACCGGAGCCAGCCCCATGCCCTTCACCCTCGCTACCTGGAACATCAACTCGGTCCGCCTCCGGCAGACCCTTGTGGCGCAGCTGATGACGGAAGAGGCGCCCGATGTGCTCTGCCTTCAGGAATGCAAAAGCCCCGTCGACAAAATGCCCTCGGACGTGTTTGCCGCCCTTGGCTACACCCATGTCGTGGCGCGCGGGCAGAAGGGCTACAACGGCGTCGCGATCTACTCGAAAATTCCGATGGTTGAAACGGGATCGCATGAATTCGCCGGCCTCGACCATGCCCGCCATATCGCCGGGCAGCTGGAAAACGGGGTGACAATCCACAACTTTTACGTGCCCGCGGGCGGGGATGAGCCGAACCGCGAAAAGAACATCAAGTTCGGGCAGAAGCTCGACTACATGACAGATATGCGGGACTGGGCCCATGCAGACAAACCACAGAAATCCATCCTTGTGGGGGATCTCAACATCGCGCCCCGCGAAGACGATGTCTGGGATCACAAGAAACTGCTGAAAGTTGTTTCCCATACGCCGATCGAGGTCGAGCATATGGCCCAGGCGCAGGAGGCCGGCGGTTGGGTGGACGTGACCCGTGCCGATATCCCCGATGGCAAGTTGTATAGCTGGTGGTCCTACCGCTCTCCCGATTGGGACAATGCCGACAAGGGGCGTAGGCTCGATCACGTTTGGGCGACATCGGATATTGCCACGGCGGCGCATTCCTCTCGGGTGGCGCGGCATGCGCGGGGGTGGGAAAAGCCCTCGGATCACGCGCCTGTCTTTGCGACTTTTGACCTCTAGCCCCTTGGCGTGCGCCACCTGACGCCGCATATAGCCCGTAGCATCTTCATTGACGGAGCCCCAAAATGCTCGAATTCGGCACAACACCAGACGCAACAGCACCCACCGATCTTATCAAGGATGTCACTGACGCGACCTTCATGACGGACGTGGTAGAGGCGAGCCAAACCACCCCTGTGATTGTGGATTTCTGGGCCCCATGGTGTGGCCCCTGCAAGACCCTTGGGCCCCAGCTTGAAGCCGCCGTGACCGCCGCCAAAGGCAAGGTGCGTATGGTGAAGGTCAACGTGGACGAAAACCAACAGATCGCCGCGCAGCTTCGGGTGCAATCCATCCCAACGGTTTACGCCTTCCACGAAGGTCAGCCCGTCGATGGGTTCCAAGGGGCCGTGCCGGAAAGCCAGATCAAGGAATTCGTGAATAAGCTTGCCGCCATGTCGAAGGAAGACGGTGGGCTTGGTGAAGCGCTGGAGGCGGCTGAGGAAATGCTGGCCGCGGGCGATCACGATGATGCCGCCCAAACCTTCGCCGCGATCCTTGGGGAAGAGCCCGAGAATGCCCCCGCCATGGCGGGCCTTGCCCGGGCGCATCTGGCCATGGGGCAGACCGATGAGGCCGAGCAACTGCTCAGCACGGCGCCCGACAAGATCTTCAACGCGCCCGAGCTGGAAGCCATCCGGGCCCAGATCGAGCTTGCCCGACAGGCCGAAAGCGCCGGTCCCTTGGCAGAGCTTCAAGCCGCTGTCGACGCCAACCCCGATGACCACGCCGCGCGCTTTGAGCTGGCCCAGGCGCTTCATGCAGGGGGCGACGTGGAACAGGCCGTGGACAATCTGCTGGAGCTTTTCCGCCGGGATCGCACCTGGAATGACGAGGCTGCAAAGACGCAACTATTCACTATTTTTGAGGCCTTGCCGCCGCAAGATCCCATCGCCTTGAACGGCCGCCGCCGTCTGAGCTCGATGATATTTGCCTGAGGGAAGGATCAGCCTACGTTCATGCGCATGATGACACACGCTGACCTTCCGGGCACGGTCCCGATCTTTCCCTTGCCGGGCGCTTTGATGCTGCCTCGCTCGCGCTTGCCGCTGCACATCTTTGAACCTCGGTATCTTCAGATGATCGAGGACACGATGAAAACGCCCCATCGCTTGATCGGCATGGTGCAGCCGTTCGAGGCCCCGGGTTCGGGGGAGGAGAAGCTGCATCATATTGGATGTGCCGGCCGATTGACCCAATTCTCGGAAACCGAGGATGGGCGCTACATGATTACCCTTGGGGGCGTGTCGCGGTTCCGCATCACTCAAGAGGTTTCGGGCTTCATGCCCTATCGCCGTTGCGATGTAACCTGGGATGGGTTCGAGGCCGATCTCGGCCCCGCCGAAACCGACAGCGCTTTTGATCGCGACCCATTTCTGGCGCTTCTCAACCGCTATTTTGAAGCCCACGACCTGTCGACCGATTGGGACAGCCTGAAGGATGCCGAGGACGAGTTGCTGATAAACTCTCTCTCCATGCTGTGTCCGTTTGATCCCGAGGAAAAGCAGGCCTTGCTAGAGGCACCATCGCTGTCCACCCGGCGTGAAACTCTAGTGACATTGCTTGAATTTGCCTTGGCCGCAGGCAGTGATGCGGAGCGGATGCAATGAACGACGAAAAGAAAGCCCGGCCCCCCATCGATCGCCGGATGCTAGAGGCGCTGGTCTGTCCGATGACCCAAGCGCCGCTTAGCTATGACGCGGAACGGCAGGAACTGGTGTCCAAGGCGGCACATCTTGCCTATCCGATCCGGGGCGGCATTCCGATCATGTTGGAAGAAGAAGCCCGCAAGCTGGATTAGGGCGCGGTGCCGCCCTTTTCACGCGTCGGGCGGTGCATGATCCCGCCGATAATCAACAACACGACGGCGGCGAAGAAGCCAATCATGGCGTTGAGCCAAGCGATCTGCATGACAGCGTCGAACGTGACATAGCGCTCTGGGCTAGCGTCCTCGTTGAAGGCCGAGAAGATAAGATCATTGGACACGGCTTGAAGCGCGGCGATGGGGGCGGCAAAGGCGGTGGCCCCCAACACGATCAACCCGCGCGCGATGGCGTGGCGGGTGGTGGTGGCAAACCAGATGAAAATCCCGGCAGCCGCAGCGGCCACGATCCCGCTGCCAATGGCCCGCCCCGGCGTGGTCAGCGCAGTGATCGTGAACCAGCAGACGGCAAAGCACAGAAGGCAGAAGACGATCAAAATGGCAGGTCCGTTGCGGGCCTTCATGGTGCGGTCCCTGCGGGTTTGTTGCGGTGCATCAGGCCGCCGATCAGCACAAGGATGAAGCCCGCGAACATGCCGAAAAGCAGCCCCGCCGAGGCGAAAAGCGTGGATAAGAACAGCATGCTCGCATCCTCATCGGTGAAGGTCCCGCCGTTCTCCATCACAGCGGTCGAGGTCTCCACCAGTTGGTCGCCTAAGCCTGAAAGCGCCGCAACGGGGACGATCAAAAACACCGCGCCAAGGCCGATGAAGCCCCGCGCAAAGGCTTGGCGGCCTGTCTTTGCAAACCAGATGAATGCGCAAGTCGCCCCGGCCACGATCACGCCCACCAAAAACGCTGTCCCGACCCCGTTCAGGCCAACGGAGAACAGCGCGCCAAACAGCAGGCTCAACGTGCCAAATACGATCATTGATGTGAGCTTTGGTCCCGTCATGATGTGTCCTTTGGTGGCCTGGGTTGACCCTATCCTATCGGATGGGCCGCCCGTGCCAAAGCGGAGGATTCCCCGCGCCTTACAGCGCCCGCCCCTGCATCAGACGGGGGAGGTCACCGTTGAGGCCAGCAGCCTCTCGGATGAAACGGCGGCGCAGATCAGGGAAGGCTCCAATCGCCCCCATTCCAATGTCACGCGCTGCCCGCAGTAATGGGTTATCGTTCGAGAACAGGCGGTTAACGGTATCTGTCGCCACGGCCAGCCCCGCGGTGTCGAAGCGCCGCCACTGCTGGTAGCGGTCCAGCACATCGCGGCGGGCAAAGTCCTCTCCGCGCCGTTTGGCGTCGGCTAGGGTTTCGGCCAAGGCGCTGACATCGCGCAGCCCAAGGTTCAGCCCTTGCCCCGCAATCGGGTGAACCCCATGAGCCGCATCGCCCACAAGGGCCAACCGTTCCGCCACGAAAGACTGCGCCAGCGACAGGGTTAGCGGATAGCTGAAGCGCGCGCCCGAAAGGCTGATATCGCCCAGAAAGTCGCCGAAAGCCGGGCGCAGGGCGGCCATGAACTTCCCATCATCGGCACGGGCCAGCGCAGAGGCCCGTGGCTCGGTTTCGGACCACACGATGGAGGACCGGTTTCCCGGCAGCGGCAGGATCGCCAAGGGGCCGCCGGGCATGAAGAACTGATGCGCAATGCCGTTGTGGGGCAGGGCATGATCGACGGCGCACACCAGCGCGGTTTGGCCATAGTCCCAGCCCGTGCGCTTGATCCCGGCGCGTTCTGCCACGCCCGACCGTTTGCCATCGGCCCCTACCAGCAGGCCGCCGCGCAAGACTTCTCCGTCCTCTAGCGTGACCCGGGCGACACCGCTGGTATTCTGGGCCACAACCCGCGCGCCCGCGCGGTGGGTGATCAGCGGCTCGGCCGCCATCGCGTCCAGCAAGGCGCGGCGGAGGTAGCGATCTTCCAGCATGTGCCCCATGGGGCCTTCTTCGATTTCGGCATGGTCGAAATGCAGAAAGAACGGCGCGGCCCCTTCGCCCGCCCGCCCGTCCGAGGCTTTGATCTCCAGCATCGGTTGCGCGTGGTCCTCCACGCTGTTCCAGATGCCCAAAGCATCCAGCATCCGCACCGACGCCAAGGCCAGCGCATAGGCGCGCCCGTCAAAGCCCGCGTCTTCCCGGGTGGGGGTGGGCAAAGCATCTAAGACAATGCTGGAAAGGCCCGCAGAGGCGCAGGCGAGGGCAAGGCAGGGGCCGTTTAACCCCCCGCCAACAATCAGAATATCTGCATCGCGTTGTTCCATACCCTGAACTATGGTGCGCGGTGGGGGATTGTCCATGTGGCGCGTCGTCGTTAGCGTCCATCGGCGACAAATGGGGGGGACGTGATGGATTGGCTGACAAAAAGCGCAAGCGAGATTGGGCGGGGCATCGGGGCGGGCGAGGTGGACCCCGTTGCGATCACGGAAGCCTACCTGGAGGCCGCCAAGGAACTCCCCTTTGGCAGCCGTATCTACGCACGCCAAACCCGCGACCGCGCCTTGGCCGAGGCGATTGCCGCCCACGATCGTGCCAAGCAAGGCATTCGGCGCGGGTTGCTGGACGGCGTGCCGATCAGCTGGAAAGACCTGTTCGACACGGCAGGCACCGTGACCGAGGCGGGCAGCAAGCTTCTGGAAGGTCGCGTCCCCAAGCGCGATGCCAAGGTGCTGGCAAACGCCACCCGTGCGGGCCTCGTGTGTCTTGGCAAAACCCATATGACGGAACTGGCGTTTTCGGGCCTTGGGGTGAACCCCTCAACCGCGACACCGCCCAACGTTCATGACCCAGAGCTTGCGCCCGGCGGATCATCCTCGGGGGCGGCGACGTCGGTGGCTTTTGGCATGGCGGCGGCGGGCATCGGATCGGACACTGGCGGCTCCATCCGCTTGCCGTCTGCGTGGAACGACCTGGTGGGCTTCAAGCCGACCCATAACGCTTTGTCGTTAGAGGGCGTCGTGCCCCTTGCGGCCAGCTTCGACACCGCCGGGCCGCTGTGCCGCACGGTAGAAGATTGCGCCGAGCTGTTCGCCGTCATGGGCAACACCGCTGCGCCGGACCTGGCCGAGGCCACGCTCAAGGGCACGCGGATGCTGGTGCTGAACCCCTATGCCACCGATGTGCGCGACGCCCCCGGTGCGGCATTCCAATCGGCGGTCGAGCGGCTATCTGGCGCGGGCGCGACCATCGAGACCGCGGATGTTCCGGCGGTGAACGAGGCGATGGAAACCACCCTGTCGCTCTATACGGCCGAGGCTTACGGGACTTGGGGCAAGGTGATTGAGGCTGATCCAGAGAAGATGGACCACCGCATTCGCGCCCGTTTCCGCCAAGGCGCAGATGTTCTGGCCGCCGATTTCGTCGCGTTGTGGCAGCGCCTGCGCGTGCTGCGGAAGCAGTACTATGCGGCAACGGCGGGCTATGACGCGGTGCTGATCCCCTCGGCCGCGAACCTGCCACCCAACGTCGCGCGGCTCGACAGTGACAACGATTATTTCGTGACCGAGAACCTTTTGACCCTGCGCAATACCCGTGTCGGGAACCTCATGGGCGTTTGCGCTGTGACCTTGCCCACGGGCGTGCCGTCGACGGGGATCATGCTGATGTGCCCCCCCGGTGACGACGCACGTTTGCTGCGTTTGGCGAAAGCGGCAGAGGGCGCATTGGCCTAACCGCCACACCCCTCTGGAAACACGGCTGTTTTTCTGGACCAGCGCCGCCCCGTTCGCTATCATCATGGCTAACGGGGCGTTAATGACCCCGAAAATGAGGCAGTTATGGTTTTTCCGGAGCGGTTTTCGAACCTCCCTGAATATGCGTTTCCGCGTTTGCGGACGTTGTTGGACGGCATGGAGCCGGGCGGCGACCCTATTTTGATGACCATTGGTGAGCCTCGCCATGCGTTTCCCGCCTGGATCGACAAGGTGTTGGCCGACAGCATCCAGGGTTTTGCGAAATATCCAGAAAACGATGGCACCTTGGCGTTGCGCACGGCGCAGGCCGATTGGTTGGGCCAACGCTATGGCGTCGATGTGGACCCGGTGACACAAATCCTTGCGCTCAATGGCACGCGCGAAGGGCTCTATAACGCCTGCATGGCGCTGTGCCCTGAACAGAAGAACGGCCAACAGCCTGTCGTTCTGACCCCGAACCCGTTTTATCAGGTCTACGCCGTGGCCGCCCTTTCAGTGGGCGCAGAGCCGATGTACCTGCCCGCCACCGCGGCGACCGGCGACCTGCCCGATTTTCATGCCGTTGATCCGGCCATTCTGGACCGCACGGCGATTGCCTATATCTGCTCTCCGGCGAACCCGCAGGGCGCTGTCGCATCCGAGGCCTATTGGGAAGCCCTGATAGCGCTGGCCGAAAAGCACGACTTCAAGATTTTCGCCGACGAATGCTATTCCGAGATTTACCGAGATGATGCCCCCACAGGGGCGCTTCAGGTTGCCCAAAAGATGGGTGCTGACCCTGAACGGGTTCTGATCTTCCACTCGCTGTCAAAACGCTCCAACCTGCCGGGCTTGCGGTCGGGTTTTTGTGCCGGGGGGCCGCAGAACATCGCGCGGCTTAAACAATTGCGGGCCTACTCCGGTGCGCCGTTGCCCCTGCCGCTTCAGGCCGTGGCCGAGGCCGTATGGCGCGACGAAGATCACGTGGTGGAGAACCGCGCCCTTTACCAAGAAAAATACGCCATCGCCGATGAGGTTTTTGGGGATGTGCAGGGCTACAAAGGCCCCGAAGCCGGGTTCTTTCTGTGGCTTCCGGTGCAAGATGCCGAACAGGCCACGGTGAAGCTGTGGCAAGAGACGGGTGTGAAGGTTCTGCCCGGCTCCTACCTTGCGCGCGAAGTGGACGGCGTGACGCCGGGCCATGACAAGATCCGCGTCGCGATGGTTGCTGAAAAAGAAGAAATGCGTCGCGGGCTCATGCTGATCCGCAAGACGCTGTATGATTGAGGAGGCACGATAATGGCCTATCAGACCCGCCAGCGAGAGCCGCTTTTGGACGGATATATGCACGAAATCCTCGCCCGACGCGGCCGAGAAATGTGTGGCATGGCGCTTGTGGGGCTTGGCCTTGCCTTGGCGGCGTTGCTGTGGAGTTACGTGCCCGAAGACCCCAATTGGATGGCTGCCACCGATGCCGCGCCGGAAAACCTTTTGGGGCGCGGGGGCGCGTCGATCGCTGCCGTCTTGATGATGATCATGGGATTCGCCGCCTGGGTTCTGCCCATGGCAGCCCTTGCATGGGGTGCGCGCTTCATCCTGCATCGCGGGCAAGAACGCGCCTTGGGCCGCGTCTTGTTTCTGCCGATCGCCATTGCCGTGGCCGCGATTTATGCCGCCAGCCATGTGCCGCCTGTGGGCTGGTCGCATTCCTTTGGGGCCGGTGGCCTTTTCGGCGATACGATCCTTGGCGCAGTGCTCAGCGCGTTGCCCATGCCGCCGCAGATCGGCATCAAAGTGGCCGCTTTCCTTGCGTTTCTATTGGCGGCAGCGATGGTCCTGTTCGTTCTGGGCGTCACTCAACGAGAGCTTGGTTTGACCCTGCGGTTCCTGCTGGTGGGCATGATCGCCACGGGAACGGCGGTAATGGCAACGATGCGCGGGCTTGGCCGTGGGGCAGGGGCCACTGCGGTTGCCTTGCAAGATCGCCGTGCCGCGCGTCGTGCAGCTTTGGCCGCGCAGGCTGCGCCCTTGGCCGTTGATCCATCGTACACCACCACGGGGCAGCCCCGTGTTCACCGTGCTGATGTCCCGGTTGAGCCGGTCCTGAGTGCTGCCGCCGACCCCGCCTATGGGGAACCCGCCGCCGCGCCTGCACCTGCCGCTGCGCCGCAAGGGTTGTTCTCTCGGATGCCCGGTCTGCGCCGGGAGCCTGAACCCACGCTTGAAGGGCCGCTGCCCGATGCCGATCCCATGTTGGTGGAAGACCTACAGGAAGAGCCCGTGGGGCCCGACCGTGTACGCTCGCGTATTTCGGATGCGATCCGGGCGCGCCGTAGCCCACAAGAAGCGCCCAAAACCGGCAACACCATTGCCGATATCGCGGCCCGTGCTCGTGTGACGCCGGGCACGCCTTCGCGCATTCCAAGCCTGAACCGGAAAGAGCCTCCCTTGACGGCTGCCGCGGCGCAGGCCCCGGTTGAAGCGCCCGAAGCTCCCATGGCCGAGGTTGAGCCTGTTGAGTTGCACCGCCCCGAGCCGCAACCGGCCCCCATCCCTGCTGCCGCGCCACAAGTGCAACCGGGTATCCAGCGTCGCGCCGTTCCTGCCGCGCAGGAAGAGCCGCGCCGGGTCGTGCAGCAACCGTCGCGCAAGGCCCCCGCGCAATCGCGCCAAGCCAAGGCCGATAGCCAGCCCTCCTTGCCCCTGTCCGAGCCGGAGCCTTATGAATTCCCGCCGCTGACGCTGCTGACCAGCCCCACCACGATCGAGCGCCACCACCTGTCCGATGAGGCGCTGGAGGCGAACGCCCGGATGCTGGAAAACGTGTTGGATGACTACGGCGTGAAAGGCGAGATCGTCAGCGTGCGCCCCGGTCCCGTTGTGACGATGTATGAACTTGAACCCGCGCCGGGCCTCAAGGCATCGCGCGTGATCGGCTTGGCCGACGATATCGCCCGGTCCATGTCGGCGCTGTCTGCCCGTGTTTCCACGGTGCCGGGCCGCACGGTTATCGGGATCGAATTGCCGAACCAGAACCGCGAAATGGTGGTGCTGCGTGAAATGCTCAGCCACCGTGATTTCGGCGACGGCAACGCCAGCCTGCCGCTGGCGCTGGGTAAGGATATCGGCGGTGATCCGATTATCGCCAACCTCGCCAAGATGCCTCACCTGCTGATCGCGGGTACGACGGGGTCCGGTAAATCGGTGGCAATCAACACGATGATCCTGTCGCTGCTTTATAAGCTGAAGCCGGAAGATTGCCGGATGATCATGATCGACCCGAAGATGCTGGAACTCAGCGTTTATGACGGCATTCCCCACCTGCTTTCGCCCGTTGTGACGGACCCCAAGAAGGCCGTCGTGGCGCTGAAGTGGACCGTGGGCGAGATGGAAGAGCGTTACCGCAAGATGTCCAAGATGGGCGTGCGAAACATCGACGGCTACAACAGCCGCGTGAAGGATGCGCTGGACAAGGGCGAGATGTTCTCGCGCACCTACCAGACCGGCTTCGACGACGAGACGGGCGATCCCGTGTTCGAGACGGAAGAATACATGCCCGAGAAAATGCCGTTCATCGTCGTGATCGTCGATGAGATGGCCGACCTGATGATGGTCGCGGGCAAGGAGATCGAGGCCTGCATCCAGCGCCTTGCGCAGATGGCGCGGGCCTCTGGCATCCACATCATCATGGCCACGCAGCGTCCGTCGGTGGATGTGATTACCGGCACGATCAAGGCGAACTTCCCCACGCGGATCAGCTTCCACGTGACCTCCAAGGTCGATAGCCGCACGATCCTGGGAGAGATGGGGGCCGAGCAGCTTCTGGGTATGGGCGACATGCTTTACATGGCGGGCGGCGCGAAGATCACCCGCGTCCACGGGCCGTTCTGTTCCGATGAGGAGGTCGAGGAGATCGTCCGCCACCTGAAATCCTTCGGGCCGCCGGATTATGCGTCGAGCGTCCTGGACGGACCCGATGACGACAAGGAAAGCGACATTGATGCGGTGTTGGGCCTGAATACGGGCGGCAATACGGGCGGAGAAGATGCGCTTTACGATCAGGCGGTGGCAATTGTGGTGAAAGATCGCAAGTGTTCGACCTCTTACATCCAGCGCAAGTTGGGCATCGGCTACAATAAGGCGGCGCGTTTGGTGGAGCAGATGGAGGAAAACAGCCTCGTGTCCTCGGCCAACCATGTGGGTAAGCGCGAAATCTTGGTGCCTGAGCAGGACTGAGTTGCAGGACAAAAGCGCCTCAGACGGCTCCTCCCGATCGCCTACGACGATCGGTCCTCGCGGCATGGCTGCCGCGAGTTGATCTGAGACAAAGCGGTTCTACCTTTCCCTGTGATACATCCTTTGTGAACACGCGAGATCGCCGGTGATCTTGCGACGGCAGAGTGAAAGGGAAACGTCCCATGTCCATCAAGAACCTATTGATCGCGTATTCCGGCTGGGATTCGTCGCAAAGCCCGCTTCGCCACGCGCTAAAGATCGCCACCGAACATGACGCTTGGCTGACGGGAATTGTCGGCCACGGACGCCCCCCGGTCATGCGGGTGTTGGGCGGGCAAATTCCAGGGGAGGTCTTGGAAATGATCCGGCAGAATGAAGCGGCGGGCGTGCAGCGGGCGAAGGATGTGTTCCTTGATCTGGTTGCGCAGAATGGCCGCTCTGACGCCGCTGATTTTACTGACATAGTCGAACAGGACGGCGGCTCGGTCGCCAGTTACGCGCGGACGTTTGACATGGTTATCACGGCTCCTCCTACGGATGACTATGCTGACAGGCACATGGCCGCGAGCCCTGATATGATCGCCCTGCAATCGGGACGGCCCGTGTTGGTCGTGCCGAAGTCCTATGATGCGCCGGGCCTGTCGACCCATGTGGCTGTCGCCTGGGATGGCAAACGCGCCGCGGCAAGGGCGATTGGGGATGCGATGCCGATGCTGGAGAGCAAGGGCAAGGTGACGGTTCTGACGGTTGGAAAAACAGTGCCACCGGGCACGGATCGGTTGATTGCCAATCTGCAACGGCACGGGATCAATGCGGTTCATCAACCGCAGAAGAAATCCGGCAGTATCGGGGCCACCATCTTGCAAGCCGCGACAGATATCGGGGCCGATCTGATCGTGATGGGCGCTTACGAGCACTCGAAGTTCTCCCATGACGTGTTTGGCGGCGTCACGACGGATGTGATGGCAAAGACACAGGTGCCGGTCTTGATGTCTCACTAAAGGGGCGGTCCGCGAAGGGAAGTTCCGGCCACCAAGAGTAGGCTGTTTTCCGCGGTCGCGGGGTGTTGATAATATGTGACGGCACGCTGTTATCGCATAGCGGCGGCGGCATCCCTATATTCAGGGCAAGTCTTTCGAATCGGAGCATAATTTATGTCGATCACACGCCGGAACCTTCTGGGTGCCACCGCCGCCTTCACCCTTGCGGGCGCCTCTGCGGCTTTTGCCAATGCGATCCCCTTGGCGGATTTGTCCGCGTATCTCAACGCGATGCAAACGGCGGAAAGCCCTTTTACGCAGATCAACTCGGACGGCACCGTGTCAACGGGGACGGTCTATATCCATCGCCCCGGACGGGTGCGCTTTGATTATGATGGCGATGATCTGCTGGTCATGGCGGGTGGCAGCCAGGTGGCAATTTTCGATGGTCGCGCCTCGGGCCCGCCCGAGCAATATCCGCTGTCTGAAACGCCCCTTCGCATCATCTTGGAGCGTAACGTGAACCTCGGCCAATCGGGGATGGTCACAGATCACACCTTTGACGGCACCGCGACCCGTGTGGTGGCCCGTGATCCGCAACGCCCCAACGTCGGCTCAATCGCGCTGGTATTCACGCCGAACCCGATTGAACTGCGCCAATGGGTCATCACCGATGAGGGCGGGGCTCAGACGACAGTGATCCTGGGTGCGCTTCGGCAAGGCGGGCGCATTCCCGCAGGCTACTTTTCGATCCCGCAGGAGATCAACGCGCGCAACGGGGGCTGAGACCCCCGCCTGCGCTGGCAGATCCGGCAACCTAGCAGGTTGCCAACTGCGCCCGGTAGCGCTCTGCGCGCGCTTCCACACGGGCGGCCACAGCGATGAGCCATGGCTTGGAGTTGTAGCTGCCCCGCGCGTAGCCCGTGTGCCCCTCGTGGTAGGCAAGGTATTGGCGGCGCGCATCGGTGAGGGGAATGTTGTTCCGCTCCAGCGTCAGGTTCATGTACCAGCCCATGAAGTCGGTGGCGTCGCGGATGTCGGTGCGGTTGGCACCTCGGTTCCCGGTCGCGTCGACGTATTCATCCCACGTGCCGTCCAGCGCCTGGGAATAGCCGATGGCCGAGCTTTGGCGCCCCATGGGGATCACGCCCAAGGCATAGCGGTAGGGGGGGCGGATATCGCCGTCAAATCGGCTTTCCTGATGGATCACGGCCATTTGTACGTGCACGGGGACGTTCCAGTTCCGCTCGGCCCGGCGCATGGCCCGCATGTAATGGGGGCGCTCGTCCGCGAGGGCACAGGCGTCATCGAGGTTACGGGGGGAATCAAATTCCCGCGACCCACACGCCGCGAGAGAGGCCGTAAGGCCTATCAAAAGAGTTCGTCTATACATTGGCCTGCTCTGCCTCTGGGTTGCGCCATTTTTTCGGCGCGTTAACCCTGACTATACACCAAAAATCCATACGGGAAAACTGGTGGATTACCTTATCCGGGCAGAAGAAACGAAAGCGTGATCGGAAGCGCAACGATCGCCAGAAGCGTAGAGGTCACCACAAGGCTGGCGCTGGCGTCGGGGTCGGTCTGATACCGCTCGGCCATGAGGTAAGAGGTGACGCCCACGGGCGTTGCCATTTGCAGGATCAACACGGCCAGCGGCACACCGGACAGGCCCACGGCAAGGCCCACGCCAATGCCGGCGGAAAGGCCCACCGACAGCTTGATCGCCGAAAGGCCGAACGCGGTAACCACACGGGCGGGTTTCAGGCGGGCCACAGCGGCCCCGAGGGTCAACAGCATAAGCGGGATGCCCATTTGGCCAATCAACGTCAGTGCATTCAACGCCACCGTAGGCGGTTGCCAGCCGACGACCAGGGCCAGGACCCCCAGGATCGAGGCCCAAAGGATTGGCTCTTTCAACACGCGAAGGGGATTCTGCACCCCGGCGACCATCCAGAGGCCCACGGTGAACATGATAATCGCCATGACCGCGAAAACCACGATCGCGAGCCCCAGCCCGGTATCGCCGAAGGCAAACAGCGCCAACGGCAGGCCGAGGTTGCCGGTGTTCCCGAAGGTCAGCGGGGCCAGATAGGCCTGCATATTAAGGCGAAACAGGCGAACAATGGCAAAGGCAGCGGCGGTAGCGATGGCGTAACACAAGCCCGCCGCGAGGCTGAGGGCCGCAAGGGCGCTCGGTTCAATGTCGGCGTTGATCAGCGCCGTGAATATCAAGCAGGGCACCGCAAGGGTCATGGCAAGACGGGTCACGAACTGGGTCGGGTAGTCGAATCCGCGGCGGACCCAAACGAAACCAGCGAGCCCCAAAACAAAGACGGGCGCGGTGATTTCGAGGACGGCGAAAGCTAGGTTCACAGACTGTTTCCCTGTGGAACGGCGCGTCGGGATGGACAAACCCGGTGTCGGTTCGGTAATAAATTTCAGTAAGTTCTGGGGGCAATCCATGCTTGAGACACAAGCCAAATACAATATCGGACAGATTGTCCGTCACAAGAAGCACCCGTTTCGCGGGGTTGTTTTTGATATTGATGCGGAATTTTCAAATTCCGAGGAATGGTACGAAGCGATCCCGGAAGAGGCGCGCCCCCTGAAGGACCAGCCGTTCTACCACCTGTTGGCCGAGAACGACCAAACTTACTACGTCGCCTATGTGTCGGAGCAGAACCTTGTGCCCGACGATACCGGCGAGCCGGTGAGCCACCCGGACCTTCCCGATCTGTTCGGGGAATTCCGAAACGGCCATTACCCGTTGGAATATCAGCTGAACTAGGTGCGGGCCGTCGTGGCACGGGTCGGCGGGCTAAAGCCCGCCATACACACGACTGTACGGCGTGATTTAACCGAGTGTTCGAAGATGCTGCGTCAGGGCATCAATATTGCCGCCCCGCGCTTCCAACATCGCGCCGATTTCTGTGCGTTCCGAGATCATCAGGTTCACACCCTCGATGATGAGGTTGAAGAACAGCGGCCGGCCCGAACCGTCTGACACCAGCCAACGCAGTTCGAACGGCGCTTCGTTGCGCATGTTCACGGTGCTGATGACCTCAAAGAATGAGCGTACCGGGCGGGCAGAGTTCACGGTGATTGATCCGCCAATGAACTCGCGGAAACGGCGGCCGTATTTGGCCGAGAAGTAATCCTGGAACGCCTCGGTGAACGCGCGCATCTGCGCGTTGCTGGCGGAGCGTGCCGAGGGGCCAAGCACCGAACGGGCAATCGTGGGCACGTCTGCGTAGGTGGACAGGATCCGCTCCATGTCCCGCAGGATCCGCGCTTCCGACCCGCCCGAGGCGATGACACGGTTCACATCCGCCACGGCGGCTTCCACCAAGGCCTGGGCCTGGTTCGCGTTCAACGCGCGGGCTTGGCCGGGCAGGAACGGCACAGCCGCCCCGGCAACAGCGGTGGACAAAAAGGCACGACGGCCAAAGCGAGAGCGGAGGGAGACGATTTTATTGGGCATAGGGATCAAAATACGGGTCCGAATAAGGGTCATAATTTGGGTCTGCGGCAACTGCTTGGGCCGCGGCGGCTGGATCTGCGTCTGCGTAGGGATCTTCATAATCGGCGCTGGAGCCGCCCAATTCATACCGGCGCTGTTGCAGGTAGAGAGAGCGTAACTGCGCATAACTGTCGGCGCTTTCATAGAGAATGGAGTCGATCGTTCCGTCAAATTCGTAGCGCGAATTCAGCCCGGAGGCGACGCTCGTGGCCGTCAGGTAGGTGCTTTCTGGCGTGTCGATGTAGTGGCGTAGCGGGTTCATCGCGTAGTCCACGACCATGCCGACGGTATCGCGGGTGGTGGAGGGGCCAAAGAACGGGTGCACCACGTAATCGCCCTCGCCGACACCGTAGATGTGCAGCGTTTCGCCAAAGTCCGTATCGGCCTCGTGGACGCCAAGGGCAGAAGCCACATCAAACAGACCCGCCACGCCAACGGTGGTGTTCAGCGCAAACCGCAGCGTGTTCTGCGCCGCATCGCCAAGGCGCAATTGCAGCAGGTTGTTGAGCACATAACCGGGCTGATTGAGGTTGGACGCAAAGTTAGAGAACCCAACCCGCACGGGTTCCGGCACGCCTGATCCGTAGGCATCCGAGGCGGGGCCCAGAAGGGCCCGGTCGAGGGATAGGTTAAGATCATGGGCGGCGCGGTTTCGGGCCTCATCGGCATCGGCGATCTGATCGCCGGGCGGCAAGGTTGCCGGGCCGCAAGCGGATACCAGAACGACCAGCGCAAAAGCGCTGCATTGGCCGAAAAATCGCGAAGGTAAGAAGCGCACGTAGATCCCCCCAAGGCAGCATGTCTGGCGACTTTGTCCGCCTACACACTTCGTAAAGGGTATAGGGTAATAATTCGGCGCACCACACCCTTGTTACATCGGCAGGGAGGGGCTGCCTGTCAAGGCGGCGTGTGGCTGGAAAAACACCACAAAAGGCCGCCAACCCGATGCACATGATTGCAATTGATGAGCTGGCAGAGTTTCGCCGACGCAATGGCTGGATTCTGTGGTCCGTGGCGTTGTTCAGCTTGTTCGTAAACGTCCTGATGCTGACCGGCCCCCTGTTCATGTTGCAGGTCTATGAGCGCGTGTTGGGATCGGGGAGTGAGGAAACACTTCTGGCGCTGTCGGTACTGGTGGCGTTCCTTTTTTTGATTATGGGTGTCTTGGATTACGCCCGCGCCCGCGTTGCGGCTCGGTTTGGGGCGCGGTTGCAGGAAACTTTCGATGCGCGTGTTTTTCGCGCCGCTTTGGACCGGGCGCAGCGCACGGGGCAGGCGCAGACGGCGCTGGCGGATTTGGCCTCGGTCCAGCGAGTCATGTCCTCTCCGGTGTTCATGGCGGTGTTTGATTTGCCGTTTACGCCTTTGTTTATTCTGGCGATCTTCACGTTCCATGGCTGGTTGGGGTGGTTCGCGCTGGGGGCCGCGTTTGCGCTGGTGTTGGTGACGCTCGCCAACCGTGTCAGCACGGCGCGGCCTTTGGCGGAGGCATCGGAAACGGGCCGGGCGGCGGACCGGATGGCGGCGGAAATGCAATCATCGGCCGAGGTGATCCGCTCACTCGGGATGCAGGGCGCGGCCTTTGCGCGGTGGCACAACCAACGGGCGCGGGCGCTGGATGTCAGCATGCAGGTGGCTGACCGCGCGGGGGGCTTTGCGACCCTGTCCAAGACCCTGCGCCTGTTCGTGCAATCGGCGATCCTAGGCCTTGCCGCCCTGCTGGTTCTGCGGGGTGAAATGCAGGCGGGCGCGATGATTGCGGGCTCGATCCTGATGGGCCGCGCCCTTGCACCGATTGATATGGCGATTGGACAATGGCCGATCATTCAGGAGGCTTTGCGGGGCTGGCATCGCTTGGGCGCCTTGTTGCTGGCCGAGGGCGATTCCCTCCCGCGGCTGTCGCTGCCGCGCCCCAAGGCCGCGCTGACGGTGGCTGGCCTGACCGTCGCCCCGCCGGGAGAGGTGAAGCCTTCCTTGCGTGGCGTGTCTTTCCGCTTGGAACCGGGCGAGGCGATTGGCATCATCGGCCCGTCGGGCTCGGGCAAATCCACCTTGGCGCGCGCCATCACCGGTGTCTGGCCCATCTCTGGCGGCTCGATCCGGTTGGACCGCGCGACGTTGGACCAATACGACCCGGACACTCTGGGCAAGTTGATCGGTTATCTGCCGCAATCGGTTAGCCTGTTTGACGGTTCTGTCGCAGAAAACATCGCCCGCCTCGATCCGTCGCCCAAGGCCTGCGCCGTGACCTCAGCCGCCATCGCCGCCGCCGCCGACACCATGATCCGCGCGCTTCCCAACGGCTATGACACCGACGTATCCGGCACCGGCCCGCGCCTGTCCGGCGGGCAGGTGCAGCGCGTCGGGCTGGCCCGTGCGCTTTATGGCGATCCGGTGCTGTTGGTGCTGGATGAGCCGAATTCGGCGCTGGATCATGAGGGGTCAGAAGCTCTGAACATCGCCGTGCAGGGCATGAAAGAGGCCGGCCACAGCGTACTGATCATGGCGCACCGGCCCAATGCCATCCAGCAATGCGATAAGCTGTTGGTTCTGAATGGCGGCGTCGTGCAGGCGTTTGGCCCCCGCGATGAGGTGCTGGCCAAGGTCCTGCACAACAGCGCCGAGGTGCAGCGTGTCACCAAAGGCCAGTCTCCGGGGGATTTGACATGACCCCGGTTAATCGTTCCGCGTGGTCCGTCCGCGCTCCCATGGGTCTCGGCCTCTTTGCGCTGTTCGTTTTGGTCGCAGGCTTTGGCAGCTGGTCTGTGTCCAGCACGCTGTCGGGGGCCGTTGTCGCCTCGGGTCAGATCGAGGTGGACCGAAATAGGCAAGCGATCCAGCACCCCGAAGGGGGCGTTATGGCGCAATTGCTGGTTGATGAAGGGGACCGGGTGGCCGAAGGGCAGGTCCTTGTCCGCCTTGATGCGGCCGAGGCCACGACTGAATTGACGGTCGCCCTTGCGCGGCTTGCGGAAACGGGGGCGCGCCGCGCCAGATTGACCGCAGAGCGCGACGGCGCCGGTGCGTTCGCGTACGACGAACGCCTCCGCGCTTTTGGTGTCTTGAACCCTGATATCGCTGATGTGCTGAGGGGCCAGCAAAACCTCTTTGCCGCCCGTGCCGACACCCTCTTGCGGGAGGAACAGCAATTGCGCGGGCGGATTACGCAGATCGGCACGCAGGTCGATGCCATGCGCGCCCAGGAAGCGGCGTTGGAGGAACAAATCGTCCTCGTCACCGAGGAGCTTTCGCGCCGGGAAGACCTGCTGGATCGCGGCTCTGGCACGGTGGAACCCGTCGTGCGGCTGCGCCAGGAGTTGGTGCAATTGCGCGGGCAATTGGGCCAAACCATCGCAGGCCGTGCCGAAGCGGCAGAGCGGATCATTGAGACCGAACTGGCGATTTTACAGATCACCACCAGTCGCCGCGAACAAGCGATTGCAGAGCTGCGTGAAATCCGCGTCGTGGAACAGGAATTAAACGAACGCGCCGCCAATCTTGAACGGCGCATCTCGCGGCTGGAACTGCGTGCGCCCGTGGCGGGCACGATCCATGGGTTGACCATTTTCGGGGCCGGGTCGGTCCTGCGCCCGGCGGACCCTTTCGCCTATATCGTGCCCGAAGGCCGCCCCTTGGTGATCTCGGCCCGCGTGCCCGCCATTGATGTCGACCAGGTGTTCGAGGGGCAGTCGGTTTCCCTTCGCTTCCCCGCGTTTGACCAACGCACTATGCCCGATGTTATCGGACAAGTCGCCCAAGTCTCGGCCGATGCCTTCGTGGATGAGGCCAGCGGTAGCAGCTTCTACCGCACCGAAATCACCATGCCTGACGATCAAGCGCAGCTTCTGGGGGGCGTGTGCTGATCCCCGGCATGCCCGTCACGGCATTTATCCGCACCGAAGATCGCACACCGCTGACCTATCTGCTGGAACCCTTCGCTGCCTATTTCTCTCGCGCGATGCGAGAAAGCTAAAGCGGTCTTTCCTTGCCGCGCCAGCCGACTTAGGGTCGCGCTAAATTCACATACTTGCGGAGGCTCGGACATGAGCGGAAATTTTGAAGCACGGCTCGCGGAATTGGGTGTCACTTTGGGCAATGCGGCGGCCCCTGCCGCCAATTACGTGCCTTTTGTGCAGGTGGGAGAGACTCTGTTTGTCTCGGGCCAGATCTCCATGGAAAACGGTGAAATGATCACTGGCAAGATCGGCGCTGACTTGACAGTAGAGGAAGGCGCAGCCGCGGCGCGGGTTTGCGCGATCAACCTTCTGGGTCAAGTGAAAGCGGCGTGTGGCGGCGATCTTGATCGGTTGGTCCGTGTGGTGAAGCTGACCGGCTTTGTGAACTCCACCCCAGAATTCGGCGATCAGCCGAAGGTTGTGAACGGCTGTTCGGATTTCCTCGTGGAGGCCCTCGGCGATGCCGGGCGTCACTCTCGCTCGGCGGTCAGCGCGGGCGCGTTGCCGTTCAACGTTGCGGTAGAAATCGAAGGCATCTTCCAGATCAAGCCATGACACCGCAGCTTCCCGCCGCCTTCCTTGGCCAACCGCTTACCCACCGTGGTCTCCATGATCGGGAAAGCGGCGTGATTGAAAACAGCGCAGGCGCCGTAAGGGCGGCTGTGGCTGCCGGGTATGGAATCGAGGTGGATGTTCAGTTGACCTCGGACGGGGCGGCAATGGTGTTTCACGATGAACGGCTGGATCGCCTGACGCCCGAAAGCGGCCCGATCCGCGGCTGGGCGGCCCGTGATCTGGTGAACGTGACCCTCACCGGATCGACCGAAACGGTGCCGACCCTGCCCGACGTGTTGAAAATCGTTGACGGCAAGGTGCCTCTGTTGATCGAGCTGAAGGACCAATCTGGCGGCACAGGCGCGGCCCCCGATGAGCTTGAGCGCGCGGTCGCCGCCGCGCTGGAGGGCTACGTCGGTCCCGTGGCGGTCATGTCCTTCAACCCGCATATGGTTGCCAACATGGCCAAACGCGCCCCAAGCGTCGCGCGGGGGATCGTGACGGACGGCTACAACGAAACGGAATGGCCGGACCTGTCGCCCGACACCCTGAAAGCCCTGCGTGAAATCGGGGCCTTTGATACGGTCGGGGCCAGTTTCATCAGCCACAACCGGGCCGATCTTGCAGCGCCACGTGTGGCAGAGCTGAAGGCCAGGGGCGTGCCGATCCTGTGCTGGACCGTCCGCTCGCCCGAGCAAGAGGTTGAGGCGCGTCGCGTCGCCGACAACATCACGTTTGAAGGCTACATTCCCGCCAACCGCCCGTGATGCCGTAAACCCAATCGCCGGGGCATCGTGCGCCCGGCAACGGCAAAGGATTGACCGTCGCGCCCAAGACCCCATCTTTGATCTGACCCATAATGGAGCTTGCAGCGTGGACGGTGATACCCAGATCAGCATCGAAGTTCTGACCTCTCTGTCGCAGATTGCGGCTGAGGATTGGGATGCCTGCGCCTGCCCTGAAGACGGTCGCCCCCGTGATCCCTTCACCACCTACCGTTTTCTGAATGCGTTGGAGCAATCGGGCAGCGTGGGGCAGGGAACGGGCTGGCAACCGCGCTATCTGGTCGCCCGGCAAGGTGATCTCGTGATCGCTTGCGCGCCGATGTATGCCAAGGGCCATAGTCAGGGTGAATACATCTTCGATCACAATTGGGCCCACGCCTATGAAAAAGCGGGCGGGCACTATTACCCCAAGCTCCAGATTGCTGCCCCCTTCACCCCTGCCACGGGCCGCCGTTTTTTGACCCGTCCCGGCCACGACACAACCGGCATGTCCGCGCTGATCCAAGGCGCTGTGCAGATCGCTGCGGATAATGAGCTGTCGTCGATCCACATCACCTTCTGCACCGAGGATGAGGCGATTGCAGGCGAACGCATCGGCCTGATGCGCCGCGTGTCGCAGCAGTTTCATTGGATCAACGACGGCTACGCGGATTTCGACGATTTCCTTGGCAATCTGTCGTCACGCAAACGCAAGAACATCCGCAAGGAGCGCGCCCGCGCACAGGATTTCGGTGGAGAGATCGTCAGCCTCACCGGAGATCAGATCAAACCCGAGCATTGGGATGCCTTCTGGCATTTCTACCAAGACACTGGCGCGCGCAAATGGGGGACGCCCTACCTGACCCGCGCATTCTTCGACATGGCCCATCAGACGATGGCCGACGACATGCTCTTGTGTCTCGCCCTTCGCGATGGTCGGCCCGTTGCGGGGGCGCTGAACTTTATCGGGGCGGATACGCTATACGGGCGTTACTGGGGCTGTATCGAAGATCATCCCTATCTGCACTTTGAGCTGTGCTACTACCGCGCTATTGATTTCGCCATTGCGCAGGGCCTGTCACGGGTGGAAGCGGGGGCGCAGGGAACTCATAAGCTGGCACGGGGTTACATGCCCGTGGCAACCCATTCTCTGCACTGGGTCGGGGACGCAGGTTTCGCCAAGGCCATCGGCGAATATCTGGAAGCCGAGAGAAACGCGATTGATGAAGAGATCGAGGTTTTGACGAGCTATGGCCCCTTCAAGGCGGCACAGGTAGAGGAACAGGAATGACCGATAAAGCCCTGACAGCAGAGGCCCGCGAAGCGGGTTTGGCCGAGGTGCAATCCCGAGGGTGGGCGCTGGTGGACGGCCGCGATGCAATCAGCAAGACCTTCACTTTCAAGAACTTCTCGGAAGCCTTCGCCTGGATGACCCGCGCGGCCATGGTAGCGGAACAGATGGATCACCACCCTGAATGGTCGAATGTCTACAAGACAGTAGAGGTGACCTTGACCAGCCACGACGTAAATGGCCTTTCTCCGCGTGATATCGCGATGGCCTCTAAACTAGATGCCCTGTTGGGCTAAGAATAACGGAACGACATGACACTCGAAGACATCCTGAACTATGAAATCGCCGCCGACACGACCGTTGGCGATATCTTTACCGTCGAATTTATGGCGAGCATCCTTGGCAATGTGGTGGCCGCCCTCGCGATCTTGTTGGCCGCGTTTATTCTGGCCAGCTGGGTCAATCGTCGCATCGCATCCCTTGGAGAACGGCACGCGCACCTCGATGTGACGCTTTTCGCGTTTTTAGGAACCATGGCACGCTATGTGATCCTGATATTCGCCGCGCTGTTTGTGTTGAATACGTTTGGTGTGCAGACAACCTCGGTGGTGGCGGCGTTGGGTGCGGCGGGCTTGGCCATTGGCTTGGCCTTGCAAGGCGCGCTGTCCAATGTGGCGGCGGGGATCATGATAATCATGTTTCGCCCCATCAAGATCGGCGACTTTGTCGAGGTCGGTGGAGAATCCGGGACCGTGAAAAATATCTCGCTCAACATGACCGAGCTGGCGTCGATCGGGAATGTGCAGGTTTTCGTGCCCAATTCTGACGTTTGGGGGAGTGAGATCAAGAATTACTCGGGCTACAGCACCCGCCGGGCGCAGTGGGAGTTTGGCGTGGGCTACGGCGTGAACCTTGCCGATGCCGAAGCGATTATCCGAGAGGTCTTGAAGGCCGATCTGCGCACCCACGCAGAGCCCGCCCCATGGGTGCAGGTGAACAACCTAAATGCGTCCAGCGTGGACTTTCTGGTGCGCGCGTGGGTCAATCAGGGCGATTACTGGGACTATCAGGCCGATATCAAACGCAAGATGAAAGAGGCGTTTGATGAAAACGGGATCGACATTCCGTTCCCCACAAGGACGATTGTGCAGGAAGGCTGACGCCGCCCGCCAACGCTGATGAGAAGGCCCGCGCCAGATGAACTCTGACGCGGGCCTTTGTGTGTCTTAGATCGCGGCCAGAAGCGCTTCACCGCCGGAGACCTCGCAAACGCCGGGGCCTTCTTCGACGTGAAGCACCTTCACGACACCGTCTTCCGCATAGAGCGCGTAACGGAGCGACCGCTCGATCAGACCTGCGGCTTCCGCGGTCCAGTTCATGCCGATGGCCTTGGTGAACTCTGTCGACGCATCGCCAAGCATCGTGATACCCGCATCGGTTGCGCCTGTGTCTTTGCCCCAGGCATCCATCACGAAGGGGTCGTTGACGGAAACGCAGATAACCTCATCCACGCCTTTGGCCTTGAACCCATCCATAGACCGAATGAAGCTTGGCACATGGGCCGTGGAGCACGTGCCGGTGTAAGCGCCTGGAAGGCCGAAGATCGCAACTTTGCGACCCTTGGTCAGCGTGTCCATCTGAACTTGCTCGGGGCCTTCGGCGCCCAGGCGCAGAACGGTCGCATCGGGCAGTGTATCGCCTGTGGAAAGTGTCATTAGTACGTCTCCCATGGTTGAACGTTTCATGTTCTCGCATATAGGGTCTGCGGTGTTGAGGGCCAGCAGGGAAAAGTTGTCATGGACAAGATTATCGTCATCGGGGCGGGGCAGGCGGGTGCGTCTTGCGTGGCGAAACTGCGGGCCGAAGGCTTTGACGGGGCGATCACGCTGATCGGGGATGAACCGGTGCCCCCCTATCAACGCCCCCCGCTGTCCAAGGCTTATTTGCTTGGCGAAATGGCGCTGGAGAGGCTCTTCCTGCGGCCAGTGGCGTGGTATGCCGACAACGATATAACCCTGCGTTTGGGGGCCAGCGTGGACGCGATTGATGCATCTGCCAAGACTGTGACGGTGGGCGGCGAAGCGCTGCCCTATGATGCGCTGGTTCTTGCCACAGGCTCTACCCCGCGCCGCTTGCCTGCGGCCATTGGAGGGGATCTGGGCGGTGTCCATGTGGTGCGGACCCTGGCCGATGTCGACACGATGGAGCCTGAGGTGACCGAGGGGCGCCGTGCCTTGATCGTGGGCGGCGGATACATCGGCCTGGAGGCTGCCGCCGTTGCCCGTAAGCGTGGCATGGACGTCACCCTGATCGAGGCATCGCCGCGTATCCTTGGCCGCGTCGCGGCCCCGGAAACCGCCGATTATTTCCGCGACCTTCACACCGCCAACGGCGTGCGCATTCTGGAAGGCGTGGGGTTGGAAAGCCTGAACGGCGACAATGGCCGCGTGGTCGGCGCGCGCCTTGCCAACGGCGAAGATATCCCCTGCGATCTGGTGCTTGCCGGGATCGGGATCATCCCCAACGATGGCCCGGCTCAGATGGCAGGCGTCAAGCTGGATAACGGCATTGCCACCGACATTCAGGGGCGCACCTCGGACCCGAGCATATGGGCCGCGGGCGATTGCGCCTCGCTTCCGTTTCGGGGCAATCGCATTCGGCTGGAAAGCGTTCAAAACGCGATTGATCAGGCCGAAGCGGTGGCCAAAAACATCTTGGGCGCCGATGAGGATTACGTGCCTCACCCATGGTTCTGGTCGGATCAATACGACGTAAAACTGCAAATCGGCGGGCTGAACTCGGGTTTTGACCGCGTTGTCGTGCGCGATGGTGGCACCATGCGGTCCCATTGGTATTACGCGGGCGACACGTTGCTGGCCGTCGATGCCATGAACGATCCACGCGGCTATATGATTGGCAAGCGCCTGATCGAGGCCGGAAAATCCCCCGCCGCTGAGATCATCGCGGACCCCGAAAGCGACCTGAAGCCGCTGCTCAAGGCATGAGGGCGGACCAATGAGACCCGACCAGTGAGAATCGTGGGCGGCCGGTTGCGCGGCAAGAAGCTGGCCGATGTGGGCTCGGGCGATGCGGCGGCGCATTTGCGCCCGACCACGGACCGGGTGCGCGAGAGCCTGTTCAATCTGCTGACCAATGGCCGCAATGGCGATCTGGTGCGCGATGCCCGCGTGCTCGACCTGTTTGCGGGCACCGGCGCGTTGGGGCTGGAGGCTCTTAGCAGGGGCGCGGTTCAGGCGACTTTCGTGGATAGCGGCGCGGCCTCTCGGGCGCTCTTGCGCGAAAACATTGCCTTGTGTTCCGCGCAGGGCATCACCAAGGTGTTCCGCACCGACGTGGCCGATCTGGGACCGGCCAAGGTGCCCGCCGATCTGGTGTTCCTCGATCCGCCCTATGGGCAGCGCTTGGGAGAGGCCGCGTTGGAAACCCTTCGGCAGACAGATTGGCTCGCCCCCGGCGCAGCGGTTGTATGGGAAGAAAGCGCCCCGCCGATCATTCCCGCCGGTTTCTTGCTGCTTGATCAACGGCGCTACGGTGGCACCACAGTTTCGCTGCTGAAAAACGACAGGGAATAGCATGCCTCCGGAGTTGGTAATTTTCGATTGCGATGGCGTTCTGGTGGATAGTGAGCCGCTGTCGAACCAGACCATTAAAGATGCGCTGGACGGCATGGGGATCAACAAATCCTTGGCCGAGGTTATGGGCATGTTCGTCGGCAAAAGCATGACCCAAGTGGCCGCCAAGGTGCGCGCCATGGGGAGCGCGATGCCGGGCACGGACCGCGAATGGATCGATAGCATTTACGCCGCCACCTACGCCCGATTGCGCGAAGGTGTCGACCCGATCCCCGGCGTGGTGTCGGTGCTGGATGCGCTTGATGCGGCAGGGGTGCCGTATTGCGTCGCCTCCAACGGATCAGATGAGAAAATGGACATCACCCTGGGCAACACCGGTATGGCGCAACGGTTTAAGGGCAAACGCTTTTCGGCGCACACCCTTGGGGTGTCCAAACCGGACCCCGAGCTGTTTTTTGTCGCCGCAAAATACATGGGCGTCGCGCCGGGGCGGGCGGTGGTGATCGAAGACAGCAGCTCGGGTGCATTGGGCGCGAAACGGGCCGGGATGCGCTGCTTCGGCTACGCGCCTGAAGGGGGCAAGGCACTGGAAGAGGTCGGCGCACAGGTCTTCCGTTCCATGGATAACCTACCAGCCCTGCTCGGGTTGGAAGAGTAATCCACAATATCTTGCCGCTCCGGGTCTTGTTTACCGAATCTCAATATGGGACGTTCAGCCTGAACCGAGCATTTATATAAAAATCGACAGGCTGCCCCTAACGATGTTGGTCGAACACCCCGACACATCTGCCCTTCTGAAAGCCACCTTCGGCTTTGATGATTTCCGCCCCGGTCAGGCAGAGATCGTAGAGGCTGTGGCCTCGGGCAAGGATGTGCTGGCGATCATGCCCACGGGGGGCGGTAAGTCCCTTTGTTTCCAATTGCCTGCGCTGATGCGCGACGGCGTGACTGTGGTGATCTCTCCCCTGATCGCGCTGATGCGCGACCAAGTGCGGGGCCTGCGCGAAGCGGGGGTTGAGGCGGGGGCTTTGACGTCCGGAAACACGCCCGAGGAAACCGATGCCGTGTGGGCGGGGCTAGAGGCCGGGACGCTGAAGCTTCTGTACCTCGCACCCGAAAGGCTGGCTTCGTCGGGCACCGAGCGGATGCTATCGCGTGCTGGCGTGTCGATGATCGCCGTGGATGAGGCCCATTGCGTCAGTCAATGGGGCCATGATTTTCGCCCTGATTACCTGCGCTTAGGTGCGTTGCGGCGGGCCCTCAACGTGCCACTCGCCGCCTTCACAGCCACCGCCGATGCCGAAACCCGCGCCGAGATTTGTGAGCGTCTTTTTGACGCCGAGCCTGACGTTTTCCTGCACGGGTTCGATCGCCCCAACCTGACGTTGGCGTTCGAGGTCAAGAACCAGCCGCGCCAGCAGATCCTGTCTTTCGCCGCCGCCCGGAAGGGGCAGTCCGGCATCGTCTATTGCGGCACCCGCGCCAAGACGGAAACGCTGGCCCGCGCCCTGCGCGACGAAGGCCACAGCGCCTGCCACTACCACGGCGGGATGGAAGCCGAGGATCGCCGCATTGTCGAGACTCGGTTCAACCAAGAAGACGGCCTGATCGTTTGCGCCACGGTGGCTTTCGGGATGGGCGTCGACAAACCCGATATCCGTTGGGTCGCTCACGCAGATCTGCCCAAGTCGATCGAAGGCTATTATCAGGAAATCGGCCGCGCGGGCCGCGACGGCGCCCCCGCTGATACGCTCACGCTTTACGGCCCCGATGATATTCGTTTCCGCCGTCAGCAGGTGGACGAGGGACTCGCCCCGCCGGAACGCAAGACCGCCGATCACGCCCGCCTCAACGCGCTGCTTGGCTTGGCTGAAGCGCAAGGGTGCCGCCGCAAGGTGTTGCTGTCCTACTTCGGCGATGCGTCCGAGGATTGCGGCAATTGCGACCTCTGCGCCAAGCCGCCCGAGCTGTTCGATGCCTCGGTTGCCGTGCAAAAGGCGCTGTCGGTGATGTTGCGCACGGGCGAATATTTCGGCGCGGGTCACCTGATTGACGTGCTGCTTGGGGCGCAGAACGAAAGGATCAAACAGCGCGGCCATGATCGCCTGTCCACCTACGGCATCGGCACCGAATTCGACAAACGCGGCTGGCAGGCCGTGTTCCGCCAGATGATGGGCCGCGACCTTGTGCGCCCCGATCCCGAACGTCACGGCGCCTTCCGCATGACCCAGGCCGCCCGCCCGATTTTGCGTGGCGAGGAAAGCATCACCCTGCGCAAAGACACCATTGCTAAGGCGCCGCGCCGCCCCGCCGTGAAGATGCTGGTGAGTGAGGAAGACGCGCCACTCATGTCCGCTCTCAAAGCCAAACGCCGCGCCCTGGCCGAGGAGGCCCGCGTGCCCGCCTACGTGATTTTCACCGATAAGACCCTGATCGAGATGGCCGAAAAGCGCCCCGCAACCCTCGATGAAATGGCCCGGATTTCCGGCGTCGGGGCCACCAAACTGGACCGCTATGGCACCGCGTTTCTACAGGTCATCACCGGCGACACCCCCGAGCCCGTCCACCCCGCCCGCCGGGCTCTTGCGGGCCGAGACGCGGGCGATGTGTTTGATCGGCTGATGGAGGTCCAACAAGACCTGATGCGCGGCGACGACGGGACGGGTAAATACCTGTCGGTGAACCATTCCACCCTGCGCAAGATAGCCGAACGCAAGCCCGCCTCGGTCCATGACCTCTCGCGCATCGCAGGCATGGGGGAAAAACAGATCGACCGCTTTGGGGATGCCTTCCTCGATGTCCTGCGAGAGGTTGGATAAAGGCCCCCCGTCGCCTATATCAATTGCTCCAAAGGAGACCCGCCCATGCTTACCGTGATTTCCCCCGCCAAGCGCCTCGATTGGGCCGCTCGCGATGTACAAACCACGACGCCTGATTTCATGGATGACGCCGTGACCCTGGCGCGTGCCGCCAAACGTCTCAGCCAAGCGGACCTGCGCAAACTGATGGACATCAGCGCCGATCTCGCCAAACTCAACGCCGATCGCTTCAAGGCGTTCGAGACCGATGCCGAGGAAACCCGCCCTGCCGCTCTGGCCTTCGCGGGCGATACTTACACGGGGCTAGAGGCCACGAGCCTCGACGCTGAAACGCTCACCTACGCCCAAGACCACCTGCGCATCCTGTCCGGCCTCTACGGCCTGCTGCGCCCGCTCGATGCGATCAAGCCCTACCGGCTGGAAATGGGCAGCCGTCTGAAAACCCGCAAAGGCCCCTCTCTCTACGCCTACTGGGGGCCCCGCCTCTCCGAGGCTCTCAACACCCAGGCCCAAGCCGTGCAAACCGATACACTCATCAACTGTGCCTCAGTCGAATACTTCTCTGCGGTCGATGAAAAAGCCCTCAAACTCAACATCATCACCCCGCAGTTCTATGAGGAAAAACCCGGCGGACCCAAAATCGTCAGCTTCTTCGCCAAAAAAGCCCGTGGCGCGATGGCGCGTTTCATTCAGGAACGCCGCCTCGACGCCGCCTCCCAAATTCTTGACTTCGACACGGGCGGCTACACCCATGTCCCCGAATTGAGCACTCCGGAAAAGCCCGCCTTCCTGCGCACGGAAGCCGCCCAGAAAGCCGCCTGAGCGCAGCCGCTCCTTCATCTTGGCCTTACAACTCTCAGGGGGGCCGGGGGATGAAATCCCCCGCTTTCCCCGCCTTCAGTGATCGGGCTTATTCACCTCAAACGCGGCCTTTTGCGCATCAGTGGCGTCGAGCTGGTACTTTGCCTTCCACTCGGCAAACGGCATCCCGTACACAATTTCCCTCGCGGCATCCTTATCCATCTCGACGCCGCGCTCTGCGGCCTCTTCCTGATACCAACGGCTCAGGCAGTTTCGGCAGAAACCCGTCAGGTTCATCATGTCGATGTTCTGCACGTCCTTGCGGCTGTCCAGATGTGCAAGAAGACGGCGGAAGGCAGCGGCTTCCAGTTCGGTGGTGGTGGGCTCGCTCATATCATCACTCCTGTTCTTTCGGTCACAGATCGGCACTGCGCGCGGTGGCTTCAAGAAGCGTGGCCAAGCGTGCGCCCCAGGCAACCTGATCTTTTTCTGTTTCAATAAGATCGTTGCGCACTTCGATCAGCACATGCACGTGCCCCGGTTTCACGGCATGGCGGTCCAGCGCGTCGCCGGGAAGGTGGCCGACGTAGGGCTCATTGTCCCCCACGCACAGGTCATCTTCGTCGCGGAGCCGTGCCAGAAACGGATAAGCCAGTCGCGTGTCGCCCGCATAGAGCACGGCCACATGCCAAGGCCGAGGCTCACGCCCCCGCAGTTGTGGCGTAAAGCTGTGGATCGACACGATCAACGGCGCGTCGCGTGCGGCGATCACATCTGTCAGGGCCGCGTGATAGGGGCGATGAAAGCGTTCAAGGCGTCGCTGGAGTTCGGCCTCAGAGGCGCCGCGATTGGCAGGAATGATCGAGCCGTCGTAAATTTGCATCAATAGTGTCGGATCATCCTCACCCCGGTTCGGGTCGATCACCAACCGAGAAAATCGCGACGCCACAACCGGGGCAGACAGCGCCTCGCCCATCGCTTTTGCCACCCCCAAAGCGCCCACATCATAGGCGATGTGGCGGGCCATATCTTCGGGCGGAAGGCCAAGGTCCCCCCCCGCCACGTCGTCGGGCACCCGGTTGCTGGCGTGGTCGCAGGTCACAACCCACCGCCCGCCGCGTTCTGCCCCGAAAATCTCTACTGCGTCGGTCATTCAATCTTCATCCAAACTTGCGAGATCCCACGGGTAAGACGGACTGCGGCCAAACGCCAGCGCTCTGGCCGGTTGTTTGAAGCCACGTTTTGCTTCAATAGGGGGCAACAGCGTGAATGATAGCGCAAACATCGCCTGTTCAGGGGCGTTAAACGTACGATAGAGGACGAAAGAGCCATGAAACGCGACCGTAACGTCAAGATTGTAGCAACGCTTGGCCCTGCGTCAGACGATTACGAGATGATCCGAGCCCTGCACGAGGCGGGCGCAGACGTGTTTCGTTTGAACATGTCTCACGGCGATCACGCGGAGATTGCGGTCCGTCACGGGATCATCCGTCAGATTGAAGCGGATCTGGGCCAGCCCATCGCCATCCTTGCGGACCTTCAAGGCCCCAAGCTGCGCGTCGGCGTGTTCGACAATGACGAAGGCTATGATCTTGAGGTCGGCGGATCGTTCCGCATGGACCTTGATGATACCCCCGGCGACGCGACCCGCGTGCAGCTTCCCCATACCGAAATCTTCGCCGCCCTGGAGCCGGGCGCGCATCTGCTGATCAACGACGGCAAAATCCGCGTGAAAGTGGTTGAATGCGGCAAGGATTTTGCGGATTGCGAAGTGCTTGCGGGCGGGCGGATTTCCAACCGCAAGGGCGTGAATGTACCTGACGTGGTACTGCCCTTGGCGGCGCTGTCCGAGAAGGACCGCAAAGACCTCGAATTCGTGTGCGAACTGGGCGTCGATTGGCTGGCCTTGTCGTTTGTGCAGCGCAAGGAAGACGTGGAAGAGGCGCGTAACCTTGCCAGGGGGCGCGCGGCAATCCTGTCAAAGATCGAAAAGCCCTCGGCGGTAACTAACTTCGGTGAAATCCTCGATGCCTCTGACGGCATCATGGTCGCCCGCGGCGATCTGGGGGTGGAGCTTCCGGTGCAGAACGTGCCGCCGATCCAGAAGCGTCTGGTGCGCAAGTGCCGCAATGCCGCCAAGCCGGTGATTGTGGCCACCCAGATGCTGGAAAGCATGATCGAATCGCCAATGCCCACCCGCGCCGAAGTGTCAGACGTGGCGGCGGCGATCTATGAAGGTGCTGACGCCATCATGCTCAGCGCTGAATCTGCGGCCGGTGACTTCCCGATTGAGGCCGTGACCACGATGAACAATGTGGCGGTTGAGGTCGAAAATGATACCACCTACCGCGAAGTGATTGAAGCCAGCCGCGGCGGCAAGAAAGAGACCGTCGCAGACGCCATCGTGTCCGCCGCCCGCGAAATTGCTGAGACGACGAACATCAAGCTGATCTGCTGCTTCTCGGAATCCGGCTCCACCGCGGCGCTGACAGCACGCGAGCGTCCCAATGTGCCGATCCTTGCCCTGACATCGCGCCAAGCCACCGCGCGGCGGATGTGCCTGACCTGGGGCTGCCACTGCGTGAAAGTCGGTGCCGTTGGCCGCTTTAAGGAAGCGGTTATCAACGCAGTCCGGGCCGCCACGTCGGAAGGCTTGGCAGAGCAGGACGATCAGATCGTGGTGACGGCGGGCGTGCCTTTCGGGCAGTCGGGCTCCACCAACATTCTGCGAATCGCCCCTTGTGATGAGCGCCTGATTTTCGCGTCCGAACTGGAATGACCCTTCCCCTCAGCGCTGATATCATTCTGGTAATCGCAACCTTGGTCGGGATCTTGTCGCTCTCGTCCATTGTTGCGGCCTGGACGATGAAGCGCTGGCCGATCATTGCGTTGATCTCTTTCGCTATCGCCATTGGCCTTGGCGTCTATGTGCATATGAACGAACCGGACGGTTTGCAGGTGGTGGATATCCCCGACGCCTTTATCTCTGTCGCGGCACAGGTTCTGAACTAGGCCACATTCGCGGTATGTGGCGAAAAAGTTGGTTTCGCCCTTGGGAAGAAGGCTTTGGTCTTGCACGAAAGCGGACTTCGTCCTAAACGACCGCTTCCTACGGTGCGTCCGGCCACAAACGGCATGCCGACGCGCGCCCGAACCACTCGAACAAGACAGGAGTTGGAAATGCCGAAGATGAAGACAAAATCGAGCGCGAAGAAGCGCTTCAAAGTGACAGGCACCGGTAAGGTGATGGCCGCCCAAGCGGGTAAACAGCACGGGATGATCAAGCGGAGCAACAAGTTCCTCCGCAATGCTCGGGGGATGCAGGTTCTGTCTGACCCCGACCAGAAGATCGCAAAATCCTACATGCCATACGACCGCTAAGGAGGCCCGGATATGTCCCGTACCAAAGGTGGAACCGTCACTCATCGTCGCCACAAGAAAGTCATCGACGCAGCCAAAGGTTACTATGGCGCGCGTTCGACGAACTTCCGCACCGCGACACAGGCCGTCGACAAGGCCAACCAATACGCCACGCGTGACCGCAAGAACCGCAAGCGCCAGTTCCGCGCCCTGTGGATCCAGCGTATCAACGCGGCCGTGCGTCAGCATGACGAAGCTCTGACATACTCGCGCTTCATCAACGGTCTGGCGAAAGCTGGCATTGAGGTGGACCGTAAGGTTCTGGCCGATCTGGCCGTGCACGAGCCCGATGCGTTCAGCGCAATCGTAGATCAGGCGAAGGCAGCGCTTTAAGCGCTTCCTTCTCTGAGAGATAACAAAAAACCCCGCGGCACCGGAAAGGCGCCGCGGGGTTTTTCTTTGTCGTGGTGTCGGCGGCCGCTTTCACGGCACGCCGGACTTATCGTTAGGCGATGGCGCGGCTCATCTGCTCCAAACCACGGCGCTGTGCTACGGGGGCGATATCCTGGTCGCCAGAACGGTCAAAGTCGCTTGCGCCCTGGACGCGCTGCACAAAGGCTTCTGCCTGTTGCTGCGTTGTGGCTTCGCTGGCCACTTGCAGGTCCATGTCGCTGCTTGGGTAGCCTTCAAACAAAGCGCCCTCGTAGCGGCCGACCCGCTCGCGGGTGCGGGTGAGGTCTTCGTTCAATGTCACCACTTCCGCTTCCAGCCGCGCGACATCCTTGTGAGCCTGCTTTGCGTCCCGTTGGGACCGGGCAAGGCGGGCTTGGTAAGCCATGACGCGGTTTGCGATCGTGGCCGTGAAATGGGCGCGGGCCAGAAGGTAGCCGCCGACACCGGCAGAGCTGATCAACAGAAGGACCAGCAGCAAGTTCATGAATACGGACATGGTTCGTTACCTTTCAGGTTACTGGCGCAGGGCCACAACGGCGAATTCGACGCGGCGGCTGAGGGCTTGGGCTTGCTCGGCGGGGGTGTCTGCCAGAAGCTGGCGGGACCCGAAACCGATGGGCTCATAATAGGTGGTGTCGTGACCGGCAGCGGCAATCGCCTCGATCACGGATTCAGCGCGTTCCCAGGACAGAAGCAGGTTCTGAGTCTCGTCGCCGGTGGCGTCGGAGTGGCCCCGCACCATGACCCGGATACCCGAGCACGATGCCACGCCTTCCGCGAACGAATAAGCGGCGTCCATGTCTTCCGACGCGGCATTGGTGGACCCTGCCGAGAAGCGAACCGACAAACGGTCAGCGGCGCCCTGCAGGTTCTCGCGGCAAATCTCGGCCTGGGCTTCGGTCAGAACGGGGCGCGTTGCGGCGCGGCGCTCTTCGCGGCCTGTCGCGGCGTCAACAGAGAGGGAGGTGAACACCAGCTCTTCTTCCTCGGGGGCGTCTTGGGACAACTCCAAGGCGGTTTCCAGAACCGGCGGCAGCTCTTGTGCAGCCACGTCGGCTACGTCTTCCACCACGGGGGCCGTCTGCGGGGCAACGGCGGGCTGGATTGCGGCGACAGGTGCGATAGGGGCAGCCGATCCAAGGGCGGCCATCGGGCGCGGTGTTTGCCCCGTCGCAAGGAAGCCACCGGCCACACCGGAGACGGTGAACAGGCCTGCTGCCAGCAACACCGACGGTGTCGCGACCAGCTTGCGATAATGATCTGCACGACGCGATGCGTGGGCCAGGCGTTGGCCGGCGTCGTCGTGTTCCATGTCTTGCTGCATGCGTTTTCTAAAGATCGCCATCAAACATACTCCGTTTGTGTAGACGACGCGCCTAAGAGCGTTGCGCCGTCTGGATACGCTACGGATACACGGGTGAAAGGTGTTGATATGGCGACCCAGCCGCACCGGAGTGCGCGTATTCGGCGCTGTCCCGCACCGACAATCCCCACAAGGGGAGCCAAGCATCGAGGGATCACCCTCGAGTGTCTGAAGACCAACATGCTCACGTGTACCTGCCCAATATTTGCCGGTGCTTTGATGCCCGACTTGGGGTCGAAACTGAGGCTAAGCCCCATTTCAGTCAATGATTTGACACGGTTACGTCCGATGACGCCGCCTATCTGTTGCAGGAATGCCGCCTTGTGCCTGTTCTCGATCTTGGCACAAGTGTCGTTATTTTTGTTTTAAAACAGATATTTGCGTTGCGGGTATACAGGTCGATTTGTTCCCAAAGTGCGCTTTGGAAGAATGTGGCGGGAATAAGGCACGCCCCAGCCGCCAGCTTGCATTCCCGCCGCCCCCCGCTTAGGGATTTTCCCAGAAATCTGAGGCAGGAGCGCGAAAAAATGGACGGCTTGGACGACTTGCGAAGCAGCTGGATTGGCCGCATCGGTGGGGCCACGGATGAGGCGACCCTAGAGGAATTTCGCGTCGCGGCCCTTGGCAAGAAGGGGGAGATCTCTCTCAAAATGCGAGAGCTCGGCAAAATGACGCCCGAGGAACGGCAGGTTGCTGGCCCGGCGCTCAATGCCCTGAAGGATGAGGTCAACGCCGCAATCATGGCGAAGAAGGCGGGCCTTGCCGATGCCGCGCTGGACGCGCGCCTGAAAGCCGAATGGCTGGACGTGACCCTGCCCGCACGTCCCCAGCGCCACGGCACGATCCATCCTGTGTCGCAAGTCATGGAAGAGGTCACCGCGATTTTCGCCGACATGGGTTTCTCGGTTGCCGAAGGCCCGCAGATTGAAACCGACTTCTACAACTTTGACGCGCTCAACATCCCCGGCCACCACCCCGCGCGGGCTGAGATGGATACGTTCTATACCCACCGTGCCGAGGGCGATGACCGCCCGCCCCACGTGCTGCGCACCCACACCAGCCCGGTGCAAATCCGCTACATGCAGGAACATGGCGCGCCGTGCCGCATCATCTCGCCCGGTCGCGTGTATCGCGCCGACTACGACCAGACCCACACGCCGATGTTCCATCAGGTCGAGGGGCTGGTTCTGGGCAAAGATATCTCCATGGCGAACCTGAAATGGGTGCTGGAGGAGTTCTATTCCGCCTTCTTCGGCGTTCAGGTCAAAACCCGCTTCCGCGCGTCCCACTTCCCTTTCGTGGAACCGGGCGCCGAGGTCGATATTCAGTGTTCGTTCGAGGGCGGCACCGTGAAGGTCGGCGAGGGCGACGATTGGCTGGAGATTTTGGGTTCAGGCATGGTCCACCCCAAGGTGCTGGAAGCCGGCAACATCGACCCGACCGAGTTTCAGGGCTTTGCCTTCGGGATGGGCATCGACCGCATCGCCATGCTGAAATACGGCATCCCCGATCTGCGCGACTTCTTCGCCAGCGACCTTCGGTGGCTGCGGCACTACGGGTTTGGCGCGTTGCAGGTGCCGACGACGTATGCGGGGGTTTGAGGGGGTGTTGCCCCTTCGAATGTTCTTGGGGCTCTTCTCCCCCTATCAGGCGACCAAGAGCGAAAAGATCAAAATGGAAGCACAATGCAACGTGCTTTCAATAGGTACCTCTGGCGGTAACGAAGGGTATATTTCCGGAGAGCTACTTCGAACAGAGGCTCAAGCGGCATCAATTCTCAGCCATGTCTCGTTGATGATCGGTGTTACAGGCGTCTTCTATGCTATTCGTCCTGGAAGCGGCATAATTCAATGTGCTTTTGCCATTGAACTGTTGGGTTACCTTGGGTTAGCGCTGTTTTGCTTGAGGTGCCAATTGCGCGTTGGGCAAGCTCTGCTAACGAGAGCTTATGCTCTCACCAAGCCTGATGCAGTCGGAAGAAGCAATGCCATAAGCAGGACCTTTTTTCGTGAATCGCTTGATGAACTTCTTTTTCGAGATCGTATACTCCGATTCACTGTGTACGCGCTGTATGTGCTCACCGTTGCGCTCATACTGACCGTCATCGCTGCTCTAGCGCACTTTCCGAGCGACTTTTCATAGCGTTCATCCGTCTGCCTTCTAGGTAGACTTCGCTGAGTCAAACGTTAGAACACGCAGTAGCAAGCGCGTGGAGCCTAACCAATGAAATTCACCCTCTCCTGGCTGAAAGATCACCTCGACACCGAGGCGACTGTCACTGAAATCACCGATGCCCTCACGGACCTCGGGCTTGAGGTCGAAGGCGTGGAGGACCGCGCGGCGGCCTTGGCGGGCTTCACCATTGCCCATGTCCAATCGGCAGAGCAGCACCCCGACGCCGATCGTCTGCGCATTTGTCAGGTGGAAACCGACGAGGGTGTGCAACAGATCATCTGCGGCGCACCCAACGCGCGGGCAGGGATCAACGTGGTGCTGGCCAAGCCGGGCGATTATATCCCCGGCCTCGATATCACCATCGGCGTGGGCAAAATCCGCGGTGTGGAAAGCTTCGGGATGATGGCCTCGGAAAAAGAACTGCTGCTGAGCGACGAGCATAATGGCATCATCGAGTTGGAAAACGCCAAGGTCGGGCAGAAGTTCGTCGATTGGCTGGCCGAGAATGACCCCGCAAAAGTCGACCCGGTGATCGAGATTGCGATCACGCCGAACCGGCAAGACGCCCTTGGCGTACGCGGGATTGCTCGCGATCTGGCCGCACGCGGTGTCGGCACGTTGAAGCCAAACGATCCGGTCGAAGTGGCGGGCACATTCGCGTCGCCCATTACGGTGACGATTGATGAAGACACCCTGGAGAGTGCGCCGCATTTCACCGGGCGGTTGATCAAGGGCGTGAAGAACGGCCCAAGCCCCGCATGGTTGCAGGATCGCTTGCGGGCGATTGGTCTGCGCCCGATTTCCGCGTTGGTGGACATCACCAACTATTTCACCTTTGACCAAAACCGGCCTTTGCACGTGTTCGATGCCGACAAGGTCTCGGGCAATTTGCGGGTGCACAAGGCGGCGGGCGGCGAAGAGATCGTGGCGCTGGATGACAAAAGCTACACGCTTGGCGCGGGTCAGATGGTGATCAGCGACGATAATGGCGCGGAGAGCATCGCGGGCATCATGGGCGGGGCCGAGACCGGATGCACCGAGGAGACGGTGAACGTCTTCCTCGAAAGCGCTTGGTGGGACCCAGTGGCGATTGCCTACACGGGCCGCGCGTTGAAGATCAACTCGGACGCGCGGTATCGGTTTGAGCGTGGGGCGGACCCGGAATACACGCGCCCCGGCCTGCATGCGGCAACGCAGATGGTGTTGGACCTGTGCGGCGGGGAAGCCTCGGAAGTGGTGGAAGCGGGGGCCGCGCTGGATACAGCACGCAGCTACACCCTGCGCCCGGACCGGGTGAAGTCGCTGGTCGGCATGGAAGTGGCCGCAGCAGAGCAAGCGCGGATTTTGAAGGCGTTGGGCTTTGAGGTGTCGGGTAGCGATGTGTTGGAAGTTGCCGTGCCAAGCTGGCGACGCGATGTCCACGGAGAGCCTGATCTGGTTGAGGAGGTCGCCCGCGTCACGTCCCTGTCACAGTTGGAGCCACAGCCCTTGTCGCGCGAACCCGGCGTGCCAGCGCCCGTGTTGACCCCGATGCAAAAGCGCGAACGTGCGGCACGGCGGACTATCGCGGCGCTCGGTTACAATGAGTGCGTGACCTATTCGTTCATCGACAAGGCCAGCGCAGAGCTGTTTGGCGGCGGCGCCGATGAAGTGATGCTCGAGAACCCGATCTCGTCCGAGATGTCCCATATGCGTCCCGCGGTCCTTCCCGGCTTGTTGCAGGCAGCGGCTCGCAATCAGGCACGGGGTCGGATGGACGTGGCTTTGTTCGAAGTGGGGGCGGCGTTTCAGGGCGGTGAACCCGGAGAGCAGCACTTGGTCGCAACGGGGCTGTTGGTCGGCCACACCGGCCCCCGTGATCCCCACGGGGCGCGCCGCGCGGTCGATGTATTTGACGTGAAAGCCGATGCCGAGGCGGTTCTGTCCGCCATCGGGGCGCCCGCCAAAGCGCAGATTTTGCGTGGCGCGGGGGAGCAGTGGCATCCGGGCCGCCACGGGATGATTTGCCTGGGACCGAAAAAGGTGCTCGCGGTATTTGGGGAAATCCACCCCAAGGTGCTGGACGCGATGGATGTAAAAGGCCCGGCAATGGCGTTCTCGATCTTCCCGGAAGCCGTGCCGATGCCACGCAGCACCAATGCGAGTCGAGGCGCAGTCACGATGTCGGATTTACAATCGGTTGAGCGCGATTTTGCGTTTGTCGTTCCCGCGGATGTGGCGGCACTGGACGTGGTAAACGCGGCAGCAGGCGCAGACAAAGCGTTGATCGCCGACGTGAGCGTGTTTGACGAGTTCATTGGCGGATCGCTTGGGGATGGCAATAAGTCCATCGCGATCGCCGTACGGATGCAACCCAAGGACAAGACCCTCACCGAGGAAGAAATTGACGCAGCAGCGGACAAGGTCGTGGCGAAGGTGTCCAAGGCCGTGGGCGGCGTGCTGCGCGGGTGAGTTAGGTTGCGTCGCTTTCGGCAACGGGGGGTGCAAATTTTCGTACGAAAATTTGGGGCCTCCGGCGGTGTGCTTGGGGCGGCGTTGTTTGAGTTGTATTGGCCAAGATGAAGGAGTGGGGCGTGACACTGAAAGTCTATTTGTCCGGTGAGATACACACTGATTGGAGAGAGCAGATCGTCGCCGGGGCGGAGGCATTGGACGTAACGTTCTCGGGTCCGGTGACGGATCATGGAGCGAGCGATGATTGCGGCGTGGCGATCTTGGGGGAGGAGCCAGACAAGTATTGGCACGATCACAAGGGAGCCAAGGTAAATGCCATTCGGACGCGCCACGGGATCGAGACGGCCGATGTGGTCGTTGTACGGTTCGGAGAGAAGTACAAGCAGTGGAACGCGGCGTTTGACGCGGGCTATGCCAGTGCGTTGGGGAAGGCAGTGATCGTTTTGTCGATGCCCGAGCATCAGCACGCGTTGAAAGAAGTTCATGCGGCGGCGTTGGCTACTGCGGAAGAGCCGCAGCAAGTGGTGCAGATTTTGCGCTATGTGTTGACGGGCGCTTTGCCGGGATAGTTCCGGCGCTGTATTGCCGAGAGGTATCGGCCGCGCGGGGTTGGTCCCGCGCGCCTTTTTCTGGTGCGGTGTCAGCCTTCCCGAGGGGGAGTCACCCGGCCCACTTTGACGGCTTCGCGCGCGTGAAACCGATCCAGGTAGGCGGGTAGGTGGGTAAGGTCGTTCCAACCTACGGCGTCTTTGGTGCCGTAGAACTCTAGCGCGGCCAACCAAGGGGCGATGGCGATATCGGCAATGGAGAAATCGCCCACGATCCAGTCCCGGTCGGCCAGCTGCTTTTCGAGGACAGCCAGGAGGCGTTTGGCCTCGACCACGAAGCGTTCCCTGGGGCGGGGGTCTTCGATCTCGGCGCCGGCGAATTTCGAGAAGTATCCCAGTTGCCCGAGCATGGGGCCCAAGCCCCCCATCTGGAACATCACCCATTTGATGATTTCGTACTTTTGCGACGCAGTAGTGCCGAGAAGTTTTCCTGTTTTTTCGGCCAGATAGATGAGGATCGCGCCGGATTCCCATAGTTCCAACGGGGTGCCGTCGGGCCCGTTGGGGTCGATGATTGCAGGGATCTTGTTGTTGGGGTTCAGGGCAAGGAAAGCATCGCTGCGCACATCGGCATCGGACAGGGTGATGCGGTGCACCTCGTAAGGGAGGCCCATTTCCTCCAAAGCAATGGAGACTTTCACCCCATTGGGTGTAGGGAAGGAATAAAGCTGGATCACGGACGGATCTTTAGCGGGCCAGCGGGAATTGATCGGGTGGTCGGTAATTGAAGTCATCGAAATTCGCTCTCCAGATTTGCAACTTCTTGCAGATATGTCCCCTTGTTTATTAACGCCACCCCGGCGAATGTTCGGCCGCGAGAGGGAGAGCTGTGCGCTCGCGCACGAAACTAACATCCCTTGCGAACAGCAACGAACCAGGTTGGGACAACCACATGATTAACGAATTCAAGGATTTCATTGCCAAGGGCAATGTAATGGACATGGCCGTCGGTATTATCATCGGCGCAGCATTCACGGCAATCGTCACGTCTTTGGTGGGCGATCTTATCAACCCGATCATCGGCCTCGTGTCGGGCGGTGTTGATTTCACCAACAACTACGCTGTTCTGGGTGGCGAAGTGCCTGAGGGCGCATCGCTTGAAGCCGCACGAGAGGCGGGCGCTTCGATCTTCGCTTACGGTTCGTTCATCATGGCCGTGATCAACTTCCTGATCATCGCATTCGTCGTGTTCATCCTGGTGAAAATGGTCAACCGGGTGAAAGCGGCGGCTGAAAAGCCCGATGAGGTTGCGCCTGAGGTCGAAACCGGCCCGAGCGAGTTGGATATCCTGATAGAAATCCGCGACAGCCTGAAGCGCGCATAACGCGATCTGGTTTGAAGTCTCGAAAAGGCCCGCCGATAAGCGGGCCTTCTTTGTGACTGCTCTCCGAAACGTCAGCGTCTGAGTATTGGGGAGCTTTGCCGGTGGCTCGCCCCCCCCCCCCCCAGTGATCGCGTCAATTGACCATGCCAACAGCCGTTTCATTGGTGAGATCACTTGTAGGGGGCGGGCCGTTTCCGTTGCTATTCTTCGATTGCCCGCGTCGGCGACAACACATCAAGTCCCAAAGCCACGCCAACGGGGTAATTCGTCAGTTGGCCCTCATGGGTGTTCAGGCCTTCCAGCAAGTGCGGATCATCGGCGCAGGCTTGTTTCCACCCCTTGTCGGCCAAGGCCAGCATGAAGGGCATCGTGGCGTTGCCGAGCGCAAGGGTTGACGTCCGGGCGACCGCGCCCGGCATGTTGGCGACGCAATAGTGGACGACGCCATCCACCTCATAGATCGGATCCTGGTGGGTGGTGGCCTTCGAGGTCTCGAAACAGCCGCCTTGGTCGATGGCGACGTCAACGATGACCGCGCCGGGTTTCATCGTGGACAGTTGCGCCTTGCTGACCAGCTTGGGGGCGGCGGCGCCGGGGATTAGTACGGCGCCGATGACCATGTCGGCGCGGGTGATCAAGTCAGCTGTTGCGTCGGCGCTGGCGTAGCGGGTTTTGAACACGCCACGATAGACGTCATCGAGCCAGCTGAGGCGGGGCAGCGATCGGTCCATCACCGTCACATCCGCGCCCATGCCAGCGGCCACACGGGCGGCTTGCGTGCCTACGACACCGCCGCCGATCACCAGCACCTCGGCCGGGCCGACGCCGGGGACGCCGCCCATCAAGACGCCCCGTCCGCCGTTGGCTTTTTGCAGCGCCCATGATCCGACCTGCGGGGCTAACCGCCCGGCGACCTCGGACATCGGGGCCAGCAGGGGCAGGCCGCCGTTGCGGTCCGTCACCGTCTCATAGGCAATCGCGGTGACGCCGCTTTCCAACAGGTCAGCGGTTTGCTCCGGGTCGGGGGCAAGATGCAGGTAGGTGAACAGGATCTGCCCCTTGCGCAGCATCGCGCGTTCCGCCGCTTGCGGCTCCTTCACCTTTACCACCATCTCGGCGCCGGAAAAAATTTCCTCGGCGGTCGCCGCGATCTGAGCGCCCGCGGCGATGTAATCGTCATCGGTGAACCCCGCGCCAAGACCCGCGCCGGTCTGCATTGTGACCTGGTGGCCGTGGTCCACCGCCTCTCGCGCGGCAGCAGGGGTGATCCCGACGCGAAATTCTTGAGGTTTGATTTCTGTGGGGCATCCGATGTGCATGTGCTGTTCCTCCCAAAACGAGCTTTTGTGGACGCAGAGTGCGCCTGTCGTGGTGGAAAAGCTTTGAAACTTCGCCCGAATGTGAGCGATAACACGCAAGAAGCTTGCAAAAAGGACGCCAATGGCACGAGGAATCACCAAAGAGATCGAGTTGGACGACTTGGATATCGCAATCCTAAGAGCGTTGCAGCGCCAAGGACGAATGACCCACGCGGAATTGTCCGAACGGGTGAACCTGTCGCCGTCAGCCTGCCACCGCCGGGTGCAACGGTTAGAGGCCTCGGGCGTGATCCGAGACTACGTGGCTTTGCTGGCCCCCCGCGCCGTGGGGCGGGTTACCACGGTGTTTGTAGAGATCAAGCTACAGGGCCAATCAGACGATACCTTTGACGCCTTCGAAAAGGCCGTTGCGCGGGTGGAAGACGTGTTGGAATGCCACCTGATGGCGGGGTCTGCCGACTACATGCTGAAGGTCGTCGCCCGGGATTCCGAGGATTTTGCCCGCATCCACCGCCAGCATCTGGCCCGGCTTCCCGGCGTGGCGCAGATGCAATCGAGTTTCGCGTTGAAGACGGTGTTCAAGACAACGGCGTTGCCCGTGTAGATCGGGCCATGGCAGCTCACCCACGTAGACCGGGACGGCGACGCGTTAGTGTAGACCGGGCCTCGGCCCGGGGCGGGGAGGCGGTCTAGAAAATAGCCCGCACAAGCAGAAACGCCGCCATGCCAGCGACAACCGCCCAGATCGGGCTCTTGCGCCAGTAGCCGATCGCCATCGCCGCAATCGCCCCGACAAGGTGCGGGGCGCTCAACGCGCCATCGGCAGAGCCGGGCCAAACCACCAGCGGCGTCACTAGGGCGGGCAGGATCGCAACGGGGGTGTAGCGCAGGTGGCGCAAAAGCCACTCGGGAAGCTCTCGGTCGCCGATAAGGCCCAGAAACGAAAACCGAATGGTGAAGGTCGCCACGCCAAGAATGGCAATGATCAGCCAGATTTCTGCGGCGCTCCAGTTGCTCAGTTCTGGGGTCATCTTGGGCCCATCCTGCGTTCCACTTCTGCGCCGACGATCATGGCGCCGATGCCTGCGGGCATGAGCCCGAGGTTATAGGGCAGCCCGGCAAAGGCCAGCGCCAGCCCCACGGAAGCGCCTGCCGCAGCGATATGGGCAGGGGTGCGCAGGGCTGGAGCAACCAGGGCGATGAAGGTGACGGGGACTGCAAACTCTAGCCCCCAATCGGTGGATATGGATTGGCCCAACAAAGCGCCGATCAGCGTCATCACATACCAAACCGGCACGATGGGCACACAGGTGCCAAAGAAATATAGCACCTTCCGAGGCAATGACATTTCCGGTTCGGCCTCATACTTCAGCATCGAGACCGCATAGGTCTGGTCGATGTTCATGTAGCCGATCAGCGCCCTCTGCCACAGGGGGGCGGCCCCCAGGTGGGGGGCAAGGGACGCGGAATACATCGCCATGCGCAGGTTCACGGCAACCGCTGACAAGATCACGATCGCCGTCGGCGCATCGTCCAACATCAGTTGCAGCGCCGCGAATTGCGCCGCGCCTGCGATGATGACCACAGAGAACCCCATGACCTGTAGCAGATCCAGGCCCGCCTCGGTCGCGATGACACCGAACAACATCCCGAAGGGACCAGCCACAAACATGAACGGGCCACAATCGCGGACGCCACGCCAGAACGTGCTGCGCAGTTTGGGGGCCGGAATGGAGGTGGTGTCAGTCGCCATGGTACGCCAGAATGTCAGATGAATGGCCTATCGGTAGACCCGCGGAGGGGTGGATGCAATCAGGTGGCGCAAATATCTCTGCGGTGGTTCTGGCCGGCGGTCAGGGGCGGCGGATTGGCGGCGACAAGGCCCATGTGCTTTTGGCGCAGAAGCCTTTGTGGCGGCACGTGGCAGATCGTATTTCACCGCAGGTCAAGTCTCTGGCCGTGAACGCGCCCGAGCCCTTTGATGGCTATCGTGTGGTGGCAGACAGTTTGCCCGGCCTCGGCCCGCTGAGCGGCATTCTGGCGGCAATGCATTGGGCGCAGAGCCAAGGGGCCACGCGGGTGTTGACCGTTGCCGTCGATACGCCCTTTTTGCCTACCGACCTTGGCAAGCGGTTGAGTGCAGCCAAGGCACCCATTGCGATGGCCCGCACAGCCGATGGTGTGCATGGCACAACGGCGTTGTGGGACGTGCCCCTGGCCCAAGGTCTGGAGGCGTTCTTGCAAGGAGGCGGTCGAAAGGTCACCGCTTGGGCCATGGGACACCAAGTGGCCTATGTCGATTTCCCCGACGCCAACCCGCCACCATTCTTCAACGTGAACACGCCCGAGGATTTGGCGCAGGCTGAGGCTTGGATCGCGGAGGCTCCGGCGCTCTGATCCGAAAGGCGGACCTGAGGCACGAAAAAGCCCCGTCGCTCAAGTGTGAGAGCAGCGGGGCTTGGGGAGTGTTCAGGGCTGATAAGCCTATTGCAGGTCGCTGAACGCCGCCTGCATCCGCGCCACGGCCTCCTTGATCACCGAGCGCGGCGCGGCGATGTTGAAGCGCAGGAAGCTATCGCCGCCCTTGCCAAATGTTGGCCCATAGTTGGCGGCGATCTTGGCGGTGTCCTGCACGCGGGCGGTGAATTCCTCCCTGCTCATTCCGGTGCCGTCGAAATCGACCCAAGCCAGATAGGTGGACTCCAACGCCATGGAGCGCAGGCCGGGGATTGCGTTGATCCCTTCATCAAAGACACGGGCGTTCTCTGCCAGGTATTCGCGCAGTTCATCCAGCCATTTCGCGCCGTCCGGGGAATAGGCCGCGGTAACCATGAACAGGCCGAAAGAGTTCGGCGACATCCCAAGGGCGGCCATGCGACCGGCGAATTTTGCGCGCAGTTTGTCATCGGCAATGATGACGTTGCCAATATGGCTGCCGGCAATGTTGAAGGTCTTGGTGGCGGCGGTCATCATGACCAAACGGTCTTCGATCCCGTCGATGTGGGCCATGGGGATATGTTGCTGGCCGGGCATGGTCAGATCGTGGTGGATTTCATCGGAGACGAGAATCAAATCGTGACGCTTGGCGAAATCGGCGATGCCTTCCAGCTCCTCTCGGGTCCAGACGCGGCCGCCGGGGTTATGGGGCGAGCAGAGGACCAGCATTTTCTCGTGGCCCTTCATCTGCGCATCAAACGCGTCGAAGTCCAGGGTAAGGCGCCCGTCCACGATGGGCATCTCCAGCTCGCACAGGTCACGGTTCGAGGCAGTGATGACCTTGGCGAAGGCGTGGTAAACAGGGGTGAAAAGGACAACGCCGTCGCCTTCGGAGGTGAAAGCATCAAGGCACATGGCGGTGCCGTTCACGAGCCCATGGGTCGAGAAGATATGCGAGGGGTCGACGGTCCAGTTGTGACGTTCCTGCATCCACCAGCAGATCGCAGCGCGATATTTGCTGTCGTCCCCGAAATAGCCGTAAACGCCGTGCTCGTGCATGTCGGCCACGGCGTCCTGGACGCATTGGGGTGGACGGAAGTCCATGTCGGCGACCCACATCGAAATGCCATCTTCTGCTGAGACGCCGTAGAGGGTCTCCATCATGTCCCATTTTACGCAATGGGTGCCGCGGCGGTCGATGATTTCGTCAAATGACATGGGGGTATCTCCTTGGAAGGTGCTGGTGTGGAACCTACCGTTTGGTGGGGGGGCTGCAAGGGCTTCCCGCGAGCGAGGGGCGCTTTGGGCAGAGGGAGGGAGCCTCCGGCGGGGATATTTGAAGAACGAGGAATGCTGGGGTCTTTCATGGCAGAGAGGTTTCGCTTAAACGAACGGCCATGAAGCTTCCGATTTTGATCCATCCCGACCCACGCCTGAAAAAGGTGGCCGCGCCCGTAGATGACATCTCGGACAAGTTGCGGGCATTGGCAGACAACATGCTGACGACGATGTATGAGGCGCCGGGCATCGGCTTGGCCGCGCCACAGGTGGGCATCGGGTCACGGTTGATCGTGTTGGATTGCGAGAAAGCGGACGACGCGGTGCCTCGGCCTTTGGTGATGGTGAACCCGCAGGTCGTGGCGGCATCGGACGAGACAAACACCTATGACGAGGGCTGTCTGTCGATCCCAGATGTCTATGCGGATGTGACGCGGCCTGAGGCCGTGACCGTGCGCTGGATGGACCTGAACGGAGCAGAGCAGGAAGAGACCTTTGATGGGCTCTGGGCGACCTGCGTGCAGCACGAGATTGACCACCTCGAAGGGAAGCTGTTCATCGACTATTTGAGCGGGCTGAAGCGCCAGTTGATCACCCGCAAGATGGTGAAGTTGAAGCGCGACCGTGCGCGCGACGGCGCGTGAGCGTCAGGCCCATTCTACTGTGGCCGGACCCTCGATTGGCCGAGGTGTGCGCCCCCGTAGGGGCGCCTCCGGCCGAATTGATCCAAGACCTGTTTGACACCATGTACGCCGCCAACGGTCGCGGACTTGCCGCGCCACAGATCGGCGTTTTGTCCCGTGTGTTCGTTGTGGATGTGAGTTGGAAAGAAGGCACGCATGATCCACGCGTATTCATCAATCCAACGGTACGGCAGCGCGGCGAGGACATCGGCACGATGGAGGAGCAGTGCCTTTCCATCCCTGACCTTCCCATGGCTGTGACACGGCCCGACGCGATCACCTTGGCGTGGGACACGGTAGAGGGCACGCGCGAGGAGGCGACCTTCACGGGCATTCTTGGCCGTTGCATCCAGCACGAGTTTGACCACCTTGAAGGCCGGGTGATCTTCGATCACCAATCGCCCGAGACCCGCGCGGACCTGGAGGCGACCTATGCCGGTTAGGCCTTTTATCCCCTATCCAGACAAGCGCCTGCGCACCGCGGCGGAAACTGTCGGCACCGTCACCGATGCGCACCGCGATATCTGGCAAGACATGATCGAGACCATGGACGCCATGCCCGGCGTCGGCCTTGCGGCGCCGCAGATTGGTGTGATGTTAAGGCTCGCCGTGGTGGACGCCAGCGACACCCGTGGCCAGGCGATCCGCATGGCTGATCCAGAGCTTGTAAGCGCCTCAGACGATTTGAACACCTACCCAGAGGCTTCCCCCAACCTGCCCGGGGTCAGCGCTCGGATCACCCGCCCTGCGCGGGTCACGGTGGCTTTCACCGACCATATGGGGATGCGGGTGCGGCAGGAGTTCGTCGGCCTCTGGGCAACCTCGGTACAGCATCAGATCGACCATCTTGCGGGCAAAATGTACGTTGACCACCTAAGCCGTGTGAGGCGGGAAATGTTGGTCAAGAAATCTCGGAAGGACGCGTGATGCGGATCGTTTTTATGGGTACGCCCGAGTTTTCAGTTCCGGTGCTGGATGCCTTGGTTGATGCGGGCCATGATATTGCCGCCGTATACTCTCAACCGCCGCGCCCAGCGGGGCGGGGCAAGAAAGACCGCCCCAGTCCGGTGCAGGCGCGGGCCGAAGCGCTTGGGCTTCCTGTGCGCCATCCGGTGTCGTTGAAGGGGGCAGAGGCGCAGGCAGATTTCACCGCGCTCAATGCCGATGTGGCTGTGGTTGTGGCCTATGGGTTGATCCTGCCGCAAGCGGTGCTGGATGCGCCCCGGCTGGGATGTCTGAATATCCATGCCTCCCTGCTGCCCCGTTGGCGCGGAGCCGCGCCGATCCACCGCGCGATTATGGCGGGCGATAGCCATACGGGCGTTTGCATCATGCAGATGGAGGCAGGGCTGGACACTGGCCCGGTTCTGCTGCGCCAGGAAACCCCCATCGGGCCGGAAGAGACAACGGGTGCGTTACACGACCGCCTATCCGCTCTTGGTGCCAGCGCCATTGTGACGGCTTTGGATCAGTTGGATGCCCTGACCGCCGAGGTGCAGTCCGAGGACGGCGTCACCTATGCCGCAAAGATTGATAAATCCGAAGCGAAGGTGGATTGGAGCCGTCCGGCCCCCCATATCAGTAGGCAGATCCTTGGCCTGTCGCCCTTTCCCGGCGCTTGGACAAAGGCGGGCGGCAAGCGGTTGAAGCTGTTGCAAAGCCGTGTCGCGGACGGCGCGGGCGCGGCAGGTACGGTACTGGATGGGCTGACCATCGCCTGCGGAGAGGGGGCGGTGGAAATCACCCGTGTCCAACCCGAAGGCAAGGGCGCGATGGATACGAAGGACTGGCTTTTGGGCGCAAGGATCGCGCCGGGCACGGTTTTTACGTAGACCGGGCCTTGGCCCGGGGTGCAGGATAGGGGCCGAGGCCCAGGTTATAGGAGGACCCTATGGTTCTGTTTTCATTCTTCGGATCATTGATGATCGCGGGCGTCGTGGCCTTCTTGTTTGAGAAGTGGGGCTGGACCCACAACGGGATCTTGCCCTCTGTCTTCATCGCTTGGGGCGCGGTCTTGGTGCTGTTCTTCGTACGGTCATTGTTTGGGCTGTCCCTTGGGTCGCCCGGTCTGGATGCGGTGATCGGCTCGGCTGCTGCCCTTGTGCTGATCCCCACGGAGTACGCTTCCAAGCGGCGCAACAAGGACACGCGCGACCGGCCTTGGCGCAACCGCTAGGTCGTTTGGCGCTGCTCCTGCGGCTTGGGGCAGCATAATCTGCCGTTTGCCGCAGTGCAGCACTTGCGTATCGTCGCGCACTAATCTACCCCTCACGTAACGCATCGCGCAATTTCCTTTCGTGAGGACTTCCATGAGCTTCCGCATCCAGCCCACCCCCATCGCCCGCCCCAACCGCTGCCAGCTCTTTGGGCCCGGCTCGAACCCAAAGCTGTTTGCGAAGATGGCGGCCTCGGAAGCGGATGTAATCAACCTTGATCTGGAAGACAGCGTCGCCCCCGATGACAAGGCCGTGGCGCGCGCCAATATTATCGACGCGATCAAAGACGTGGACTGGGGAAGCAAGACCCTGAGTGTGCGGATCAACGGGCTCGACACGCCCTATTGGTATCGCGATGTGGTGGAACTGTTGGAGGCCGATACCCCGCGCCTGGATATCATCATGATCCCTAAGGTGGGCTGCGCGGCAGATATCTACGCCGTGGATGCACTGGTTACGGCGATTGAAACCGCCAAGGGGCGCACCAAGCCCATCGGGTTTGAGGTGATCATCGAAAGTGCGGCGGGCATTGCCCATGTGGAAGAGATCGCCGCGGCCTCCCCCCGGATGCAAGCGATGAGCCTTGGTGCCGCGGATTTCGCGGCGTCGATGGGGATGCAGACCACCGGCATCGGCGGCACGCAAGAGTCGTATTATATGCTTCACGAGGGGGCAAAATACTGGTCCGATCCGTGGCATTGGGCGCAGACAGCAATTGTCGCGGCCTGCCGCACCCACGGCGTGTTGCCTGTGGACGGCCCGTTCGGCGACTTCTCGGATGATGAGGGCTACCGCGCCCAAGCTCGCCGCTCTGCCACGTTGGGTATGGTCGGAAAATGGGCCATCCATCCCAAGCAGATCGCGGTGGCGAACGAGGTTTTCACCCCTTCTGTTGAGGCGGTCGCTGAAGCAGAAGAGATTCTTGCCGCGATGGAGAAGGCCAAGGCCGAAGGCGCCGGAGCCACGGTATATAAGGGCCGTCTGGTGGATATCGCATCGATCAAGCAGGCCGAAGTTATCGTGAAACAAGCTAAAATGATCGCGGGCTAACGCGAGGCGTTAAGGCCTGAGAAAGATTCCGCTGCTTACAGTTTCCGGGTGGGAGAAGCTGTGGGGCTGTTATGAATTTTTCTGATATTTTTGAACTTGTTGCGACCTTGGCCCTGACCGGGCTTCTGGCGCAAGGATACGGGATCGTGCGCCGCAAACTGGCAGACGGCCTCCTCGCGCGGGCGAGCCTTGGCGCGATGTTCGGCGCAATTGCGGTCGTGCAGATGAATAACCCGATCGAGCCTTTTGATGGCTTTATCATGGACTTGCGCAGTATCCCCATTGCTCTTGCCGGTGCGTTTCTTGGGGGGCACGGATTGGCGGCCTGCCTTGCGGTGGCGATGATGATGCGGATTCATATCGGCGGCGTCGGGATGGAAGCGGCCTTATGGGGTATGATTTTGGCAGGGGCAGGGGGTCTGGCGTGGTCAATGTTGGCCAAAAAGGCAGAGCGTCGAAGCTTTGGGTGTTATCTGGCCTTGGCGCTGGCGACATCCAGCCACTTGATCGCTGGTGTTTTCCTGCCGCAACATTTGGCCCACTACTTCTTCACATCCAGTGCCATTCCGATGCTCGTTCTCAATTTGGCGACGGTGCCCCTGTTTGCCGCGTTACTGGATCGGGAAGACCGCCACATTAAATGGGAAAAGCGACTTAATGCCTCGGCCACCCATGATCCGGCGACGGGGCTGTTGTTAAGTGTTGCCTTCGTGCGGGAAATGACCAACGCCTACACAGCGCGAGCGCTTGGCACCTTCGCTGGGTTTCTGACAATCGCGCCAGACCGGGGGGCGTTGCAGAACGTCATTGCGCTTTTTGGTGACCCAGCCCCGGTGGCTTTGGATCGCCAATCCTTGGGGGCACAATTTGAGCACGCTGATTTGGCGGGGCTATGTGTGGATGGCCGGGTCTTGGTTCCACTCAGCTCGAACGAGGTTCTTCATTGGAACAGGCTGAAGGCAAATCTGACCCTCGCATTGCGCGACACGCCTTCGGCCGCCTGTGGCAATATGGTCTCGGTGTCGATGCACGAGTTCAGCGATCCCCACGACTTCGTGCAATTCATAGAATCAGCGCTGGTGTCGGCGATTGTCGCTTGGGGCCCCGACGTCGAAGCCCCCAAACAACCCAACGCGCAGGCCTGTCCTGAAACGCCAGCCTCCATCTCTCCCGGCTTCAATCAGGAACGCAATGACCTTCTGTTTGCAAAAGCTGAATTCCTGATGCGCAGAAAGAAGCACTCGGTCCCCTAAGCACCCCATGTGCCGAGTTGCATCTGGACGCTTGCGTCGTCATATATCTTGCGTGGACCGTAAACGGAGCAGGACGCGCAATGAACTACCTCGACTTCGAAAAACCCCTTGCCGAGATTGAAGGCAAAGCGGAAGAACTGCGGGCTATGGCGCGCCGAGAAGAGGGGATGGACGTTGAAGAACAAGCGGCCGCACTCGACAAAAAAGCGTCGGACATGCTGCGTGACCTCTACAAGGATTTGACCCCTTGGCGGAAATGCCAGGTGGCGCGTCACGCCGACCGTCCCCATTGCAAGGACTACATCGAAGCGCTGTTCACGGAATACACGCCGTTGGCCGGTGACCGGAATTTCGCTGACGATCAAGCGATCATGGGCGGCCTTGCCCGGTTCAACGACACGCCCGTTGTCGTCATTGGTCACGAAAAAGGTTCCGATACCAAGACCCGGATTGAACGTAATTTCGGCATGGCTCGGCCCGAAGGTTACCGCAAGGCTGTACGGCTGATGGATCTTGCGGACCGGTTCAACCTGCCGGTCATCACACTGGTGGACACCCCCGGTGCCTATCCCGGTAAAGGCGCGGAAGAACGTGGCCAGTCCGAGGCGATTGCCCGTTCGACCGAAAAATGCCTGCAAATCGGCGTGCCGCTGATTTCGGTCATTATCGGAGAAGGTGGATCGGGCGGCGCGGTAGCTTTCGCCACGGCAGACAAAGTCGCGATGCTGGAGCATTCGGTATACTCCGTCATCACGCCCGAAGGGTGCGCTTCGATCCTGTGGAAAGATTCCGAGAAAATGCGCGAAGCGGCCGAGGCGATGCGCCTGACCGCTCAAGATCTGCGCCAGCTTAACGTTTGCGATCTGATCATTGACGAGCCGCTTGGCGGTGCACAGCGCGACAAGCAGGGCACGATTGCGAATGTCGGCAAAGCGATCGAAGGTCTGCTGGCTGGTATCGACAGCGCAAATCGTGCGGCCCTGATCGCCAAGCGTCGCAAGAAGTTTCTCGACATTGGCTCCAAGGGGCTCGCCGCTTAACCCGTCTAGCGGCGGGCGAACACCACGGCTGCAAAAAGCATAACAACGGCGGCCACCATGGCGCAGCCGGTCAGCACCATCACGCTGACCGCATCCGCGCATTGATCAGCCCCTGGACACCCGCGCGCGCCGAAATCGTTCCAGGCCGCGAAGAACACGAATGCTGCGAGGAGGCCTAGGCATAGGCCGAGGAGAAGCATGAGGTAGGCCAGCGCCTTCACCACATCCGCTCCGGCGCTTTCACGGGATATTCCGCGTCGTAAGTTTTGCCGTCAAAGCCCGGGTCCACTTCGGTGATGAAATCACCGGCTTTCGGCAGCCCCTCGGCATCGTCGCGGGTCCATAGGCCCGACCGCATGATCGCCTTGGCGCATTGGAAATAGACCTCGCGGGTCTGGACCACGATCACCGTTTTGGGGTGTTTCCCGCGCTGCTCGAACGTCTGGGTCACCGCCAGATCATCGGTCAAAAGCGCGGTTCCATTTACCCGAACCACGTTGGCTGATCCCGGCACCATGAACATCAGCGACACGCGCCCATCGCGGACAATGTTGCGCAGGCTGTCGATGCGGTTGTTGCCGCGCCAATCGGGCATCATCAGCGTTTCATTGTCCACGATCCGTACCACCGCGCCATCGTCTCCGCGCGGGCTGGCATCGGTGCCCTCAGGCCCGACCGTGGACAGCACGACGAAGCGAGCGGCCTCGATCCATTGCCGATAGAGCGGCGTCAGCTTCGGCCAGACCTTCTGCAAGGATGTCGGCACCGCGGCATCATAGAGGGCTTCCAGCGCAGCGATGTCTGTCACGATCTTCACGGAGTGCCCCGCGCGAAACCCACTTCATCCAGAAGCGCATCGCTGGCCGTCTCAATCTCCGTTTCCAGCCGCCTTAGAAACGGTTTCGGATCCAAGCCCGGCTCGATCGCAGGCAAGAACTCGACCACCGCAACGCCGGGTTTCCGGGTGATGCCGGTCTTGGGCCAGAAGACGCCGATGTTCGTTGCCACCGGCACGCAGGGCTGGCCCATCTGCCCATAAAGCGCGCCACTGCCCGCCTTGTAGGGGGCGGACACGCCGGGCGCGATACGCGTGCCTTGGGGGTAGATAATCAACTGCCCGCCCCTCTGCTTTCCGCTGCGCACATCGTCGAGCATCTTCTTGATCGCCGCACCGCGCTTGCCTCGGTTCACCGGCACACAGCCGATGCGCAATGCGTATTGGCCGATGAAGGGCGCGAAACGCAGCTCGCTTTTCATAATGAACTTGCCGCGCGGAACCGCATGATAAATCGCCATGACATCGAGAAAGCTCTGGTGCTTTGCGGCGACCAGAACTTCGTCGGTGGGGGGCGTGCCGCGGACCTCGATCTCCAGGCCCACCATCCATTTCAACGTCCAGAACACCCAAGCACAATAGGTGTGGCAAGCGGCATGGGCGCCCTTGGCGCTGAACAGGGCCCAGGGAAAGAACACCACAGCAATGATTGCCATCGCCGCATACATCTGCACGATGTGAACAAAGGATCGGATCGTTTGCATCATTGAAGCCCTCGCAACGTGCGGAACGCGGCGAAGCGTGTGGCGAAAAACGCCGTCGTGGCCGCAAGGATCGGAATCAGCAGGGGCCAGAGCCACCCCGCGCCGGAAAAGCTGAGGCCCGTCAGGATCGCCGCCGTATCGCGGGCCGAGGGCAAGATCAGCACCGCCAGCACACCGATGCCCGTGCCCATCGCGGCCCCTGTCAGGGCGCGTAGGGTGAAGCGGCGCACAAAGGCGCGGGCGATGTAGCTGTCGCGCGCACCCACAAGGCGCAGGACGCGAATGACCTGTTCATTGGCAGACAGGGCCGCTTGTGCGGCAAGGGTGACCATCGCCGCCGTGGCCCCAAGGATCAGCACCAGCGCCAGCCCCCCCAGTAATCGCAAGCGGCTGGCAGCATCGGCCAGGGGGCGGCGCCAGCGGTCGTGGTCGTCCAGCACGGCGCCCGGGGCTTCTGCGGCCAAGCGTTGACGCAGGCCGTCTGGGTCATAGCCCTCGGGGGTTTCGATAATCTCGATCAGGCGCGGAATGGGAAGGTCATCCAGCGGCAAGTCGGGGCCGAACCAGGGCGACAGCAGCGCCTGCTGATCCTCATCAGACAGGGCACGCGCGCTTTCAATACCCGGTGTTTGCTCCAACACTGTCAGCACCGCCCATGTCTGCGCTTCCAACTCGGCCTCTGGGGCGGAAATGCGAATGGTAGAGGATTGCGCCAAGGCGTCCGACCAGCGATCGGCCAAGCGCCCCGATGCCATCGAAAGCGCCATGGCAAACACCGCCAGAAATGCCATCGCCGCAGAGGTGGCCAGCGTGAGCCGTGCCGATTGCCCACTGCGCGGCACCACCCGGTCGGCTTGGGAATCCCTGCTGATCAAAGCGAAAACATCTGCCCCCAAGCTCATAGGTCCGCCCCCGCCGAGATGATCTGCCCGCCTTGAATGCGCAGCACACGGGCTTGCACCCTTTGCTTGGCGGCACGGATCAGCGCCAGATCATGGGTGGCAATCACCACCGTTTTGCCAAGCTTGTTCAACTCGACCAGTAGGTTCAGCAACCGCAGGGACATTTCCCAATCGACGTTACCCGTCGGCTCATCGGCAAGGATCAGGTCCGGGTCCATGATGATCGCGCGGGCCAAGGCCGCCCGCTGACGCTCCCCTCCTGACAGCTCCGGCGGGGTGGCGTTGGCTCGGGCCGAAAGACCGACCCAACCGATCAGCTCGGTCAGATTGCTTTCCTGCACCATATTGCCCTTTCCGGTCACCGTCAGGGGCAGGGCGAGATTGTCGATCAAGGGAAGATGGTCGAGGAATTTACAATCCTGATGCACCACTCCAATGCGCTGTCGCAAATCGGCGATGCCGTCGCGGGTCAGGCCCGTGGCCGTATGTCCGAACAAGCTGATGTTGCCGCCGGTTGGCAGCAACTCTGCGTAGCAGAGCTTGAGAAACGTGGTTTTCCCTGCGCCTGAAGGCCCCGTCAGGAAGTGAAACGAGCCCGGCACAAGGTTCAGCGAAAGGCCCGACAGAAGCGGCTCAGCCCCGTAGCCATAGGCGGCGTCTTGCATCTCGATCATTGGAAATAGCACCTTACCCTTGCTTGCGACTTGTTTCGCATTGTTACCGCCCCACTGCAATCGCAGGCAATTCGCTTAGCTTGCGACTGAGTCGTTGTTGCAACGGCTTGCACCCGTGGAATCTTACGGGGATTGGAAAGATGCCTTTGTGTTGTTAACCTTCTGTAGAAGAACGCAATCAGTCGAAGGCTCGGCTGCCTGAAGGCCCGTATTTTCGCGCCCAAGAACAGAGATCAGTTCCCATGCGGTTAACCTGCCCCAATTGCAGCGCACGATATGAAGTTGATGAAGCCATGGTTCCCCCCGGTGGGCGCGATGTGCAGTGTTCCAATTGTTCGCAGACCTGGTTTCAGCCGGGCCGCCGTGTACCGGAAGCGCCTGTCGCGCCCGCAGCCCCCGAGGAACCTGTAGAAGATACCCCGCAAGAGGAAGAAGCGCCTGCCGTAGGCGGTGAGGCCGCTGAAGAACCCGTGCAGCCAGAGCGGCGCCCCGTGGACGCCAGCGTTTCCGACATCCTACGCGAAGAAGCGGAGCGGGAGGCCCGTTTGCGCCGCGCCGAAGCCGCGCCTGAAATGGCCCCTCAGCAAGAAGAAATGTCTCTGCCCGAAGATCAGCTGTCCCACCGGGAACGCCGCATCGCAGAGCTTGAGAATGCTGAAGACGCCTTTGAGACCGAGCAGATCAGCGCCGCCGTTGCCAGCGCCGCCGCCGCGTCCCGGCGCGAGGAATTCCCCGACATCGAGGAAATAAACTCCACCCTGAGGGCGACCGGAGACCGTAGGGAAGAAGAGGCCAGCGCCACCGATGTGGATACCATCGCAGGCCCAAGCCGCCGTCGCGGCTCTGCCCGACGGGGCTTTTTGTTGGTGCTTGTTCTGGCGGCAATTGCTGCGGGCATCTACGTCTACGCGCCATTGATCAAAGAGACGGTGCCGCAGGTCGCCCAAGTGCTCGATAGCTATGTCGAGGCGGTGAACAGCGCCCGGTTCTGGTTGGATGATATGGCCCGGTCCCTTGCGGGTGACGCAGGGGCCTAGGGCCTCTCACGGGCCTAGGGGCCTCTCTTTAAAACTGGTCGAGCAAGCGGCGCAGGTAATCCCGTTCAAGTTCTGGCCGGGCTTGCTCTGCCGCACGATCGCGCAGCAGGTCCAGCAATTCCCGCGCCCGTTGTTGCGCGTCTTCACCGTCGCCTAGCCCGCTGTCATCCGACCCATAAGCGCCGTTGTTGCCGGCTTGGCGACCCAGTGGGTCTTGCAGCGGCTGGCCTTCGGCGCGGTTGCCTTCGGCTTGGCCCTGTCCCGGCTCTGCGCCCTGTTCCTGGGCCAACGCCTCGCCCAGTTGAGTCATGCCTTCTCGCAGGGCTTCCATCGCTTCGGATTGCAGATCAAGCGCCTCGGCAATGTCGCCGCGTTCCAGCGCTTGGGCGGCGTCGTCCATCGCTTCGCCCGCGCCGTCCAACTGCTCCAGAGCCTCGTCTCCCGCTTCGGTGCCAGTGCCCGGCAAACGACGGGCCTGTTCTTCCAGTTGACGCAGCAAGTCCTGTTGCCGTTCCGCCAGGCTGCCTGATGGTTCTTCGCCATTCTCGCCGCCCTGACCTTGGCCGGGGTTGTCCCCCTCCTGGCCCGGTTGGTTGCCTTGGGGCGCGTTCCCGCTCTGGCCACTTTGCTGGCCGGGACGGTTAGGGTTGAGCTGATCTTGCAGGTCTTGGAACGCGTCGTCGGACAATTCCTGTTGCCCGCGCAGAGTGTCTTGCAGGCCTTCCATCGCCTCCTGCCCTGGCGTCTGCGGGCCATCGCCGCTGCCTTCGCCTTGGGTGATCTCCATGTTTTCCAACATCTCTTGCAAGGCTTGCAGCATTTCCATTGCTTCGGCGATCCGGCCTTCCTGCATCAGCTCTTCAATCCGGCGCAGCATTTCGTCCAGATCGGCGCTGGTCATCTCTTGGCCTTCGCCACCGTCATCGGGTTGGTCGGTGTCGTCGCCGAATTCCGTGTTGTCGGCCAACTCCTGCATATAGTCGTCCATTGCCTCGCGCATTTCCTGCAGCAACTGGGCGATTTCCTCGTCCGTGGCGCCCTGGCGCATGGCCTCGGCCAACCGTTCCTGCGCTCGCCGCAAACGTTCCAAGGCGCTGCCTTCCTCGCTGAATTCCAGCTCCAGCGCGGCGTTCCACAGGATCTCGGCCACCTCTTCCTGCGTCTCGGTCGAGATCAAGTCGATGGCCGATTCAAGCCGTTGGATTGCGGCGCGAAGGGCGCGGTAAACGCCATCGCTCAGGTCATCTTCGGGGCGATGGGTCAGCGCGCGCAGCAGCCGAGAGGCGCGGGAGGCATTGTCTCGGTTCCAAAGGATATCGCGGCGCATCTCCACCAGCGCATTGGCCAGCGGATCGAAGAAGCGCTGCCCCGGAAGCCGCGCCACGTCGTAGGTGGCCTCAGCCGTTTGGCCCGCGTCATCCATCACCGAAAGCGTCAGGGTCACGGGAAGGTTGGCAAAGGGATGTTCGGACAGGTCTTCCAACAAGACTTCGGTAAATTCATCGCGGTTGCCCCGGAACGGCATTGGCAGATCCAGCACCACCGGCTCGCGGGGTTCGGGATCAATGGCCAGGCCATAGCGGCGGTCAGCGGCGTCGGGGTTCAAGCGGATCGTCGCGGTGCCGGATCGGACGCCGTAATCATCGCTGGCCGTGAAGCTGAACTGCATGGCACTGGGCGCTTCGCCCTCAACCTCGCCCTCCAGCGCGACGGTGGGGGGCTGATCGGGGCGCACGGCCACCTGCCATTCGCGCCCGCCGGGGCCATCGACGGCCAAGGTGCCGGCCCGCTCCATCGTGACGGTTTGCGCATAGGCGGTTTCATCCAGCTCCGGCACGGGGCCGATATCGGTGCGCAGGGTAATGTCGCCGGGGGCGCCGTAGGCCCGCAGGGTAATGTCCGAGCCGAGCGGCGCTTCAAAACTGTCGGCGGTAATGTCGTTGAGGTAGAGCGACGGCAGCCCGGTATAAATCGGCGGCTCCACCCAGCCTTCCCACGATGGCCCGGCAGAAGCGGTCGCCGCGCCGGGGCCAAGCGGAACCTCGCCCACCTCGGTCACCCGTGACAGGCCGCCAAACAAAAGCGCCATGGCCAAGGCGACCGCGCCCACATAGCGCAAAGCGTAAGGATCATTGCGCGACAGGCGCAGGTTAGGCTGGGGCGCGCGGGCACCGGCCGCCCGGTTGGCCATGCGGGCAATATGCGCCGCCCAGACCGATTGGCTGGCCGGATCGTTGCCACCGACGGCGGGGCTGTCGAGCAGGGTCGAGATCGGCCGCCCTGGCATGGTGGCGTCCAACCGTTCCAACGCATCGGCATGGGAGGGCATCCTGAAGCGCCGCAGTCCAATGGCCAAAAGAACGAGCGTTCCCAAGGCGATAAGCGCCAAGGCCGTCCATGTGAGGGTTGGGCTAAACAGGTTACCTGCCCCGAAGGACAGCGCCGCGAAGACCACAAACAGCACCGTCCACAGCGGCCAGAACGCCCGCACGGCACGCTCCGCGACCATGCCGAGGCGGGTCAGCCGCAAGGGCCAGATCAACCGCTTGATCGCGTCGGTTTTTGGGGCCTCATCAGGTGTCGAGTGGGTCATCATGCCTTTCCCGCACGAAGGCGGCCGGGCGTCATGCCCATTGGGGAATAGTATCGCGGTTTATCATGTCGTCAAACGATGGGCGTACGCGGATGACGGCGAATTGATCGCCATGGACCAAAACCTCGGGGATCAGGGGCCGCGTGTTGTATTCGCTGCTCATGACTGCACCATAAGCCCCGGCGGATCGGAAGGCGATCAGGTCAGCCTCTTGCACCGGGGGCAGGTTGCGCTGTTTGGCAAAAGTATCGCCCGACTCGCAGACCGGGCCGACGATGTCATAGGGCGATTGCTCCGCCCCCGGCGCGGGTTCAACGACGGGCACAATATCGTGGTAAGAGCCATACATAGCAGGGCGGATCAGGTCATTCATGGCGGCGTCAAGGATCAGGAAATCACGATCCTCGCCGTTTTTTACGTAGATGGTGGAGGCCACAAGCAGCCCTGCGTTGCCGGAAATCAGGCGACCGGGCTCAATCTCGATCTCGCAGCCAAGGTGGCCGACGGTTCGCTTGATGACCTCGCCGTATTCGATCGGCAACGGTGGGGCCGAGTTGGAACGCTCATAAGGAATGCCAAGGCCACCGCCCAGATCAAGGCGGCGGATATTGTGCCCGTCGGCGCGCAGCTGCTCCGTTAGCTCGGCCACTTTTGTATAAGCGATTTCAAAGGGTTCAAGGTCAGTCAACTGGCTGCCGATATGCACGTCGATGCCGATGACCTCCAGCCCCGGAAGCGACGCAGCAAGGGCGTAGACTTCACGGGCGCGGGCGATGGGGATGCCAAACTTGTCCTCTTTCCGCCCGGTCGAAATTTTCTCGTGGGTTTTCGCGTCCACATCGGGGTTCACGCGCACCGTGATCGGCGCGGTGACGCCCAAGGACATGGCAACGCGGGACAGGCGGGCCATTTCGGGCTCTGATTCCACGTTGAATTGCCGGATGCCGCCTTCAAGGGCGAGGCGCATTTCCTCTGCGGTTTTCCCGATGCCGGAGAACACGATCTTGTCGCCCGGAACGCCTGCTGCCTTGGCGCGCATGTATTCGCCGCCAGAGACCACATCCATACCCGCTCCAAGGCTGGCTATATGGGACAGAACCGCTTGATTTGAATTGCTTTTCACAGCGAAGCAGATCAGGTGATCCAGGCCGTGAAGGGCCTCTTGAAAAAGCTGGAAATGCCGCGTCAGCGTTGCGGTGGAATAGACATAGAAGGGCGTGCCGACTTTGGTGGCGATGTCCGTGATGGCCACGTCTTCCGCATGGAGTTCGCCGTTCTTGTAGAGAAAATGATCCATGGTGCGCGTCCCTTCATTCTTGCAAGCGCGGGCGTAGCACCTATCCAATGGGGTTCAAAGCGTTTCAGGAGAGTGAAGATGGTGAAAACGGTGATCATCGAGGCCCATGGCGGGCCAGAGCAGTTGCGGATTGTGGATCGGGAAGTGGGCGATCCGGGCAAGCGCGAGATCCGCATTCGTCACCATGCCTGCGGATTGAATTTTATTGATTGCTATCAACGCTCTGGCCTTTACCCGATGGAGATGCCCGCCGCCTTGGGGATGGAAGCCGCAGGCGTGGTGGAAGCCGTGGGTGAAGGCGTGACCCATCTGAAACCCGGCGACCGCGCCGCCTATGCCTGCGTGCCGCCCGGCGCCTATGCGCAGGCGCGGGTGATGCCCGCCGCGCAGGTCTGCCCGCTGCCCGACGAGATCAGCTTTGAGCAAGGCGCGGCGATGATGCTTAAAGGTCTGACAACGCACTATCTTTTCCGCCGAACGACGCCGATCAAGAAGGGCGATACGGTGCTGTTCCACGCGGCAGCGGGGGGCGTTGGTTTGATCGCCTGCCAATGGGCGCGAAGCGAGGGCATCCGCCTGATTGCCACGGCAGGCAGCGACGAAAAATGCGCCCTGGCGGTCGAAAATGGCGCCGAGGTTTGCATCAACTACCGCACGCAAGACTGGGCCGCGCGGGTGAAAGAGCTGACAGGCGGCGTGGATGTGGTGATGGATTCCGTGGGGGCGGACACGTTTGAAGGCTCTCTCGATTGCCTCAAGCCTTTGGGGTTCATGATTTCTTTCGGCAACGCCTCAGGCCCCGTGCCGCCGTTTGAAATTGCCAAACTGGCGCAAAAGGGCTCGTTGAAGCTGACACGGCCCACGCTATTTGCCCACATCGCGGACCACGCCACATGCCAGCAGATGGCGGCGGAATTGTTCGAAAAAGTCACCTCGGGCGCCGTGAAAATCCGCATTGATCAGCGGTTCCCCTTGGAAGACGTGGCCGATGCACACCGGGCGTTGGAAGCCCGGAAAACCACCGGGCAAACGGTGCTGACGCTCTGATGGGGTATATCAATGGTATATCAATTGGCCGGGCCCTCGGATGGGAGAGGCGCGGCCAGTCGCGTCATATCGTCAGGCCAGCGGTCTGTGCCACTGCGTCAGAATTGACCCGTTAACAGGGACGGGTTACGCCTTCTGGAACGCCATTTAAGGGCCGACAAGAGGCGCCCGAAACAGCCTATGGGGATGACGCATGTCTGAGATCGAACGCGAAAGCATGGAATATGATGTGGTCATCGTTGGGGCGGGGCCTGCGGGCCTGTCGGCGGCGATCCGGTTGAAGCAATTGGATGCGGACCTGAACGTCGTGGTGCTGGAAAAAGGGTCCGAGGTTGGGGCGCATATCTTGTCAGGCGCGGTTCTGGACCCCTGCGGGCTGGATGCGCTGATCCCGGACTGGAAGGAGAAGGGCGCGCCGTTGAACGTGCCGGTCAAGGACGACAATTTCTACATGCTGGGCGAGGCGGGCGGCGTTCGTGTCCCGAACTTCCCCATGCCGCCGCTGATGAACAACCACGGCAATTACATCGTTTCCATGGGTAACGTGTGCCGCTGGATGGCGGAGCAGGCCGAAGAAATGGGGGTCGAGATATTCCCCGGCATGGCGTGCTCGGAAATGGTTTACGGCGAGAACGGCGAAGTACGCGGCGTTGTGGCCGGTGTCTTCGGGCTAGAGGAAGACGGCTCTATCGGGGAAAACACGGAACCGGGGATGGAATTGCTCGGCAAGTACGTGTTCCTAAGCGAAGGGGTGCGCGGCAGCCTGAGCCAAGAGGTGATCGCGAAATACGACCTCGCCAAGGACGCAGAGCCGCAGAAATACGGCCTTGGCATGAAAGAGATCTGGGAGATCGACCCGTCCAAGCACAAAGAAGGCAGCGTCACCCACACGATGGGCTGGCCTCTGGGCAGCAATGCGGGCGGCGGCAGCTTCATCTACCACCTTGAAAACAATCAGGTGTATGTGGGGTTCGTGGTCCACCTCGGCTACAAGAACCCGCATGTCTTCCCCTACATGGAATTCCAGCGTTTCAAGCACCATCCAATGGTGGCAGAGCTTCTGGAAGGCGGTAAACGCATCGCCTACGGCGCCCGCGCGATCACCGAAGGGGGCTACCAGTCGCTGTGCAAGATGGTGGCGCCGGGTGTGGCGCTTCTGGGCTGTTCCGTGGGCATGGTCAACGTGCCGCGTATCAAGGGCAACCATAACGCCATGCTGTCAGGCAAAGCCGCGGCAGAGGCTGCGTTTGAGGCGATCGGGGCGGGCCGCGCCTCGGACGAGTTGAGCGATTATGAAACAGAGGTTCGGACCGGCGCGATCGGCCAAGACCTGAAAAAAGTGCGCAACGTGAAGCCGATCTGGTCGAAGCGGGGGCTTATGGCCTCGCTCGTGTTCGGCGGCATGGACATGTGGACAAACACGCTGGGTTTCAGCCTGTTTGGCACGTTGAAGCACGGCAAGACCGACGCTGCCGCGACGGAAAAGGCAGCGGATCACCAGAAGATCGACTATCCCCGGCCCGATGGCGTCTTGTCCTTTGATCGCCTGACGAATGTGGCGTTCTCTTTCACCAACCACGAAGAAAGCCAGCCCGCGCATCTGAAACTGCGCGATAGCACGGTGCCCATCGCGGTGAACCTGCCACTTTATGACGAGCCTGCGCAGCGCTATTGCCCGGCCGGTGTCTATGAGGTGGTGGAAGAGGCGGGCAAAGACCCGCGCTTTGTCATCAACTTCCAAAACTGCGTTCACTGCAAGACCTGCGACATCAAAGACCCGTCGCAGAACATCCATTGGACGGTGCCTCAGGGCGGTGACGGGCCGAACTACCCCAACATGTGATCAGGGCAGGCGGACACCAACATTCGATATTGTGAGAAGGGCTTGATTGCCCTTCCCTCAGACGCGGCCTAGTCTTTGACGAAACCGCCCCGATCTGGGGCTGAGGAGAGCATGAATGACGTCCAACCGACCCCTGTTCGCACTGGCCTTTGCAGCGATCTTTGCGCCGATCACGGCCCAAGCCGATAGCTTGTCCGGCGCTTATCTGGCGGGGCGGGCGGCTGCGATCACCGGCGATCACGCGGCGGCGGCTGAATATTTCGACCAAGCGCTACAGTTCGACCCCGGCAACGCCTTTTTGGTGTCCAACACCGTGTTTGCCTATGCCTCGCTTGGGGAATGGGAAGCGGCGCAAGCGGCGGCGCAACAGCTCGATGCCGATGCAGAGGGGCAGGAGCTGGCCGAATTGGTCGCCTTTGTGCGCCTCATTTCCGAGGGAGAGTTTCAGGACGCCCTTGATATGATCGAGGCCGGCAACGGCCCCGGCCCCTTGGCCGATGACCTTACTGGCGCGTGGCTGACCTTTGGGCTTGGCGATATGTCCGGCGCTGTAGAGCGGTTTGAGGCGCTGGCGTCCGAGCGCGGTCTGGAAGAGCTGGCGGCACTGCATCTGGCCTTGGCCCGCGCCGCAACGGGCGATTTTGAGGCCGCCAACGAAATCCTCTCGGGTGAAACCGGGGTGCAGATCACCAACACCGAACGCGTCGTGCGCGCCCGCGCCATCATCCTAGTGCAACTCGGCCGGCGCGGAGAGGCGTTGGACCTTCTGGATGGCTATACACAAGCCGTCCCGGACCCGGGCCTTCTGGCGCTACAGGCCAGCCTCGGCGCGGGGGCGGACATGCCCTATGATTTCGTGCTGACCGCCCAAGACGGCGTGGCCGAGGTGTTCTTTAACGTCGCCCAATTGCTGGCCGGGGATCGCAACACGACCCTGCCGCTCTTGATGGCTCAGGCAGCAAGGGGCATTGACCCTGAGCATTCCGACGCCGTGGTTCTGGCCGGAGAATTGTTGGCAGGCACCGAGCAATATCAACTGGCCGCAGACACCTATGCGGCGGTCCCGGAAAGTGACCCCAACTACATCGAAGCCCAGATGGGACGGGCGCAGGCGCTGGAAGATTCCGGCGCGCAGGAAGAGGCGGTTGCGATCTTGTCGGCCTTGGTCGAGGCGCGGCCCGATCTGGCCTCGGTCCAGGCTGCCTACGGCGATTTGTTGCGCCGGGCAGAGCAGTTTGAAGAGGCCATCGCCGCCTATAGCGCCGTGTTGGATTTGGTGGACCCCGATCAGCCGCGCTATTGGTTCATCCATTACGCCCGCGCGATTTGTTACCACCAGTTGGACAATTGGCCCCCCGCAGAGGCCGATTTCCGCCGCGCGTTGGAGCTGAACCCCGAGCAACCTAACGTCATGAATTATCTGGGGTATTCGCTGGTAGAGCAGCGCCGCAGCTTTGATGAGGCCCTGGGCATGATCCAACGCGCCGTCGCCGCGCGGCCTGAAAGCGGGTACATCGTCGATAGCCTTGGGTGGGTTTACTACCGTCTTGGCCGTTATGAGGAGGCCGTGGCCCCCATGGAACGCGCCGTGGAATTGGAGCCGAACGACCCAATCGTCAACGACCATCTGGGTGACGTCTACTGGATCGTGGGCCGTTACCGTGAAGCGGAATTCCAATGGCAACGCGCCCTGTCGTTCGACCCGGAACCCGAAGACGCCGAACGTATCCGCCGCAAGCTGGAGGTCGGCCTGGATGTGGTGCTGGAAGAAGAAGGCGGCACGGGCATTCTTGAGGAAGAATGAGCGCAGGGCGATGGCCGGCATGACGCAATTCGCCCCCGCAAAGGTGAACCTTGCCCTGCATGTGACGGGCAAGCGGGAGGACGGGTTTCACCTGCTCGACTCGCTTGTTGTGTTCGCGGGGGGGGGCGATTGGCTGACCTTCGCCCCGGCTGATACGCTGTCCCTACAGGTACGTGGCCCGCGCGCGCGGGGCGTGCCCGAGGATGGGCGCAATCTGGTGTGGAAGGCGGCGCAATGGCTCGCGCCCGGACGCGGTGCGGCGATTACGCTGGACAAACATTTGCCCCATGCGGGCGGGATCGGCGGCGGCTCTGCCGATGCGGCCTGCGCCTTGCGGGGCTTGGCGCAGATGTGGGGCGTGGATGTGCCGCGCGGGGCCGAGGCTTTGGGCGCGGATGTGCCGGTGTGCCTCCATGGCCGCCCGGTACGGATGCGCGGCATCGGAGAGGTATTGGAAGACGTGCCCCCCCTGCCGCCCGTGTGGATCGTGCTGGTCAACGCGGGCCAGGAGGTGCCGACAGGCCCGGTCTTCAAGGCGCTGGAGCGCACGGATAACCCGCCGCTGCCTGCGCCCGCATGGGACGGTTTCGACGGTTTCATGGCGTGGTTGCAAGAAACACGGAATGACCTGCAAACAGCCGCGAAGACGGTGTCACCGATCATCGACGACGTGTTGGCGCGTTTGAGCCAAACGCACGGGTGCCGGCTTGCACGGATGAGCGGCTCGGGCGGGACATGCTTTGGATTGTTCGAGGCAGAGGCCGACGCGGTCGCCGCCGCCACCGCAATGCCCGCCGATTGGTGGGCCGAGGCCGCACCGGTGTTGGGCGCGATGCCTTAGTTCAGACGCGCCACGACGTAATCGGCCAGATCAGCCAGCATATCGCGCAACGGGTCGGCGGGTAGCACGGTTAGCGCCGCCTTGGCGGCTGCGACGTAGGCGTTCGCCTCATCCCGTGTCTGCGCCAGCGTGCCGTGTTTTTGCAGCAAGCCCAATGCGTGCTCCAGATCGCCGTCGCGTTGGTCGCCTTTGCCGATGGTGCGCGCCCAAAAGGCCTGCTCATCCGCGTCGCCCGCCGCAATCGCGCGGATCACGGGAAGGGTCATTTTCCGTTCGCGGAAATCATCGCCAATGTTCTTGCCAATCGCCCCGGCCTCTCCGGCGACGCCGCCCCAATCGAGCAGGTCATCGGCCATCTGGAACGCTACACCAAGACCGTCACCATAAGTGGCGAGTGCCTGGATCACCACGTCATCACGATCAGCGATCACGCCGCCGACCTTGCAGGCGGCCTCGAACAGGGCCGCGGTCTTGCCACGGATCACTTGCAGATAAGTGTCCTCGGGCGTGGCGATGTCGGAGGCGACGGTCAGCTGTAACACCTCACCCTCGGCAATCGTGGCGGCAGCGTTCGACAGGATATCGAGCACTCGGAGGCTGCCCGGCTCCACCATCAACTGAAACGCACGGGCGAACAGGTAATCGCCCACCAGAACGCTGGACTGGTTGCCCCACAAAAGGTTTGCCGTGGGCCGCCCGCGCCGTTGCTCGCTTTCGTCAACGACGTCATCGTGCAGCAAGGTGGCGGTGTGAATGAACTCGACCGTGGCTGCGAGTTTCACGTGATCGTCGCCCGAGTAGCCGCACAACCGCGCACAGGCGAGCGTCAGCATCGGGCGGATGCGTTTGCCGCCCGCTTCAACCAGATGGGCCGTAACCTCGGGGATGCGGGGGGCGTGCTTGGATGCCATGCGGTCGCGGATCAGCGCGTTCACGGCGGCCAGATCATCGGACAGGGCCGCGCTAAGGCGGTCATGGGGCTTCTGCGTTGGCGTATCCAGGCTCATCGGCAGCTCTCCATCTCGACATGACGCTTGCGCGCGCTTACCTGTCGGCCATGCTTGAAATCTTACGCAGTAACGACCCGACGATTATCGCCTTTGCCACCGCATTACTTAGGGGCGAGGATATAGAGGTGTTCGTGATGGACGTCCATATGAGCGGGCTTGAGGGGAGCATCGGCATATTGCCGCGCCGCCTGATGGTGCGCCGGGATGAAGCCGCCGCCGCCGACGTCGTGTTGCGTGACAATGACCTGCCGGTGTCGAAGTGGACCTGACCCAAGACGGATTTCTGGGGGGGCGGGTGCAAGCCTGGCAGCCCCGCGACGGCTACCGAGCCGCGACGGACCCGGTGTTTTTGGCCGCGGCCTGCCCGGCAAAGGCGGGCGATAGCGTGCTGGAGTTGGGCTGCGGCGTGGGCGTGGCCGCCCTGTGCCTGATGGCGCGGGTGGACGGCTTGGTCGTGACGGGGGTGGAGCGGCAAACCCCCTATGCCGAGCTGGCCAAACGTAACGGCTTGGAGGTGGTGGCCGCCGATCTGACGGCGCTTCCCGCCGATCTGCGGCAGCGCAGTTTTGACCATGTGATCGCCAATCCACCCTACTATGGGCCGGGGACCGCCTCGGACGATGCGGGGCGCGACGGGGCGCTGCGCGAGGAAACGCCCTTGGCCGATTGGTGCGCCGTGGCGAAAGCGCGGCTGAAACCGGGGGGCTGGCTGACGATGATCCATCTGGCCGAACGCCTGCCCAATATTCTGCGCGGGTTGGAGGGTTTTGGCGATATCACCGTGCTGCCCCTGACACCGAGAGAGGGACGGATGGCGGGCCGCGTCGTGCTGCGCGCCCGCAAGGGGGCCCGCGCCCCGTTCCGGCTGTTGGCGCCTTTCGTGATCCACGCAGGCGCGGCCCATACCGCCGATGGCGATGACTATTCTGCAACAACCCGCGCCGTTCTGCGCGATGGGGCGGCACTGCCTTTCGTCTAACCGGCTAAATACTGAGCATTTTAGCCGTTAAGACAGTTCTTCGTGACAGACGCATGACAATGTGGTGGACTGATCCCTGTAGACCCAACTTATCAGAGGAGACACATATGTCGCTTGGCGCCCATCTTCAGGAACTCAAGAAGAAACATGCCCATCTCTCTGCCACGGTTGAAGAACAACAACGAAGTCCGGCAGTGGATGATCTGACCCTTCGCAACCTGAAGAAGGAAAAGCTGCGGTTGAAGGAAGAAATCAACCGCCTTGATAGCTAGTCAGCATCCTGCGTAAGGCGCCCTTAGACTGATAGAAGCAAGGGCCCTTGCGCCACCCACTACGATCGCCGTCGGGAGATTTGGTCAGACCTGAACCTCGGCGGCGTGAACGAATGTCGTTCCATCCCTGTATTCTTCCAGGGACAAAGTTTCAGCCTCAATCCACTCACGGAATGCCTGCACTTGGGGCCGCTCGTCGGGCCCTTCCGGGCAGACGAAGCTATACTGGGCATCGGTGGTAAGCCCGAGCTTGTAGGGCATCACCAAGCGCCCTTCTTTCAGGTCTCTTTCCGCCAGCGAAACCCGCCCCAACACCACGCCAGCCCCCGCCAGTGCCGCGTCGATTGCGTGGTCGGCCTGACTGAACCGTGCCCCCGCCGCAAAACGCGGTGGCAGTTTCGCGGCGCGGAACCACGCGGGCCAATCAACGGCGGGGGTGAGGAAGTGGGTGTCGTCCTGATGCAATAGCGGCGCACGGGCCAGATCGGCAGGATTGGGGAATTGCTCGGCCAGTTCCGGGGTCATCATCGGGGCGACCCATTCGCGAATAATCGGCATCGAAAACAGACCCGGTTCGTCTTTGGCCATGCCAAAGCGAATGGCGACATCGACATCGTCATGGGCGAAATCCACCAGCCGTAACGTGGCGAGGAAGCGCAGCTCGATATCGGGGTTGGCCACGGCGAAATTGAACAGACGCGGGGCGAGCCATTTGGCGGTAAAAGCGGGGCCGGCAGTGACGATCAGGCTTTTCTGATCAACGGTGCGCCTGGCGGCGCGCCATGCGGCGGCCAGCGCGGTGAAACCGTCAGCGGCACCGGGCGCAAGGGCGCGGCCTGCATCGGTGAGCTCCACCGCGCGGTTGAGCCGGCGGAAGAGCGGGGCCTCCAGATGCTCCTCCAGCGACTTGATCTGAAACGACAGGGCGGCGGGCGTCACGTTGAGTTCAGAAGCCGCTTTGGCGAAGGACATATGCCGCGCCGCAGCGTCAAAAGCACGGAGGGCGGTGAGAGGAGGGAGGCGATCTGACATTTGAGTTAAGTAAACCTTAAGCGAAGGGTTGGAAAGTCCCGTTTGTCGTAGGCACCACGAGATCCCATGTTGAGTGCATCACCTCGCCCTCCTGCAAAGGAATACCGTTATGCACTTTGACAATACCACCAGCCCCGCCGCCCGCGATGCCATCTTTCGTGCCCATGTCGAGCGGGGAAAGATCCTTGGCGAGATTTGGAAATACTTGACCCGGCGTCACTAGCAGGGCGGGATGCGGGGTTGCAGCAATTGCAATGCTACTCTCGCGCAGCGCCCCTATATGTGAACGGAAACAAACTTCTATCCGTAAGGTGTCCACATGTTCCACGATCTTGCCGAACCCGAAATGCAGAAAATCATCAACCAAGCCCGTGCGCAGCGTAGCCGTGAATTGGCGCGTCTGTTCACATCGCTGTTTCGTCGCCGTCCGGCCACGAAGTCGAGCGTTGCAACAGCCGGTTAACAGCCATTCCGAATTGGCAATGGGGTTTCCCGCGCGGATTGCCTAATTAGCGGGCAGATTACAAATTCAACTCTAGTGCGAAGGTCACATAAAATGTTCTTCTCGGAATTCCGCGCGCTTGTGCGCCAGACACTCTTCCAGGTTCAAACCAACGACGCCCAGGACCGGGCCCGTGTAAACGGTTACCTCTGCGCTCTGCGCTGAACCACGGCAGAGCCGAGGGCCGCAAGGCCCGCGCCGCCCGCGATGAGGGCGGCAGACAAGATCAACGTGGGTGATGCCTCGGCGACGCCCACAACGATAAGCACCAGCGTCGAAAGAAGCGGTGCCGCATAGCTGGCCACACCAAGCAGTTGGATGTCCCCGGCTTTGACCCCCAGATCCCACACATAGAACGCCAGCCCCACGGGACCGAGGCCCAGTGCCACGACCGAGGTCCATCCGATCATGCCCTCGGGCCAGATCGTTGTTTCCAGCGCCAGATGCGCGGGCACGGAGAGAATCGCCGTGGCCACACAGAAGATGGCGACGGTCTGGGTCGGCATGTGCCCCAGTTTTCGCGATAGCACCGAATAGCCGGACCACGTCAGCGCACAGAGCCCGGCGAGGGCGAGGCCGATGCTGTTTGAGAACCCCTCGGCCCCCGGAGCGACGATGAGCGCGGCGCCCACAAAGGCGACGAGAGCGCCGATGATGTGAAGGGGCCCGATGCGTTCACCGGGCAAGAGGCCGGAGAAGAGCACGATGAACAGCGGCCAGAGATATGCGATGAGGCTCGCCTCGGCCGGGGGGGCAAGGCGCAGGGCGCTGAAGTAGAGCGCATGGTAGCCGAAGAGGCCGACGGTGCCGAAGATATAGACCCGCAGGGGGACGGACCGAAGCTTGGGCCAGCCCTTAGTGGCGGTGACCCAGATAAGTCCGATAGTGCCACCGATGGTGAAGGTCAGCGCGTTGAGGAGAAAGGGAGGGACCGGGGCGGAGCCAATGGTGAACAGGGCAAGCAAAGCCCAGAGCAGGACGGCGATGAAGCCGATGGCGGTGGCGCGGGTACGGGTCATGGAAGTGGTTTAGCCGCGGCGAGGGGGGGAGCGATAGAGCCGATAGGGGCGTGGGGAGGAGAGTGCGGGGGTGAGTTGTACTGGCCAAGATGAAGGAGCGGGCGCGCCCATGAAAAAGGCCCCTGCGCGGTGGGCAGGGGCCTTTGGGGTCTTGGTGGCGGCAATCAGACGAAGTATTGAGCGCCGTTGGCCGAGATGGTGGAGCCGTTGATGAAGCCGCTGTCGTCGGAGGCGAGGAAGCAGACACAACGGGCGATTTCTTCAGGCTCGCCCAGACGACCTGCTGGAATGCCAGCAACGATGCTGTCGCGCACCTTTTCGGGGATCGCCATGACCATTTCGGTCGCAATATAGCCCGGGCAGATGGCGTTGGCGGTGATGCCAGCGCGCGCGCCTTCCTGGGCGAGGGACTTCACGATACCCAGGTCGCCGGCTTTGGTGGCGGCGTAGTTGGTTTGGGCAAACTGGCCTTTCTGGCCGTTGATCGACGAAATCACGATGACACGGCCGAATTTGCGTTCGCGCATGCCGGGCCAGATCGGGTGGACGGTGTTGAAAACGCCGGTGAGGTTGGTGTCGATCACCTCGTTCCACTGTTGCGGTGTCATTTTGTGGAACGGCGCATCGCGGGTGATTCCGGCGTTGGCGACAACGACTTCGATGGGGCCGAGATCGGCCTCGACCTGTTCGATGCCTGCTTTGGAGCTGTCGTAATCGGCCACGTTCCATTTGTAGGTTTTGATGCCGGTTTCATCCGTAAATTTCGCGGCGGCTTCATCGTTGCCTGCGTAGGTGGCGGCGACGGTATAGCCGTCCGCTTGCAGGGCCTTGGAAATGGCTTCGCCAATGCCGCGGCTTCCGCCGGTGACCAGTGCGACTCGTCCCATTTTGTCTCTCCTCCTGAGTTGTATAACTTTGTTGCAAATAAAAAAGCTGCACGCAACTTTATTGCGCACAGCTTTTAGTGTGGTGTTGGATCAGTCGCGCTCGACGCAGAGGGCAACGCCCATGCCGCCGCCGATGCACAGTGTGGCGAGGCCTTTTTTCGCGTCACGGCGCTGCATTTCAAACAGCAGTGTGTTCAGGACGCGACAGCCAGAGGCGCCGATGGGGTGGCCGATGGCGATGGCGCCGCCGTTGACGTTCACGATGGCTGGATCCCAGCCCATGTCCTTGTTCACGGCACAGGCCTGGGCGGCGAAAGCTTCGTTGGCTTCCACCAGATCCAGATCATCGACGGACCAACCGGCTTTCTCCAGCGCCTTGCGCGACGCGTAGATCGGGCCGACGCCCATGATCGACGGGTCGAGGCCCGCGGTCGCGTAGGAGGCGATACGGGCGAGGGGCTGGATGCCACGCTTCTCGGCGTCGTCGGCGGACATCAGCAGCGTTGCGGCCGCGCCGTCGTTCAGGCCGGACGCGTTGGCGGCGGTGACGGAACCGTCTTTGGTGAAGGCGGGGCGCAGCTTGGCCATTGCTTCCATCGTGGCACCGTGGCGGATGTATTCGTCTTGATCGACGACGGTGTCGCCCTTGCGGCCCTTAATCGTGTAGCTCACGATCTCATCCTGGAACTTGCCGGCCTTTTGGGCGGCCTCGGCCTTGTTCTGGGAGGCAACGGCGAATTCGTCCTGCATCTCGCGCGAAATTTGCCATTTTTCGGCAACGTTTTCCGCCGTTTGGCCCATGTGGTAGCCGTTGAAGGCATCCCAGAGGCCGTCGCGGATCATTGTGTCGATGTACTTCATGTCGCCCATCTTCTGACCCTGGCGCAGCATCGCGGCGTGGGTGGACATCGACATGTTCTCCTGACCGCCGGCGACAACCACGGAGGCATCGCCCAACATGATGTGCTGTGCGCCCAAGGCGACGGCGCGCAGGCCAGAGCCGCACACCTGGTTGATGCCCCAAGCCGCGGATTCTTGAGGAAGGCCAGCGTTGATGTGCGCTTGGCGGGCCGGGTTCTGGCCTTGGGCCGCTGTCAGGACCTGACCCAAAATCGTCTCGGACACATCGGCTTTGTCGATGCCAGCGCGTTCAACAACGGCTTCGATCACGGCTTTGCCGAGGTCATGGGCAGGGGTGTTTGCGAAGGAGCCGAGGAAGCTGCCAACCGGCGTACGGGCGGCGGAAGCGATGACGACATTGGTCATGGGAAGTCCTTTCCTGAGCGCGACGGGCCCCGATATGGGGCGCGCGGCGCGGCGTGTGTTATCGGCCGCGTCTTAAAGTGTGGCGGCGGCTCTAATCAACGGACACGGTGTCTCAGGCGATGTAAAGAAGTGATCTTGCCCTAGGGAAATGAATGGGGTGCGATTCATGCGCTCCGCATGATGCGATTGTTGTCGATTTCGGGAAGGGTCATGGACGGGGCGCCGTAGTAGTAGCCTTGGAGGCAATCGACGCCCGCTGAAACGAGCCATTGCGCCTCTTCCAAGGTTTCGACTGATTCTGACACGACGAGCATGTCGAAATGGCGGGCGAGGCCGATCAGAGCCTCGGACAGGACTTGGTTATCAGCGTCTTCGGCGATGTTGCGGGTGAATTGGCCGTCAATTTTCAGGATGTCGAAGTAGAAGGTCTTGAAGTGCCGGAAGGCGGTGTAACCTGCTCCGAAGTCATCCAGGGCGAAGGTGATGCCCTTGTCTTGCAGGTCTTCCATAAAGATGGCGACGATTTCCGGCATGATCATGACGGAACTTTCGGTGATTTCAAGGATCAGGCGTTCGACGACAGTGGGGGTGTCGCGCAGGCACGCCCGCAGGATTTGCATCCACCGGGGATAGCCCACCGAGCGGGCGGACATGTTGATTGATAGGCGAAGGCCAGGATTGTCATGGAGCGCCTGAAGGCCGTGTTGCAAAGCGGCACAGTCGATCTGTCGGCCAATGTCGGTATCTTCCACCGCGCCCATGAAGTCCCGGGCCGGGATCACACGGCCCGTTTCATCGAGGATGCGAATGAGCCCTTCATAGAAGGCGATGCCTTGGCCATCGGAGCGGACAATCGGTTGATAGGCGAGGCAGGCATCCCCGCGGGTCAGGGCCTGTTGCACCATGGCGAGGGTGCCCCGATCCCGTTGCGAGATGGCGGCATCCAGAGGACTTGCGGTTCCTGGTTCGATAAGTTCACCGGCCTTGCTTTTCATCACCCACTCCGATCGCGCGCATGTTTGGGGGTTGATGCACGGAAGACCTTTAAAGAAGGATGAAAGACGGGGTTTGCGTCAAATGCGAGGGATTAGGGAAATGGCAAGTGAAAGGGGCGCGCAAGCTGAGGGTCGCTGCGATTGGTGCGGCACGGACGCGCTATACGTGGCCTATCACGACACCGAGTGGGGTGTGCCCGAATACGACAGTCGCGCGTTGTGGGAAAAGCTGGTGCTGGACGGGTTTCAGGCGGGCTTGGCCTGGATCACCATCCTGCGCAAACGGGACGCCTTTCGCGAGGCATTTGAAGGGTTTAATCCAGAGGTCATCGCCCAGTGGGGAGAGGCCGATGTGCAACGGTTGTTGGGCAATGCCGGGATCGTGCGGCACCGGGGCAAGATCGAGGCGACGATCACCAATGCGAGGGCCTGGATCGACATGGAAGAGAAGGGCGGGTTTGACCGTTTTATCTGGGATTATGTGGATGGGGCGCCGTTGAGAAACACGTTTACCACGATGGCGGAGGTGCCGCCCGTCACCGATATGAGCGCCAGAATGTCGAAAGACTTGAAGAAGGCCGGATTCAAGTTCTGCGGGCCGACGATTGTATATGCCTGGCTGGAAGCGACGGGCGTGGTGAACGATCATCTGGTGGGGTGCCCGAGGCACGAAGAGGTCGCGGCGATGGCCCGTTAAGGTCGGTGGTGGGGCGGGGAAGTTGTGTGGTTTTTAATGTAGGGCTCTGCCCGAGACTGTTTACTTGGGGGCTCTGCCCAAGGGTATTCGTTTGGGGGCTCTGCGCAAGGGTATTCGTTTGGGGGCTCTGCCCCCCATGCACCCCAAGGGGCGCATGTCCCCCGGAGGTGTATTTGCCAAGATGAAGGAGGGAGCCGGGCCGGCGGTGGTGTTAGTTTCCGGGGGCTGAGAGCGCCTCCAGGAGGGCGATGGCCTCGGGGGAGGCCCAATCGGCATCGCCGCGAAGGCGAGCGATTTCCTGGCCGTTGCGGTCGAGGATGACGGTGATGGGCAGGCCGAAGATCCCCATCTCGCGGGCGATTTGCTGGTTGATGTCGCGGTTTTGCGGAAGGGAGGTGACGCCGATTTCTTCAAAGAAGCGACGGATGGCGGGTGGAGGATTGCGGCCCGTGGCGAGGGTGACGACCTGAAAATCCTCGCCGCCCATGGTGTCTTGGAGGCTTTGAAGCGACGGCATTTCTTCCCGGCAGGGCGCGCACCATGTGGCCCAGAAGTTCAGCAGGACGACCTGACCGGCGTAGGCGGCCAACGTGGTCTCGGACCCATCTTCCTGCACGAAGGGCTGCTCGGAGGCGGGCACCGGGTCGGCATGGATCACCAGCCCGCGCATGTCACCCACTTGCAGATCGGACAGGTCTTGGGCAATTGCGGCATTTGCGCATAGGCTCGCGGCGATGTATGCGGCGGTAACTAGGATTTTGCGGGCCATTTCGGTTCCTCTGAAGACAGGGCAGACAGCTATGAGCGATACGGGTTCCTCCAACGATACGTCCAAGGCCAACACCATGTGGGGCGGCCGTTTTGCGGCTGGACCCGATGCGATCATGGAGGCGATCAACGCCTCGATCTCGTATGACCAGCGGATGGCGCGTCAGGATATCGAAGGTTCCCGTGCCCATGCCGCCATGTTGGCGGCCACGGGCATCGTAGAGGGTAGCGACGTTGACGTGATCCGGGAAGGGCTGCTCACGGTCTTGTCAGAGATCGAGGGCGGAACTTTTGCCTATTCGGCGGCGCTGGAGGACATTCACATGAATGTGGAGTCGCGCCTGACCGAGATTGTCGGCCCTGCCGCAGGGCGTTTGCACACGGCCCGGTCGCGCAACGACCAAGTCGCCACCGATTTCAAGCTATGGGTCCGTGACCAGCTGGACGCCGCGATTTCCGGGGTGGAGGCGTTGCAGCGCGCCTTGTTGGGGCAAGCCGAGGTGGGGGCCGAGTGGGTCATGCCGGGTTTCACCCATCTGCAAACGGCACAGCCTGTCACCTGGGGCCATCACATGATGGCCTATGTCGAGATGTTGGGCCGAGATGCCTCGCGGTTTCGCGATGCGCGCGCGCGGATGAACGAATGCCCGCTGGGGGCCGCGGCACTGGCGGGGACGTCGTTCCCCATCGACCGGGACATGACCGCAGAGGCGCTGGGCTTTGATCGCCCTGCCGCGAATTCGTTGGACGCCGTGGCCGACCGCGACTTCGCGCTGGAGTTCCTGGGAGCGGCGTCGATCTGCGCGATGCATCTGTCGCGTTTTGCCGAGGAACTGGTGATCTGGTCTTCGGCACAATTCCGGTTTGTGGCCTTGTCGGACAGGTTCTCGACCGGGTCGTCGATCATGCCGCAGAAAAAGAACCCCGACGCGGCCGAACTGATCCGGGCCAAGATCGGGCGCATCTTTGGGGCCAATGTAGCCTTGATGACGGTGATGAAAGGGCTTCCGCTGACCTATTCCAAGGACATGCAGGAAGACAAGGAACAGACGTTTGACGCCGCCGACAACCTGATGCTGGCCCTTGCGGCGATGGAGGGCATGGTGCGCGATATGCAGGCCAATGTACCCTCGCTTGAGGCCGCCGCGTCGTCGGGCTTTTCCACCGCCACGGATCTTGCCGATTGGCTGGTCCGCGCCATCGACATGCCTTTCCGCGAGGCCCATCACGTCACCGGCGCGCTGGTAAAACTGGCCGAGGACAAGGGCTGCGATCTGCCTGATCTGACGTTGGAGGACATGCAATCGGTGCATGGGGATATCACGCAGGCCGTCTTCGATGTTCTGGGCGTGCATAATTCGGTCGCGTCTCGGGTGTCCTACGGCGGCACGTCGCCCGTGCGGGTGCGCGAACAGGTGGCCCGTTGGCGGGGCATTTTGGGCTAGGCGACACGTCTTTCGGCGCAGGCTTGCCGATGGGTCCCGCGCCCGGGACCGCGTCACTGGACAGGGGCGCGAAATCGGCGGAGACTGCTGCCATCCAAGGAGAGACTTGATGCGTTACGTTGTTATTCTAGCCGTCCTCACCCTGACCGCCTGCGGCGTGGATGGCGAGCCCGAGCGGCCTGAGAGGGCAGCACACCAGCCGGGGATTTCTATCTCGGGGACGGCAGAAATTGGCATCAGCGGGACCTTCTGAACCAAGCCTCTGCAATCCCAGTTGATCCGGCGCGGTTTCGCGCCTAACCTCAACCCAATCCCGGCATCGCCTCCGCGTTTTGCCGGGTTTCGTTTGCTCCTGATCTCTTAAGGCACTGACCGATGGAAAAGATCCCAATGACACCGAAGGGCCTTGAGGCCATGAACGGTGAACTCAAGCAGCTCAAAAGCATTGAGCGCCCTGCCATCATCAAGGCAATCGCCGAAGCGCGGGAACATGGGGACCTGTCGGAGAACGCGGAATATCATTCCGCGAAGGAGAAGCAGTCGTTCATCGAAGGGCGGATCAAAGAGCTTGAGGGCTCGATTTCGCTGGCGCAGGTAATTGACCCGTCGACGCTGTCGGGCGCGATCAAGTTTGGCGCGACGGTTGATCTGGTCGATGAAGAAACCGACGAAGAAAAGACCTATATGATTGTGGGTGAAGCAGAGGCCGATATCGAAAACGGTTTGCTGAACATCAAATCCCCCATCGCCCGCGCCTTGATCGGCAAGGAAGAGGGCGATAGCGTTGAAGTGCGCACGCCCGGTGGGGCCAAGAGCTTTGAAATCGTCAAGATTTCCTATGTCTGATGCCGGGGCAATCGTGCCCGCGATAACCGTCAACTTTCCGGGGTGAACACGGACGATGTCGTCTTCCTCTGATCCGACGCAAGAACGCATTCCCGACCCACGCGCCACCCCGACGGCGCTGGACCTCGGGCTGTATGCGCGTGCCGATGTGGGGCCAAGGATCACGGGCGTTGAGATGGTCGCCATCGGCGTGTCTGTGGTGTGGATCGGGGCGGTGGTCTTCTTCGGTTTCGGAACATCTGAGGAAGAAGACGCCGGCGGCGGTCTATCGACGCTACTGTCGATCTTGGCGGTGATCTTGCCCTTGGCGTTGATCTGGGTCGCGGCGATGGCTGCCCGAACGGCAAGGGCCTTGCGGCAGGAGGCGGCAAGATTGCAGGCCTCTATCGATGCAATGCGGGCGGCCTACGTGGAGCAACAGCAGCGCCAGTCGATGGAGATGAAGCCTGATCTGGTGCAGAAGCTGGACGATTTGGTGGCAGCGCAGCAGGCCGCCGATACCAAGCTGGCAACGTTCACGTCACTGCGCGCCGTGGAGCCTGCCGAAGTCCGCGCCGCGGTGCCCCCGGTTCTGTCGGAGGCGGACGCTGCACAACCGCAACCCGCCCTTGCGTTCGTGCAAGAAGCGGTGGTGGAGCCGATCTCGGTTGCGGATTTCATCAAGGCACTGAATTTCCCTGAGAATGAGCACGATAAAGAGGGTTTCCGCACCCTGCGCCGGGCGCTTGAAGACCGCTCGACCGAGCGGTTGATCCGGGCCTCGCAAGATGTGCTGACGCTGCTGTCGCAAGACGGCATCTACATGGATGACTTGCGCCCCGACCGCTCCAAATCCGAGGTCTGGCGGCGCTTCGCCAAGGGCGAACGCGGCCGGCCCATCGCGGCGCTTGGCGGCATCCACGACCGCTCGTCGCTGGTGCTGGCCGCAGGCCGCATGCGCAAAGACCCCGTCTTCCGCGACGCCGTCCACCACTTTCTGCGCCACTTCGACCGCACGTTCATGGAGTTCGAGAAGAACGCCAGCGACGAAGAAATCGCCCACCTGGCGGATACGCGCACGGCGCGGGCGTTTATGCTGCTGGGGCGTGTGACGGGGACGTTTGACTGAGGCGGCGGAAGGCTTTTGCAAAAGCCTTCACAAATCCTTGCAAGGATTTGGGTGCCTAGGCGCGAGGGGGGCGGGTTTTGTAGACGGGGAGGCGCCAGCCGAACAGCAGAGAGCCCGCGCGGAGGCCGAAGGTGACGGCGACGCAGATCACTGTAGGCCAGGGCGTTTGGGACGTGATGTAATGCGCACCCAGTAGCGATGCACCGGCCCCCGCGAAGGCTGCGGTGACGTAGAGCTCTCCCTGTTTCAATACCAGAGGCACTTCGTTGGCGACCACGTCCCGCATCAACCCGCCGAAGGTGCCGGTGGCCACGCCCATGACCAGCACGACGCCTGTGCTGACGCCTGCCTCTCTCGCCACGGCGACACCAGCGGCGACCGCGATCGCGACGGCGCCCGCGTCCAGCCAGATCAACCATTTCAGGCGCGATTCCAGCAAGTGAGCGGTGAGAAACACCAGAACCGCTGCCGCCATGGCGATGGCAAGCGGGGTTGCGTCGGCGATCCAGAATACCGGATCGCGGGCCAGCAAAAGGTCTCGTAGGGTGCCGCCGCCCACCGCCGTCAGTGAGGCAAAGAAGATAAAGCCAACGATATCCAGCTGCGCCCGAGACGCCGCTAATGCCCCGGAAAGTGCGAAGATCAACACAGAGGTGTAATCGAGCGACAGGGTAATAGCCATTCAGCCCCGCTTGGATTTCTTGAACGGGGCCATGCCTGCGCGCGCCAGCTCATCAGCCTTTTCGTTGCCCTCGTGGCCTGCGTGGCCCTTGATCCATTCCCACGTCACGTTGTGACGGGCTTGCGCCTCGTCCAGCCGCTGCCAGAGGTCCACATTTTTTACCGGCTTTTTCGTCGCCGTCTTCCAGCCGTTGCGTTTCCAGCCGTGCATCCAGCCCGTGATGCCGTTTTTCACATAGGCGCTGTCGGTCACGATTGTCAGCGTCGAAGGCCGCTCCAGTGCCTCTAGCGCGGAAATCGCGGCCAGAAGTTCCATGCGGTTGTTGGTAGTATCGGCCTCTCCGCCCTTCAGTTCGCGCTCTTTCAGGATCGTGTCGCCTTCTTTGGCCCGCATCAGCGCGCCCCAGCCGCCGGGGCCGGGATTTCCAGAGCATGCTCCGTCGGTATAGGCGATTAGGTCAGGCATCTTGGGGGGCTTTCGCATGGAGAAGAGTGTAGGGGTCAACGGTGCCGGCAAAGCCAGCTTCCGCGTCGTCTACACGGTGGGTGATGGTCAAGCCAAGGTCGGTTAGCATCTGCTCCAGTTCTTCCGCCGTGAAATAGCAATAATGCCGCCCGATGCTATCGCGGCTCTCTCCACTTCCGGTCTTCATGCCCAGAAAGAACGTGCCCCCCGGTCTCAGCCCATGGGCCAGGGCCGCCAGATAGCGCGGCACGTTAGCGCGGGGGGCGTGGAGCAGGCTGAAGCTGGCCCAGATGCCGTCATAGGCGTTGTGGGCGGTGATATCCTCAAAAGTTGCCAGCCTTGCCGCCACGCCGATGTTTTGCGCGGCATCCACAAATGCCTGCGTTGCGTCGATGGCATCAACGCTGTGGCCAAGGTCCATCAGGGCGCGGGCATGCAGGCCGGGGCCGCACCCGACGTCAAGGATATGGGCCTTGGGCGGTAGAGCGGCAGAGAAGACTTGCAGCGCGGTGGCTTGGGTCGGGCTGATGCCCAAATCGGCGTAGCCCGCGGCACGGGTCTGATAGACAGAGATGGTTTGATCGTCGCTCATGGGGGCCAGAGGAACCCTATGCGGGTCCAAGTTTCAACTGTTGTCCTCGGGCGGGGTGCTCTCCCGCGGCAGGGAGGCAAGCTCTGGGCCGGTGCGAAAATAGCTGACATCGTTGGTGAAAACCGAATCCGGCACCAACCTTATCAGGCGGCCATCGGGGTCTTCTACGCGGGCGATGTTCTGAATGAACCAAGGGTTTTGGGTCTCTTCCGCTCCAAGATATCGGCGCAACAGTCTGCGGAATAGGGCCGGATCCATCGGCTCGACCGTCGCGCGGCCCCGCATCCCAAGGTGGCGCAGAAGGCCTGCGGTGTTGTCATAATCCACGATCTCAACCGCGACATGGGGATTGGCCGCGACCCTAGCCGCACTGCTGGAGGAGACATCGGACAGCATCCAAAGCACGGCCTCTTCCCACGCAAACCAGACCGGGGCGTTCCGCGGTTCGCCCGACGCCGTGACGGTCGCAAGGTTGGCCATCAGGGGGCGGGATAGAACCTGTACGGGGTCAAATGCAGTGGGCATGGGCAAGGTCCAAGGGGTGCAGAGGGGAGGGGGGCGGTGGTTGCATTGGTCAGGGAAAGAGCGTCATCCCCGCGCCAAGGGTATCGTTGGGACGCGCGGTGAAGCCCGCCGCCTCGTACAGCGGCTCAACTCCGTGGGCGGCCATAAGCCCCACAGTGCAACCGGGCCGCAGCAAGGGCGCGAGGTCGGTCATAAGGCGGTCCACGATGGTGCGCCCATGGCCCTTGCCCCGATGATCGGGTGCTACGACGATATCTTGCAGATAGAAATACATCACCCCGTCGCCCACCACGCGCCCCATAGCGATGGTCTTTCCACCCTCGCGCAGCGTGACATGTAGCAAGCTGTTATCCAGCGCTTGCGCGGCGCGGCTCGGGTCGATCTGCGGCCAGCCGCAGGAGCAGCGCAGGGCGTTGAACTCCGACGCAGTTGGGGGTGTGTTGCTGAGGGTAGCCATGGGGAAAGGATGGGCCGAGGCGACGCGCACGGCAAGGCTGTTATCGGGGTGTTCTCTACCGCTTCACTGCGCGCGCGGCACAATGTTGGCGCCGCGAATTAGGATAAAGGATAAGCCGCGACGGCGCGGTTCTTCTGGAAAAACGCGTGACCGATGGCATTGTGTTCGTTAGCTTACCCTTAGGCAGCCTAAAAAATAGGCGCCGCTTAGGCCCGTTAGTTGGCAAACAAGATCAGCTTTGGGCCATTAAATCATGGGGACAAAGTATGAAACTAGTGATCGGACTTGATGGTCAGAGCTCTGGGGAGAAAGCCCTGGACTTTGCCAGATCCGTCGCGGCGACAAGCGAAAGTTGTGAGCTGATCGTCGTCTACGTCATCGAATGGTCGCCGTTTTCCTTCCAGACTGCGGAAGAGAATGCGCAACGACACAAGCGCCGCGAGGAAGAGATTTCCGTCGCAATGGAGCGTGTGCTGGAACCGGCCGTTGCCTCGTTGAAAGCTGCGGGCCTCAATGCCCGCGCGATTGTGCGCCACGGAGATGTCGCCGATACCCTCGACAAGGTCGCCCACAAGGAAGGTGCCACGCAGATCGTTGTGGCTCGTTCCAGTGCCGGTGGCCTTACGTCTCGGCTGTTTGGCAGCTCTACCGCAAACCTTGTGATGAACGCCCGCGTTCCTGTCACTGTCGTCGCGTAAGGAACAGGCATCATGAAAAAGATCTATTCAGTATTGATGGTAATCGCGGCCTATATGGCCGTGTCGATGCCAGCGGTCGCCCAAGAGGCGGCACTTTCTTTGGATGAGCGCGTAAACGCGGCGTTTTCCAACGCAACGGGCTGGTTTGTTAACTTCATCTTCATGTCGATCCCCGGCACCAACTTTCCTTGGATCGTGATGTGGCTGGTAATCGGTGCGACGGTTTTCACCATCTACTTCGCTGCCGTGCAGTTCCGCTTTTTCGGCCATGCCATTGGCTTGGTGAAGGGCGATTATTCGGACCCTGACGACGCGGGCGAGGTCAGCCACTTCCAAGCTTTGGCGACGGCGCTTTCGGGCACGGTTGGCCTTGGCAACATCGCAGGCGTTGCTGTGGCGGTTGGCATCGGCGGGCCTGGGGCCACGTTCTGGATGATCCTTGCGGGTCTTCTGGGGATGGCATCCAAGTTCACCGAATGTACGTTGGGTGTGAAGTATCGCAACGAATACCCAGACGGCACCGTTTCCGGTGGCCCGATGTATTACATCTCGAAGGGTTTCAGCGAGTTGGGCCTGCCGGGGGGCAAAATCCTTGCGGTACTGTTCTCGATCTTCTGTATCCTTGGCGCTTTTGGCGGCGGCAACATGTTCCAAGCCAACCAAGCCCATGAGCAGATCACTCAGATTACCGGTGATTTCCCCGGCTGGATTACGGGTATCATCTTTGCGGCTGTGGTGTTCGCGGTGATCGTGGGTGGCATCAAGTCCATCGCGCGGGTCACGGAAAAGGTCGTGCCGTTCATGGGCGTCCTTTATGTCGGCGCGGCAATCGTGGTTTTGGTTGTGAACTACAACATGATCGGTTGGGCCTTTGGCCAGATCTTTGCCGGGGCCTTCACCGGGCTTGGCGTCGCTGGCGGCATGGTTGGCGCGTTGATCCAGGGCTTCAAGCGGGCCGCCTTCTCGAACGAGGCGGGCGTTGGTTCTGCGGCGATTGCACACTCGGCGGTGAAAACCAAAGAGCCAATCACCGAGGGCTTCGTGTCCCTATTGGAGCCGCTGATCGACACTGTCGTGATCTGCACCATGACCGCACTGGTCATCATCATCAGCCAACAGCTGATCATCGACGCGGATACCGGCAACTACATGCTGAACGAGGGTGCTTCGGCCATCGCGACCGTCGACGGCAACAGCGGCGTTGCCCTGACATCGGCAGCCTTCGGGTCCGCTATCAGCTGGTTCCCTTACGTGCTGGCGATTGCGGTGATCTTGTTCGCGTTCTCGACCATGATTTCGTGGTCGTACTACGGACTTAAGGCGTGGACGTACCTGTTTGGCGAAGGCAAGACGACAGAGCTGATCTTTAAGCTGATCTTCTGTGCCTTCATCGTCATCGGGGCGGCGGCCAGCCTTGGGCCGGTCATCGACTTCTCTGACGCGGCGATCTTCGCCATGGCTGTGGTCAACATCTTCTGCCTCTACTTCTTGATGAAGGTGGTGAAGGCCGAGTTGCAGTCCTACAGCGCACGTCTGAAGTCGGGCGAGATCAAGAAGTTCACGCACTAAGCGCGACCGATATCGAACGGGAGGGGCCGCATGCGAAAGCTGCGGCCCTTTTTATGTGATATGGTGGGTCAGGCTGGTTCGCGGAGCACGCGAGGCACTTTGAATTCCACGTTCTCCACGGCAGTTTCCACCAGTTCCCGTGTCACGTCGAAGCGGTCCTCGAAGGCTTGAATGACTTCTTCGATCAGCACCTCGGGGGCTGACGCGCCCGCCGTTATCCCCAGCGTCTTGATATCGCCCAGGGCCCGCCAATCAATATCCGCGGCCCGCTGCACCAATTGGCTGTAAGCGCACCCGGCCCGAGAGCCGACCTCTACCAGCCGTTTGGAGTTGGACGAGTTCGGCGCGCCCACCACCAGCATCGCCTCGGCCTTGGGGGCCATGGCTTTCACCGCTTCCTGGCGGTTGGTGGTGGCGTAGCAAATGTCTTCCTTGTGGGGGCCGACAATGGCCGGGAACCGCGCCTTCAGCGCCGCGACGATATCTATCGTGTCATCCACGGACAGGGTGGTTTGCGTCACGAAAGCCAGCCTTAGCGGGTCACGCACGGCGACCTTGGGCACGTCCTCCACGGTTTCCACAAGCAACACTTCGCCTTCGGGCAGTTGGCCCATGGTGCCGATTGTCTCGGGGTGGCCTTCATGGCCGATCATGATCATCTGAAGGCCGTTGTCGGCGTGGCGCTGTGCCTCGATATGCACCTTGGAGACGAGGGGGCAGGTAGCATCCACGTAGATCATTTCCCGCGCCGCCGCCGCTTGCGGCACCGATTTGGGCACACCGTGGGCCGAGAAGATGACCGGGCGGTCATCGGGGCAATCGGACAGTTCCTCCACAAAAACCGCGCCTTTGGCTTTCAGGTCATCGACCACGTATTTGTTGTGCACGATCTCGTGGCGCACATAGACCGGCGCCCCCCATTTCGTCAGTGCCATTTCCACGATTTTGATGGCGCGGTCCACGCCAGCGCAAAAGCCGCGCGGGGCGGCGAGATATATCGTGAGAGGGGGCTTGGTCATGGTGCGGATCTCCTGTGAGACATTAGGTAAGGGGTGCCAGACATGTCGTAAAGGGATGGTGCCGCGCGGGCGGGCGTGATTGGGTGCGCGGGACCCCAATTAGGAGTGCCGCCAATGCTGATCCCCCGCCAAACCGTTCCCGCCCTATCGCTTCCCATCGTCGGAGGTGGCACCTTCGACCTGAGCGCGGAAGCCAGCCCCCGCGGCACTGTCGTATGTTTCTACCGGGGGCTGCACTGCCCGTTGTGCGCCAAATACCTTGAGGAATTCGAAAAGCTGGTCGGAGAGTTCGCCGCCCGTGGTGTCGGTGCCATCGCGATTTCCAGTGATGGCGAGGAACGCGCCGCCGAGATGAAGACCAAGATCGGGGCCGAGAACCTGCGGTTCGGCTATGATCTGACGTTGGAGAAGGCCCGTGAATGGGGGCTCTATATCTCGACCTCTCGGGGCAAGACCTCCATCGGGATCGAGGAACCTGCGCTGTTCTCGGAACCCGGTCTGTTCCTGATCAACCCCGACGATACGCTTTATTACATGTCGGTGCAGACGATGCCCTTCGTGCGTCCTCATTTCCGCGAGCTTCTGGGCGCTGTCGATTTCGCGATCGAGAAAAGCTACCCGGCCCGTGGTGAATACACCGGGGCGGTTTGACCGCTTTGGAGGGCGTGGCCCTTACCCGCGCCGATGTGGCGCGGGCCTGTGATGCAGGAGTGCCCGTTTCCGCGAAGGCCTGCGCCTTGGACGGCGTTGATCTGTCTGATCTGGACCTGTCGGGGTGGCAGTTTGACCGCTGCACCCTGACCGGTGCCTCGTTCAACGGCGCGATGCTGGAAGGCACCGGGTTCACCGCTTGCCGCGCGGCGGGCGCGACGTATCTGAGTGCCAACCTGCAAGAGGCTGAGATCAAGGGCGGGGACTTCAGCAACGCCGATTTGCGCGGGGCGACGGTGACCTCGGCCCGCGTGGTCGGATGCAAGATGACGGGCGTTAACCTGTCGGACGTGCGCGCCATCGGCTGGGAGCTGGAAGAGGTGCTGCTGAACTTGGCGGTGATTTCCAAGGTCTCGTTCCGCAAGATGGTGCTGAAGCAAGTGGATTTTACCGAGGCGTCCCTGACCTCCTGCGATTTTCGTGGGGCAGAGTTTGAGGCCTGTTCCCTACGCGACGCGCAGCTGGTGGATTGCGGATTCGAGAATGCCGACCTGCGCGGTGCTGATCTTGGCGGCGTGTCTCTGACAGACGCGCGGCGGTTGAAAGGGGCGGTAATCTCGAAGGGGCAGGCGGCCGATCTGCTGGCGCAACTGGGCCTGCGGGTGATCTAGCTCGCCTTGGCGCGGCGAGGAAAGTTGGGCCCTTGGGCCCAACCGATCGAGCAGTCTGGTGCGGCGCGCGAAGAAACGAAGCGGTCTATTCGACCGTTTCTTCCTCGGCCTCAAAAGCTTCCGGGCGCGGTTCGCGGGCCGGACGGCCAATGGCGTCTTTCAGGTCCTGCAACTCGATGAAGTTATCGCACTGGCGGCGTAGGTCATCGGCAATCATCGGCGGCTGGCTGCGGATCGTAGAGACCACGGATACCCGGCATCCTTTGCGCTGCAATGCTTCAACCAATGGCCGGAAGTCGCCGTCGCCCGAAAAGATCACGATGTGATCCACATGGGGGGCGGCTTCCATCGCATCGACGGCCAGCTCGATATCCATGTTGCCTTTGACCTTACGGCGGCCTTGGCTATCGGTGAATTCCTTCGCCGGCTTCGTGATCATGTTGAAGCCGTTGTAATGCAGCCAATCCACCAAGGGGCGGATGGGAGAGTAATCATCATTCTCCAGAAGGGCTGTGTAGTAGTTCGCACGCAACAGCTTCCCGCGCTGCATGAATTCCGACCGCAAAAGCTTGTAGTCGATATCAAACCCAAGCGACTTGGCGGCTGCGTAGAGGTTGGAGCCGTCGATAAACAGCGCAAGACGTTCGTCTCGATAAAACATGGAGTATCCAATGCCCGTGAGTGAGTGTATTGCACCAACTGTCTTGAAATTCCGGTGAGTGATCCGGGAAAGCCAATGCGTAGCTTGTCTATATGTAATGGCAATGTGACAGGATCAAGGAATGAAGTACATAAATGACGCAGGGACAGGCCTGATCGCGCTTGGGGCGAACTTGTCTACCGGCGGAATGCCGCCGGAACTTAGCGTTCCGAAGGCCATGGCGCGGCTTGCGGACTGCATTGATGGCGCCGCCGTCTTCAGCGACCTCTACCACACACCCGCGTTCCCGGCGGGGTCCGGCCCGCAATTCGTGAACGCGGCCATGCGAATCGAGTGGCACGATACGGCCGAAAGCCTGCTGGCGCTTCTCCATGACATCGAGGCAGAGTTCGGGCGTACCCGTGCCAACCGGTGGGAAGCGCGGGTGATGGATTTGGACCTTATCGGGTTGGACAATGCGATTTTGCCCAGTGCAGCCACTCGGGCGGAATGGGCGAACCTGTCGCCTGAGGAGGCCGCAAAGGTAGTGCCCGATCAGCTGATCTTGCCGCATCCGCGCCTCGCAGAGCGTGGCTTCGTGCTGGTGCCGCTGGCCGATGTGGCACCGGAATGGGTGGATCCGGCCACCGGTCTTTCGGTGGCTGATATGCTGGCCGCCCGCCCCAAGGCAGAGTTGTCGCAGATCGTTCGGATCGGCCCGCCCGCCGCGTAACGGTGCGAACATTGGCGAATCCGGTTGTCAATAACCCTATCCGTGCTTATGTAGCGCCTTTAACCCCTTTTGGTTTCTAGTCTCTGGAGTGCCCCATGGCCCGCGTCACGGTTGAAGATTGCGTTGATAAGGTCCCGAACCGGTTCGAATTGGTGATGCTTGCATCCCACCGTGCCCGTGAGATCGCCTCGGGCGATCCGCTGACCATTGATCGCGACAACGACAAGAACCCCGTTGTTTCCCTGCGCGAAATCGCGGAAGAAACCCAAAGCTCTGCCGATCTGCGTGAGCGTCTGATCGAAAGCCATCAGACTCAGATCGAAGTCGATGAGCCTGAGGAAGACGCCATGGCGCTTTTGCAAGGTGTTGAGCAAGATCGCCCTGCGACCGACGACATGAGCGAAGAGCAGATGCTGCGCGCCCTCATGGAAGCGCAAGGCCAGAAGTGAAGGCGGAGACCGGGCTTTCAGCAGACGCCACTGCGCCCTCGGGCGCAGATGACGCAATCGACGTCGAAGATCTGCTGAGCCTGGTCCGCGCTTATAATCCTAAAGTGAACGAGGCGTTGATCCGTGACGCCTTTGATTATGGCGCGCAGGCCCACGAGGGTCAGACGCGCCATTCTGGTGAGCCCTATTTCACCCACCCTGTGGCCGTCGCCGCCCTTCTGACAGAACAACAGTTGGACGATGCCACCATCGTCACGGCGCTTCTTCACGACACGATTGAAGACACAGGATCGACCTACAAAGAGGTCTCGGACCGGTTCGGCCCCGAAATCGCAGAGTTGATCGACGGTGTCACCAAGCTGACCAACCTTCAGTTGAGCAACCGCGAAAGCAAGCAGGCCGAGAACTTCCGCAAGCTGTTCATGGCCATGTCCAAGGACCTGCGCGTTATTCTGGTGAAGCTGGCCGACCGGCTGCACAACATGCGCACGATCCGCCACATGCGCCCGGAAAAGCAGCGCCAGAAGGCACAAGAAACGATGGATATCTACGCGCCGCTTGCGGGGCGGATGGGGATGCATTGGATGCGGGAGGAGTTGGAAGACCTCTCGTTCCGGGTGGTGAACCCCGAGGCCCGGTCCTCGATCCTGCGCCGCTTTATCACGCTTCAGCGTGAGTCGGGCGATGTCATCCCGAAGATCACCGACGACATCGAAGCGGTGCTGGAGAAGCACGGGATCAAGGCGCAAGTCTATGGACGGGCGAAAAAGCCCTATTCGATCTGGCGCAAGATGCAGGACAAGAAGCTGGCGTTCTCGCGGCTGTCCGACATCTACGGTTTCCGTGTCATCACCGAGACCGAGGACGATTGCTACCGTACCGTGGGCGCGATCCATCAGCGGTGGAAGTCGGTGCCGGGGCGGTTCAAGGACTACATCAGCCAGCCGAAATCGAACGGCTACCGCTCGATCCACACCACGGTGTCGGGGCGCGACGGCAAGCGGGTCGAGGTGCAGATCCGCACCCGCCAGATGCATGAAGTGGCCGAAGCGGGCGTGGCGGCCCATTGGTCCTACCGCGATGGCGTGCGGGCGGAAAATCCCTTTGCGGTGGACCCGGCCAAATGGCTCGAATCCCTGAACGAGCGGTTTGAGAACGCCGAAGACCACCATGAGTTTCTGGAACACGTGAAGTTGGAAATGTATTCCGACCAGGTGTTCTGCTTCACGCCCAAGGGCGATGTGGTGAAGCTGCCCCGCGGCGCTACGCCCATTGATTTCGCCTATTCGATTCATACCCGGATCGGGCATTCCTGCGTTGGTGCAAAAGTTGACGGGTTGCGTGTGCCTTTGTGGACGCGCCTGAAGAACGGCCAATCCATCGACATTATCACGGCCGAGGGGCAGACGCCGCAAGCCACATGGATCGACATCGCCACGACGGGGCGGGCCAAGGCCGCGATTCGCAAATCTCTGCGTGAAGTGGACCGGGATCGTTACATCAAACTGGGCCGGGAACTGGCACGTGTTGCCTTTGAACAGGTCGGCAAGAAAGCCACCGACAAGGCCTTGGCGACGGCAAGCAAGGCGCTGCTTCTGACCGATGCAGATGAAGTGCTGGCCCGCATTGGGTCCGCTGAGTTGAGCGCACGGCAAGTGGTGGCCGAACTGTACCCAGAGCTTGCTAACACCGATGAAGGGGCCGCTGTCGAAAGCACCCGCGCGGTGATCGGCCTGCCACCCGGCGCCCGCACCTTGCGCGCGCAATGCTGCCAACCGGTCCCCGGTGAGCGTATTGTCGGCATCACCTATCACGGTAAGGGCCCGATTGTTCACGCCATCGACTGCCCGGCGCTGGAACCGTTGATGGACCAATCGGAGCGGTGGATTGATCTGCACTGGACCGAAGGCCGCCACGCCCCGGTTCATAACGTCACAGCCGAGGTGACACTGTCCAACGGGATCGGGGTTCTGGGCCGTCTGTGCACTTTGATCGCTGAGCAGAATGCGAATATCTCGGACCTGCATTTCATCGACCGAAAGCCAGATTTCTTTCGATTGCTGATTGATATGGATGTCCGCGACGCGGAACATCTCCATGCGGTGATGATGGCAATCGAGGCGGATTCCGATGTTGCGGCATTAGATCGCTTCCGTGATCTGGACCGGAGACCCTAAGAGGGCCATACCTAGGGAAGACGCGGTCAAGGGACGGACCGCGAGAGGAGGCTTTGCCGCGTGTTCAGACGCCGCGACTACAGACCGTGGTATCGTATTATCCTAGAGGCGGTTTGGCCTCGGGGGGGATGGCTGCGTGCTGCCCAATATGTACAGCACCGGATGCGGCGTTTGCCGGGTACGCCGGAACAGATCGCGCGGGGTGTTTTTGCCGGCGCAGTGACCGTCTTTACCCCCTACTTCGGCCTGCATTTCGTGATTGCGGCTGTGCTGGCGCGGGTGATGCGCGGCTCGATCTTTGCGGCGCTTCTGGCCACGTTTATCGGGAACCCGCTGACCTATGTGCCGATTGCGGCGATTTCGTTGAACCTGGGCCATTTTCTGTTGGGGACGCGCCCGACCGTTGGCGTGAACGACACTCTGTTCCGCCGCTTTGCGGGCGCATCACGGGATTTGTGGCACAATTTCAAGGCTCTTTTCACGCCAGAACGGTCCCATTGGGGCGAGTTGCAGGTGTTTTGGGATACGGTCGTTTGGCCCTGGACTGTCGGCGGCATCATCCCCGGCCTGATCTGCGGGATCGTTTGCTACTTTTTGACCGTACACGTTGTGCGAGCCTACCAGAAAAGTCGCGCGGCACGGCTGCGTAAAAAGATGGACAAACTCCGCAAACAAGCGGAAGCGGCGGAGTGATGGCGATGAACAAATTGCGACTAGGGGTAAATATCGACCATGTGGCGACCTTGCGGAACGCAAGGGGCGGGGCAACACCCGACCCAGTGCGCGCCGCGATCCTGGCCGAAAAGGCGGGCGCCGATGGGATCACCGCGCATCTGCGCGAGGACCGTCGCCATATCCGTGATGCTGATATTGCCGCGATCATGGGCGCGATCACCATCCCGCTGAATTTCGAGATGGCCGCAACGGACGAGATGCAGAAAATCGCTTTGTCCCACATGCCCCATGCGGCGTGCATCGTGCCCGAGCGGCGCGAAGAACGCACGACCGAGGGCGGCTTGGAAGTGGCTGCCGACGACAATCGCCTCTCTGCCTATATTGCCCCCCTGCGTGACGCTGGTATTCGCGTTTCACTGTTTATCGCAGCGGAGCGGTCTCAGATTGAAGCGGCCGCACGCATCGGCGCTCCGGTTATTGAACTGCATACGGGCGCGTACTGCGACTACGCCGCCGAAGGCGATATCGCGGCGCGTGATGCGGAGTTGGCAAGGCTCATTACGGGTGCGAAGCTGGGGGCGGAACTGGGGTTGGAGGTGCATATGGGCCATGGGCTCACCTACGACACGGTCGCCCCCATCGCCGCGCTGCCCGAAGTGGCAGAGTTGAACATCGGACATTTCCTGATCGGGGAAGCGGTGTTTGTGGGGCTAGAGGCGGCCATGGCCGAGATGCGCACCCGGATGGATGCCGCGCGGATTTGACAGGAGACGCCAGATGCGATTTTTGACGATGATAGGCGCCGCAACGCTGGCCTTCAGCGCCCCAGCGCAGGCTTTCATTACGGCTCCCTGCGGGCCGGAATTCACGCCGCTGACCATCACCGAGCCATGGGAAGAGAACAGCCAGACATTCGCCAATGGGGCGATCCGCATATTTGAGATGTTCATAGATCCCAACGTTGCCTCCGGGGCGGCTCTGGGCATTTTGCACCCGCTCCCCGCGATGGACGGCGGCCCGTACCGGACCTGCACCGCGATCTATGCGGGGCCGGAGTTTCGCTTCTTCGGGCAAGCCCATGTGGCGGAAGCAACGGCCGTTTACGATGCTTCGGTTGGGTTGATCGTGACGCTGCCGGTGTCGTTCGTGGATGGCAGCCGGGTGCTGTTGAGGTTCGCGGTTAATCAAGCCACCGGTGTGGTGAGCCTGCTGTGATCTTGGGTATCGGCACCGATCTGGCGAACATCGAGCGGATTGAGCGCACGTTGGAACGTTTCGGGGATCGTTTCCGCAACCGCGTGTTCACAGGGTTGGAACAGGCCAGGGCTGAAAGAATGCCTCAACCCGCAGCGGTTTATGCCAAACGATGGGCCGCGAAGGAGGCGTGCTCCAAAGCACTCGGCACCGGGCTCCGCATGGGGATTGCGTGGAAAGATATGGCGGTTCGCAACCTCTCCTCCGGGCAACCCGTCGTCGAGGTGACGGGGTGGGCACGAGAGAGGTTGGAGCAGATGACGCCCGAGGGGTATGGCGCGATTATTCACGTCACGCTGACTGACGATCATCCTTGGGCGCAGGCCATGGTGGTGATCGAGGCGCTGCCCCCTGAAGAAGAAGAGTTAAGGCCACGATTGGGCCGGTCAGAACGCCGAAAGTTGAGCTGAACACGGATGAGATGTTTGGGGGCTGCCTCCCCAGGCCAAGTTTGTAACATTGGGGGGCCAGCCCCCCAAACCCCCGGCGATATTTACGAAAAGATGAAGGGGCAGGGGAGGCCATTGGGCCGGCTGTTGCTTGACTTGTTTGGCGTGACACGGGCAAGAAAGCCCAAAGGCAACGTGAGCAGCAAGGAAGGGCAGCCCAATGGCAGAATCAGAGGGCGGCGTGATGGAGACGGTAAAGACCGTCGTATGGGCGCTGGTGATTGCGGGCGTGTTCCGCACGCTGTTTTTCCAGCCGTTCTGGATCCCATCGGGGTCGATGAAGGATACGTTGCTGATTGGCGACTTCCTGTTCGTGAACAAGATGGCTTACGGCTACTCGCAGCACTCGTGCCCATTTTCGATGTGCCCATTTGAGGGGCGCATTTTCGGTTCAGATCCCGAGCGTGGCGATGTTGTGGTGTTCCGTCACCCCACCAACGGCACGGATTTCATCAAGCGCGTTGTGGGCCTGCCCGGGGACCGCGTGCAGGTTATCGACGGGGTGCTCCACCTGAACGGAGAGCCTGTGCGCTTGACCCCAGAGCAGCCGTTTGAGGAAGTCTCGGAGGCGCAGGGCCCCCAAGGTCACGTGCCACGCTGTTCGAATGCGCCTGTGGGTGAGGGCGGCATCTGCGCCAAGGAGCGAGAAACGGAAGAATTGCCCAATGGTGTCCGCCACTCGATCCTCAACATTCTTGACGGATCACGCGGCGACAACACTCAAGAGTTTGTGGTGCCGGAGGGGCATTTCTTTGTGATGGGCGACAACCGTGACAACTCCATCGACTCTCGCTTCCCCCAGTCCATTGGTGGCGTTGGCTTCGTGCCTGCTGAGAACCTTCTGGGCCGCGCCGACCGGGTGATCTTCTCCTCTGCCGGACAGCGTATGATCTACTTCTGGACCTGGCGCTCGGATCGCTTCTTCCGGGCCATTGAGTGACGTAAGCGCATGAAACCCTCGCGGGAGCTATTGGCCTTTATGGATCGGCTGGGATACGTCTTCGACGATCCAGCTCTTCTCGCCCGTGCGCTCACCCATTCGTCGCTGTCCTCCCCAACGCGGGGTGACAACCAACGCTTGGAGTTCTTGGGCGACCGTGTGCTTGGCCTCGTGATGGCCGAGGCGGTGCTGTCAGCGGATGAAGACGCGAAGGAAGGGACACTCGCGCCCCGCTTCAATGCCCTTGTCCGAAAGGAAACCTGCGCCGACGTGGCCCGTCAGGTCGACCTCGGCGCCGCAATGCGACTGGGAAAGTCCGAGATGTCTGCCGGGGGCCGCCGCCGTATGGCGCTTCTGGGCGATGCGATGGAGGCGGTCATCGCGGCTGTTTACCTGGACGGGGGCTTCAGTGCCGCCCGTGATCTCGTCCTGCGCCTGTGGTCCGCCCGTGTGGAAAGCGTCGAAGAAGACGCGCGTGACGCGAAAACCGCTCTGCAAGAATGGGCCCAGGCACGCCGCATGCCCCCGCCATCCTACACGGAAGTTGCGCGCTCCGGCCCAGATCACGCGCCCGTCTTCCGGGTCCGTGCCGAAATCTCCTCTGGCCAGCACGCCGAGGCGGAAGCCAAAGCCAAACGCCAAGCGGAGCAGATGGCCGCGAAAGCCCTCCTCGATCGCGTTGAACGCGCCACCTGAAGGCCGCCGTGCCGCGCCCTCCTTCATCTTGGCCAATACAACTCAAATCCCCCCTCTCTCCCAACACAACCGCTCGCCAATAGCACGCCCCCTTTGCGTCACGCGGCTTTTCCGGCTATGGCCCTGTCACCCCACCCGAAGGATATACCCATGCCCACACGCGCCGGTTTCATTGCCCTGATCGGAGAGCCCAACGCAGGCAAATCCACGCTGCTCAACCGTATGGTCGGCGCCAAGGTCTCGATCGTGACCCACAAGGTGCAAACAACCCGTGCCCGTATCCGCGGCGTCGCAATTGAAGGCGAGAGCCAACTGGTCTTTGTGGATACTCCCGGCCTCTTCCGCCCCCGTCGCCGCTTGGACCGGGCCATGGTTGCTGCCGCTTGGTCGGGTGCATCCGACGCCGATGTTGTTGTCCTCCTGATCGAAGCGCACCGGGGCCTGACCGAGGGTGTTCAGGCGATCCTTGATGGTCTGCAAGAACGTACCGATGGCCGTAAAGTCGCGCTGGCGATCAACAAGATTGACCGGGTGGAATCGCCCGTGTTGCTGAAGCTGACCCAAGACCTGAACGAAGCCTATCCCTTTGACGAGACTTACATGATCTCGGCCGAGAAGGGCCACGGCATCACCCAACTGCGCCAATGGTTGGCGCAAGAGGTGCCGGAAGGCCCCTGGCTTTACCCCGAAGATCAGATCGCTGATTTGCCCATGCGGATGATCGCGGCAGAGATGACCCGTGAAAAGCTCACCCTGCGGCTGCACCAGGAACTGCCCTACCAGCTGACGGTGGAAACCGAGGCCTGGGAGAACCGCAAAGACGGCTCTGCGAAAATTGACCAAGTCATTTACGTCGCCCGTGACGGCCATAAGGGCATCCTTCTGGGCAAAGGCGGCGAGACGATCAAAGCGGTCTCCAAGGCCGCGCGTGAGGAAATCGCGGAATTTGTCGGCCACCCTGTCCACCTGTTCTTGCAGGTGAAGGTCCGTCCCGGCTGGCTTGAGGAATCCGAGCGCTACTCGGAAATGGGGCTCAATTTCAAAGACGGGAACACGTGAGCGCGCCTCGGCTCACCGCGGAATTCTGGGTTGCGGCCTATCTGGCGCGGCTGCGTGGGGCGGATATCCCCGTGTTCATCGTCGCGCGAGGGGATGCGACGGCGGGCGCTGTTCTGGTGAAGCAATCGCCCCTTGATGGGACGGCCAAACTGTTTCAGCGCAGCTTTGATCCGATGACGGGCGCCCGAGAATGGATGGTCTTGTCTGAGGGGGCCGAGGGCGATGTGGACGCCGCTATCGCACGGCAGCGCGATTTCGATCCTGACCTTTGGGTGATCGAGGTGGAAGACCGCGCCGGGCGGCATTTGTTGGATGAACCGGGCCTCGACTAACGCGGTCTACCTGTCTGCGAAACGGGCGGCCAAGACGAAGATGACGCCACCGATCAACAACACGCTCAACAATCCCGCGAGGTTGATCGCCACCTCCAGTGGGGTCTTCGCGCCCAGATCCATGAAGGGATAGGGATAGACTCCATCGGCATCGCCGCGCGCCAAGGCGTAAGCCACGTAAACGCAAGGCCAGACGATGAAAATCGGCAGGTCGCGGAAGCCAAGGCCTCGCTTCGGAGCGAAGGCGATCCACCACAAGAGGCAGGCAATGGGCACGAAACTATGCAAGCCCTGATTGGCCCATGCGCCCGTCCCCTCGAACGTCGTGATGCCCGACAAAAGCGTATGGTACACCGCCCCCACCAACAGCATCGCCAAGGTCAGCGCCGCGATCCAAGCCGGGCCAATGCCATCGCGGCGCAGGGCGGCCACGGCCAAGGTCAGAGCTACAGCAAGGTTTGTCAGCATGGTGAAGAAACGCGCCATCGCCCACGCGGTCGCGGCCTCATCGCCGTAGCGGCCATTTTCCAGATTATAGAGGTACATCAAAACGACTGACCCCGTCGCCACGAGGGCGATAACCATAGCCGTCCAGCGGGCACGGAGGGGGAGAGCCGGGAACATGTTCGAATCATTGCCACGGCTTCGTGTTCTTTTCTACCGGGGGCCAAGATTTCTGCCCGGAGTGATGCTTTTTTCCCGTGCGCTGTGGGGCGTAAGCCGCGATACTCGGCCCATGGACTGGCGAGCAGATGGGATCCTTTTGGCCGTGCGACGGCACGGCGAGGCCTCTGCCATCGTCGAGCTTTTCACCGCAGAGCATGGCCGACACGCGGGCGTAGTGCGCGGCGGCGCGTCGCGCCGGATGGCCCCCCTGTTGCAGGTCGGCGCGCAGTTGGATGCCACGTGGCGCGCGCGCTTGTCGGACCATTTGGGCAGCTACACGGTCGAGCTGAAGCAGGGCCGCGCCGCAGAGGCGATGGAGGACCGTGTCGCCTTGGCGGGGCTTTCGTCGGTCTGCGCCTTGTTGTCGTTCTCCTTACCGGAACGTGCGCCTTATCCGGGCCTCTATGCCCGGACCTTGGCGGTGCTGGACGGCCTTGGGGCCAATCGTTGGGCCGAGGCCTACTTGGGGTGGGAGTTGGAGTTGTTGGCCGAAATGGGCTTCGGCCTAGACCTGAGCCAATGTGCGGTCAGCGGTGTCACGCAGGATTTGGCCTATATCTCTCCGCGCACCGGGCGGGCCGTATCGCGGGCGGCGGCGGGCGAATGGGTGGACCGGCTACTGCCCCTGTCCCCTGCGATGGAAGGGATGTCGCGCGGTCTGCCGGACGTGATTGAGGGTCTTCAAGTGACGGGGCATTTCCTTGCGATGCATCTAGCCCCGGGCCTTGGGGACAAGAAGCTGCCCGCCGCGCGCCAACGGCTGATGGATGCCTTGGCGCGGGCCGCAGCCCAGGAAACCGCTACCTAAGGGGATAGCTGGCCAGAACATCGCGGCGGGCGCCGGAGGGGCCAAGATGCGATTGGTAAAGGTTAAGCGCTGTGGCGGTGAAACCCGGCACCTCAATCTCCAGACCCATTGCGGCGGCCAAACGGTCCCTTGCGGGGCCTTTGGGTTGCTTGCTGGCACGGGTCAACGTGACGTGAGGACGAAAGCGCCGCCGGGGCAGATCAGCCCCCGCCATCCGCGCCAGTTGTGCGACCTTCGTTTGCAAGGCGATGAGCGGCTCGGACGGGGTAACAGCAGCGAAGGTGAGCCCCCGTTCCATCTCGGCGAAAGTGCCAAGCCCCCCAAAGGCGATCTCCGGCGCAGGCAGGGCAGCGCCGGAAAGCAGATCGTGGAGCGCTTCCAGTACCGGCTCCGGCGCATCCCCCAGATAAGCGAGGGTCAGGTGCAGGTTATCTTCCGGCACGGGGTTGCCCGTCGGTAAGCTGGACTGAAGCCGCACAAGCGCGTCAATGGCGGGATCAGCCAGCGGCAGGGCCAAGAATGCCCGCATTTACGATAGAAGACGCCGCGCGATGACCTGCGCCTGAATCTCGGCGGCCCCTTCGAAGATGTTGAGGATGCGGGCGTCGCACAGGATGCGGCTGATGGTGTATTCCAGCGCAAAGCCATTGCCGCCGTGGATTTGCAGGGCGTTATCCGCCGCCGCCCATGCCACACGGGCCCCGAGCAGCTTGGCCATTCCGGCTTCCAGGTCACAACGGCGGTCGTTGTCCTTTTCGCGGGCCGAAAAGTAGGTGAGCTGCCGGGCCACCATCAATTCGACCGCCATCATCGCAAGTTTGCCGGAGACACGGGGATAATTCACCAGGCTCTTGCCGAACTGCTTGCGATCTTCGGCGTACTTCATCCCCTCGTCCAGCGCCGCTTGGGCCACGCCAATGGCGCGGGCGGCGGTCTGGATGCGGGCGGATTCGAAGGTCTGCATCAATTGCTTGAAGCCCTGGCCTTCCTTGCCGCCCAGAAGGTTTTCGCCCTTCACTTTGAAATCGTCAAAATTGACGGTGTATTCCTTCATGCCGCGATAGCCGAGGACTTCGATCTCGCCGCCGCTGATGCCTGCGTCCTGCCAAGGGGCTTCATCGGTGCCGGGGGTCTTTTCGGCGAGGAACATCGACAGGCCCTTATAATCGTCGGTGTCGGGGACCGAACGGGCGAGGACCGTCATTACATGGGTTCGCGCCGCGTGGGTGATCCACGTCTTGTTGCCGTTCAACACCCAATCGTCGCCCTCGGGCGTGGCCTTGGTGCGCAGGCTGCCAAGGTCGGATCCGGTGTTGGGCTCGGTGAAAACGGCCGTTGGCAGGATCTCACCCGTGGCGAGGCCGGGCAGCCACTTTTCCTTTTGCGCATCGGTGCCGCCTGCCAAGATCAACTCCGCCGCGATCTCGCTGCGGGTCGCCAAGGAACCGACACCGATGTAGCCGCGCGAAAGCTCTTCCGAGACGACGCACATGGAGGCTTTGGATAGCCCCAAACCGCCGTGCTCTTCTGGGATTGTCAGGCCGAAAACGCCCATCTCGGACAGCTCATCAATCACCTCCATCGGGATTAGCTCATCCTTGAGGTGCCATTCGTGAGCGTGGGGAATGACGCGGTCCACGGCGTAGCGGCGGAATTGTTCCCGGATCATGTCCAACTCATCATCCAGCCCGCAGGTACCCACGGTGATTTCGGCGGCGCGTTCCTGCATCAGCGCGACCAACCGGGTGCGGGCGGCCTGGGTGTTGCCATTGGCGGTCAGGGTCATCACCGCGTCGTCCATCAGGGCGCGCTGATCGTCCTGGGTCAGGCCGATGTCTTGTGGCCGCAGGATCTCGCCCTGGCTCATCGGGATGCCGCCGTACATTTGCCACAGGTATTCCCCGAAGGCGATTTGCAGGATCAGCTGCTCTACCTCGCCAAACTTGCCGTCTGCCTCCAGTCGTGCGGCCCATCCGTGCATCTGGCGCAGCGCCTCCACATAGGTGGCGAGCCATGCGAGGCCGTGGGCGGCGGTCTGTTCTTCCTCCACCCGCTTGGCGGAAACACGGCCGTCTTCCGAGAGCGTCGCGCGCAGATGCGTCTTGGCTGTGTCCAGCAGAGTCTGCGCCGGGGCGAGGGCGCTTTGGGTCAGGGAAAGAAGATCAGAGAGGATCACGGATGGCTCGTCTTGCAGGTGGGCGTCGCGGGGCATTGTAGCAGTCTCCTGAACTCGGGTCGCGCATTTAGGCTTGAAGGAGAGGTAGGGCGTTTGCAGGTGCAGCGCAACAAAAATGCTGCAACGCATCAAAATTCGCACAAAAATGTCGCGTAGAATTGTGGGTGCGGGCAGGTTTCGCGCGGCGTACTGTCCCCCCATGTTCGACGATATGATGAATTTGATGCCCCTATGGGCACTGGTGGCGGCCTTCGGGGTAACGCTGTTCGCGGGCGTGGTGAAAGGGGCCATTGGATTCGGGGCGCCTTTAATCATCACCTCAGGGCTGACGCTGTTCCTGGATCCGGTAATTGCTGTTTCTGGCGTTGTTTTCCCGGCGTTGGTGTCCAACTTCGTGCAGGTGGTGCGCCATCCATGGGCCGATATAGTCGACGCTGTGAAAGAGCATAAGCGCTACACTGTGATCATCTGCGCGTTGATCCTGATCGTGACGCAATTCGTGGTCCTCGTCCCCGATAGTGTGTTCTTCCTGATCCTCGGCGTGCCGGTGGTGGTGCTGTCGGTCATGCAGATGGCGGGCGTGCGATTCTCCATCCCCAAAGCGCGTCGCCGCGTTGCAGAATGGTGGATCGCAGCGATGACGGGGGTGTTGGGTGGTTTCACCGGGTCCTGGGGGCCGTTGACGGTGCTGTACCTGATCGCGCTGGATACGCCGAAGATGCGGCAGTTGTTGGTGCAGGGGGTAGTTTACAGCCTGGGAGCGGTGGCGCTGTTTGCGGGGCACTTGCAATCGGGCGTGCTAAACGCGGCCACGATCCCATTTTCGGTACTGCTGTTGGTGCCGGTGTTCTTGGGCATGCTGATCGGCTTTCGGGTGGGCGACCGATTGGACGCCGAACTGTTTCGCAAGCTTACGCTGACATTGCTTGTGGTTGCAGGGGCCAACCTTGTGCGGCGGGGATTGTTTGGCTGAGGCCCCCATGGGCCAAAGCAGCCTCGGTCACATCGGCCAATGTATCCCTTGCCCATTCGATTTCCTGCCAATGGGTTGGAACGTCTTTAATGTCCTGGGCCGGGTAGCAGGTGTCGAAATGCCGGAACAGCCAATCCTGTTCGATCCGCGCTTGCGTCTGAATACGGCGGGCGACGGTGGGTGGCAGCATGAAACGCTGTCCCTTCATGGCAAAAAGCTCTGCCTGATGCTCCCAATAGGTGGGGCGGTCCGGCCCCAAGCCTGCATCGGCGGCGTTAATGGCATCCAACAAGTAGATGGCATCGTGACATAGGGCCGGCTCGCCGGGATGGTCGAGGATTGTGCCCGGAATGAATTTCAGCCCTGCAATGCGTAAGAGGTCTTCGGTCAATCCGCCACGCACGGCGTCTTTGGTGCGGCGCAGATGCACCCGGTTCGCCCCAAGGGCCCGCAGGGCGGCGTCGCAATGTTCACGGGCCAAAGGCGGATGGGGGCGGTCCATCATTTGGGCGATACGGGCGGTGTCTTGCTTGACGCCTTGTTCGATGCGGCTGGCGGTCTCGGTCAGGGGGTCTTGGATGTAGCACAGCGTTTCGAGTTGATACCCAAGGGCGGCGATCTGGTCATCGAACCGAGAAAACTGTTCGCTGCGCAGGGATTGGAAATGCTGACTGGACAGCAGGATAACAGGCGCGCCAGTGGCGACGGCGGCACGGATCGACGACATCTGCCGTTCCGCCAGACATTTGGCCGCCATGGGCGAAATCCGTTGCCTCGTGTACCAGCTATGGCGGGGGCCTTTGGGGTGGATCAGGGCCAACAGATCGTGATGCGCTTCGCCGTCACCAGGGTAAAGCGCACCTCTGCGGGTCAGGGCAGGGCGGTTTGCGGCCAGCGTTCGTTGGATCGTCCGGGTTCCGGTCCGCCCCAGACCCACGTGCATCAATACCCGTTTCACCATGTCGAACCTTCTCCCGTTGCCTAGCCAGATCACGGGTGACTTTGAGCAAAGAAAGTTACGAAATGGTTCAAGCGGTCAGATCATTTACGAGGTGAAGGCCCCAAAGCAGGTGCTGATAACCTGGGGCAGCAATTCGGGCGCGACGACTTCGAACGCGATGTGGAACAGCTCCTCTCCCTCAAGGGTCGTGGCAGAGAATGTCCACGGCCCCAACACCAGTTCGTGGGCATGATCGAAGCTGAACCCCATAAGGTTCCGCCCGGCGTCTATGTCCGTGATCCATTGCTCGACGGTGATGTCGTTGTCGGGGTAGGGCGGATGGGTGACCGTGACCGTTACAGGTGCGTATGTAGCCCCAAGGGGCGCACTGGCCAGCACGCCAAAGCCGATGCCCAGTTGCGCGGGCACGATGGTTTGGTGAAACGGAAAGTCGGGAACCACGGGGACGATGTTGATCACCCCGGAGGCCGTGGCAGGGGCAGGGTCACGGCGGTCCGGTTCCTGGGTGCAGTAGAGGCCGTAAATGAAGTCGGAAAGCAGCGGGCTGACGCGGGCGGGGGCGGCATCCTGCGCTAATGTGGGGGATGCGAAGCTGACGGCAAGAGTAAGCAGGACGATGGAGAGTAGGTGCATGACGACCTCCGAGGGGCGAACATGTCATAGGGTAGCGCGATCGCGCAGCCATGCCCACATCCGGTTTTCCAGCACCGAAACCAGAACAGAAAACGGCCACCCGTCGCAGGTGGCCGTTTCAAATTGCGCAGGTAGGCAGAGCCTAGATCGCGGCGGCTTTCACGTCGTCGTCGATATGGTCGACATATTGCGCGAAGTTGTCTGCGAACATGTCCACCAGCCGTTGCGCCTGTCGGTCATAGCTATCGACATTGTCCCAAGTGCGGCGTGGGTCCAGCAGCAGGTCGGCCACGCCGTTGCAATGAACGGGCACGTCAAAGCCGAAGTTGGGGTCGCGACGGAACTCACCTTCATTCAAGGACCCGTCGAGCGCAGCTGTCAGAAGCGACCGCGTGGCATGGATCGGCATCCGCGACCCGGTGCCGAATGCGCCGCCGGTCCAGCCGGTGTTCACCAGCCAGCAGGTCGCGCCATGCTCGGCGATCTTCTGGCGCAGCAGGTCGCCGTAGACCTCGGGACGACGGGGCATGAACGGCGCGCCGAAACAGGTGGAAAAAGTGGGTGTGGGCTCGGTCACGCCGCGCTCTGTGCCGGCCACCTTGGCCGTGAAACCCGAGAGGAAGTGGTACATCGCCTGCGCCGGTGTCAGCCGCGCGATCGGAGGCAACACGCCAAAAGCGTCACAGGTCAGCATGATAATGTTCTTGGGCGCCCCTCCCATACCGGTATCGGAGGCGTTGGAAATCATCTCGATCGGGTAGGCGCAACGCATGTTTGCGGTCAGGCTGTCGTCGTCGAAATCAAGCTCTAGCGTGTCCTCATCGTAGACCATGTTCTCGATCACGGTGCTGAATTTCTGCGTGGTGGCGTAGATCTCAGGCTCCGCCTCTTGGCGCAGGTTGATCGTCTTGGCGTAGCAACCGCCTTCAAAATTGAAGATGCCCGTGTCGGACCAGCCGTGTTCGTCATCGCCAATCAAGGTGCGTGCCGGGTCGGCGGAGAGTGTGGTCTTGCCCGTGCCGGACAGGCCGAAGAACACCGCGCTATCATCCGGGTCGTCAATCGCGTGGTTGGCGGAGCAATGCATCGCCATGACGCCTTTGCCGGGCAGGATGTAGTTCAGCAGGGTGAAGACCGACTTCTTGTTTTCGCCCGCGTATTCGGTGTTGCCGATCAGGATCAGCTTCTTTTCGAAGTTCAACGCGATCACGGTTTCCGAGTTGCAGCCGTGGCGGGCCGGGTCTGCCTTGAAGCTGGGGCAGTTGATGATGGTGAATTCAGGAACGAAATTCGCCAGTTCCTCGGCATCGGGGCGGCGCAGAAGGTGGCGGATGAAGAGGTTATGCCAAGCCAGTTCCGACACCACGCGCACGTCAAGGCGATGGGCGGGGTCGGCGCCGCCGAACAGGTCCTGGACGTAGTAGTCGCCGCCTTTCATGTGGTCGAGCATATCTGCGTAAAGCGTATCAAACGCCTCGGGCGCCATGGGCGCGTTGTTTTCCCACCAGATGGTATCTTCGACTTCCGGGGTGCGGACGACGAACTTGTCCTTGGGAGAGCGGCCGGTGAATTGCCCGGTAGAGACCAGAAATGTACCGCCCTGGCCGATGCGGCCTTCGCCGTTTTCGACCGCCGCTTGCATCAAGGCGGGCTCGAGCATGTTATAATAGACCGAGCCGAGCCCCAGAATACCTTGTTGGTCAAGTGTATGTGCGGGGTTAACGCGTCCATGGGTCATGGCTCTCAAGCTCCTGTCGGGCGGTCTGTCGCCCTGTTTGATGTGACGACACAACCTGAGTGCAGTGCCGTGCCTTCGCTATAACATGCGAGTTTTGAGACTGAACAGGACAGGACAGCACAGTTAGCGCAACCAAAACGAAATTTTGTTTCGTGACGGAACGCAGCGCCGCCAATGGTGAAATAAGGCGCATCTGCCCCATTTTGGTCACAATCCTTCACCGGGCGTTAACGCAATTTGGCCACAGTTCTGCGCATCACGAGGGTCAAGGGCGTGATTTTCATTGATTCTCTCGAATGAAAACTGGACACTGCAGGAAAATATAAAAGAACCGAGCAGTAATCTGAGGACATAGCCGATGGCGCGTATCGCACTTGTCGACGACGACAGGAATATCCTGACGTCTGTATCCATGACCCTTGAGGCAGAGGGTTTCGATGTCGAAACATATAATGACGGGCAGTCCGCACTGGATGCCTTCAATCGCAAATTGCCGGATCTGGGTGTCTTCGACATCAAGATGCCGCGTATGGACGGGATGGATTTGCTCCAGCGTCTGCGCACCAAGTCGCAGATGCCGGTGATCTTCCTCACCTCCAAAGATGACGAGATTGATGAACTGATGGGTCTGCGCATGGGGGCCGATGACTACGTGCGCAAGCCGTTTTCCCAGCGCCTGCTCGTGGAACGCATCCGCTCGATCCTGCGGCGCCAAGACGCGATCGCGTCCGATGCCGCTGGCGCGCCTGAGGAAACGACGGTCCTTGACCGGGGCGATCTTCAGATGGATCCGCTTCGCCACGCCGTGACGTGGAAGGGCCGCGATGTGACCCTGACGGTTACGGAGTTCTTGTTGCTGCAAGCGCTGGCACAGCGTCCGGGCTTCGTGAAGTCCAGGGACCAGCTGATGGATGTCGCCTACGACGAGCAAGTCTACGTCGACGACCGCACCATCGACAGCCACATCAAGCGGCTGCGCAAGAAAATGCGCTCTGTCGATAATGAGTTCTCTGCGATCGAGACGCTCTACGGCATTGGCTACCGCTACAACGAAGAATAGGGGCCTCCCGTGCCAGCAGATGTCTCTATGACCAACCGCCGCGCCGCTGAGCGGGCGGATATTGTCTTGGGCGAAGATTGGGACCGTCCCCAATCCGGCGTGGAATCAGAATTGCGGGCGGCCCGGAAGCGCCGGTCGCTGATCTCGCTCAATTCCTCGCCTTTGGCGCGCAAGATCATCTTGTTCAACCTGATGGCGATCATGGCCTTGGGGATTTTGTTCCTGTGGCTAAACCCGGTGCGCGACAGTCTTGTGGTGCAGCGTGAACGGGCCTTGGCAAGCGAAGCGCAGCTTATTTCCGATATCTTCGAGGCGCATTTGCCCGAAGCGGCCCCCGCCAACCTTGTGACGGGCGAAGGCATTGATGCGGAAAGCGTTTTGTCGCGCATCGGCATTCCTGACGGGATGGAGGTGTTCGTATTCTCCGTCGACGGCGTCCCAGTGACATCGACCCAAGACATTGCGCGGGGCGGCGTGCGCCCGGTGCAAGGGTTGGCCCACCAACCCCGTGAATCGTTGCTTATTACCGACGCGCTGGTCTCGATTTATTCTGGCTTTTCCCGCGTTCTGGGTAACGGCGAAGACCCAAGCACCCCTGCGGCCGGGCCCGAGGATCATGCCGACCTCGCCGATGCGGCCATGGGCGGCGCGACGATTCTTCAGCGCGGCACCGATGAGACGGGTTCCGTCTTTGCCGCGGCGTCCCCGATTGAAGGGGAAGGTGGCATCGTGGGTGCGATCATCGTGACCACCGCCGCTGGCGAAATCGACCAGCTGGTGCGCGTGGAGCAAGAGCAGTTGCTTCAGATGTTCGTTGTGGCGCTGTTGGTCTCTATTGTCCTGTCGCTGGTGCTGGCCTCGACCATCGCCAACCCCTTGGCGGACCTGTCCGCGGCCGCGGAACTGGGCCGGGACAAGAACGCGCGGAAGATGTCTCCGACCCGCGTGCGCATCCCTGATCTGACCGGGCGTCCGGACGAAATCGGGCGGCTTTCCGGGGCGCTGCGTGGCATGGTTGCCGCGCTCTATGATCGGATCGACAGCAATGAACAGTTTGCCGCCGATGTGAGCCACGAGATCAAGAACCCCCTCGCCTCGCTCCGGTCGGCGGTGGGAACGCTTGAATTCGCGAAAACAAGCGAACAGCGCAAGCGCCTGATCGACGTGATTGAACACGACGTGCACCGCCTGGACCGACTGGTTAGCGATATCTCCAATGCATCGCGGCTTGATAGTGAACTGGTGAAAGAGGAGGAGGAAGAGTTCAATCTGGTCCGCACCCTCGACAACCTGTCGCAATATCACTCGGAAGAAGCGGGCAAGCAGGGGATCGAGTTCATTACCGACCTGCCCTCGGACGAGATCATGATTGCGGGCCTTGAAGGGCGCTTGGCTCAGGTATTCGTGAACCTTCTAAGCAACGCGATTTCCTTCTGCGAAGATGGTGACGCCGTACGTCTTTGGACCCGCCGGCGCGAAAACCGCGTGTTGATCGTGGTGGAAGACACCGGCCCTGGCATCCCGGAAGAGGCGCTGACAAAGGTGTTCAACCGCTTCTACTCGGAACGTCCTGCGAACCAGTTTGGCAACAACTCGGGCCTTGGCCTTGCGATCTCCAAGCAGATTGTGGAAGCCCACGGTGGGGTGATCTGGGCCGAGAACATTCGTCCCACCGAGGCCGACATCACGTCCGAGCCTTTGGGCGCGCGTTTTGTTGTCGGTCTGCCGATCTGATCCGTGACGCCGCTGCCAGAGGATTTGGCCCAAAGGGCCATCTCCCGCGAGGGCGACAGGTTGTTCTTCCATGCAACGGGCGTTGCCGTGGCGGGCAAGGGGGTGTTGATCCTTGGCCCCACGGGAAGCGGGAAATCCACGCTCGCGTTGGACCTGATGGCCTTGGGGGCCGCGCTGATCTCGGACGACGGAATTTGGCTGGAGGCGGGGCAGCTATGTGCCCCCAAATCCGCGCCCGCCTTGATAGAGGCACGCGGTATCGGCCTGCTGAACGCGGGCTCGCTCTGCCCGATCGCGCCCCTGATGGCGGTCGCTGATCTGTCGCGGACCGAGCCGGAGCGGCTGCCACCGACACGCTCCGCCTTGGTGCATGACCAAAAGGCGATGTTGATCCTTGGCGCGGAACAGCACAGGCTGGCTGTGTCGCTTTCACATTTGCTTCGATATGGTAAGGCTGACGTGTAACACCATTCGTGCATAGGGCCCCTTCTCCATGCCAACGCATACTCAACGTGCCCATGTGGTTTTTATCACTGGCCCTTCCGGGGCTGGACGCACGACCGCTATCAACGCTTTGGAAGACCTGGGGTTTGAGGCGATTGATAACCTGCCCCTTAGTCTGTTGCCGCGCCTGTTGGAGGGCGCGCCGCCGGATCGTCCGCTGGCCTTGGGCATTGACCCTCGCACCAGAAACTTCGACGCGTTTGATCTGATTTCGGCCCACGAGAGGTTGCAGAAAGACCCCGACTTCGCGGTCGATCTAGTCTACATGGATTGCGAGCCAGAGACATTGCAACGTCGCTATTCCGAGACGCGCCGCCGCCACCCCTTGGCCCCCGACGCCACCCCGGCCGAAGGCATTGCAATGGAGCGGGACATGCTGGCGCCGCTGCGGCTCCATGCAGATGTTCTGATTGATACCACGAACATGACCCCGCACCGCACCCGTGAGGAATTGGGCCGTTTCTTCGCCCGTAATGGCGCCCCGAAAATGGCGGTGCAGGTGATGTCGTTCTCGTACAAGCGAGGGCTGCCGACGGGCGCGGACCTGGTGTTTGACTGTCGCTTCCTGCGCAATCCCCATTGGCAGCCGGATCTGCGGGCCAAGGATGGCAGGGGCCCGGACGTGCAAGCCTACGTCGCGGCGGACGCGCGGTTTGAAACGTTCCGCACCCAGGTGAACGAAATGCTGGATATGCTGCTTCCGGCTTTCAAGGAGGAAGGCAAAAGCCACCTGACGGTCGCCTTTGGGTGTACCGGGGGCCGGCATCGGTCGGTCAGTCTGGCCGAGATAATATCGACGCGACTTGCGGAACAGGGCTGGCAAGTGTCAAAAAGGCATCGTGACGTAGACAGAGAAACGTCAATCAACGACCGAGATCGAGGGCCCGTCACCTGGGCTGCTGCCTCGACCGGAGATGGAGAGGCAAAGCTAACGTGATCGGCATCGTGATCGTCGCCCATGGCGGCTTGGCGAAAGAGCTGAAGCGGGCCACGGAGCATGTCGTGGGCGCGCAGCCTGCGATGGTGGCTATCCCCATTGGCCCAGAGGATGACCGTGCCGCGCGTACGCGGGAAATCTGTGACGCGGCGGACGCCGTGGACATCGGTGATGGGGTTGTTGTGGTGACGGATATGTATGGCGGATCGCCCTCGAATCTATCGTTGCATGCTTGCCGTCCGGCAAATCGCAAGATCCTGACAGGGGTGAATTTGCCCATGTTGGTGAAACTGGTGAAGTCACGTCAGTTGACCGTGGAAGAAGCAGTATCCCGCGCGGCAGAGGCCGGGCGGCGCTATATAAACAGCTTCGACGGAGCGCCAGAATGACCGAGGGGAGACGGGCATGAGTGATGCGAACACGACGAGAAAGATGAAGATTGTTAACGTCAAAGGGCTGCACGCGCGCGCGTCGGCCCGGTTCGTAGAGGTGGCAGAGTCGTTTGACGCAACGGCAATCGTGCGAAAGGATGGGCTGAGTGCTGCCGGCGATAGCATTATGGGCCTTTTAATGTTGGCAGCTTCTATGGGAACCTTTATTGAGGTTGAAACCAGTGGAGCTGAGGCCGACCGCCTTGCGGATGCGCTGGAAGCTCTGGTCGCCGACCGGTTCGGCGAGGAAACCTGAGGGGCTACGGACATGGCCGCGAAGGACGATGAAAGACGAGGGCACATGACGGACCTGAGTACACGAAATGTTTCGGCCCCCGCGCCGACCCGTGGCACAGGCCCTAATGGGACCTATGATCGCCGATCTCTGACCTATTCCAACTCCTTTCCGAACCCATTCGTGCGGTACACGATCAAAGCAATCGAGTGGATGACCGGCAAGTTTACGGTCATCAAGCGGATCCGCCAGTTTGAAGGCTTGGGCGAGTTCAAGGGACAAGCATTCTGGCCCGCCACCATGCGGGTGATGGGTATCGACCTACAAACGCCCGAGCACCAGTTGGACCGCATCCCTGCGGAGGGGCCGGTGATCTTTGTGGCGAACCACCCGCATGGGTTGGTGGACGGCATGATTCTGGCGGACCTGATTGGCCGCCGCCGCGATGACTACCGCATCCTGACGCGGGCGCTGTTGACCGGCATTGACGAGGCCGCATCGAGTTACATGATCTCGGTCCCGTTTCCCCATGAGCCCGATGCCCAGCAGAAGATGCTGGATATGCGCGCGGCGGCAATGGCGCATCTGAAGGCGGGTGGGTTGATCTCGTTGTTTCCATCGGGGGCGGTTGCGGCATCGGACAGAATGTGGGGCCAACCCATAGAGGGCGAGTGGAATGTGTTCACCGCCAAGATGATCCGCAACTCTGGCGCGACGATTGTGCCGTGTTTCTTCACCGGACAAAATAGCCGCGCCTATCAGATCGCCAACCGGATCAGCCCGGTAATCCGTCAGGGTCTGTTGATCCACGAAGTTGTGAAAAGTTTCGACAAGCCTCAGGCGCCGATTATCGGAAACCCGATCCCGCCTGAAGAATGGCAAGACCGCATCAAGAAGCCACGGGAATTCATGGCGTGGCTACGGGAGCGGACCTTGTCGCTTGGGGAAAACCCCGACCAGTGAGGACGGCTTGGGCCGCGCGGCCAAAGCAAGCGGTGGTTTGCGGGGCAACGTTGGATTGAGTTGTATTTGCCAAGATGAAGGAGCGGTCTAGCGGGTTGGGACCGGATCGCCTTCGCCCCGGTAGTCGTAGAATCCCCGCTGGGATTTTCGACCAAGCCAGCCCGCTTCAACGTATTTTGTCAGCAACGGACAGGGGCGGTATTTGGTATCGGCCAGACCGTCGTGCAGTACGTTCATGATGGCTAGGCAGGTATCGAGGCCGATAAAATCCGCAAGTTCCAGAGGGCCCATGGGGTGGTTAGTGCCGAGTTTCATTGCCATGTCGATGGAGGTGACGTTTCCGACGCCCTCGTAGAGGGTGTAGACGGCCTCGTTGATCATCGGCATCAGAATGCGGTTCACGATGAAGGCGGGGAAGTCCTCGGCGGTAGCAGCGGTTTTGCCGAGACGGTCCACCACGCCCTTGCAGGCTTTGAAGGTCGGCTCGTCGGTGGCGATGCCTCGGATCAGTTCGACCAGCTGCATGACGGGCACCGGATTCATGAAGTGGAAGCCCATGAATTTTTCCGGGCGGTCGGTACGGGAGGCCAGGCGGGTGATGGAGATCGACGAGGTGTTCGACGTCAGGATCGTTGTCGGTTTGATGTGGGGGAGCAGATCCTCAAAAATGGCTTGTTTCACTGTCTCACGCTCGGTCGCGGCTTCGATGATCAGATCGGTCGGGCCGAGGTCGGACAGGGCCATCGTGGTGCTGATGCGTCCCATCGCGGTGTCCTTTGCGGCCTGAGTGATTTTCTCGCGGCTGACTTGGCGTACGAGATTGCGATCAATCAAGGCGACGGCGCTGTCGAGAGCGGCCTGGCTGACATCGGACATGACGACGTCATATCCGGCTAAGGCACAGACATGGGCGATGCCGTTGCCCATTTGCCCCGCGCCGACAATTCCGATGCTTTCGATTTCCATGAGGTGTTCCTTCGGCGCGATTGGTTGGACCTAGAATAGGCTTGGCCAGTGGGAGGATACAAGCCAAAGGCACAGCTTCGGCCTGTCCAGTGGTTGTCTGGCAAAATTTAGTCAAAGCAGAAGGTTAGGGGGGGATTAACTTCTGAGTCGCAAAGGTCGTGCTGGGTGAGTCTTTGTGAAGTTGGAGGGGGACAATGAGTTTTGAGCAACGAGGGCGTATGCCCTTGGATTATCAGCCCTCGGCTTTGCCGGGGTCGGCATTGCGGTTTCGAGGGCCATTGGACGTGGACCGGGGGCCTGCGGTCGTGTGCATCGGTTCGTCCGCGACATTCGGGCGCTTCATCGATGCGCCCTTTGCTGCGCAGTTGGATAAGAGGCTGGATCTACCGGTCTTGAACCTGGGCGTGATCAATGCGGGCGTCGATGTGATGGTGAACGATCCTGCCATTGCCGCCAACGTGGCGAATGCGGAGGCGGTGGTGATGCAGATCACCGGGGCCCATACCCTGACAAACCGATTCTATTCGGTGCATCCACGGCGCAACGACAGATTTCTGGGTGCCAGTGCGATGCTGAGAACAATCTATCCGCAAGTGGATTTCACTGAGTTCCATTTTATCCGACATTTGTTGAGCCATCTGCAGATGGAATCTTCGGATCGGTTTGAGATCGTGAGGACCGAACTTGAGATTGCCTGGGTCGCGCGGATGCGAAAGTTCCTCAACAGTTTGGCGTTGCCGGTGCATCTGCTTTGGCTGGCGAATCGACGGCCCGACGCGGTGGGGGGCACTGATTTGGCGCAGCATCCGTTGTTTATCACGATGAAGATGTTGGAGGTGGTGGGACAAGACGCGGCTTCTCTTACGATTGCAGCGCCGCTTGCGGACGATCGCCATGACGGTTTGGACGGCAAGTTTTTTGGCCCAAGCGAGGAGGCCGCCGCGCGGATGTTGCCAGGGCCTGGCCTGCATTCGATGGCGGCGGGAAAGTTGTTGAAACATCTCAGCCCTTAGCCGGGAACGGCCAATCGCTCAAAAAGAAAAAGCCCCGCGCGGAACCGGTCCGGCGGGGCTTTGATTGGGTCGCTGGCGGCGCTTTAGAGCTTGCTTGTCAGCTCTGGCACGGCGTCGAACAGGTCGGCCACAAGGCCGTAGTCGGCGACTTGGAAGATCGGCGCTTCCTCGTCCTTGTTGATCGCCACGATAACCTTGGAGTCCTTCATGCCTGCCAAGTGCTGGATCGCACCAGAAATACCGACAGCAATGTAGAGGTCCGGAGCCACGACCTTGCCAGTCTGGCCTACCTGCCAATCGTTCGGCGCATAGCCCGAATCGACTGCTGCGCGGGACGCGCCCACAGCCGCGCCCAATTTGTCGGCGAGACCTTCGATCAGGGCGAACTGCTCTTCCGAGCCAACGCCGCGACCACCGGACACAACGACCCCGGCAGAGGTCAGCTCTGGCCGATCGCTTGCGGCAACCTTGTCTTCCACCCACGATGAAAGTTCGGGGTTGGCGGCAGCGTCGATCATCTCGACCGCGGCGGAACCGCCCGTGGCAGCCGCATCGAAGGTAGAGGTGCGGAAGGTCACGACCTTGATGGCATCAGACGATTTCACCGTCTGGATCGCGTTGCCCGCGTAGATCGGGCGCTCGAACGTGTCGGCGTCGACAACGCCGGATGCATCCGAGATCACCATGACATCAAGCAGGGCGGCAACGCGGGGCATGACGTTCTTGGCGTCCGTCGTGGCGGGTGCCACGATGTGCGAATAGTCGCCCGCGAGCGACACGATCAGCGCCGCTGTGGGTTCCGCAAGGCGGTGGCCCAGGCTGTCATCCTCGGCGCAGAGCACCTTGGCGACACCTTCGATGGTCGCGGCCTCATCGGCGGCGGCTTTGGCAGAAGCGCCACAGCACAGCACGGTCACGTCGCCCAGTTTGGTGGCAGCAGTCACGGCCTTCGCGGTCGCGTCCATCGCCAGTTCGCCGGAATTCACTTCGGCAAGAAGAAGAACAGCCATTACAGAACCCCCGCTTCGTCTTTGAGTTTCGTGAGCAGCTCATCCACCGAGGCGACCTTGACGCCGGCGGCGCGGGCTTCTGGCTCGGAGGTGGTGACAATGGAAAGGCGTGGGGTCACGTCTACGCCGTAGTCAGCGGCTGTTTTCTCATCCAAAGGCTTCTTCTTCGCCTTCATGATGTTGGGCAAGGACGCATAACGCGGCTCGTTCAGGCGCAGGTCCACGGTGACGATGGCGGGCATCTTCACGTCGATAGTCTGCAAACCACCGTCCACTTCGCGGGTGACCTTGGCGGTGTCGCCCTCGATCTCCAGCTCGGAGGCGAAAGTGCCTTGGGACCAACCCAGAAGCGCCGACAGCATTTGGCCGGTGGCGTTCATGTCGTTGTCGATGGCTTGCTTGCCCGCCAGAACAAGGCCGGGCTGCTCTTCATCCACAATGGCTTTGAGGATCTTGGCAACCGCCAAAGGTTCAATATCCGTGTGAACGTCATCGGCGGCGATCACAAGGATCGCGCGATCAGCGCCCATGGCGAGGGCGGTGCGCAGCGTTTCTTGCGACTGTTTTACACCGATGGAGACCGCGACGACCTCTTCCGCTTTGCCGGCTTCCTTCAGGCGGATTGCCTCTTCTACAGCAATCTCGTCGAAAGGGTTCATCGACATTTTTACGTTGGCGAGATCAACTCCGCTGCCGTCCGCTTTCACGCGAACCTTCACGTTATAGTCGATCACGCGTTTTACGGGCACTAAGACCTTCATGGCGTTCTCCTAATCCTTTCTGGTCAGTTCAAGATACCTTGAAGCGGACCCAAGCAACAATCTTGCGTGAAGGAATAGCGCCAACTGAAATGGGAAAACAGGCCAAAATCGACGAGGGCCGATCTGTAGACGCCGCGTTACGCGATATGAGGGCCATAAAGGATTTCTGCGACGATCGCGGCATAGCAAATTCCGGTCCCTGCGAGGACGCAAAGATGCCAGATGGTATTGTGGAACGGGAGTTTGCTCCACATCAGGAAGATGATCCCGAAAGAATAGAAAACGCCGCTGACCATCAGCAGGGACGCGGCGAAGGGGGATATGCCTGATAGCAATGGGCCGCCGGCCACTACCCCCGCCCATCCAAGGCTAAGGTAAAGCGCGATAGCCAGCCAAACAAAGGTCCGGTTCGAGAACAGAATCACCGATGCGCCCGCCAGGGCCACCATCCAGATGCCCGCGAAGAACCCGAAGGAGCCTGAGGCAAGCGCAATGAAAGGCGTATAGGTCCCCGCAATTTTCAATGAAATCGCCGTTTGATCAAAACGCCGTAAACGCGGTGTTAAGTCTTCACGCTGCACAAGGTTGTAAAGCGCCGAGCAGATCCACATCGACAACAGCGTGATGGTGTAGACCGCCAATGCGCCGATCAGGGTTGGGTCACCGATCCAGACGGCTGCGAGGGTGATGATGACGGGACCGGCGATTAACGCGCCACCGATGCCGAGCCCGTGTACCACAGCGTCCGAGAGATACTCGGCCCGGCTGTAGGTTCGATGGCATCGAAAATAGGGCATACCCTGAGTGTAGCCTCAATTGGTAAACAATCCTCAAATCTCTTAAAAACAGTCTGTTAACGATTTGTGATAGCCCAACGACAGTTTCGTGCGTGAAGCATCGCAAAGGCGAAAAACTACCGGTTCGCGCCAGGCACCCAAAGGATATCGTCCGCGCCGTTATTGTTGGCGATGCGCCCCGCCACGAAGAACCAGTCCGACAGGCGATTGAGGTATTTGATCCCCGCGGGGTTCACGGCCTCGACCTGCGATAGCTCCACCGACAGGCGTTCGGCGCGGCGACAGACCGTGCGGCAGATGTGAAGGTGCGCGGCCAAGGGAGAGCCCCCGGGCAAAATAAACGACCGCAGCGGCGAGAGGAGTGGGTTCATCTGGTCAATTTCGGCCTCCAGACGGTCCACTTGAGCGCTGGCGATGCGCAGGGGCGGATATTCCCGCTCGGCATCCTGGTCCATATTTGGCGTGCACAGGTCTGCCCCCAGGTCGAACAGGTCGTTCTGGATCATGGCGAGGCGGTCGGCCATCTCGCCCTCGGCATGAAGCCGGGCCACGCCAAGGGTCGCGTTCAACTCGTCCACGGTGCCGTAGGCCGAAACCCGTTGCGAATGCTTGGCCACGCGGGACCCGTCACCAAGGGCGGTTTCGCCCGCGTCACCGGTACGTGTGTAAATCTTGTTCAGGACAACCATTGGCTTACCCTCCCGATTGCTGACGGAAATAAACGAAGGCCAGCAGCAAGAGAATCGCGACGAACTGCATGGCGATGCGCAATTGCATGAACTTGTTGGACCGTTTTGCCCCGTCAGTGCCGCCTTTGCGGAACGAGTTGATGCCCAACAACAAGATGACCAACACGGCGAGGCAGGCCACGAGACCGGCGATGAGTAAGGGATCGTTTAGCATGTTTTCTCCGGGTCAGGGTACGCAGTCAGGTAGGGCGGCTTAGGCGAAAGGCTATAGGCGGGCGGCGACGGCGTCGATAATGCGCTGAGGAAAAGCGCGGCGCAGGCCCTCGGCGAAATGGACGGCAGGGGTGATGTGGTAGCGCGGGCGCGGATTTGGGTGCTCAATGGCGTGGATCAGGCGGCGCACGACGGCGTCGGGCTCTCGCTGAAACGGAGCCGGGCCACTGTCTTCATAGAGGTGCTTGAGAAGACCGCGGCGATATCGGTCAGGGTCGACAGAGTTTTCCCAGTCGATCCAGCGCTCGAAGGGCGCGATGGAATTCACCCGGAACTTCGATGTGACAGGCCCAGTGTTAAGGGTCGAGATGTGGATACCAGACCCGCGCATCTCCAGGCGCAGGGTATCCGTCAGCCCCTCCAGCGCGTGTTTCGATGCGTTATAGGCCCCCCGCCATTGCATCACGTGCCGCCCAAAACCGGAAGAGTGTTGAACGATACGCCCATGCCCTTGGGCCCGCATGACAGGAATGACGGCACGGGTCAGGTGATGCAGGCCGAACACGTTGGTTTCAAAGGTTTCGCGCAGGGCGTCCGTTGGCAGGTCTTCCACCAGACCGGGCAACCCGAACCCCGCGTTGTTGAACAGGGCATCCAGCGTGCCGCCAGTACGATCCAGCACCTCGGCCAAGCCCGTTTCGATGCTTTTCGTGTCGGCCATGTCGAGCAGCCCGCTTTCCAGCCCCTCCGCCTCCAGTCGGGTGCGGTCCTCGGGGCGGCGCACACAGGCGAACACGCGCCAGCCACGGGTGTGCAGCGTGCGGGCGGCAGCAAGGCCGATTCCGGACGAACTGCCGGTGATCAGGATGGATCGCGTCACGAAAAAACCCCTCGCCTTGGACATGAAATGCCTAGGGCAAGGGGGGGGCAGGGCGCAAGCGGATCAATAGAGGACCACTATCCGCAAGCGAGGCAGGGGTCAGTTTACGACCGGCTCAAGGAATTCGGCGGCCATGTAGCCTTCAAGGTCCGAGCCGACGATGCGCAGGCGCGCCCAGTTGTCCGGCGCCTCGGCAAGGAATTCAACTTCGGCACCGCGCCGCAACGATGTCAGCACGGCGGTGTTGGTCGAGGGGCCTTCGCGGAAGTTCACCGCGCTGGCCGCGACACGCCACACCTCGGGAGAGGTCTCGGCGGCAGTCGGTTGCTCGGTGCCCGTGGCGGTAATCTCTTCTGGCTGTGCCAGGGCGGCCACGGCGACGCTGGCAATTTCGTTTTCGTCGCCAATCAGGTCGGCCGGGTTAATCACCGCGTCGATCATGTAATACTCGCCATCATTCGTCGCGAGCATCAGGCTGCCGGCCTCATCCGCGATCAACGCGTTGCCGCTGGTTACATACTGGCGGCGGCTGATCGGCACGTTCGGTGCGGAAACAGTACCGGCCTGGGCACTGGCGATGAACGACTGAATCCACCCACTCGCACCTTCATTACGTGGGGAAAGCGGCGTGATCGGATCAGAGGCGCGCGATGTGCTGCTTGTCACCTCGACCTGCGCGCCGTGGTCCTCGCCCGGAATGACGATCATTGCCACGTAAAGGGCGGCGGCGAGAGTGGCGGACATTTTGATCATGGGGCTCAGGGGGTAGAAAGATGATTTCAGTCGCATAATGTTTCCGCCGATTCGATGATAGGGGTTTCACAGACTAAACGTGGTGAACCCACAAACGGTTCCTTGCCTAAGCTCATGAAGTCGCGATAGGTCGGTAATCCTGATGAGCAGTGATGACGACACACAGGATTCCAACCCCGAGCAGCGTAACGTCTCGGAACCGTTGAGCCGCGCAATCGGCTCGCGCTACTTGCAGTATGCGCTCTCTACAATCATGCACCGTGCCCTGCCCGATGCCCGCGACGGGTTGAAGCCCGTGCACCGCCGCATTCTCTATGCGATGCGCGAGTTGCGTTTGGCGTCGAACGGCGGGTTCCGGAAATCGGCCAAGATCAGCGGCGATGTGATGGGGAACTATCACCCTCACGGGGATGCTGCGATCTATGACGCGATGGCGCGTTTGGCGCAGGATTTCGTCATTCGCTACCCGCTGGTCGATGGCCAGGGCAACTTCGGCAACATCGACGGCGATAACCCGGCGGCGGCGCGGTATACCGAGGCCCGGATGACCGCGATGGCCGAGGCTTTGCTGGAAGGCCTGTCCGAGGACGCGGTGAATTTCCGCGACAACTACGACGGCACCCTGCAAGAGCCCGAGGTTCTGCCCGCCCAGGTGCCAAACCTTCTGGCGAACGGCTCCAGCGGGATCGCTGTGGGGATGGCGACCAACATTCCGCCCCACAATCTGGATGAGCTGATCGCGGCCTGCCTGCACCTGATCAAGACGCCGGACGCCCGTGATGAGACGCTTCTGAACTACGTCCAGGGCCCAGACTTCCCCACCGGCGGCGTTATCGTCGAACCAAAGGAAAGCATGGCCGAGACCTATCGCACCGGCAAAGGCGGTTTCCGGGTGCGGGCGAAATACGAGGTTGAGGATTTGGGCCGGGGGCAGTGGCAGATCGTTGTCACGGAAATTCCCTACCAGGTGCAGAAATCCAAGCTGATCGAGAAGCTGGCCGAGCTGATCCAGCTGAAGAAAGTGCCGATTCTAGCGGACGTGCGCGATGAATCCGCCGATGACATCCGCATCATTCTGGAGCCGCGTGCCAAGACCGTCGATCCCGATGTCCTTATGGCGGCCCTGTTCCGGCAATCGGACTTGGAGAATCGCTTTAGCCTCAACATGAACGTGCTGATCGACGGGCGCACTCCGAAGGTGTGCTCGCTGAAGGAGGTGCTGCGCGCATTCCTCGATCATCGCCAGGACGTTCTGCTGCGCCGCTCGCGCCACCGTCTTGCGCAGATTGACCACCGGCTGGAGGTGCTGGAAGGCTTCCTGATCGCCTTCCTCAACCTGGATCGCGTGATCGACATCATCCGCTACGACGACCACCCCAAGGCCGCGCTGATGCGGGAAGATTGGGGGCAGGATTTCGTCCGCGCGACCTCGGAAGCAGACTACAAGACCCCCGGCCCCGGCGAGGGGGAGCTGACCGAAGTGCAGGTCGAGGCGATCCTCAACATGCGCCTGCGCAGCCTTCGCCGTCTGGAAGAGATGGAGCTGCAAGCCGAGCGTGACCGCCTGATGGAGGAACGTGCCGGGCTGGAGGATTTGCTGGCCGAAGAGGGTCTGCAATGGGACCGCATCGCGGAAGAGCTGAAAGAGGTGCGCAAGAAATTCGGGGCCAAGGTCGACGGCGGCGCGCGGCGCACGCAGTTTGCCGAGGCAGGCAGCGTCGAAGAGGTCTCGCTTGAGGCGATGATCGAGCGGGAGCCTGTGACGATAGTGTGCAGCCAGATGGGCTGGATCCGCGCGATGAAAGGCCACGTGGATCTGACGCAGGAAATGAAATTCCGCGACGGCGACGGCCCGCGTTTCGCGATTCACGCTGAAACAACCGACAAGCTGCTGATCCTGGGTTCCACCGGCCGCGTCTACACGCTCGGCGCCAACGGCCTGCCCGGCGGGCGCGGATTGGGAGAGCCTCTGCGGCTTATGGTGGATCTGCCCAATGAGGTGCAGATTGTGGATCTGTTCGTCCACAAGCCCGGCGCAAAGCGGTTGATAGCCTCAAGTGCCGGGGACGGTTTCCTGGTTGCCGAGGAAGATGTTCTTGCGCAGACGCGCTCTGGCAAGCAAGTGCTGAACGTCAAGGAAGGCGTCACCGCCATGGTCTGCCGTGCCGTAGCCGAAGGCGAAGACCACGTCGCCGTGGTCGGAGAGAATCGCAAGCTACTGGTCTTCCCGCTGGACGAGCTTCCAGAGATGGGCCGAGGCAAAGGCGTGCGACTGCAGCGGTTCAAAGACGGTGGCATGTCCGACGCGCGGACCTTTCGTCTGGCCGATGGCCTGACGTGGCAAGACCCAGCGGGCCGCACGCGCACCGAGATGGAGTTGGCGGAGTGGACCGCCAAACGCGCCAGCGCCGGTCGTATGGCCCCACGCGGGTTCCCACGGGATAACCGGTTTAACTAAGCAGTTGAAATGCCGTATGAATATGGCTTTCCCCTCCGGGGGCTGCGCGGTGTGTCCAACTAAATTCCAAGGCATTTGTGTGACGCCAATCGCTGCTTTCCCGGTTCCGATGAGAAGCGCGCAATCTCTTTATGCCTTCGGCGGTCTTTCGCCGGTTGGGCCAAATATGTGAACCTTTGGGTTACACTTCACGGCAACCGGTCAACCAACGCCTTTACCAGACCCCATCACAACCCTAGTTTCTGCCGAAATTCAAACTCTCAGGAGACCGACCGATGTTTCGCCCGGCCCGATTTATGTCCCGCTTCACGCCCCTCGCTTTGATCGCCACCCTTGTGGCCTGTGCTGCGGGTGATCCGTTGGATGAAGAGTTGCCCCCGATGGGGGACTTCCGCCTCGCGCATAACATCGTTGTGGCGGACAACATGCAACAGGTGCCGCCCTCGCGGAATGCAACGCCAGAGGAATGGGTCGAGATCCTCGAATCAGAGATCGATCGTCGTTTTGGCGGCTATGAGGGCGACCGCCTGTATCACATCGGTGTGGCGGTCGATGGCTATGCGCTGGCCCCTCCCGGTATTCCGATCGTGCTGAGCCCGCGTTCGATTCTCGTGCTGTCGGTGAACATCTGGGACGATGAATTAGGCCGCAAGCTGCATGACGAAGCCGAACAGATCATCGTTTTTGAAGGCACCAGCCCCGAAACGATGCTGGTGGGCTCGGGTATCGCCCGTAATCGGACCGAGCAAATGCAGATCTTGTCGCGCAACGCGGCCCGGCGCATCCAGTTGTTCATGCTGGAAAACCCCGAGTGGTTTAACATCTCGGAGGAAGAAGCCGCCGCAGCCGTAAGTGGTGTTGGCGCCTTGGCTGAAGCTGCCGAGGCGGAAGCGGCCATTGAGGCGGCCAGCGCAGAGTGTGTTCCAACGGACGAAGCGCCCTGTCCTGAGCTGTGAGTGTAAACTCGCGGGTTGATTTTCTTCGCTAACACGCATACCTCGCCCGCGATGATGAAATCGGTCAGGCGTCCCATTCAGGGGCGCTCCCCCCAAGTGCGAGGTGCCATCCCATGGCAAAGGAAAAGTTTGAACGCTCTAAGCCGCATGTGAACATCGGCACGATTGGTCACGTTGACCACGGCAAGACGACGCTGACGGCGGCGATCACCAAGCAGTTTGGTGACTTCCGCGCGTATGACGAGATTGACGGCGCGCCCGAAGAGAAGGCCCGCGGGATCACGATCTCAACGGCGCACGTTGAGTACGAGACGGAAAACCGCCACTACGCGCACGTCGACTGCCCCGGCCACGCCGACTACGTGAAGAACATGATCACCGGCGCGGCCCAGATGGACGGCGCGATCCTGGTTGTGAACGCGGCCGACGGCCCGATGCCCCAGACGCGCGAGCACATCCTGCTCGGTCGTCAGGTCGGCATTCCGTACATGGTTGTTTACATGAACAAGGTTGACCAGGTTGACGACGAGGAGCTGCTGGAGCTCGTGGAAATGGAAATCCGCGAACTGCTGTCTTCCTACGAGTACCCTGGCGACGACATTCCTGTGATCCCTGGTTCGGCTCTGGCTGCTCTGGAAGACCGCGACGATGCGATCGGCAAAGACTCCATCGCCAAGTTGATGGCGGCTGTGGACGAGTACATCCCGACGCCAGCACGCGCCGTGGACCAGCCGTTCCTGATGCCGATCGAAGACGTGTTCTCGATCTCGGGTCGTGGTACGGTTGTGACCGGTCGTGTTGAGCGTGGCGTGATCAACGTCGGCGAAGAAATCGAGATCGTGGGCATCCGCGACACCACCAAGACGACCTGCACGGGCGTTGAAATGTTCCGCAAGTTGCTGGACCGTGGTGAGGCAGGCGACAACATCGGCGCGCTGCTGCGTGGTGTTGACCGTGAGGGTGTTGAGCGCGGGCAGATTCTCTGCAAGCCCGGCTCTGTCAAGCCACACACGAAGTTCGAAGCCGAGGCGTATATCCTGACCAAGGAAGAGGGTGGCCGTCACACGCCGTTCTTCGCCAACTACCGCCCACAGTTCTACTTCCGCACGACGGACGTGACCGGCACGGTTGAGCTTCCAGCAGGCACCGAGATGGTGATGCCGGGCGACAACCTGAAGTTCAACGTCGAGCTGATCGCGCCGATCGCGATGGAAGACGGCCTGCGCTTCGCCATCCGTGAAGGCGGCCGGACCGTTGGTGCTGGTGTTGTTGCAAAGATCATCGAGTAACCGCGACTTTTCTTAAGAAAGGTCTGCGGAGTGGGCCTTGGGTGGCAGTGTCTTTTGGGAACCAAAAGATCACGCAAGCCCGAGGCATCACCCGGTAGAAATAGAAAAGGCCGCCCCTTCGGGCGGCCTTTGTCATGAGTGGGCCGTCGAGGATTTTGAACCGCGGCGGGAAAAGGCGCTATTGCTGAAGCTAAACCAGCCGGCCCACACCGTCGAAGCTGGGGACGGCCTTCGCCCCACGCGGGGGCCTTGTTCCATGCCCGCCGCCCCCCAAACGGCACGCCCCACCTCCCCCTTCACCTTGGCAAATACACCTCCCCCCGGAGGGCCCCTGACCACACGGCAATTCATTCGCGAATAGGACGCGCCTTTAGCCTGTGTTCTCGGCGATCAAGACTGTACTGACCTTGCACACCCTCAAGCATTCGACTGCAAAGGCGCCCATGCAAGACCTCTCCCCCGCCCCCAGACTTACGACCGAACGGTTGCTGTTACGCGGCCCCAAACGCGGTGACCTGCCTGCCTTCACCCGCTTTGTGACCAGCGCCCCCTCCATGGTCGCGCAGGGGGAGGTCGGCACGTCGGAGCAAGCATGGTTCGCCTTCATGGCCGGGATCGGCCACTGGCATTGGCACGGATTCGGGTTCTTTGTTCTGGTGGAGCAACAAACAGGGCAGCCCGTGGGGCGTGTGGGATTGATCCAGCACTCGAACTGGCCCGATGTGGAACTGGCCTGGCATCTGTTTGAAGGGGCCGAGGGGAAAGGCTTCGCCACGGAAGCCGGCATCGCCGTCAAGACGTGGGCACGAGAGGTCTTGGGGCTGAAGCAGCTCTATAGCTACATCGACATAGCCAACACACGGTCACAGGCCGTGGCCCGCAGGCTCGGGGCGACGACCGATGGCACGCGGGCCGCCCACGAGGCGGACGCCGAAGTGTGGGTTCACTCTGTAGACGTCCCACCGCGTACTGCGTGACGCCCAAAGACCTGCCGCACAACAAAAAGCCGCCCCCGGTAAAAGGGGCGGCCGCTTCTTGAAGGTCTACTCAACGCTTATCGGATCAGGCCCTCGCGGCGGAACAGGGCTTCAATTCGCTGGGTCAGTTCGAAGTCGGTATATGAGCCGCGGCTGATCAGCAGCAGGTGAAGTTCGCTGATGGCAGAACATTGCAGCGCCCCATACGGCAAATTGCGCGCACGGGCGGGTGCCCGATTGAAAACGGTCTGACGCAGTTGGTTGCAGCTATGGCTATCGGCGGCGGCCATGGATGGGATCATGGGCAACGCCATGGCAAGGGAAAGGGTCAAAATAAGGGATCGCATAAGGGGTTTTCTCCAGAAGGGGTTATCGGAGCTACCCTAACATGCGATTTTTCATCTGTCCGAGTAGGGATTTCCGTATCCTTTATCTGGACATGGGGGAAAATCCGGCCTACTCCGTGCCTCGGTCTAGGGGCGTAGCTCAGTTGGTAGAGCACCGGATTCCAAATCCGACGGTCGGGAGTTCGAGTCTCTCCGCCCCTGCCAGACCACTTCTGTATAATACGCCCTACCGCTGCGCTACTTGAGGGCTCTTGCCTTGCCCTACCGCTGCGCTGCTTGAGGGCTCTTGCCATGCCCTACCGCTGCGCTTCTTCAAGGTCGGGTTTCCTCATCTGATCCGAAGCAACACGGCGATGACACCGGGGATCTCTCGCAGCCAACCTTTGACTTGCGGCCACAGCCGTGCACCGTTCAGGGGCGGGGCGCTGGTGGTCACGCGCAAGCCTTCGCGTCGGGCGATCAGGCGGGCGCGGGGCAGGTGATAGGCATCCGATACGATCAACACATCGGTTTCGCCCTGTAGCAATGGGATCGCGTTGCGGATGTTTTCTACGGTGTTGGTCGAGGTGTCTTCCAACCGGATCGCCTTGGGCGGCACGTTCGCGTCTTGCAAAATCGCTGACATCGCTTCGGCCTCGGTCGGGGGGAAACGCCCCAAGCCGCCGCAGGCAATCACAATCGTCCCGCGTCCCCCATGGAAAAGCGCGGCCCCATGGAGCGTCCTGCGCCGCAATGTGGGCGAGGGGCCATCGCGCCAAACGGCGGCGCCTAGAATCAGGATTGCTGTCACTTGCTCAAGCCTCCTTGCATGACTGCGCCCTCATGCGTATATGCCGGGTGATCCAAGGAAGTGACCGACCATGACAAACCCGTTCCAGTTTTTGCAGCAAACCCGCTCTGAAGTGGCGAAGGTTGTCTGGCCGACCCGCCGCGAAGTGCTGGTTACCACAGCTATGGTCTTTGTCATGGCCGTTATTGCCGCGATCTTCTTCTTCGGCGTTGATTGGGCGATCCGCAACGCGCTCGAGCTGATCCTGACCTCCTTCGGTTAACTATTGGCTTCACAGCCCGTGCCATCGGGGGCTTGATTTCCCCGATCATGAGGCGTACTCCGCCTTAATCCCCCAATATTGAGGCATCCGACAGCGCGCACCGCTGGGATGTGGTAATGGGGAGAGGGCCGATTCTGGCCTTGGTGAAACATTCGGCCCGGCACGGGCCCGCTAATAAACGGAAACGCACTCATGGCGAAGCGCTGGTACTCGGTCTCGGTTCTGTCGAACTTTGAAAAACGTATCGCAGAGCAGATCAGGACCGCCGTGGCCGAAAAGGGCCTGGAGGACGTGATCGAAGAAGTGCTGGTGCCCGAAGAAGACGTGATCGAAATCCGTCGCGGCAAAAAGGTCACCGTGCCGCGCCGCTTCATGCCCGGCTATGTGCTGGTCCGCATGGAAATGACCGACATCGGCTATCACGTGATTTCCTCGATCCAGCGGGTCACAGGTTTCCTTGGTCCCCAAGGCCGTCCCATGCCCATGCGCGATGAAGAGGTGAACGCGATCCTCAACCGTGTGGAAGAAGGCGAAGCATCGCCACGCTCCACGATCACGTTTGACGTGGGCGAGAAGGTCAAGGTCAACGATGGCCCGTTCGAGGATTTCGATGGCATGGTCGAGGAAGTGGACGAAGAGAACCAGCGCCTCAAGGTTACGGTTTCCATCTTTGGCCGCGCGACGCCGGTGGAACTGGAATACACGCAGGTTTCCAAGCAAATGTAAGGTTTGGTCCTTGTCCGGAACTTCCATAGCCGCCCTTCTGGGGCGGCTTTTTCGTTTGCGGGCGGGGCGTCGGGACTGACGGCCTCCGAAAACGTGACTAACTAATTGTTAAGCGTCGCGCCCTAGGGTGCAGGGATGGAGCTACTACGCCTCTTTCTGCCTGTGGTTTTCCCGTCTTGGCGCTTCTTTGCAGAGATCGGGGCGAGCCCGCGCATCCATTTTCGTACGGGCGATGGGCCGTGGCGGGACGCGATGGAGCGTCCTTGCGCCTTGAGTATCGCTCAACGGCTGCGGCGGTTGTTCTGGAACCCCGGATGGAATGAGGCGCTCTTTCTGTCGGCGCTGGCGGAACGGCTTCTTGTGGCCCCTGAACCGTGGCTGATGCCCGAGATTGAGGCGCGGCTCATGCGCTGCCACGGCTTGCCCCATCCGCCTGAGATTCGGTTGCTTTTTGTCACGCCCTCAGGGACCGAACAGGCGTGGCCCCGTGACGTTTGATCTGGCCCTGCGCTTGACCGAGGTCCTGTTGGCAGTGGCCTTGATCCAGCGCGGTGCGGAAGATGTGCGCCATGGGCCGGGTCTGTTTGGCACCCAGATCCTTTGCGGGGCGGCGCTGATATGCGGGTTGTGGCCTGCGATCGTGGTGCTATGGGGGCTGGGTCTTGTGCAGCTTGCGCGGTTTCGCGGGCCCTACAACGGCGGATCGGACAAGATGGTTCTGCTTGTCATGACCTGCGTGATGGCGGCGCATCTTGTGCCAGCGCTGGCCGAGGTTGCCTTGGCCTATCTGGCGGTCCAACTGGTGCTGTCCTACGCGGTGTCGGGTTGGGTCAAGCTGCGCAACCCGGATTGGCGCGACGGCACCGCCTTGAGAGAGGTATTCGCCTTCTCCATCTACCCCAACAGCGAAGACCTGCGGGCTTTATCCCAAAGGCCCTTATTGATGCGCGGGGCATCCTTGGGGGTAATCGGGTTTGAACTGGCCATGCCGTTGGCGTTGCTAAGCCAAGGCACCCTTTGGGCAGCCCTTGGGGTGGCGGCGCTGTTTCATCTGAGTAATGGGCTTCTGCTGGGGCTGAATCGGTTTGTGTGGGCCTGGCTTGCGGCCTTCCCAGCCCTGATCTGGTTTCAGGCACACCTCCTTGGATGAACCCGCTTGCTTTTATGGCGCGTCACGCGTATTGCCCCGCGTGGTCGCCCGATCCATCGGAACAGGCGGCTAACCACCGTGGGAGGCGCGCGCCACGCGAGGCGCAACCCAGACCACGTCAACAAAGGCCCCGCTACGCGATGTTGGGGCTGTTGGTATAAAGGAGAGGCCTCATGGCCAAGAAACTCGTCGGCTCGATGAAGCTGCAGATCCCTGCAGGTCAAGCCAACCCAAGCCCCCCCGTGGGCCCTGCGCTGGGTCAGCGCGGCATCAACATCATGGAATTCTGCAAGGCGTTCAACGCCAAGACGCAGGAAATGGAGCAAGGCGCCCCTTGCCCGACTGTGATCCAGTACTACCAAGACAAATCCTTCACGATGGACATCAAGACGCCACCTGCGGCGTACTATCTGAAGAAAGCAGCTGGCCTGAAGAACGTTGGCAAGCGCAACCGTCCTCGGGGGGCCGAGCTGCCCGGTCGTGAGACCGTGGCCTCGATCACGTCCAAGCAACTGCGCGAAATCGCAGAAGCCAAGATGGTAGACCTCAGCGCGAACGACGTTGAAGCAGCAATGAAAATCATCCTTGGCTCCGCCAAGTCGATGGGCATCGAGGTGAAGGGGTAATAACCATGGGTAAAGTGGGAAAACGCTTCGCCGCTGCTAAAGCAGCCTTTGAAGGTCAAGAGAACGTCACGGTTGAAGAAGCCGTAGCGCTGATCAAAGCCAACTCGAACACAAAGTTCGACGAAACGATCGAAATCGCCCTGAAGCTCGGCGTTGATCCTCGTCACGCAGACCAAATGGTTCGTGGCACGGTCAACCTGCCGAACGGCACCGGTAAAACGGTCCGTGTGGCTGTGTTCGCCCGTGGCCCCAAGGCTGAAGAGGCCGAGGCCGCAGGCGCGGACATCGTTGGCGCAGAGGATCTGATGGAAACCGTGCAAAGCGGCAAGATCGACTTCGATCGCTGCATTGCTACACCTGACATGATGCCTATCGTTGGTCGTCTGGGTAAGGTGCTTGGCCCCCGGAACCTGATGCCGAACCCAAAAATCGGCACAGTGACCATGGACGTCAAAGAGGCCGTTGAGGCCGCCAAAGGCGGTCAGGTCCAGTTCAAGGCCGAAAAAGCCGGCGTGGTTCACGCAGGCGTTGGCAAGGTTTCCTTCTCGGAAGCTCAGCTGGTGGAAAACATCCGCGCGTTCGTGGATGCGGTTTCCAAGGCGAAGCCAACAGGCGCAAAAGGTTCCTACATGCAGAAGATCAACCTGTCCTCCACCATGGGTCCAGGCGTGTCTTTGAATGTGGACAACGCAACCGGCAACTAAGCCGCCTGCTGCGAAGTGAATTGAACGGCGCGAGGGTATCCCCCTCGCGCCGTTTTTTATGGGGTATATGCCTTCGCCCCCTTGGCAAACTGCACCGATCCGTTTAGGGACGCCCTTGCAGCAGAGCGTGCGATTCGTCGGACGCTCTTTTGCGTTTCGTCCGAGACGGTGGGTTGGGACCTTAAAATCCCGTTAATTCCTGCCTGAGATGGGATCAGACATAAGTTGAACGCTCACCCGTTGAGCGCTTGGCGGCGTTTGGTTCCGTTGCCAATACGGACCAAAAACCGCCGGAGCGATCCGGTTAATTGAGCGGCGAGGAAACTCGCCAAATTGGAGAAAACCTGTGGATAGAGCCCAGAAAGAGAAAGTGGTCGAGGAACTCGGCCAGATCTTTGAAAGCTCTGGCGTCGTGGTAGTTGCACACTATCAGGGCCTCACGGTTGCTAACATGCAAGATCTGCGCGGTCGCGTTCGCGACGCAGGCGGGGCCGTGCGTGTTGCCAAGAACAAGCTCGCCAAGATTGCCCTTGATGGAACGCCTGCCGCTGGCATCGCTGACCTGATGACGGGCATGACGGTTATGGCCTATTCGGAAGACCCGGTCGCTGCTGCCAAAGCTGCGGACGAGTTTGCCAAAGAGAATGACAACTACGTCATCCTCGGCGGTGCGATGGGCGATAACATCTTGGATGCCGATGGTGTGAAAGCCGTTGCGAAGATGCCTTCCCGCGAGGAGCTTATTGCCTCCATCGCAGGTTGTATCGGCGCACCAGCCTCCAACATCGCCGGTGCCATTGGCGCGCCTGCCTCGAATATCGCTTCCATCCTTTCGACTATCGAAGAGAAGGCGGCGTAAGCACCCGTTGAGACCCCAACCCTTGTGGCGTTGGAACACATACTTACATACGGAAAAAGCAAATGGCTGATCTGAAGAAACTCGCAGAAGACATCGTTGGTCTGACCCTCCTGGAAGCCCAGGAACTGAAGACCATCCTGAAAGACGAATACGGCATCGAGCCCGCCGCTGGCGGCGCAGTGATGATGGCCGGTCCTGCTGACGGTGGCGCAGCCGCTGAAGAGCAGACCGAATTCGACGTCGTTCTGAAGAACGCCGGCGCCTCCAAGATCAACGTGATCAAGGAAGTTCGCGGCATCACGGGCCTCGGCCTGAAAGAAGCAAAAGACCTGGTCGAAGCCGGTGGCAAGATCAAAGAAGGCGTCGACAAAGCGGAAGCCGAAGACGTCAAAGCCAAGCTGGAAGCAGCTGGCGCAGAGGTCGAGCTGGCCTAATTTGGTTGGCAGCCCCACCTGTTGGGGCGAAGAATTGGCTGGATCCGAGGGAAACCTTGGGTCCAGCCGTATCTGTCTTAGAAGATGACACCTTGAACGGGTGCGTTTTGGTAAGGACCCTTTTCGGAAGGGGTGTTTTCCAAGGCGATGACAATGGATCGTGCTTTGCCGGTGGGACGGCAGACAGATTGATCCGTCATGTCTTATTTCTTGCTACCCTCAGCCGGGGCCCCGACGGCATGAGGGAGGCGCGAGAAACGAAAGGTGCGATCGAACATGGCGCAAACTTACGCAGGCCAGAAACGTATCCGCAAATTCTACGGAAAAATCGACGAGGTTCTGGCAATGCCGAACCTGATCGAGGTGCAGAAGTCGTCCTACGACCTGTTCCTCAAATCTGGTGACCAGCTGGAGCCGATGGACGGCGAAGGCATCAAGGGTGTTTTCCAGTCGGTTTTCCCGATCAAGGATTTCAACGAAACGGCAATCCTGGAGTTCGTGAAATACGAACTGGAGACGCCCAAATTCGATGTTGAGGAGTGCCAGCAGCGCGACCTCACTTACGCCGCGCCCCTGAAGGTGACGCTGCGGCTCATCGTGTTTGATATCGACGAGGACACAGGTGCCAAGTCGGTCAAGGACATCAAGGAACAAGACGTGTTCATGGGCGACATGCCCCTGATGACGCCAAACGGGACGTTCGTTGTGAACGGCACCGAGCGTGTGATCGTATCCCAGATGCACCGCTCGCCCGGCGTGTTCTTCGATCACGACAAAGGCAAGACCCACTCGTCCGGCAAGCTGCTGTTCGCCTGCCGCATCATCCCCTACCGCGGTTCCTGGTTGGACTTCGAGTTTGACGCCAAAGACATCGTCTTCTCGCGCATCGACCGCCGTCGAAAGCTGCCTGTCACGACCCTGCTGTATGCTCTGGGTCTGGACCAGGAAGGCATCATGGATGCCTATTACGACACGGTTAACTACAAGCTGGTTAAAGGCGAAGGTTGGTCCACGAAGTTCTTCCCGGAACGTGTTCGTGGCACACGCCCTGTCGCTGATCTGGTGGACGCCAAGACCGGTGAAGTGATTGCCGAAGCTGGCAAGAAGGTTACCCCGCGCGCGGTCAAGAAGTGGATCGAAGAGGGCGAAATCGAAAACCTGCTGGTGCCTTTCGACGGTATCATCGGTCGCTTCGCAGCCAAGGACATCATCAACGAAGAAACCGGCGCCATTTACGTGGAAGCCGGTGACGAATTGACGTGGGAGATCGGCAAAGACGGCGAAGTCAGCGGCGGAACGCTGAAAGAGCTGATCGACGCGGGTATCACGGACATCCCGGTTCTCGACATCGATAACGTCAATGTCGGCCCTTACATGCGCAACACGCTGGCTGTGGACAAGAACCTCAACCGTGAAGGCGCGTTGATGGACATCTACCGCGTCATGCGTCCGGGCGAGCCGCCCACCGTTGAAGCTGCGTCGAACCTGTTCGACCAATTGTTCTTCGATAGCGAGCGCTATGACCTGTCCGCCGTTGGCCGGGTGAAGATGAATATGCGTCTCGATTTGGACGCGGAAGACACCATGCGCACCCTGCGCAAGGAAGACATCATCGCCTGCATCAAGGCGCTGGTCGAGCTGCGCGACGGGCGCGGCGACATCGACGACATCGACCACCTCGGCAACCGTCGTGTGCGTTCGGTCGGCGAGTTGATGGAAAACCAGTACCGCGTCGGCCTGCTCCGCATGGAGCGCGCGATCAAGGAGCGTATGTCCTCGGTCGAAATCGACACGGTGATGCCGCAGGACCTGATCAACGCCAAGCCAGCAGCCGCTGCCGTGCGTGAATTCTTCGGCTCCTCGCAGCTGTCGCAGTTCATGGACCAAACCAACCCGCTCTCGGAAGTGACGCACAAGCGTCGTCTTTCCGCGCTTGGGCCAGGTGGTCTGACTCGTGAGCGTGCGGGCTTCGAGGTGCGCGACGTTCACCCGACCCACTACGGTCGGATGTGCCCGATTGAAACGCCGGAAGGGCCGAACATTGGTCTGATCAACTCGCTGGCCACCTACGCCCGCGTGAACAAATACGGCTTCATCGAAACGCCCTATCGCCGCGTGAACGACGCTGTGGTGTCTGACGACGTGGTTTATATGTCCGCGACCGAAGAAATGCGTCACACCGTGGCTCAGGCGAACGCCAACCTCGACGAGGACGGCAAGTTCGTCAACGACATGGTCAACACGCGGATGTCCGGCGAATACACGCTGAACCCCCGTGAAGCGATTGACCTGATCGACGTTTCGCCAAAGCAGTTGGTCTCGGTCGCGGCATCCTTGATCCCCTTCCTCGAGAACGACGACGCCAACCGCGCGTTGATGGGATCGAACATGCAACGTCAGGCCGTGCCGCTTCTGCAAGCGGATGCGCCTTACGTGGGCACCGGGATCGAGGCCGTGGTGGCCAAGGACTCCGGCGCCGCGATCATGGCAAAGCGGGGCGGTGTTATCGACCAGGTCGACGCACAGCGTATCGTTATCCGGGCCACCGAAGACCTTGAGTTGGGCGACGCGGGCGTGGACATCTACCGTCTGCGCAAGTTCCAGCGGTCCAACCAGAACACCTGCATCAACCAGCGTCCGCTGGTGAAGGTGGGCGACAAGGTTGGCAAAGACGAAGTGATTGCCGACGGCCCCTCCACCGATATCGGTGAACTGGCACTCGGCAAGAACGTGGTCGTCGCGTTCATGCCCTGGAACGGCTACAACTACGAAGACTCGATCCTGATTTCTGAGCGTATTTCGCGTGATGACGTCTTCACCTCGATCCACATCGAGGAATTTGAAGTCGCCGCCCGTGACACGAAGCTTGGGCCAGAAGAGATCACCCGTGACATTCCCAACGTCGGTGAGGAAGCCCTGCGCAACCTCGACGAAGCGGGCATCGTCTACATCGGCGCCGAAGTGGAGCCGGGCGATATCCTTGTGGGTAAGATCACGCCGAAGGGCGAAAGCCCGATGACGCCGGAAGAAAAACTTCTGCGCGCCATCTTTGGCGAGAAAGCCTCGGACGTTCGTGACACCTCGCTGCGGGTGAAGCCCGGCGACTACGGCACGATCGTGGAAGTGCGCGTCTTCAACCGCCACGGTGTGGAGAAGGACGAACGTGCCCTCCAGATCGAGCGGGAAGAAGTTGAGCGTCTGGCCCGTGACCGTGACGACGAGTTGGTGATCCTTGAGCGGAACATCTACGCCCGTCTGCGCGGCATGATCCTTGGCAAAACCGCTGTGAAAGGCCCCAAAGGCGTAAAAGCCGATACGGTCATCACCGAAGAGCTGCTGGACGGTCAATTGTCCCGCGGTCAGTGGTGGCAGCTTGCTTTGGAAGACGAGCAGGACGCAGCTCAGATTGAGGCTTTGAACCGACAGTTCGACACGCAGAAACGCGCGCTCGATCACCGGTTCGAGGACAAGGTCGAGAAGGTCCGTCGCGGCGACGATCTGCCTCCGGGTGTGATGAAGATGGTCAAAGTCTTCATCGCCGTGAAGCGCAAGCTTCAGCCGGGCGATAAGATGGCCGGTCGTCACGGGAACAAAGGTGTGATTTCCAAGGTGGTCCCAATGGAGGACATGCCATTCCTTGCGGATGGTACGCCGGTCGATTTCTGTCTGAACCCACTGGGCGTTCCTTCGCGGATGAACGTTGGTCAGATCCTTGAAACCCACATGGGTTGGGCCGCACGCGGCATGGGTCTGCAAATTGACGAAGCGCTGGACGAGTATCGCCGCCACGGTGATCTGACCCCAGTGCGTGAAGCGCTCAAGATCGCTTACGGCGATGACGTCTACGAAGAGGCTTTCGCATCCCGTGATGAGGAATCGCTTCTGGAAGCGGCAGGCAACGTCACCAAAGGTGTTCCGATTGCAACGCCCGTCTTTGACGGCGCGAAGGAAGCGGATGTGAACGACGCGCTGGTCCGCGCTGGCTTCTCCACCTCGGGTCAGTCGAAATTGTTCGACGGCCGCACCGGTGAGCAGTTCGCCCGTGAAGTGACGGTGGGTGTCAAATACCTGCTGAAACTGCACCACTTGGTGGACGACAAGATCCACGCCCGTTCCACGGGACCGTACTCGCTTGTTACGCAGCAGCCGCTGGGTGGTAAGGCGCAGTTTGGTGGTCAGCGCTTCGGTGAGATGGAAGTTTGGGCCCTTGAAGCCTACGGCGCCGCCTACACCTTGCAGGAAATGCTGACGGTGAAGTCGGATGACGTGGCAGGCCGGACCAAGGTCTACGAGAGCATCGTCAAGGGTGAGGACAACTTCGAGGCTGGCGTGCCAGAATCGTTCAACGTTCTCGTCAAAGAGGTCCGCGGTCTGGGCCTCAACATGGAACTCCTGGATGCAGAGGGTGAGGAGTGAGCTGAACTCCGGGCCAAGGCCCGGTCTACGGCAAACGGGTATACCGGGCTTTAGCCCGGGTGCCCCACCCAACGCGACATTCGAGGTACTAAGATGAACCAGGAACTGACAAACAACCCGTTCAACCCGCTGACGCCGCCAAAGGCATTCGACGAGATCAAGGTCTCGCTCGCTTCGCCAGAGCGCATTCTCAGCTGGTCCTACGGTGAAATCAAGAAGCCCGAGACGATCAACTATCGTACGTTCAAGCCCGAGCGTGATGGTCTGTTCTGTGCTCGGATCTTTGGCCCGATCAAAGATTACGAATGCCTTTGCGGCAAATATAAACGGATGAAGTATCGCGGCGTTGTCTGCGAGAAATGCGGTGTGGAAGTCACGCTGCAAAAGGTCCGTCGTGAGCGTATGGGCCACATCGAACTGGCCGCGCCCGTTGCGCACATCTGGTTCCTCAAGTCGCTGCCTTCGCGCATCGGCCTGATGCTGGATATGACTCTGCGTGATCTGGAACGTATTCTCTACTTCGAGAACTACGTGGTGATCGAGCCTGGCCTGACGGACCTGCAATACGGTCAGTTGATGGGCGAGGAAGAGTTCATGGACGCCCAGGACGCCTACGGCGCCGATGCGTTCCAGGCCAACATCGGTGCGGAAGCCATCCGCGAGATGCTGTCCCAGATTGATCTCGAGTCCGAGGCCAACCAGCTGCGCGAGGACCTCAAGGAGGCTACGGGTGAGCTGAAGCCGAAGAAGATCATCAAGCGTCTGAAGATCGTCGAGTCCTTCCTCGAGTCCGGCAACCGGCCCGAATGGATGGTCATGACCGTTGTGCCCGTGATCCCGCCAGAGCTGCGCCCGCTGGTGCCGCTGGATGGGGGCCGTTTCGCGACGTCCGACCTCAACGACCTGTATCGCCGCGTGATCAACCGGAACAACCGTCTGAAGCGTCTGATTGAACTTCGCGCGCCGGACATCATCATTCGTAACGAAAAACGGATGTTGCAGGAATCCGTCGACGCTTTGTTCGACAACGGCCGTCGTGGCCGCGTGATCACCGGTGCCAACAAGCGTCCGCTGAAATCGCTGTCCGACATGCTGAAGGGCAAGCAGGGTCGCTTCCGTCAGAACCTTTTGGGTAAGCGCGTCGACTTCTCGGGTCGTTCGGTCATTGTGACCGGTCCCGAGTTGAAGCTGCACCAGTGCGGTCTGCCGAAGAAGATGGCGTTGGAGCTGTTCAAGCCGTTCATCTACTCGCGTCTTGAGGCCAAAGGTCTGTCTTCCACTGTGAAGCAAGCCAAGAAGCTGGTCGAAAAAGAGCGTCCCGAGGTTTGGGATATCCTCGACGAGGTTATTCGTGAGCATCCGGTTCTGCTGAACCGTGCGCCTACGCTGCACCGTCTTGGCATCCAGGCGTTCGAGCCGGTTCTGATCGAAGGTAAAGCGATCCAGCTTCACCCGCTGGTCTGTTCCGCGTTCAACGCTGACTTCGACGGCGACCAGATGGCCGTTCACGTGCCGCTTTCGCTGGAAGCACAGCTGGAAGCCCGCGTTCTGATGATGTCCACGAACAACGTTCTGTCGCCTGCAAACGGCGCGCCGATCATTGTTCCGTCGCAGGATATGATCCTGGGTCTCTACTACGTCACGCTGGCCCGTGAGGGCATGGTTGGCGAAGGCATGATCTTCGCTGACGTGGACGAAGTGCGCCACGCGTTGGATGCCGGTGAAATCCACCTGCACTCCAAGATCACGGCACGCCTGCCGCAGATCGACGAAGAGGGCAACGAGTACATGAAGCGGTTCGAGACGACCCCGGGCCGTGTGCTTCTGGGTGCGCTTCTGCCGCTGAACGCCAAGGCGCCATTCGATCTGGTGAACCGTCTTCTTCGGAAGAAGGAAGTGCAGCAGGTCATCGACACCGTCTACCGTTATTGCGGTCAGAAAGAGTCGGTCATCTTCTGTGACCAGATCATGACGATGGGTTTCCGTGAAGCGTTCAAGGCGGGCATCTCGTTCGGTAAGGACGACATGGTCATCCCCGACAGCAAGTGGGAACTGGTCGGCGAAGCGCGCGATCAGGTGAAGGAGTTCGAACAGCAGTACATGGACGGCCTGATCACTCAGGGCGAAAAGTACAACAAGGTCATCGATTCGTGGTCGAAGGTGAACGACAAGGTCACCGACGCCATGATGGGCACGATCTCGGCCTCCAAGCGGGACGAGACGGGCGCAGAGATGGAGCCGAACTCGGTCTACATGATGGCCCACTCCGGTGCGCGTGGTTCTGTCACGCAGATGAAGCAGTTGGGCGGCATGCGCGGCCTGATGGCCAAGCCGAACGGCGAGATTATCGAAACGCCGATCATCTCGAACTTTAAAGAAGGCCTTACGGTTCTCGAATACTTCAACTCCACCCACGGTGCCCGGAAGGGTCTGTCGGATACGGCGTTGAAGACGGCGAACTCGGGCTACCTGACGCGTCGTCTTGTGGACGTGGCCCAGGACTGCATCGTGCGTATGGACGATTGCGGCACCGAGAACACGATCAAGGCCGAAGCGGCTGTCAACGACGGTGAAGTCGTGGCGTCGCTGGCTGAGCGTATTCTGGGCCGGACTGCGGGTGAGGATGTCTTTATTCCGGGTACGGAAGAGATCATCGTCGCCAAAGGTGAGCTGATCGACGAGCGCAAGGCCGACGCGGTGGAAGCCGCTGGCGTCACCACCATGCAGATGCGTTCGCCGCTGACCTGTGAAGCGGAAGAGGGCGTTTGCGCGACCTGCTACGGTCGTGACCTTGCACGCGGTACGAAGGTGAACACCGGCGAAGCCGTGGGCATCATCGCGGCGCAGTCGATTGGTGAGCCCGGCACACAGCTGACGATGCGGACGTTCCACATCGGCGGTGTTGCGCAGGGTGGCCAGCAGTCGTTCCAAGAGGTGAACGTCGACGGTAAGGTCGAGTTCCGCAACGCGAACTTGCTGACCAACGCGGCTGGCGAGAACGTGGTGATGGGCCGGAACATGGTTCTGGCGATCATGGACGATCAAGGTGCGGAACGCGCCTCGTTCAAGCTTGGCTACGGTACCAACGTTCTTGTGCAAGAAGGCGCAATGGTTACCCGTGGCGACCGTCTGTTCGAATGGGATCCCTACACCCTGCCGATCATCGCGGAAGCAGCGGGTCAGGCGAAGTTCGTTGACCTTATCTCCGGCATTTCGATCCGGGATGAGACCGATGACGCGACAGGCATGACCCAGAAGATCGTCTCGGATTGGCGCACGGCCCCTAAAGGCAATGAGCTGAAGCCCGAGATCATCATCGCCGATGCCGATGGGGAGCCGATGCGGAATGAGCAGGGCAACCCTGTGATCTACACCATGTCGGTGGATGCGATTTTGTCGATCGAAGAAGGTCAGGCGGTCAAAGCCGGTGACGTGATTGCGCGTATCCCTCGGGAAGGTGCGAAGACGAAGGACATTACCGGTGGTCTGCCGCGTGTGGCCGAACTCTTCGAAGCCCGTCGTCCCAAGGATCACGCGATCATCGCGGAAATCGACGGCTACGTGAAATTCGGACGCGACTTCAAGAACAAGCGCCGGATTGCCATCGTACCCGCCGACGAAAGCCAGGAGCCGGTGGAATACATGGTGCCCAAGGGCAAGCACATTCCTGTGGCCGAAGGCGACTTCGTGCAGGTCGGTGACTACATCATGGACGGCAACCCTGCGCCCCACGACATCCTTGCGGTGTTGGGTGTGGAGGCTCTGGCCGACTACATGATCGCCGAGGTGCAGGACGTGTACCGACTTCAGGGCGTGAAGATCAACGATAAGCACATCGAGGTTATCGTTCGTCAGATGCTCCAGAAGTGGGAGATCCAGGACTCCGGTGAGACCACGCTGCTCAAGGGCGAGCACGTGGACAAGGCCGAGTTCGATGCCGCCAACGCGAAGGCTGTCCGTGATGGTCGTCGTCCGGCACAGGGGGAGCCGATCCTTCTGGGTATCACCAAGGCGTCGCTGCAAACCCGCAGCTTCATCTCTGCCGCGTCCTTCCAGGAAACCACGCGCGTGCTGACCGAGGCTTCGGTTCAGGGCAAGCGGGACAAGCTGGTTGGCCTGAAAGAGAACGTCATCGTGGGTCGTCTGATCCCGGCGGGCACCGGTGGTGCGACGCAAGAGGTCGAGCGGATTGCGAAATCCCGTGACCAAGTGGTTGTTGATGCGGCGCAAGCCGAAGCAGCCGCCGCCGCCGCCCTGGCCGCTCCTGTTGTGGAAGAACCCACAGCCGAAGGTGACGCAGCCGAATAAGGCTTCGCCTCAGACAAATTTAAGACGCCCCGTTGGAAACAGCGGGGCGTTTTTTTGTGTGATTTCGCCCAGGATCGTTGCTACCGTTCACCAAATGTTCCGGGCGCAGGAGAGAGCCATGACAAACGACAGCAACCCACCCATCGACTACATCGAGTTCACCTCTCCGGATGTGGAGGCGACGCAGGCGTTCTTCGCGGCCGCGTTTGGCTGGAGCTACATCGACTATGGCCCCGACTACAAAGACATCCAGGGCGCGGGCCTTGGTAGCGGGATCGAGCGTGGCGAAACTCGCCCCCCATTGCCGGTTCTCAAGGCTGATGATCTGGAAGCCATGCTGGACCGCTTGAAGGCCGCAGGGGCCGAGATCACGAAAGACATCTTTGAATTTCCGGGCGGGCGCAGGTTCCAGTTCCGGGAACCGGGCGGCACCGAGATGGCGGTCTGGACCACCGCTGGCGATGATCATGGATGAGTTGACGCAGGTGGCTGAGGCCGTGAAAGCCCTTGCCCGCGACATTGCGCCCAGGCTTGAATATACACCCAAGTACGGCGGAGAGGTTTTCGTCTCCAATCCCGCCGAGCCGCAAAGTTTTGTGGGCGGCATATTCTTATACAAGAATCATCTGTCGATTGAGTTCTCGGATGGGGCCAACTTCGATGATCCGCAAGGGCTGCTGGAAGGCAAAGGCAAGGCGCGCAGGCATCTGAAATTGCACAATCTGGCGGAGATCACGGAGAAGTCCGTTACGGGATTTCTGCGTCAAGCTTTCGACTAGGTCACGGGGGATTCCCCAACGCGGTGACATCGCCTAACTTGTGCCTTATCGGACGGGTAGGGGCATCTCATGAGTGCAGTGAACAAGATCATTGGCGTGTGCCGTTTCTCGTATCTGGGCGATGCGGGCTTCCGGACCTTGAAGGGTGGGGCAGAGCAGGCGGCCAAAGTGCTTTATGCCCCGGGCCGGATGCAGCGCCGTTTCGCGTATTTCGAAAACATCTGTTTGCCGTCCTTGGCTGTGCAATCCGACCCTGACTTTACCTTTGTCGCGTTGATCGCAGACACGATGCCCTTCCATTTCCGCAAGCGCCTGAAACGGCTGGCCGAGAAGTACCCTTTCTTGCGCATCGCGACGCTGGAAGCTGCGGGCCCCCTCAACTCTACCCGCCGTGCGTTTCGGCGTGGTTTGGATGAGGAAGAGGCGGACTTCATCACCGGGTTCAGGCTCGATGACGATGACGCTGTGGGCATGGACTACATCGAGCGCACGAGAGAGATTTCGGATAACCTGATCAAGCTTGGATGGGCCACCGCCGAGGTGCCTGCCGCCGTGTGCTTCCATCGGGGTATCTACTGGGACATGAAGCGCGATGAGGATCAGTTCTGGGACTACTCCGAGCCGCAGCCCTTGGGCCTTGCGGCGGCGATGATCCATCATCCTGACAGCCAACATAACATCTACCGCTGGAACCACCGAAAGCTGGCCTGCAACGCGCGATGCTGGATTGATCCCCACGAATATATGTTTGTGCGCACGCTTCACGGACACAACGATAGCGACAGGTCCATTCCGCCCGGCGCCCGGCAATTGCCCGATTGGCAGGCGCGCAAGTTGTTCCGCGAACGCTTTGGCCTGAACCCCAAGCGGCTACTTCCGATGATGAAGAAGCTGCAAGAGGAAGGCTCGGGCATGGCCCGGCAATTGGCGGCCGAGGCGCGCGCCGATATGAACCAGCCAAGTGTGGACGGCAACGAATGACACCCAACCTGAAGGGCGCGTGCCTGATGATGGCCAGCATGGCCTCGTTCACCATGAACGACGCTGTGGTGAAGCTGATCACCGAAGATGTGCCTCTGTTCCAGTTCGTGCTGATCCGGGGGCTGCTGACCACGGCATTATTGGCGGCCACCGCCTATGGCTTTGGCGGCCTTAGCTTGCGCATCCCCCGTGCCGACCGGTCCCGCGTGGCCCTGCGCACCTTCTTCGAAATCGGCTCGATGATCGCGTTTTTGTCGGCCTTGGTGAACATGCCTCTCGCGAATGCCACCGCGATCCTTGCGGCCTTGCCTTTGTCCATTACCGTGGGGGCTGCGGTGTTTTTTGGGGAGCCCTTGGGCTGGCGCAGGATCACCGCGACCCTTATCGGGGCGGCAGGGGTCTTGATGATCGTGCAGCCCGGCACGGATGGTTTCAACGCCCATTCCCTTTGGGCTTTGGTGGCAGTCGTCCTGGTCACGGGCCGCGATCTGGTAACCCGCGGGTTCAGCGATGACGTGCCCTCCATGGGCGTCGCCGTCATCACTGCTTTCGCGGTCAGTCTTGTGGGCGGCGTGCTGTCCACGCGCGAGGCTTGGGTTGCCTTTGACGGGTATAGCATTGTGTTGCTTCTGATGGCCTCGGTTTTAATTATCGGGGGTTATGTCTTCTCGATCCTTGTGATGCGGGTGGGCGAAGTCTCGGTCGTGGCACCGTTCCGGTACTCGGGGTTGGTGTTCGCGTTAATCATTGGGTTGGTCATTTTTGGCGAATGGCCCAACGGCCTTGCGCTGTGTGGGGCATTGATCGTGGTGGCCACGGGTATTTACACGCTGATCCGCGAACAGCGCTTATCAAGGAGGCAGACCCTTGGCTGAAGGTGTGCAAATCCAAGGGCTGTGCCGCTTCTCGTTCCCCTGCACCGGCGGGTTCAAGAAGTACCACGAAAGTCTGGCGGAGCGCCGCGCCGCGCTTTACGCGCCCAAGCGCTTGGACGAGCGGACATTGTGGTTCGAACATATCTTCCTGCCGCCTCTGCGGGCGCAAACCGACAAGGATTTCACGCTGCATTTGCTGTTGGGAGAGGACTTTCCCGATCCATGGCGGTCCCGCGTGGAAGCTGCGATTGCCGATATCCCCCAGGTTCAGACCCATTGGCGAGAGCCGGGCGATCACCGGGCGATCTGTCGGGACGTGATGTGGGGCGGGCGCGATGGGACGCGGGCCGTCGTGGCAGAGTTCCGGCTGGACGATGATGACGCGGTCGCGGTGGATTACGTGCAGCAGCTGCGGCGCAGTTGGGGCAAGGTCGCGCGACTGGCAAATTTCCACGGCCGCGTGGCCCTGGACCACGGCAAAGGCATGGTGTTGGAGGCGCAGGGCGACGGCACGATCAAACCCCATGTGCTTAACACCCATTGTTGGTCGGCGGGGTTGGCGATCTATCTGAAGCCCGATGATGAGGCGATCATCATGGACTTCCCCCATCACAAGATCTGGGCGCGGGTCCCGTATGTGAACCTGACCGATAGCGTCATGTTCATTCGCGGCGATCACGCCCATAACGATGCGAAGACGCCATTTGGGGCCGGGCAGCCTATCTCCATGAAGGCCGAAGAAATCGCCCCCCTGACCCTGCGGCGCTTTGCGATTGATTTGCCCCGGTTCGAAGCAGCGTGGCACGGCCTGACCGCTTGACCCGGTGGTGCTGTTGACAGGGTTGGCGACTCCACCTATACGGCGCCCATCTGGCTAGGACTCATCTCGTGTCCCGTAATGCCGAAATACAGTTCTGAGTGGCCACGATCCGGGCAATTTAAGCGCCTTGATCCTCTGGAAATTCCTCCGCGGCGTCCTCCAGGTAGGGAAGGGACCACGCGGTTTTGGTGTTGTCTATGTGGTTTGGCCGCGCATGGGACACCAGACATGAAGATGAGCAAACCGGGGAGACCCCATGCCAACGATCCAACAGCTGATCCGCAAGCCGCGGCAGCCTAAAGTAAAACGCTCCAAGTCTCAGCACATGGAAGGCTGCCCGCAGAAGCGCGGCGTCTGCACACGTGTTTATACAACGACTCCGAAGAAGCCGAACTCGGCTATGCGGAAAGTTGCGAAGGTTCGTCTGACGAACGGCTTCGAGGTCATCAGCTACATCGGTGGCGAAAGCCACAACCTTCAGGAGCACTCTGTGGTTCTGATCCGCGGCGGTCGCGTAAAAGACCTTCCCGGTGTGCGTTACCACATCCTGCGCGGTGTACTCGATACGCAAGGCGTCAAAGATCGTCGCCAGCGTCGTTCGAAGTACGGCGCCAAGCGCCCCAAATAAGGAGAGCAGCAGATGTCACGTCGTCACGCCGCCGAGAAACGCCAGGTTCTGCCAGACGCCAAGTTTGGCGATATGGTCCTGACCAAATTCATGAACAACCTGATGATCGACGGCAAAAAATCCGTCGCTGAGCGGATTGTTTACAACGCCTTCGATCGTGTCGAAGGCAAGCTGAAGCGCGCCCCCGTGGAAGTGTTCCACGAAGCGCTTGAAAACATCAAACCCGCCGTGGAAGTTCGCTCCCGCCGTGTGGGTGGTGCCACCTACCAGGTGCCCGTTGATGTGCGCCCCGAGCGCCGCGAAGCATTGGCCATCCGTTGGTTGATCAACGCGTCCCGCGCCCGGAACGAGAACACCATGGAAGAGCGTCTGGCCGGTGAGCTGGTTGATGCGGTCAACATGCGTGGTTCCGCCGTTAAAAAGCGCGAAGACACCCACAAGATGGCCGACGCCAACCGCGCGTTCAGCCACTACCGCTGGTAATATTTTGGCGCCGGTTCGCCCGGCGTTACAAGCGATCAGGCGGCCCCAACCGGGGGCCGCTTCCCCGTTTAAACTTTAGTCTTAGGACAGCCCATGGCACGCGATTATCCTCTCGAGCGCTACCGCAACTTCGGAATTATGGCCCACATTGATGCGGGCAAGACCACCGTGTCCGAGCGTATCCTGTTTTATACCGGCAAGAACCACACCATGGGCGAGACCCACGATGGTGCAGGGACGATGGACTGGATGGAGCAGGAACAAGAGCGCGGCATCACGATTACCTCCGCTGCGACCACCACCTTCTGGGAACGCACGGAAGACGGCCAATCCGCCGATTCCGAGAAGCACCGCTTCAACATCATCGACACCCCCGGTCACGTGGACTTCACCATCGAAGTCGAGCGTTCGCTGGCCGTTCTTGACGGCGCCGTTTGCGTGTTGGATGCCAACGCCGGTGTTGAGCCTCAGACCGAGACGGTTTGGCGTCAGGCCGACCGTTACAAGGTTCCGCGGATGGTGTTCGTCAACAAGATGGACAAAGTCGGCGCGGACTTCTTCAACTGCGTGCACATGATCGAAGACCGCACCGGCGCGCGCGCCGTTCCAGTCGGTATTCCGATCGGCGCCGAGAATGACCTCGAGGGTCTGATTGACCTCGTGACCATGGAAGAGTGGCTGTGGCAGGGCGAAGATCTGGGCGCGTCCTGGGTGAAGGCGCCGATCCGCGCCGAATTGCAGGACATGGCCAACGAATGGCGTGCCAAGATGATCGAAGCCGCCGTCGAGCAAGACGACGACGCGATGGAAGCCTACCTGATGGACGCGGCAGAGCCCGACGTGGCGACCCTGCGCGAATTGCTGCGCAAGGGTACACTCGCCATGGCATTCGTGCCGGTTCTTGGCGGTTCTGCGTTCAAGAACAAGGGCGTGCAGCCTCTGTTGAACGCTGTTGTTGACTTCCTGCCGAGCCCGCTCGACGTGGTTGACTACATGGGCTTCAAGCCCGGCGACGAAGACGAAGTTCGCAACATCCCGCGCCGTGCCGACGACGACATGGCCTTCTCGGGCCTGGCGTTCAAAATCATGAACGACCCCTTCGTGGGCTCCTTGACCTTTGTCCGGATCTACTCCGGTCAGCTGCGCAAGGGCGACAACATGATCAACTCGACCAAGCAGAACAACGAGCGCGTTGGTCGGATGATGATGATGCACTCCAACAACCGCGAAGAGATCGAAGAGGCATTCGCCGGCGACATCATCGCGTTGGGTGGCCTGAAGAACACCACGACCGGTGACACGCTTTGCGACAAGAACGACCCCGTTGTTCTGGAAACGATGACGTTCCCCGATCCAGTGATCGAGATCGCCGTTGAGCCCAAGACGAAAGCGGACCAGGAGAAAATGGCGATGGCGCTTCAGCGTTTGTCGGCAGAAGACCCCTCTTTCCGCGTCGAGACTGATTTGGAATCCGGCCAGACCATTATGCGTGGCATGGGCGAACTCCACCTCGACATCCTCGTCGACCGCATGAAGCGTGAATTCAAGGTTGAAGCCAACATCGGTGCGCCTCAGGTGGCTTACCGTGAGACCATCGGCCACGAAGTCGAGCATACCTACACCCACAAGAAACAGTCGGGTGGTTCGGGTCAGTACGCTGAAGTCAAGCTGCTCATCTCTCCGACGGAGCCGGGCGAAGGTTACTCGTTCGAATCCAAGATCGTTGGTGGTGCTGTTCCAAAGGAATACATCCCCGGCGTCGAGAAGGGCATCAAGTCCGTTATGGACAGCGGTCCGCTCGCGGGCTTCCCCGTGATCGACTTCAAGGTGCAGCTGCTGGACGGTAAGTTCCACGACGTTGACTCCTCGGTTCTCGCGTTCGAAATCGCAGCTCGTATGGGCATGCGTGAAGGGATGCGGAAAGCGGGCGCCAAGCTTCTCGAGCCTATCATGAAGGTCGAGGTCATCACGCCAGAGGATTACACCGGTGGTATCATCGGCGACCTCACATCGCGTCGTGGTCAGGTTCAGGGTCAAGATACGCGCGGCAATGCCATCGCGATCGACGCCTTCGTGCCGCTGGCCAACATGTTCGGCTACATCAACACCCTGCGCTCCATGTCTTCGGGCCGCGCGCAGTTCTCGATGCAGTTCGACCACTACGAACCCGTTCCGCAGAACATCTCTGACGAGATCCAAGCGAAATACGCCTAAGCGGCGGGGCGGATTGTCCGCCCGCCCCACCCAACTGGGCCCTCGCGCCCGAGATCAAATCAAGGAGGCCATCCCATGGCAAAGGAAAAGTTTGAACGCTCTAAGCCGCATGTGAACATCGGCACGATTGGTCACGTTGACCACGGCAAGACGACGCTGACGGCGGCGATCACCAAGCAGTTTGGTGACTTCCGCGCGTATGACGAGATTGACGGCGCGCCCGAAGAGAAGGCCCGCGGGATCACGATCTCAACGGCGCACGTTGAGTACGAGACGGAAAACCGCCACTACGCGCACGTCGACTGCCCCGGCCACGCCGACTACGTGAAGAACATGATCACCGGCGCGGCCCAGATGGACGGCGCGATCCTGGTTGTGAACGCGGCCGACGGTCCTATGCCTCAGACGCGCGAGCACATCCTGCTCGGTCGTCAGGTCGGCATTCCGTACATGGTTGTTTACATGAACAAGGTTGACCAGGTTGACGACGAGGAGCTGCTGGAGCTCGTGGAAATGGAAATCCGCGAACTGCTGTCTTCCTACGAGTACCCTGGCGACGACATTCCTGTGATCCCCGGTTCGGCCCTGGCCGCTCTGGAAGACCGCGACGATGCGATCGGCAAAGACTCCATCGCCAAGCTGATGGCGGCTGTGGACGAGTACATCCCGACGCCAGCACGCGCCGTGGACCAGCCGTTCCTGATGCCGATCGAAGACGTGTTCTCGATCTCGGGTCGTGGTACGGTTGTGACCGGTCGTGTTGAGCGTGGCGTGATCAACGTCGGCGAAGAGATCGAGATCGTGGGCATCCGCGACACCACCAAGACGACCTGCACGGGCGTTGAAATGTTCCGCAAGCTGCTGGACCGTGGTGAGGCGGGCGACAACATCGGCGCACTGCTGCGTGGTGTTGACCGTGAGGGTGTTGAGCGCGGGCAGATTCTCTGCAAGCCCGGCTCTGTCAAGCCACACACGAAGTTCGAAGCCGAGGCGTATATCCTGACCAAGGAAGAGGGTGGCCGTCACACGCCGTTCTTCGCCAACTACCGCCCGCAGTTCTACTTCCGCACGACGGACGTGACCGGCACGGTTGAGCTTCCAGCGGGCACCGAGATGGTGATGCCGGGCGACAACCTGAAGTTCAACGTCGAGCTGATCGCGCCCATCGCGATGGAAGACGGCCTGCGCTTCGCCATCCGTGAAGGTGGCCGGACCGTTGGTGCTGGTGTTGTTGCAAAGATCATCGAGTAAGCAGTTTTAGCCCTCGGGCTGGAACGCGAACCTTGTAATGCAAAGGCCGCCCCTTCGGGCGGCCTTTGTCATGAGTGGGTGATTTTTATCGGCAAAAAGCACCGCGTTTGAGATCAGTGAAGGTTGTCCCTTGGGCCGGCTTTTTTTGCTATTTTCGACCCTGCTCAAGGTTGAGCAAACGCCTAACCACCTGATGCAAAACGAAAACCTGTCCTGCGTTAACACTTTCTTAACCCACTCCCACACCGGCGAAGACGGCGTTGCGCTTCGAAGAAGCGCGGCGGCGGATGAGCCGTCTGGATATCCGCCGCAGTCAGGCGGCTTTCTCAGTCGCGGCCTGAAGGTTCAGCCGGCGGCGGGGCGGCGCGACCTCGGCGGTTGTCTCCTTTGTGCACCGTGACAACAACAGGGTTTCAAACGCTGCGAAAACGCGGTTCATCGGGGCCTTCTTGTAGGGAAAGGTGCGCTCGCAATCCATGTCGTGGACGATCAATGCGTTGTCTGCTTCAAACAGGATCAGGTTGCCCGCCTCGTCCTCGGCGCAATCAATGCCGAAGTAGTCCAGACCAAGGGCAGCCGCCAGAAGCTCAAAAGTCGCTGCGTGGCGCTTCCCGATGCCCGTCGTGAACCCAGCCATGAACGCGGCTTCCTCCTGGCGCTTTTCTTCGGACGCGGCCATGTTCGCGTTCATGTACCAGACATTCCACTGATCCGAGATTGCCATGTGACAGGGGTAGGCTTTTCCGTCGATGACGATGATGCGGTACTTTCGGAAACGGCCATCGGTGGGCGAGGCATAGTCAATGAATTCGCTCACATAGAAGGCTTCCTCATGCCGGTCGGAGAGGTAGCTCAGGAAATCTTCGCGGGTCTCGATCTTGCGCAAACCGTGCCCGGCATGGGAGCCTTCAGGGCGCACCACGAAAGGATAGCTGCCAACGCTGCCCCAGTCATGCTCGCCCTGCCTTAGCGCCCGGGCAAGGTCATGGCGGGCCCAGAGCGCCGTTTGGGGCAGGCGCAATCCGGGCACGTCTGCGAATAGATCGGGGAGCAGGTCGCGCTTGGGCTTCACGAGGATGGGGGGCAGGTTGATGACGGTCGTGTCGCAAAGGGCGCTGATGGCGCGTACGGTGGCGAAGAACTTGTCTGCCGCCTCTCCGTCGGCGGGGGCCGCACAGAATGCGACATCGTGGGGCGGCGGAACTTGCAGGTCGGAATCGTCCAGGTCGGGATAGAAGGTGACCACATCGAAGGTGTCGTTTTGGAGGAGGAACTCCACCGGGGTATTGCCGCCCATATGTAGGGATGCTGCATAGACCAAAAGCGTCTTGCGCGGTGCCTTGCTTCGATGGGTTCGAAACACCCGGCACGACGCCAGCGCCTCGGCCTGTCGTTCCAATCCCTTGGCCCGATTGCCAAGCAATTGCTCGACCGTGGAAAGATCCATCAAGGCTCCGGCACGGGTTTGCGCATGGGCGGTCAGGGCGGCAAACTCATCTCGAAAGGGGATAAGATCCACACCTTCGTAAGCGAACTTGGTTAGGGCGGCTGTTCCCAGCTTTGTTTGAGGTTCCATTCTGGCTCCTGTCAATGTGGCGACAGGCTGGCAGAGAACTCTTAATGATTGGTTCATCCCGGCGTCGGCCAAGCAAGCGATCTTCGCCCTGCTCCTGAAAAGTGGCGCGCGGCGCACAGACCCCTTGCCAGCCACGGCGACTCCGCCTATACGCGCGCTAGTCCAACGGGGTGCGCCGAGTGCGCGCCCTCTTTCGTTGGTCAGAAACTATCTACGCGCACCTCTGGTGCGACAGACGCGATGAGGGTTTGCGATGAGCGCCGGTCCTCCTCTCCGATCTAGGCCCTAAATAAAGGGTGATGTCACATGGCAGTCAGCCAGAACATCCGCATTCGCCTCAAGGCGTTTGACTACCGGGTTCTCGATGCTTCCACGCAGGAAATCGTGAACACCGCAAAGCGCACAGGCGCACAGGTTCGCGGGCCCATCCCGCTTCCCAACAAGATCGAAAAGTTCACGGTTCTCCGTGGCCCGCACGTGGACAAGAAGTCCCGCGATCAGTGGGAAATCCGCACGCACAAGCGCCTTTTGGACATTGTTGATCCGACCCCCCAGACCGTGGACGCGCTGATGAAGCTCGACCTCGCCGCTGGCGTGGATGTCGAGATCAAGGTTTAAGGAGGGCTACCTGATATGTTGCGCTCTGGTGTAATCGCGAAGAAGGTCGGGATGACCCGCCTCTTCATGGAAGACGGCAAGCAGATTCCTGTGACCGTTCTTCAGATGGAAAAAGTTCAGGTTGTGGCCAAGAAAACCACTGACACGGATGGCTACACAGCCGTTCAGCTTGGTGCCGGCACAGCAAAAGCCAAGCGGACGTCTGCGCCTATGCGCGGTCACTTCGCAAAGGCCAACGTAGAGCCCAAGCGCAAGCTTGTGGAATTCCGCGTCGATGCTGAAAACCTGATCGAAGTTGGCGAAGAAATCATCGCCGATCATTACTTTGAGGGTCAGTTCGTGGACGTCACGGGCACCTCGATTGGTAAAGGCTTTGCCGGTGCCATGAAACGGCACAACTTCGGCGGCCTGCGTGCAACGCACGGTGTGTCGATCAGCCACCGTTCGCACGGCTCCACCGGTCAGTGTCAGGACCCCGGCAAGGTGTTCAAGGGCAAGAAGATGGCCGGTCACATGGGTGCAGCCCGTGTTACCACGCAGAACCTTCAGGTTGTGCGCACCGACACCGATCGTGGCTTGATCATGATCAAAGGCGCTGTTCCCGGCTCCAAAGGTGGTTGGGTGACGGTCAAGGACGCGGTCAAGAAGGCATTCCCCGAGAACGCCATTCTGCCCGCAGCGCTCCGTTCCGCCGCTGAAGAAGCCGCAAAAGCAGCCGAAGAGGCCGCCGCAGCAGCCGCAGCTGAAGAAGCAGCAGCAGCCGCCGAAGCAGCCGCAGCTGAGCAAGCCGCAATGGAGGCCGCCGAGGCCGAGGTTGCAGCCGAGCAGAAGGATGACGAGGCATGAAACTCGACGTTATCAAACTTGACGGCGGCAAGGCCGGTTCGGTGGACCTGGACGAGGCCCTGTTCGGGCTGGAGCCACGTGCCGATATCCTGCACCGTGTCGTCCGCTGGCAGCGTAACAACGCACAAGCTGGCACGCACAAGGTGAAAACGCGCCGCGAGGTTAGCTATTCCACCAAGAAGATCTATCGCCAGAAAGGCACCGGCGGCGCACGCCACGGCGCGCGTTCTGCTCCGATCTTCCGTGGGGGTGGTGTCTACAAGGGCCCAACGCCCCGTAGCCACGGCCACGAGCTGACCAAGAAGTTCCGCAAGCTGGGTCTGCGCCACGCGCTGTCCGCAAAAGCCGCGGAAGGCCGTTTGGTCATCATCGAGTCCATCGCGATGGACGACGCCAAGACCTCTGCTCTGGCCAAACAGGTCAAAGAGATGGGTTGGAAGCGCGCGTTGATCATCGACGGATCCGACGTGGATGCAAACTTCGCCCAAGCCGCACGCAACATCGAAGGTCTCGATGTGCTGCCAACCATGGGCGCCAACGTCTATGACATCCTCAAGCGTGACACTCTCGTGATCACGAAGGCGGGTGTCGAAGCACTGGAGGCTCGGTTGAAATGAGCGCAGACGCAAAACATTACGACGTGATCCGCAAGCCGCTGATCACCGAGAAAACCACAATGGCATCCGAGAACGGCGCCGTGGTCTTCGAAGTGGCCATCGACAGCAACAAGCCACAGATCAAAGAGGCCGTTGAAGCCGTCTTTGGTGTGAAGGTGAAGGCCGTGAACACGACCATCACCAAAGGCAAGGTCAAGCGTTTCCGGGGCCAGCTCGGCACCCGTAAGGACGTGAAGAAGGCCTATGTGACGCTGGAAGAAGGCAACACGATCGACGTGAGCACTGGCCTGTAAGCGCACGCCCTTGTGACACGATTTGCTATCTTAAACCCGCCAGCCCTTCCGGTTGGCGGGTTTTTCATATCCCCCATGCGCCGCCTGCTACGGTGCGGGTTTGCCGTACCATAGGATATTTTCCTTGGGTGGCATGTCGCCTTAACCCATAAAGGCTACCGAAGAAGGAAGGGCCTCTCCATGCGCTATCTCGCATCACTCCTGGCGATTGTGTTTTGCTTGCTGTCCGTTGGCCAAACCCACGCGCAAGACGACGGCCTGCACTTCCTGACGATCGACCGGCCCCCGTTCTCTTATCTGGAGGACGGTAACGCCGAGGGTTTCAGCATTGATTTGATGCGGCAGATATCCAGCGCCATGGGCCAAGAGGTGCGGTTTACCTTTGTCGAAGAATTCTCGCAATTGCTGGACGGTGTGGCCAATGGGGATGCCGATGGCGCGGTGGCCAATATCTCCATCACGTCAGAGCGAGAGGCGGTACTGGATTTCAGTCGCCCGATCTTTGGCAGCGGCTTGAAGATCCTCGTATCGGGCGCCGCCACAGGGGCGAGCATCTGGGACGTGCTTTTCCGGTGGGAGCTTTTGGCCCTTATCCTTGCCGGGTTTGGGATCCTGTTCGTGCTTGGCATGTTGATGTGGGTGCTGGAACGCAAACATCAGGATTACTTCAAGGACAACGCGCGCGAGGCCATGTTCCCGTCGTTCTGGTGGGCACTGAACCTTGTCATCAATGGCGGGTTTGAGGTGAACGTTCCCCGCAGCGTTCTGGGCCGCCTTCTGGCCGTGGTCATGGTCGTCTCGAGCCTGTTCGTCGTATCCTTGTTTGTGGCAAGCATCACGGCGTCACTGACGGTGGAGGCGATCAGCGGCTCGATCCAATCCCTAGACGATCTGCGCGGGCGCCGTGTGGGGACGACCCAAGGCTCCACCGCAAGCCTGTTCCTGAATGAGCGTGATGTGACCCACACGGGCTATGGCACGTTCATCGACCTGATGGACGCGTTCGAGGCCGAGGAGTTGGACGCCGTCGTCTTTGATGGGCCGATCCTGGAATATTACCTGACGCAGTCTCCGGGGGTGCAGGCCTATCTGCTGGAGCGGCTGTTCCGCCCCCAGGATTACGGCATCGCCTTCGCACAGGGCAGTGACCTGCGCGAGCCGGTCAACCGCGTCCTTCTTCGTTTGACGGAGGCCGGAGAGTACCAAGACCTGCGCCAACAGTGGTTCGGCTCTGCGCCGTAAACGGTTGCGCGGGGAAGCCCGCCTCGGTCGTCGGTGAACAAGCCCGGGATCGCAGGGCACGCGACCGGGGCTTTCTTCTCTGACGATTAACCGACCAATTGGCCTGCTTCGGGCACCCAATGGAACGTGGCATCGCCGACACCCGGCGCGACGTAGCCGATGGCGGGGAAGGGCATGTGGTAGCCGATGGCGGGAATACGATCTGCGGCGATCATGCCAAGGATGTTGCGACGCGACGCGGCGGCGGCTTCCTTGTCGGCGTCAAAGCGCACCTCCCAATCGGGCCGGGCAAGGGACCAGACCGGATGGTTTGCCAAATCGGCAAAAATCACCAAACCTGCGCCGTTGCTTTCGAGGCGGTAAACCATATGGCCCGGCGTGTGGCCAAAAGCGTTCAGGCCGGTCACGCCTGTCACCACATCGTCGCCGTCGCCGATAAAGGTCATCTGATCGGCAAGGGGCCGTACGTTGCTTTCGAACCCGCCGTTCTCGGCCCCGGCCCAGTAATCCCACTCGGTCTGGCCCGTTACATAGCGGGCGTTGGTGAAGGTGGGCGCACGATCGTTCATCAGCCCGCCAATGTGGTCGCCGTGCATGTGGGTCAGCACCACCACATCGACTTGATCGGGCGTATAGCCCGCCGAGGCAAGCGCCGCCGTGGTCGCCGCCGCGTTCAGGCCCGCGTCAAACAAGATCAGCTCATCCCCGGTGTTGACCAGCGTGGGGGTGAAAAAGAACTGCGAGACGTCGGGGGACAGGAAATTAGCGGCGCTGACCTCGGCAAAGGTGTCGGCGTCCACGTTCATGCCGAAGATGCCCTGGGGTTCCTCCCTCGGGGTGGTGCCTGCAAGGATGGTGGTGACTTCAAATGCGCCAATGGTGAAGCGGCGATGCTGCGCGAAGCTGTTGCCAAGCATCGGCGCCTCGGCACGGGCGGTTGCTGCAAGCCCCGCAAGAGGCGCAGCGGCAGCGCCCGCCATAAGGGTGCGCCGGGTGAGGTGGGGGGAGGGATGCGACATGGGGAGGCTCCTGTGTGGGTGTGGAGCAGAGGATAGAGCAGCGAGGCGTGCAAGGCGCGTCACGGTTACGCGAGGGGGGGGCTGAGAGATTGAAAGCCCCGATCGCGGCGATGCGGTCGGGGCTATTCGGGGTGTTTAGGATTTGCGCATCACCTTGGGCGCGCCGGTGGCCATGTCGGTGCCGGTGTAGTCAAATCCGGCGTCCTTCCAGGCCGAGAAGCCGCCCTTCATGTGGGCGACCTTGCCGAAGCCGTTTGCCAGGCATTGATTGGCGACTTTGCCCGACCGCACCCCCGACCCACAGTGAAACACGATGCGTTTTTCCGATTGGCTTGGCATGTGGCGCGGTTGGAACGCTTGCAGCGGCGCAAGGAGCGCGCCCTCGATGCGTTCGACGTTGAACTCCTGAGGGGTTCGCACGTCGATCAGGATGATTTCGTCCTTGTCGAAGGCGGCTTTCACCTCGGCTGGGGTCCAATGCTCCAGAGTGCCATTTTCAGTGTTTTCGGTTTCCATGGTGCTCTCCTCAGAACTTGTTCAGGGGGATTTTCAGATAGCTGTGGCCGTCCGCCTCGGCCGGAGGCACACGGCCCGCACGCAGGTTCATTTGCAGAACATGGAGCATCCGGTCGGGCAGGGCGAGCGTCTGGTCGCGGGCCTCGCGTTGCTTGACGTAGGGGGCTTTGTCGCGCCCGCCGCCGATATGGGCGTTGTGACGGCGCTGCTCGGCAACGGTGGATTCCCACTGGGGCTCGGGCCGTTGGTTGGTGCCGTAATCGTGGCCGATGAACAGCCGGGTTTGATCGGGCAACGCCAGGATGTCTTGCAGGGAGTCGTATAGATCGCTTGCCGTGCCGCCGGGAAAATCCGCGCGTGACGTGCCGACGTCGGGTTGCATGAACGTGTCATGCACGAAAGCCGCGTCACCGCCCACGACATAGGTGATCGAGCCGAGGGTGTGCCCCGGCGACAGCATGACCCGCACGGGCAGAGAGCCGATCTGAAAGGTATCGCCGTCGGCAAAAAGGTGGTCAAAATCAGCTTTGACATCAAAGGCATCGGGCAGGTTGTAGTAGTCGCGCCAAAGCTCCGCGATCTCGACAGTCTTCTCGCCAATCGCATTGGCGACACCCAGGCGATCCTTGAGGACCGAAGAGGCCATGAGGTGGTCGGCATGGGGGTGGGTATCGAGGATCCATTCGATCTCCAGCCCCTCATGGTCCGCAAACCGCAGGATGTCATCCACGCTATCGGTGTTGGTGGCGGCGCTTTCGGGATCGAAGGTAAGGACGACATCAATCAGAGCGGCCTTTTTGGTGTCCGGATCGGCCACGAGATACTGAATACTGCCCGTATCCTTGTCATAGAACCCGGTGACGTCCGGCGACCCGGTGCCGGTCGATTTGCTAGTACGCGAAAGTTGCATGATCTGAGCCTCCTTTCATTTAACGATTTGGGGGCCGTGCGGGTTCCCTTCAACCTCGCAATCGTTGCCGGGAGGGGTGGGCCGGGTGGATGGGGTGCAGGCGCTTTGCACGATGATACGAGCGGCAGACGCCGCCATCCATCGTGAAATTTGTTCGTTTTGTGCGACGGACCTGTAGTGTGACTGGGGAAACAACCATTTGGAGAATCCGATGTATAGGGCTTTGGGTACGGCTATGGTCGTCGCGGCTATCGCAACAAGTGCCGCCTGTGCACAGGAGCGCATTGAGCTGGATATCATCTATCCGATTAACCAAGAGGTGTTTCAGCTGAACGATGGGACATATTTCACCCAAGACAACCAAGGATATTTCGAGGTTGTCGAGGGTCCGCTGGAAGACGGTGCTATACGGTGCATTGGCGCGGGGTTTGACGGAAGCAGTGGAAACACGGTCGACGGGATTTGTATTGTCGGGGAGGATGCGGACACGTTTACTCTGCGATGGTCGGTGCACCCATCGCAGATGTCGAACGTCTGGACCATCGTGGCAGGAACGGGAAGGTTCGAGGGGGCGACCGGCGAAGGTGTTGCTACGACAGGCGCCGAGTTACTGTTTCGGGCCATGCCATTGCGTGAAACCCACGTTGTCGGGACGATCACGCTACGCTGAGACGGGTACGAGCGGTGTTTGGTACGGTTGAGTATTTGGTAGAGCGCTTCCGGGGACGGTTGGGCACGTGATGACGGGGCGAAAGCCTACGTGACGCTGGAAGACTGCAAAGCGGTTGATGAGGGCGCGGACCGCTAAGCTTCGCGTTTACGGTTGAGAATTTGAGCCTCGACCGCCTGATAGGTGGTCGGGGCTTTTTCGTCTAAAGATGAGTGTTAGAAAGCAATTCCTCTCGCAATTTGGACGAGCTTGAAGAAGCTTTTGCTGACGGTGGCAGTATCCGTGTCACACAGCTTCCTGATCCCGATCCACCCGGTCGATGCGCTGGTCGTGAGACCTGAAATTGACACGGTCAGGGATCGTATTGATAGCGGTGCGATTATGGCGGTTCTGTTAGTAACACCGTCGCTGGGGTTTTGAAGTGCATATTTTGAGAAATATTGATGCCACTGTTCCTAAAGGGTTTAACATACTCTGAGGACTGCCTATCGTGGCAGAAGACAGCATAAATTGGAGTGTTTCCTTTGATCGTCGAAGATGTTGATATTTCTCCTTTTGGGTACGGTGTTCTTGCGCTTTCAAACCCAAGCAACTGGTCGAATGAACCCGAATGTGAGCAATTTTCGCATTTGCTGACTGGGAAATCTGTTTATGTGTGGGCTCTAGTTTTCGCTTCGTACACCTGGCACCTAGAGCAAAGGAAAAATCTGGAGTTCAAGCCGGACCTAGAGCGTATTGACGAGTACATTGGAAGACACTTTGCCGAGTTTCGTGAAGCCAACCCAGTTGATTTCTCTAACGCAGGCAAGCAATATGTCCGCTCAAAGCCCGGCTCCTTTCAATCAATTCGGAAGAATTTTGGAGCGGCCCCAAAGAAGCTGCAAATCCCCGAGGCCGAGCGTAGACTTACATCGGAACTCAGCTTGCTCGAAGAGCGAGGACTAATTGTTGATCCGTTTACTGTAACAACGGCGGGAATTGTTGTGGCGGTATTGGGTTCAGTTCCGTTTGCATTCACGCGCCGAACTGACGAGGGCGATGAAAAATACCTTCAGATCAGGGCAATGCTTTGGGAGTTCGAAAGCCTCACTAAAGAGGAGAAGAGAGAAGTTCGTTTCCACTTCTTCATGGAGAAGGCCATAAAGAAACTAAAGAAACATGTGAAATTGATGGTGGACGACGAAATTACTTAGCTTAATGCGCGCACGTCGAGTCTCTGCTAAGCGGTGCGATGAACCATCAGGTCTTGATCTCCCTTGACCCTTCCCCCCCAACCCCCTAACAGACCCCATCGGCAGTGGCCCCGGATTCGTCCGGGGCTCTGTTTTTGTTCGTGGAGGGTCTCCCGAAGCGAGCGTTCTAGCCGGGCACCTACGGGGGCCTACAACATCGGGTCCTTACGCACGTTGCGCGTTCGTTTGGTCCCATAAGCAAACGGAAGACAGTGAACATGGCACTCAAGTCGTATAAGCCGACGACGCCGGGCCAGCGTGGGCTGGTACTGATCGACCGTTCGGAGCTTTGGAAAGGACGCCCCGTCAAGGCCCTCACGCAGGGTTTGACGAAGAAGGGCGGACGGAACAACACCGGACGGATCACGGCGCGCAGAATTGGTGGTGGTGCAAAGCGCCTCTATCGCATCGTAGACTTCAAGCGGAAGAAATTCGATATGCCGGCGACAGTCGAGCGGATCGAATATGACCCGAACCGGACAGCATTCATCGCCCTCGTGCGCTATGAAGATGGTGAACTGAACTATGTTCTGGCACCTCAGCGTCTGGGCGTTGGCGACAAGATCGTCGCCTCCGCAAAAGCCGACATCAAGCCGGGCAACGCGATGCCGTTCAGCGGCCTGCCGATCGGTACGATCGTCCACAACATCGAGCTGAAGCCCGGCAAAGGCGGCCAGATCGCCCGTGCTGCTGGCACTTACGCGCAGTTTGTTGGTCGTGACGGTGGTTACGCACAGATCCGCCTGTCCTCGGGTGAGCTTCGCCTCGTCCGTCAGGAATGCATGGCAACGGTTGGTGCGGTATCGAACCCCGACAACTCGAACCAGAACCTTGGTAAAGCGGGCCGTGTCCGCCACATGGGCAAGCGTCCATCGGTACGTGGTGTTGCCATGAACCCGATCGATCACCCCCACGGTGGTGGTGAAGGCCGGACCTCCGGTGGTCGTACACCTGTTACGCCATGGGGTAAGGACACCAAGGGCCGTCGCACCCGCGACAAGAACAAGGCAAGCCAGAAGCTGATTATCCGCAGCAGGCACGCCAAGAAGAAAGGGCGCTAAGATATGAGCCGCTCCGTATGGAAAGGTCCTTTTGTCGACAGCTATGTCCTCAAGAAGGCCGAAGCATCCAAGGAATCCGGTCGTAACGAGGTCATCAAGATCTGGTCGCGCCGCTCCACCATCCTCCCTCAGTTCGTCGGTCTGACGTTCGGTGTGTACAACGGCCGCAAGCACGTGCCGGTGAACGTTACCGAAGACATGATCGGTCAGAAGTTCGGGGAATACTCGCCAACGCGGACCTATTACGGTCACGCCGCCGACAAGAAGGCGAAGCGCAAATGAGCAAGGAAAAGAACCCCCGCCGCGTCGCGGACAACGAGGCCATGGCCAAACTGCGTATGCTGAAGACCAGCCCGCAGAAGCTGAACCTCGTTGCTGGCCTCATTCGTGGCCAGAAGGTCGAAAAGGCCCTTACGGACCTGACCTTCTCCAAGAAACGCATCGCAATCGACGTGAAGAAATGCCTTCAGTCGGCCATTGCAAACGCAGAGAACAACCACGGCCTGGACGTCGACGACCTTATCGTTGCCGAAGCCTGGGTTGGCAAGAACCTGACCATGAAGCGCGGACGTCCACGTGCCCGTGGCCGGTTTGGTAAAATTCTCAAGCCGTTCGCTGAATTGACGATCACGGTTCGCCAGGTCGAGGAGACTTCGTAATGGGACATAAAGTAAACCCCATCGGTATGCGTCTCCAGGTTAACCGGACCTGGGACAGCCGCTGGTACGCAGACACCAAGGACTATGGTGACCTGCTGCTGGAAGACATCAAGATCCGCGACTATATCAAGAATGGTTGGTGGGACTATGTCGCAAAGCGCGACAAACGCCCTGCTGGCGATGCTGGTATCTCCAAGATCATCATCGAGCGTCCTCACAAGAAGTGCCGCGTGACCATTCATTCGGCGCGTCCGGGTGTGATCATCGGCAAGAAAGGTGCAGACATCGAAGGCCTGCGCAAGAAACTGGCCGAGATCACGGACAGCGAATTGCACCTCAACATTGTTGAAGTTCGCAAGCCCGAGCTGGACGCCCGTCTGGTTGCAGAGAGCATTGCTCAGCAGCTGGAGCGTCGTGTGTCTTTCCGTCGTGCCATGAAGCGTGCCGTTCAAAACGCCATGCGCATGGGTTCGCTCGGTATCCGGGTGAACGTCGCGGGTCGTCTTGGCGGCGCCGAGATCGCGCGGACCGAATGGTATCGTGAGGGCCGCGTGCCTTTGCATACGCTTCGTGCCGACATCGACTACGCACATGCCGAGGCATCCACCGCCTATGGCATCATCGGTATCAAGACCTGGATCTTCAAAGGTGAAATCATGGAGCACGATCCGTCGGCCCATGACCGTCGCCAGCAGGAGCTTCAGGAAAGCGGTGGGGCATCGCGCCCACGCCGTGATCGCTGAGAGGGTCTGACAAATGTTGCAACCAAAACGGACTAAGTTCCGCAAAATGCAGAAGGGCCGTATTCGCGGCGAAGCCAAGGGCGGTTCGGACATCACGTTCGGCACCTACGGCTTGAAAGCTCTGCAGCCTGAGCGTGTTACCGCACGCCAGATCGAAGCCGCCCGTCGGGCCATGACGCGTCACATGAAGCGTCAGGGTCGCGTCTGGATCCGTATCTTCCCGGACACTCCGGTTACCTCCAAGCCCGTCGAAGTTCGGATGGGTAAAGGTAAAGGTTCGGTCGACTTCTGGGCCTGCAAAGTGAAGCCTGGCCGCATCATGTTCGAGATCGACGGTGTGTCCGAGCCGATCGCCCGTGAGGCCCTGCGCCTTGCCGCGATGAAGCTTCCGGTCAAGACCCGCACGGTCGTGCGTGAAGACTGGTAAGACCACACGGTCTGACTGAATTGAGAAGCCCCTGCCAGGAAATTGGCGGGGGCTTTTCTTATGGCGCGAGCGGGGAGGGCGCTTTGCGGCGCCTGTCGGGTTTCGCGAATGGCGTCGGAACGGAACCGGTGGACGGGGCGTTCCCTCGGTGTCCTTGCCCCGGAGACCCGCGATGCCGCATCAAAAAATCCCCGCGTTCTGCCCCGTTGACCGATGGTTCCTGCGAAGCATGGCGCTTGTCGGTTGGCTCGGCTGTGTGGCGGTGATTGTTGGGCTGGTGGTGGCACAGATGATGGTGCCGGAACATGATTGGATCGCCGACACGATCAGCGATCTAGCGGCGGGGGAGAACGAGATCATCATGGATGTCGCGCTCTATGGCTTTGCGGCGAGTTTTTTCGCGGTGGCCCTGGGGCTTGCGCACGTCCGAGGAGACGGTTGGCCGCTTCCGATGGCGGCCCTGTCGATGGCGGGGATCGCGGCGCTGATCGTGGTGATCGGCGCGCGCAACGAATACGGAGATAACGACAGCGACGGCGTGGTGATCCACGTTTACCTTGTCTACGTGCTGGGTGCGTTGATGGCGGCTGCTCCGTTTCTGGCGGCCCCCTACGCTCAGGTCGTGCGCCCGTTTCTCGGAACCGCCCTGAGGGTTCTGGGAGCGCTGTGGATTGTCGCGGCGCCGGTGTTCTTCTTTCTTCCGACAGGGATAGACGGGCTATACGAGCGCGCGTTGGGCGGGTTGGCCTGCGCGATCGTCGCGGTGCTGAGCACGGTGCTTTGGCGCGTTGCCCAGGATTGAGGACGCGCCGGGCCGCGGCGTGTGGGCCTAATGCCGGGCAAAAGACCTCTGCGGCGGGTGAGGATCACCCCCGTGGCCAAATGCGGGTAACGCCCCCTTCAAATTCAGCCCATGTCATTGCAGCGCTGTTGCCCGCGTAGCCTTCATAGAACGAGCGCCCATTGGGCAGGGGGAGCCCGGCCCAGATCCGGGCGAGGTTTTCCATGAACTGGACGCGGTCCATGGTGCCGCCTTCAAACGCGCGCAGTCCCGCGTCCTCCAGCAGGACAAGGGCAAGGTTGTCCTGCACTGCGGGGGTGAAAAGGGTTTCCGGCCCGTACCCCCTTATTTGCGCGACCCGACGCAGGGTCGGGGGGATGAACTGATAACGCCCGATGGCGTGGGGTTGTCCGGGGGTTGCCGCTATCCAGGCGTAGATGTCTGCCAGCGTCATCTGCGTCGGCAGGGCAGAGGGGCGGACCCGGGCCCCGTGTTGCACCGCGTCATAGCCTGCTTGCCCCGCCTCCACCGTGGCGATCAGGCTCAACAAGCGGGCGGCCGGGGTGCGCCCTGGCAGAACTCGCAAGGAGGCCCCCGCACGGGCGTTTTCCCGGACACGGGGGGGCAGGGGGGCGAAGTAGCCCGTGCCGTTCCCCGCAAAAAGTGACCCCGAGGGGGAAGAGGCGCCGCCGCCTTCCGAGGGCGCAATCAACGCGACGCTTTGGGTTCCAAGCAGCGGCGCCGCGTTGCCGAGCAGGCCAATCGCCGTGCCCCCGCCCAACGGTGCGGCCCGCATCGTAACAAGCGGCGCCACATCGGCCCGCCCTGTCGCGGTCAATAGCGGCCCGAAAAGGATCAACAAAAGGGCAAGCGCCCGTAGAGAGTGAAGCGCCATTCTGGCCCGGCCTCATGATTGGAACGTCTCCGCCTTCATAAGGGCAATAGGTTTCCAAACCGTTGCGGCGCGGCAAGCCGCGCCCTACAAGGCGCCATGGCCCAGATAAAATCTCTCTTCGTGACCCGCCTCTACCACGCCAAACTGTCCGAGCTTGGCCCCTCCATTGATGCAGATGAGCTGTCCGCCAGCTGCTTCTCGGTCGCGGAAGACGACGACGCGGGCCATGACTGGTGCGAGGCAAACGGCTTTCCCGGCTACACGTCCTATGCGTCGCTGAGCGACCTGCCTTGGCGGTTCCCGATCTTCGCCGAGGTGGTCAAAGCGCTGGATGCCCACGTGGCGGCTTTTGCGGAAGATGCAGCCTTTGATCTGGAAGACCGCAAGCTGGTGCTGGAAGACATCTGGATCAACATCCTGCCCGAAGGCGGCAGCCACTCGGGCCATATCCACCCCCATTCCGTCGTGTCCGGCACGACCTATGTGCAGGTGCCCAAAGGGGCGGCGTCGATCAAGTTCGAAGACCCCCGCCACGCGATGATGATGGCCGCCCCCGCCCGCCGCAAGGAGGCGCGAGAAGAGATGCGCGGCTTCATCTACCCCAAGCCGGAAACCGGCGACGTGTTGCTGTGGGAAAGCTGGCTGCGCCATGAGGTGCCGATGAATATGGACGAAGACGACCGGGTGAGCGTCAGTTTCAACTATAAGTGGGAGTGAGCGCCGGTCGGGGCGATGCCCTGACGAAGGTCGCTGACGCCCGGCATTTCGCGTTGTTGACGTGCCAAAACGATCTGATGCGGCGACCGGATTGCCGAAAATGTGCGTTGGCCTCAACAGGTGTTGCGTCGTGGCATGAACCCCCCTATAGAGCCACTTCATTCACCGAACTCCATCAGAATCACGGTGACCCTGCAATTGTTGCTCGGGGCCGTCTGGTGATGTTGAAAGGATATGCGCATGAGCGCCCAAGAACTGCGTGACAAGACGCCAGATCAGCTTCGTGATGAGCTGACGTCTCTGAAGAAGGAAGCGTTTAACCTGCGTTTCCAACAGGCCACCGGCCAAATCGAAAACACTGCTCGTATGCGTCAGGTACGCCGTGACGCGGCACGTGTTAAGACGATCCTGAACGAAAAAGCGGCCGCTGCCGCAACGGAGGCCTGATCCATGCCCAAACGCATCCTGTCCGGCACCGTGACCAGCGACGCCAACGAGCAAACCGTAACCGTTTCTGTCGAGCGTCGCTTCAAGCACCCTCTGATGGAAAAGACGATCCGTAAGTCCAAGAAATACCGGGCCCACGATCCTCTGAATACCTTCAAGACCGGCGACCAGGTCCGCATTCAAGAATGCGCCCCAGTCTCCAAATCCAAGCGCTGGGAGGTGATCGTTTCCTAAGGGAAGCGGCCACATCCAAGACTAATCGAAACCCCCGGGCCAACGTGCAACTCAGCCGGTCCGGGACGTCGGGAGAAACCAAATGATCCAGATGCAGACTAATCTGGATGTTGCTGACAACAGCGGCGCACGCCGTGTTCAGTGCATCAAGGTTCTGGGTGGTTCCAAGCGTAAGTACGCATCCGTAGGTGACATCATTGTCGTCTCGGTAAAGGAAGCCATCCCGCGCGGTCGTGTAAAGAAGGGTGATGTCCGCAAGGCCGTCGTCGTTCGCACCGCCAAACAAGTTCGTCGCGACGACGGCACAGCTATCAGCTTTGACAGCAACGCCGCCGTGATCCTCAACAACAACAACGAGCCTATGGGCACCCGTATCTTCGGGCCAGTTGTTCGTGAGCTGCGCGCCAAGAACTTCATGAAGATCATCTCGCTTGCGCCGGAGGTGCTGTAAGATGGCTGCTAAGTTGAAAAAAGGCGACAAGGTCGTCGTGCTGGCTGGCAAGGACAAGGGCAAAGAGGGTGAAATCACCTCTGTTAACCCATCTGCCGGCAAAGCCATCGTGGAAGGCGTGAACATCGCCATCCGCCACACCAAGCAGAGCCAGTCCAGCCAAGGTGGTCGCGTCCCGCAAGCGATGCCCATCCAGCTGAGCAACCTGGCCCTTCTCGATGCAAACGGCAAAGCAACCCGCGTTGGCTTCAAGATTGAAGACGGCAAGAAGGTTCGCGTCGCCAAGACCACGGGGGACGTGATCTAATGTTGGACACAGCAAACTACACCCCGCGCCTGAAAGCTGCCTACGCCGACACGATCAAAGCGGCGATGAAGGAAGAGTTCGGCTACAAGAACGACATGCAGATCCCTGGTCTTGAGAAAATCGTTCTCAACATCGGATCCGGTGCCGAGTCTGTGCGTGACACCAAGAAAGCGAAATCTGCTCAGGAAGACCTGACAGCGATCGCCGGTCAGCACGCCGTTGTCACGAAGGCCAAGAAGTCCATCGCTGGCTTCCGTCTGCGTGAAGAGCATCCCGTAGGCGCGAAAGTGACCCTGCGCGGTGACCGCATGTATGACTTCCTCGATCGTCTGACGACCATCGCGATGCCCCGTATCCGGGACTTCCGCGGCGTGAAGCCTTCGTTCGATGGCCGCGGCAACTTCGCCATGGGCATGAAAGAGCATATCGTATTCCCCGAGATCAACTTCGACAAAGTCGATGTGAACTGGGGCATGGATATCATCATTGTCACAACGGCGACTACCGACGCCGAGGCGAAGTCGCTTCTGAAGCACTTCAACATGCCCTTCAACGCCTGACGCGAAAGGAACGAACACATGGCAAAAGTATCCATGGTCCAACGCGAGCTTAAGCGTCAGCGTTTGGTGGCAAAATACGCCGACAAACGTGCTGCGCTCAAAGAGATCGCAACCGATGAATCGAAGTCGATGGAAGAGCGCTTCAAGGCACGCCTGAAACTGGCGAAACTGCCCCGCGATAGCTCGGCCACCCGTCTTCACAACCGTTGCCAGCTGACCGGTCGCCCAAAGGCGTACTACCGCAAGCTGAAAATGTCGCGGATCAAGCTGCGTGATCTGGCCTCCAACGGCCAAATCCCCGGCATGGTCAAGTCGAGCTGGTAAGGGAGCGATAGATTATGAATGATCCTATCAGTGATATGCTGACCCGCATCCGGAACTCCCAGATGCGCGGTAAGTCCACGGTCGAGACCCCTGCCTCCAAGGCGCGTGCGCGCGTTCTGGATGTGCTGGCGGACGAAGGCTACATTCGCGGCTACGAATCCACGACTGGCAAAGACGGTCACCCGGCATTCGAGATCAGCTTGAAGTACTACGAAGGCACCCCTGTCATTCGTGAACTCAAGCGCGTCTCCAAGCCTGGTCGTCGTGTTTACATGTCCGTGAATGACATTCCTCAGGTCCGTCAGGGTCTGGGTGTGTCGATCGTATCCACCTCGAAGGGCGTCATGTCCGATGCAAACGCTCGCAGCCAAAATGTTGGCGGCGAAGTGCTTTGCACAATCTTCTAAGGAGATCTGGCAATGTCTCGTATTGGTAAAAAACCGGTCGAGCTGCCCGGAGGTGTAGAAGCTTCCGTGTCAGGTCAGACCATCGAAGTTAAGGGCCCCAAGGGCACCCGCAGCTTCAAGGCAACCGACGACGTCACTTTGAGTGTCGCGGATAACGCCATCTCTGTTGAGCCACGCGGCAAGTCCAAGCGTGCGCGTCAGCAGTGGGGCATGTCCCGCACGATGGTGCAAAACCTCGTCACCGGCGTCACCGACGGTTTCAAGAAAGAGCTTGAGATCCAGGGTGTGGGTTATCGCGCGCAGATGCAGGGCAACACCCTGAAGCTGTCGCTCGGGTATTCCCATGACGTTGACTTCACCGTTCCAGAGGGCGTCACCGTGAACTGCCCCAAGAACACCGAAGTCGTGATCGAGGGTAACGACCAGCAGCTTGTTGGTCAGGTCGCAGCAAACATTCGCGAATGGCGCGCGCCAGAGCCCTATAAGGGCAAAGGCATCCGCTACAAAGGCGAATATATCTTCCGTAAGGAAGGCAAGAAGAAGTAAGGGCTGGCACAATGGCACTAAGCAAACGAGAGCTGTTCCAGAAGCGCCGCCTGCGCAACCGGAACAAAATGCGGAAAATGGCCAACGGACGCCCGCGTCTGTCGGTGCATCGTTCGAACAAGAACATCTCCGTCCAACTGATCGACGACCTCAATGGCGTGACTTTGGCTTCGGCCTCCTCGCTGGAGCCGTCGCTGGGTATCATCGGCAAGAACAACGTGGAGGCCTCTGCAAAGGTGGGCGAAGCGATTGCCGAGCGGGCGAAGAAGGCCGGCGTCGAAGAATGTTACTTCGACCGTGGCGGCTTCCTGTTCCACGGGCGTGTGAAGGCTTTGGCCGACGCAGCGCGTGAGGGCGGCTTGAAGTTCTAAGCGACCGGTGGCCCGGGCCAAGGCCCGGTCTACCAAACCCGGCACTTGTCGGGGTGCGATACTGCGTAGACCGGGCCTTGGCCCGGTTTGCCGATGATCCGGGGGCTGACGCGCCCACTTGGATTGCACTGATTTGGCGCTGACAAGCGTCTGTGAACAAAAGGAATTGCCAGATGGCAGAACGTGAGAACCGGGGACGTGGCCGTGGCCGCAACCGCGAAGAAGAAACGCCAGAATTCGCGGACCGCTTGGTTGCGATCAACCGCGTATCCAAAACAGTAAAAGGCGGTAAGCGCTTTGGTTTCGCAGCCCTCGTGGTTGTTGGTGACCAGCGTGGCCGTGTCGGCTTCGGCAAAGGTAAAGCGAAAGAAGTACCTGAGGCGATCCGCAAGGCAACCGAGCAGGCCAAGCGTCAGCTGATCCGTGTGCCTCTGAAAGAGGGCCGCACGTTGCACCACGACGTTCTGGGCCGGCACGGCGCAGGCCGGGTGACGATGCGCACCGCACCTGAAGGTACGGGCATCATCGCCGGCGGTCCAATGCGTGCCGTGTTCGAGATGCTCGGCGTCAAGGACGTGGTTTCCAAGTCCACTGGTTCCCAGAACCCCTACAACATGATCCGCGCCACGCTGGACGGTCTTCGCAACGAGTCGAGCCCCCGTCAGGTGGCGTCGCGTCGTGGCAAGAAGGTTGCAGACATCCTGCCCAAGCGTGACGATCACCCCCAGATCGACGGCGAACAAGCGCCCGTCTCCGAGGAGGCCTAAACCATGGCAACTATCGTCGTTAAGCAGATCGGTTCCCCGATCCGTCGCCCCGAAGTTCAGCGCAAGACGCTGATCGGTCTGGGCCTGAACAAAATGCACAAGACCCGTGAATTGGAAGATACGCCTTCCGTTCGCGGCATGGTCAACAAGATCCCGCATCTGGTGGAAATCATCGAAGAGCGCGGCTAAGTTCTTCTTCGATACCGGATTGAATTACTGAGCTTTTCTGGAACCCCGGCCACTGGCCGGGGTTTTGGTTTGGGAAAACACCAATATTGATGTATACGAGTATACCTATCGGGTCGCTGACCCTACATCATCATCCGCGAAAAGGCTTAGAACGGGATGCCACTCGACGTCAGGATCTGTTTGAAGCGTGACTTCCTTCTCTCGATTAGTACGGGAAGCGTCACCTTTGATGACATTCTTGCGGGAATGGACGACTACTTGAATGACTGCAACTACAGGCCCGGACGGCCCGAGTTGATTGATCTTTCCGGGGTCACCGAGACGGATTTGAACTTCAAGCTGATGAGCTCCCTTGTGCGGGAGGTGAACGATCAGGTCCCTGGGATCAAGCTAACAACGAAAACGGTTGTTTGCGCGCCGCCCGGAACCTTGTTTGGTTTGGCGCGGATGTATGAGACCCTTGCAGAGCTTGCCGGAGGGATCGAGGTTTTCACCTACGACACCGAAGCGGCAGCATTGGAGAAGATGGGGCTACCGTATTCTACCTTCGAGGCCCTGTGTGCCGCCGAAGAATTCAAGCCGGTTTCAAGGCAGAAGGAGCAGCCGTCTCGGACCGGTTGACGTGTTCTCCCGGCTTCCCGTACCCGTCCGCCTACCGTCCCCACGCAAAAGATGTTGCGCCAGAAGGGACACAGGCATATACGCCCCCGGTGGCCTCATTCAGGGGCCGCTATTGTATTTGAAACGCCGTGGTCGGCCGCTCCCGTCGCTGGGGGCCGCATCCGGCAGAGGAGAAGCGACATGAGACTGCACGAACTTAGTGATAACCCAGGCGCCACCAAGAAACGCAAGCGCGTTGGCCGCGGTCCTGGCTCCGGCACCGGTAAGATGGGTGGCCGTGGTATCAAAGGTCAAAAGTCCCGTTCGGGCGTGGCGATCAACGCGTATGAGGGTGGCCAAATGCCCCTCTACCAACGTCTTCCCAAGCGTGGTTTCAACAAACCCAACCGGAAGAAATTCGCGGTTGTGAACCTGGGCCTGATCCAGAAGTTCATCGACGCGGGCAAGCTGGACGGCAAAGCGGACATCACCGAAGACGCGCTGGTTGCGTCCGGTCTGGTCCGTCGCAAGCTGGACGGCGTTCGGGTTCTGGCCAACGGCGAAGTCTCTGGCAAGCTCAACATCACCGTCACGGGTGCCTCCAAAGCGGCGATTGACGCTGTTGCGGCCGCCGGTGGCGCGCTGACTGTTGCGGCCCCTGCTGCGGCTGAGTAACCCATCACGGGTTTTTTGGCCCGTGTAACGGTTGTGGGCGGGGAACTCTCCGCCTACATCTTCTCTTAAGGTTTTCTCGCGCCGCTCGGGTCCCTTCACAGGGTCCGGCGGCTTTGCGCATATTGGGTGGAACAGCATGTCATCAGCAGCGGAGCAAATGGCCGCCAACATGAGCTGGAGCGCGTTCGGCAAAGCGACCGAACTGCGTCAGCGCATCTGGTTCACTCTGGGCCTTCTGATTATCTATCGTATCGGTACCTATATCCCGGTGCCCGGTATCGACCCTGAACAGCTTCGTGCGTTCTTCGATAGCGCAGCTGCCGGTTTGGGCGGCGTTCTGAACATGTTCACCGGCGGCGCCCTGTCGCGGATGGGGATCTTCGCGCTTGGCATCATGCCTTACATCTCGGCCTCGATCATCGTGCAGCTCATGTCGGCCATGGTGCCGGCGATGGAAGCGCTGAAGAAAGAGGGGGAAAGCGGCCGCAAAAAGCTGAACCAATACACCCGCTACGGTACTGTCGTGCTGGCAACAGCGCAGGCTTACGGACTTGCGGTCAGCATGGAGTCGGGTGGCCTTGCTACAGATCCGGGCTGGTTCTTCCGCGCAGGCTGCGTGATTACGCTCGTCGGCGGCACCATGTTCCTGATGTGGTTGGGTGAACAGATCACCAACCGGGGCATCGGCAACGGTATCTCGTTGATTATCTTCGTCGGCATCGTCGCCGAAATCCCCGCCGCCTTGGCGCAGTTCTTTGAGGCCGGCCGCAGCTCGCTTTCTGCGGCGACGACAATCGGTGTGATTGCGATGTTGATTGCCACGCTGATCTTCGTGGTCTTCATGGAGCGATCTTTGCGCAAGATCCACATCCAGTACCCGCGCCGCCAAGTCGGTATGAAGGTCTACGATGGCGGCTCTAGCCACTTGCCGATCAAAGTGAACCCTGCGGGCGTTATCCCCGCGATCTTCGCCTCTTCCCTGCTGTTGTTGCCGACCACGCTGACCACCTTTGGCGGCACCGAAGGCAACGGTCCTGTCCTTAGCTGGATCTTGGCGAACTTCGGGTCGGGCCAGCCGCTATATCTGTTGTTCTTTGCGGCGATGATCATCTTCTTCACCTATTTCTACACGCTCAACGTGTCCTTCAAAGTGGATGACGTGGCGGACAACCTGAAGAACCAGAACGGCTTTATTCCGGGCATCCGTCCCGGTGCACGGACGGCCGAATACCTTGAGTATGTCGTGCGCCGCATTCTTGTTCTGGGTGCAGGTTATCTGGCGCTGGTATGTATGTTGCCGGAAATTGTACGGACCAACCTTTCGATCACGGCCTACTTTGGCGGCACTTCGATCCTGATCATCGTGTCGGTGGGGATGGACACCGTACAACAAATCCAGTCACATTTGCTGGCTCATCAATACGAAGGCCTGCTGGAGAAATCCCAGCTGCGCGGTCGGAAGGGTGGGGCGAAGAAACCACGTAAAGGACCTGCGCGCCGATGAACATTATTCTGCTAGGACCGCCAGGGGCGGGCAAGGGAACTCAAGCCGGAATTCTCGTCGAACAACGCGGCATGGTTCAGCTGTCCACCGGTGATATGCTGCGGGCCGCCCGCACCAGTGGCACCGAGATGGGCAATCTTGTTGCCGGCGTGATGGACCGCGGAGAGCTTGTGACAGATGAGATCGTTATCGGTCTGATCCGTGAGCAGTTGGAAAAGGGCGGCTCTGGCTTCATCTTTGACGGCTTCCCCCGCACCTTGGCCCAAGCAGACGCATTGGCAGACCTGCTGGCAGAAGTTGGCCAGACGCTGGACTATGTCATCGCCATGGAAGTCAACGACGAGGCACTTGTGGGCCGGATCGTCAACCGCGCCAAAGAGGCAGAGGCCGCAGGCCAACCGGTGCGTGCCGACGACAATGAGGAAAGCCTCAAGATCCGCCTGATGGAATACTACAAGAAGACGTCACCGCTGATCGGATATTACCACGCCAAAGGCCAGTTGCACTGGGTCCCGGGTCTGGGTGAGATCGCGGAAGTTTCCAAGAGCATCGCAGACGTTCTGGACGCTTGAAACGCTGGACCCAGCAGCCCTATTGACCTTTGCCGGAATGGGGCCTACATCCCGCACCTTAGTGGGAATCAGATGCGCATTTGATTCTTTATGATTACCTCGCAAGCCCGGCGCAGATTGCCCGGGCTTACGTTGTGAAAAAAGGGCCTGGTACGACGGGCTCGCAACGAAAAGGATATGCCACACATGGCACGTATTGCCGGGGTTAACATCCCCACCGCCAAGCGCGTACCGATCGCGCTGACCTATGTCACCGGAATTGGCCACACTTCTGCTGCCGCGATCTGCGAAGCAGTCGGTATCGACCCCACGCGCCGCGTGAACGAGCTGACCGACGCCGAAGTTCTTGCCATCCGCGAGCACATCGACGCCAACTATGCCGTTGAAGGTGACCTGCGTCGTGAGACCCAGATGAACATCAAGCGTCTGATGGACCTCGGTTGCTACCGTGGCCTGCGTCACCGTCGTAACCTGCCCGTTCGCGGTCAGCGTACCCACACCAACGCTCGCACGCGCAAAGGCCCTGCAAAGGCCATTGCCGGCAAGAAGAAATAAGGGAGGGCTGATAGCATGGCTCGCGATCGTCGCCCCGCAAAGAAGAAGGTCTCCAAGAACATCGCCGCAGGCGTTGCTCATGTGAACTCTTCGTTCAACAATACCAAAATCTTGATCTCTGATGTTCAGGGCAACGCCATTTCCTGGTCGTCCGCCGGCACCATGGGTTTCAAAGGTTCCCGTAAATCTACGCCTTTTGCTGCCCAGATGGCCGCAGAAGACGCAGGCAAGAAAGCACAAGACCACGGCGTTCGTACGCTGGACGTTGAAGTGCAGGGCCCTGGCTCTGGCCGTGAAAGCGCGCTGCGTGCTCTGGCTGCTCTGGGTTTCCAGATCTCGTCCATCCGCGACGTGACGCCTATGGCCCACAACGGCTGCCGCCCTCCGAAGCGTCGCCGCGTCTAAGCAATTTTCTCTACATCCCCCCGCGTCACTTCGGTGGCGTGGGGTGACGTCATTTTGATCCTCGAGCGTGTCCGGGACGGATCCCCCCGACACAAGAATGGAGGGACGTATGATCCATAAAAATTGGCAAGAGCTTATCAAGCCCACTCAGCTGGTTGTTCAGCCGGGCAATGATCCTGCGCGCAAGGCAACCGTGGTTGCAGAACCGCTGGAGCGTGGCTTCGGCCTGACGCTTGGCAACGCGCTGCGGCGTGTTCTGATGTCGTCGCTGCAAGGCGCGGCGATCACCAGCGTTCAAATCGACGGCGTCCTGCACGAGTTTTCCAGCGTCGCTGGCGTTCGTGAAGATGTTACCGACATTGTGCTGAACCTTAAGGGTGTTGCGATCCGTATGGACGCAGAAGGCCCCAAGCGTGTGTCGATCTCTGCCAAGGGCCCTCGGGTCGTGACGGCAGGCGACATCTCTGAGTCCGCAGGTATCGAGGTTCTGAACAAGGACCACGTGATCTGCCACCTCGACGACGGTGCCGATCTCTACATCGAGCTGACGGTTAACACCGGCAAAGGCTACGTGGCTGCTGACAAGAACCGCCCCGAAGACGCGCCCATCGGCCTGATACCGATTGATGCGATCTACTCGCCGGTCAAGAAAGTGTCCTACGACGTGCAACCGACCCGTGAAGGTCAGGTTCTCGACTATGACAAGCTGACGTTGAAGCTGGAAACCGACGGCTCCCTGAGTCCTGACGATGCCGTGGCCTACGCTGCGCGGATCATCCAGGACCAGCTGTCGATCTTCGTGAACTTCGATGAGCCCGAGTCCGCGACCCGTCAGGACGACGAAGACGATCTGGAATTCAACCCGCTTCTGCTGAAGAAGGTTGATGAACTGGAACTGTCTGTGCGTTCGGCCAACTGCCTGAAGAACGACAATATAGTGTATATTGGCGATCTCATCCAGAAGACCGAAGCCGAGATGCTGCGCACCCCGAACTTCGGCCGCAAATCCTTGAACGAGATCAAGGAAGTGCTGTCCGGCATGGGTCTGCACCTGGGCATGGATATCGTTGACTGGCCGCCCGACAACATTGAAGAGCTGGCCAAGAAGTACGAAGACAACTTCTGAAGATAACTCCCCGGGCCAAGGCCCGGGGGCCTCACGATCTGGCTAGCGGCCAAGCCCGCCGGCCCAAGGAGAGAGCCCCGCAACGCATGGGGTTCCAGACAAAGTAAAATCGCCCGTAGAGGGCACATTATTGGAGATAGACCATGCGTCACGCCCGCGGATACCGCCGCCTGAACCGGACCCACGAACACCGCAAAGCGATGTTCTCGAACATGTGCGGCTCGCTCATCGAGCACGAACAAATCAAAACCACGCTGCCCAAGGCAAAAGAACTGCGTCCCATCATCGAAAAGATGATCACGCTTGCCAAACGCGGCGACCTGCACGCGCGCCGTCAGGCCGCATCGCAATTGAAGCAGGACAAGGACGTCGCCAAGCTGTTCGAAGTTCTCGGGCCTCGCTACGCCGAGCGTCAGGGTGGCTACGTACGCATCATGAAAGCGGGCTTCCGCTTCGGTGACATGGCGCCCATGGCGATCATCGAATTCGTGGACCGTGACGTGGATGCCAAAGGCGCCGCGGACCGTGCCCGTGTTGAAGCAGAGGCCGACGCGGAATAACGCGCCGCTCTTGCGACATCAAAATTTGGGCCCTTCGCGCGTGCGAGGGGCCTTTTTTTGTTGGCAGTCAGGGATCTGCTTGCGTTGCCTTGTGGGCAGCCGCATCGGCCAGGCGCAACACTTCCGCCGGGGCCAACGGCGTTTCTCCCAGAAATTCCAGTAAATCTGTTCGCATCTCGGGAGGCAGCTCCATGAGACGCGCAAAAAGATCCGGTGCGATCCTCTTGTCCATATGTCTCACCTGTTTGCTAAGCGGTTGATAATCAACCTTGACCACCTACCTAGCAACCTATCTAAATGGACATGTCTAATTGGTGAGGTCCATGACTAAAGCGCCGGTACTCGACTTGCTGCTGCACGAGTTGTCGCTAGCGGCACCTGCCGGTTTTGCCGTGGGCTTGCACATACGCTACGTGTCGCCATTGATCATGGTGAACACCTACCCCGATATCTGGCAGGAGGTTTACACATCTAAACTCTACGGTCTGAGGGACCCGACGCTAGCCTGGGGGTTAAGCCATACGGGAACCCGTCGTTGGAGCCAGATCGGCCTGCCTGATCCCTTCGGGATTTTGCAAGAATCGGCTGAGTACGGCCTCAAATACGGGATGATCGCCTCTATCGGACCGATGTCTTCACGCACCATCGCAGGGGCCAGCCGCGCAGACCGCGAGTTTGGCGACGACGAGATGGAGCTGATCTACCGGATCGTGCATCGCATGCACGATCTGTCGGAACCGCCTGCTCGACTAAGCAAAGCGCAAGCCGACGCCCTGAAATGCATCGCGGAGGGGGACCGCCATGCTGCTGCTGCCGCGAAGCTCGGTATATCCGAAAGCGCTTTCAAAGCGCGTCTGACGTCTGCTCGTCAAAAACTGATGGCTCGAACGACAGCAGAAGCTGTCCAACGGGCCAAGGAGTACGGATTGATTTGAGAGGAAGGGCCGCAGCGCCCGCATGAAGGCCTTCTTGGCGATGTGATCACGTTGAACTGACTCACCTCACAGGAGACTGCTATGCAAATGACGACCCTCTCGTTCGAGAACTTCCACACCCACGGCCCCCTCTTTAGCAATATGCTCAAGGCGCGCCACCGCACCTTTATCGAGGAAATGGGCTGGGAAATCCCCTCTGAAGGGAACATGGAATTCGACCAATACGACACCGCCCAAAGCCGATGGGTCTGTGTCCACGATGGCAGCCGAGTGCTCGCCGGTGTTCGCCTGACGCCCACCACGGCGTCTTGCGGTATCTACAGCTATATGGTCCGGGACGCGCAACGCGGCCTGCTCGATGCGATCCCCGCCAATCTTCTGGACGAAGATGCCCCAATCGCGCCCCACATCTGGGACGCCAACCGCCTGTTTGTGGCCGAAGGTGTCGAAACGGACATCCGCCGCGACGTGCAATTGTCCCTCATGGGCCATATGGTCCGCTCGGCCCGCGAACTGGGCGCCACAACGCTGCTCGGCCTCCTCCCCATCGGCATCCCGCGCCTCGGCCGCCGCCTCGGCATCGACATGGAGCCGGGCGGCCCAGTCATGAAAATCGGGGGCGTCGCGCATCGCTGCTACTTCGTCACCATGGCCTCCAAAATGCACTGACCCTCCTCGAAGGGGCGGCGCCCGCTCTGTCGCCCCTTCATCTTGGCCATACAACTCTCAGGGGGGCCGGGGGATGAAATCCCCCGCAAGATATCGCGCGCCGCAAGCGTTGTTCTCAAGCCCGATGAGGCATACGTTCCCCCCATGGCTGATCTCTTCGACACAGGCGCAAAGGCTGCCGACACCCCCAAAGGCCCGCGCCCGCTTGCGGACCGGCTTCGTCCCGCGTCTCTGTCTGAGGTGATCGGGCAGCAACACCTTCTGGGCCCCGAGGGCTCGCTTCGGGTGATGCTGGACAGCGGTGCCTTGTCGTCGCTGATCTTCTGGGGTCCTCCCGGGGTTGGCAAAACCACCATCGCGCGGCTGTTGGCCGATGAAACCGCCCTGAACTTCGTCCAGATCAGCGCCATCTTCACCGGTATGCCGGACCTGCGCAAAGTATTCGAGACCGCCAAGATCCGCCACGCCAACGGCCAGGGCACATTGCTTTTCGTCGACGAAATCCACCGGTTCAACAAGGCGCAGCAAGACGGTTTCTTGCCCCATATGGAGGACGGCACGATCCTTCTGGTGGGGGCCACGACGGAAAACCCCTCGTTCGAGCTGAACGCCGCTGTGATGAGCCGATCTCAAGTGATGGTGCTGGAACGCCTCTCCGATGACGATCTGGAAGCGCTCCTGCAACGGGCCGAGACGGAACTGAACCGAAAACTGCCCCTTCTCCCCGATGCCCGCATTGCCCTGCGTGAAATGGCCGATGGCGACGGGCGGGCGATGCTGAACCTGGTGGAACAGGTCGCCTCCTGGGATGTGGCACCGCTCGATACCAAGGCGCTCGGCCAACGTCTGCAACGCCGCGCGGCGCAATACGACAAGTCGGGCGATGCCCATTACAACCTGATCTCTGCCTTGCACAAATCGGTGCGCGGCTCGGACCCTGACGCCGCGCTCTATTGGTTCGCCCGGATGCTGGAGGGCGGTGAAGACCCCCGCTATCTGGCCCGGCGGCTGACGCGCATGGCTGTGGAAGACATCGCCTTGGCCGATCCGCAGGCCAACCGTGTCTGTCTGGACGCTTGGGAAACCTATGAGCGCCTCGGCTCGCCCGAAGGTGAATTGGCGCTGAGCCAAGCGGTCGTCTATCTGGCCCTCGCGCCCAAATCCAACGCGGCCTATGTGGCCTATAAAACGGCGCGCGCCAGTGCCAAGTCCACGGGCTCTGCGATGCCGCCCAAGAACATCCTGAACGCGCCCACCTCGATGATGAAGGAACAGGGGTACGGCAAGGGTTATGAATACGACCACGACGCCGAAGATGGCTTCTCGGGCGCAAATTATTTCCCCGAAACGATGTCCCGCCCGAAGTTCTACGAACCCAAGGAACGCGGGTTCGAGCGGGATCTGCGCAAACGCGTTGACTGGTTCGAAGGGCTGCGTGCCAAACGCAACCGCTAGCCGCGGCGAGGACAGGCCTCGCCTGGAGGAGCCGTCCGGAGGCGCAACACGTTGACAAATCCGCGCCGCAGGCGCACTCCCCGCCCTATGATTACTGTCCTTCAAATTGCTCTCGGCGGTGCCATTGGCGCTGTACTGCGATACCTTACCGGTCTCGGAATGCTGCGTGTGTTCGGGCAAGGGGCGTTTCCGCTGCCGATCCTGACCGTAAACATCATCGGCTCGTTGTTGATGGGCGTCTTCGTGGTGGTCGCCGAGCACCGCGGCCTTACGCATCTGTCGCCTTTCGTCATGACCGGGTTGCTCGGTGGTTTCACGACGTTTTCGGCCTTCTCGCTGGAAACCGTGACGCTGTACGAGCGCGGCG